>CAWUIO010000041.1:0-49850 GCA_963922455.1 uncultured Microscillaceae bacterium
GCCAGTATTGCCTTTGATGGGACGGTTACCATCCAGCTTGCGGGAATGGTTGAGGAGGCTTAGTTTGATTTTGTTTTGGGCACACTTCCGGCTGACGATGACCTGGACGTGCATTTGAGGGCCTTCTTTGAGTTCGCCTTTTTTCTTTTGCCCGAGCTGGACTTCCCTATCCGTATGCTTGTACTCCCGATGCTGCTCGAGCTTGGCGTACCAAACCAGGTCTTTACTTTGGAGCCCCTTGTTGAAATTCTCCGCATAAATATCCATCACTTCCTGGGCATAGGCTTTCAGCTTTTCCGGATCATTTCCGATGTGCTTCAGTTCATCCTGGCTGGGACTGATATTGACGAGGAAGAATTTATCACCCTTGGCCCCTAGCTTCTTTTTGTTGCTATCCATATGGGCAATGACGCGATGGGACGGTACCTGGTCTTCGGTATGAGAAAAGAAAAACTCCCGTTCTTCAACAGGTTTGAGCTGGGTTTGGGCTTTGTCCAAGTAGTTTTCTTTTTCCAAGTAGTAAACAAAAGCCCGGCAGGAGCCCTTGTTGTCGCCTTTATCAGAAGTGGTGATATTGAGAAAGGGCATGGCTTTATCTTTTGCTCATGATTTCCTCAAACATGCTTTTCAGCTTTTTCTGGTTTTCCACAATCTGGCGGAGCTGGTCTTTGGAGGGGGCCTGCTCCATAAAGGCATGGAGTTGCTTATTGGCCAGGCCGATTTCTTCCAGCATGGGGGCAAGCTTTTCCTTCTCTTGGGTGCGGATAAAAGAGATCAAACGCTTGTCCAGTTTCTTGATGGCTTCGGTGCTGCCCTCTACTTTCAGGTCCTCCGGATCGTGGCCGGTGCGGTAGAAATACAAAATCATTTTTTGGGCAAAGTCCTTGGCTGAGGTATTGTACTTTTTGGCGAGTTCCCAGAGCTTCTTTCCGGAGCCTTGGTTGACGGCAAAAGTGGTGGGTTTTTCCTTGGATATAAGGGTTCTTATAAAAATGCCTTCTGGTTTTCAATAGCTTACTAACAGGATATAAACGGTTTATAAATTTCCTTCCCAAAACCCCCGGAGGGCGAGCGGAAACTAGGGCAAACGCAGTGCTGCCCTAGTTCCGCTCGCTCTTAAAAAGACACTTAAGACTACTGAGAAAAATTGCTTTACTGAGCTGGGGAGTATGTAAGAAATGTGTATATAGTAAATTGTATTATTCTACGTTTAATGCTAAACGTTCAAGTGAGTTTTTTTTCGTATCGATAGGGTAAGTTATTTATACACTTATTATAGGAGAATCCAATTCTAGGGTTATCCTTTTAATCCCTTTATATAGTTTTCGGTGATGGTTTCTATAGCTTCGGGACTTGCTTGTTTTAAGCGGTCTGCTAAGATTCTCATCTGCTCATATTTTAATTTCCGTTCCCCTTCTAAAATGGTTTCAAAGTTTTTGATTAAACCTCTTAGAAGCTCGATATTTTCCTGCAATTGGACTTTCTCTTCTTGATGAGACTCCTTTTGCATTTGTAGTTCTTGTACACAAATTTCGTTGTGGGCCTTTAATTCGGCTATCCTTATTTTCAAATCTTTGACCTCTTTTTGGGGATTAGAAAAATTATGGCCTAGGAGCAACTCTTCTACGGGAACATCCATTGCGCGGGCAATTTGCGTGACTTGCTCAAGGGTCAACTTTACCCCCCTTTTCTCAAGTCGACTGTAATTAGAGGTATCCATGCCTAACTCTTCGGCGATATCGGCTTGTCTTAAACTTTTGCCTTCGCGTATTTGCTTGATCATCTGAGCTAAATCCATTGTGAAATTAATGATCCTAATTTGACTGAAAGATTGGATAAGATATGCAAATATTTGCAAATATACTAATATATATTGTACATATTTAGTGCAGGTATTGGTACATAGATAAAATTTATCCCAATTTAAATGGTTTAATTTTGCATATATATAGGTAGTTTAGTTATATTAGAATGTGCAAAATTTAAAGATTAAATTTACTTATGGTATCAAAAGAAGAGTTGGCTTTTCTTGGTATTAAAATACCAAAGGCCTTGAAAAAACGGATTATGGCCATTTCCCATACGCGGAGGATGAACGAGCAATCTGGTGCCTCGATGAGTGCTGTTGCCTTGGAAGCACTTTCTAGGGGTATGGAGAAAATTGAAGCTAAGGAAATAGCAAATAATATGGGGAGTTAAGGTAAGGCTTAGCTTTTGTTTTGTTGATCGATGAGTTTTTGTAGTAGTTCTAGCATTTGGGCTTGGTTTTTTTTGATTTGTTTTATGTCTTCAGTGTTTTGCCCGGTGGCTTGTAACATTTGGGTAAAGTAATTAGCCAAGCTATTTGGATTGATCACTATCTGGGGCTGTTCGGAAGTTGCTTCTTCTAAGAAAGGATTGGTGAGTTCCAATTTGTCAATAATGGTGAGAAAACGGTTCAAGGGGAAGGGAATCTTACCTTGCTCCATATAAGCATAGTTGGATTTACTCATTCCTAAAATTTCGGCCATCTTTTCTTGGCTGATTCCTTTTTCTTTACGGACTCTTTTTATCTTTTCCCGAATCTTGGTCAATAAATGGGTTTGTTCAATACCATCGGACATTATTGGCAGTGTTTTTATAATAATTGAACGAGAATGAATAAAATAACTTTATTTTTCCAATGACATTCTCTAAATTTGATTTTAAACGAGTTAGGTTGAACTATATTCAACAAAATTACAAATTTTTAACTTATTCTTATTAATAACCAAAGCCCTCACGCCGGCAAGCTGAAGAGGGCTTGGTCAAACTTCACGAACAATATGAAGCTTAGTTTTTTATTTCCTTGGCGGGATCTAGGTACCCAAGGGGGCCTAGTTTCCGAAACTTCCATCAAAAATAAACATTCCTGGGAAGAAAACCCCCAGAACCGATCTAGGATTCGGGATGAAGATAGCATTTTTGGCTTTGTCTTTCAACACTTAGAGGTTTTTCTGCTTATTGGGATGGGCTTTATGATTTTTGCCCTTTTCAACACATTTACCCAATTTATTTATGAACAAGCTACCTTTATCAAGGAACCGGAAAGGTTACGCTTTGCCCGAACTTTGGTCTTTGGCCTAATGGGTGTAGAAGTCCTCTTGGCCTTGGCTACATCTTATTTTCGAAAGCGGGGGGAATGGGCCAAAAGTATTTTGGTTACGGCGGTGGCCTTGGTTATTGCTTATTACAACCACATTAGTATTACGGAAATTTTTGCCAGCTTGGCCGATAGCTCTGAGGCAGTAAAGGTGAAACTATTGTTGACTAACTGGTTGATTTTTGGCTTGGGTGAAATCGTGTCTTTACTTATGAACAGTAAAGGCAAGGACCAAATATCAGCCAATCCACCCATTTGGTTCCAACAATATCTGAGGGAACAATCCCTTGATGATATGAAGGGCGCGCAGGATTTTCCAATTCCAGCTCAGGGCGGCCAAGTTGCCCCATTCTCTAAACCAAAGTCCGTGGCTATTGGGTACACCTACTCTCAATCCAAAAGCAAGTCCATTGCTAAGCGGGGACCTAGTATTGATTACCGTAAAATGGCCTTTTATGTGAAAGAAGGGCATCCTACTAAGAAAATTGCTGAATTACTGGGATGCTCAGAAAGTTCGGTTCGCCGTTTTAAATCGCAAAATAGGTAGCAAATTGCTGCCTATTTGTTGATTAGGTCCTTGGAAGCAATTTTAGTCATTCATTTTTTTACTTTTCTAATTGGTTTTGGTACCAAACAAGCCCCTGTAATCCATTTAGGGGTTGAAATGGGGTTTATGTTTGTTTATCATGGCTTAGGGATGGAGCGGCATGTTTGAGCTCGTGTTGGCTTTGTAGGGAAAGGCAGCGAGTAGCGAGAGCCCGGCCCGCGCATCACGCTTGTGAATGTCCCACAGCTATCTGTATGCGCGGGCAAGCCCCTGCAAATCTGCTTTATATACGCTTTCCAAAAAGCTCTTCCTTAGGACTTATGGCCCTAATTAAATTTTCAAAAATTATGAGCAAGAATAAAGATTATATTAAAGATACATATGTCCGGGTTGGAGTAAATTATTTCAAGCGTATAACGCGAAGGGATTCCCGGGGCTTTGCCTATGAAATATTAGAGAAGTGGGGCAAGGATACCATAACGGATGATTATGCTAGCCGGGACAATCCGAAGCCCCATCGGGAGGTACCCCGGTTTGACCAGTTTTGCAATGTGCCAGATAATACGGATACCTACCAGAAAATCCATTATAAGGCTTTTAATATTTACCAGAAACCTGGCCACGAAGTCCGAAAGGGGAGTATTGATAAGACTATGGCTTTCCTAAGCCATGTCTATGGGAAAAGTCTAGATTTTGGCTTGGACTATATCAGTATTTTGTGGCGTTTCCCGAAGGAACGCTTACCCATCCATTGCTTGGTGAGCAAAGAACAGAAAACGGGCAAGTCTACCTTCATTGAGTGGCTCCGGATGATTTTTCAGAGTAATTGCGCGATCATTCAAAATCAAGATATTGAGGGACAGTTTAATTCGCATTATGCTACAAAATTAATTGTAGCAATTGAGGAGGCCAATCTTCGGGAGGACCGGCGAAAAATCTCGGAGAAGATCAAGTTTATTACAACCTCTACAAGTACGTTTATCAACTTTAAAGGTATTGATAAAAAGGAGGTAGATTATTATGGCAAGCTCTTTATTAACTCAAATGAGGAAAAGGATTTCATTTACATTGAAGGTGAGGATACTCGCTATTTTGTGCGTAAAATTCCGAAGATTAAAGTAGAGGATCCCGATATTCTGGATGGGCTTTCCCAGGAAATTCCGGCTTTTTTATATTTCATTCAGGAAAGGGAAATAATACACCCTAAAAAGTCTAGGCTCTGGTTTGCTCCTGAGGTATACCATACTCAAGCCAAAATGGAAGTAATGAAACATACCAAGCCCAAATGGCAACGCTTCTTGGATGAATTTATCCGAGAATGTTTCATGGCTTTTAGGGAGGATGTCTTGGAGTTTTCGCCCAAGGATATCCAGGATCAGGTGCGTAAAGATTGCCTCCATATTGACCGCATGAAGATCATTGATTATTTCAAGGCAATGGGACTGCTACCTTCTCCAAAAATTAAAAGGTATGTCTGTTACAATTTGGAGAAGTTTCAGGAGATGGGGGATGAGCTGGATATTGGGCTTCATAAACCACTTAAAACAGGGCGGCCTTACCAGTTTAAACGGGCAGACTTTTTAGAGGATGAATCTCAGGATAGTGCAATGGGATCACGTCCAAAAGATGAGCTCCCCATTTGATCCTGTCAGCAACTTGATTTAGTTTGTAACATTGTAACATATATACTTAAGTAATTAGAATATAGAAACTTACAACGTTACAACATGTTACAAAGTGTTACAAATTATGTTTAGTTGCCCGTTACAATGTTACAAACCCTAAAAGTTTGTAACGTTGGGAGAGCTTGATTATAAAGCATTTAGCAAGTGTTACAATGTTACAAAGTTTTTTAGCTTCCTCGTGAGGATTTGTTTTTTGGGCTTGGGGGAATCTTGATATAGTATAATTGGGAGTAACAATGAAAGAAGAAAAGTATTCCAAAAAAGAAGTTGAAAATGCGAAGAGGGTATCCATCTTAGGATATTTGGCAAGTAAAGGATTTAAGGCGGGACGTCACTACCCAGCTTATGTGTTGATGAGCTCTCCCTTACGGCTTGACCGGACACCAAGCTTTAAGGTTGACAAAAAGTTAAACCACTGGTTTGACTTTGGTACCCGTGAAAATGGGGATGTTATTGAGTTGGTAAAAAGGTTGGAAAATAAGTCCTTTCTGCAAGCGGTTCAAATACTACTTGAGCAAAGTCAATCTTTTTCTTTTCATTGTGCAGATACTTATGAGTGTATCAGGGAATCCGAAAGCCCCCAGATCCTAAAAGTTAAATCACAAGTCACCAATAAGGCCTTGATGGATTATTTGCAGTTCCGAAGAATACCATTGGAACTGGCCAGCTTGTATTTAAATGAAATATATTACCGAGTCAATGGGAAAGATTACTTTGCATTAGGCTTTAAAAATGGTTCGGGTGGATATGAAGTTAGGAATAAGTATTTCAAGGGGACACTTGGCCCAAAGGATGTCACGTTGATTAATGGTCAGCCGATGCCACGGGTTTATGTATGCGTCTTCGAGGGGGTTTTGGATTTTCTCAGTTTGCTAGCCTATCGGGGGCTTAGTAGACCTAGTTTGAATGTGCTTATCCTTAACTCTCTCAGTTTAGTGGATCGAGGGTTAGAGTATATCCGAATGCATAATTGGGCATATCTATACTTGGACTATGATGAGGCCGGCAGGAAAGCCTCGAGCAGGATTCTGAAAGAAAATTATTGGAATGGGCAATCGGAAACGACGGATTGCTCTGTTTTTTATGGAGAAAGGGGCTTTAAGGATTTTAATGAGTTTTGGCAAAGTTTTTAAATGTCTTTTTCTCTGCTTGCATCCAAAAAAAATCAATGATAGAAATTTATATCACAAATTAGTATAGCCTTAACACTTATATATCATGGAAGAATTTGAGCCACTCTTAGAACAACTAAAGAAGATTGAATATTTACTGCTCAGACAACTAAGAAATGAGATAATGACTTTGAATGACTTAGTAAGTTTGACTGGTTGGAGTAAGTCCTATATATACAAATTGACTTCTGGGAAACATATCCCTCACTACAAACCTGGTGGTAAATCCATCTACTTCAAGCGAGAAGAAGTGGAAAAGTTTTTGTTTTCCGAAAATAGTCGAGTTAGTACAATAGATGAGATTAAGGAAGAATCGCTTAGGCTATTTGGAAAATAAGACTAAACCAAGAATGGTATCTTACCTGGTTGATAATCAGTATATTTGTATAAATGAAGAAAAGGGATTTTGTATGTGCCATGTATGTCCCAAAAAAAAACACCTAGCGGCTAAAATGGCTAAGTGTTTGATAATGAAGTGGGCCCACCTGGGCTCGAACCAGGGACCTACTGATTATGAGTCAGTTGCTCTAACCAACTGAGCTATAGGCCCTTACCCGAGGGTAATGTATTGTATTAACGATTTTTATGGCTTCATCGTTTAAAATGCGATTGCAATTTTACATTTTTGTAAGTAATTAAACAAACATTATCCACATTTTCCTTATGAAGCCAATCCAAAACCTCATATTTGATCTCGGCAATGTGATCATCAATATCGACGTACCTCTTACAGTCCAAGCCTTGGTGGAGCTAGCTCCTGAAAAATCTGCTAGCTTAGCGCAGGAAGTCTTAAAAACTGATTTCTTTTTTGATTTTGAAGTAGGCCGCATAAATGATCAAGAGTTCCGAGAGGGGATGCGGGCTAAATTGGGAGATCACGTGACAGACGAAGCAATTGATTTGGCTTGGAATGCCTTATTACTCGACATCCCCCCAGCGAGGCTTGACTTAATTCAAGCTTTGCGAGAAGACTATCGTTTGTTCTTGCTCAGTAATACCAATAATATACATATAGAGTGTATTGTACGACAAATGGAAGAAGAAGGACAGCCTGCCTTGGAAGAGCTATTTGAAAAAGTATATTATTCGCACGACATGGGCTTAAGGAAGCCTGATCCGGAAATTTACCAACAGGTCTTGGAAGAAAATAGCTTGATAGCCGAAGAAACCGCCTTCTTAGACGATAATGAGAGCAATATTATTTCTGCCCGGGAGCTGGGAATTCACGGAATCCACATCCTACCCGGACAGAATAGTATCCTAGACTTTTTTAATGAAGATGCTGATAAGACATTTCAAATCAAGCTATAAGCCGCTAATCGGATTTAGGGAGTGCTGATGTTTTGCTTGAGGAAATCTACGTAGGCATTGGCCCCGCCTCGGCGATAACCCGTCCGGACGACCAGTTTTTCTTTGGGGTCTAAGACCAAAATGGAAGGAAACCCGGATATGCGATGTTTCATCATCAGTTTTTCATTTTGTCTTCTTTCTTCTTCGGGAATGACCAAGTATCGGGGGAAATCTAATTTGACACAAATGAAATTTTCCTGGGCGTATTCAACAAAGCTTGCCTTAGAAAAAACCTCAGCATCTAAGCGTTTGCACCAACCACACCAGTCGGAACCGGTAAAATTAAGCAGTAACATCTTATCGGTTTTCTGGGCAAGTTTTACGGCTTGGTCGTAATCACGAACCCAGACGATCTTTTTGTCGGCAGGTTCGGGCTCGGATATGGAAAACATACCCCAACAAAGTAAAGCGGTCCATAGTACTTTCATATGTGTGGAAACGATTGGATTCTATTAATATTTTAGAAATTTACGTACAATGACCTCCTCGGGGTACACCCAGCGTAAAAAATAAGTTCCGATTGGCAAATGCTGTATGGAAATAGGCGCTTGTGCGTCTGGAGCTTCTAGGTTTGTGAGGAGTTTTCCCTGGGAATTCCATATCTCCCAGCGTATGGGGCTTTGGGAAGTGCTAGATGTGACTTGTATAAAATCACGACTCGGATTAGGGTAGACCCTTAGCTCATCTAGATGCTCCCTAGCTAAAGCGATAACTTGAGAATAAACCAGTTCTCCATTTTGCTCGGTGTACGCCAGGCGATAATACCAAATAGGAGAGGGGGCCCCTAGTACTTCGGGGTCTGTATATGCATATGACATGGGCAAATAGCTTACTTCTATATCCTTCGTGGCAATTGGGCTAAATAAGAGATCAGCCTTAGCTCTCTCAATTCGGATTTGGTTGATATCTACATTATTGAACACCCGCCAAGTTAGCTGGGCGCCTTGATTCTGTAAGGAAACTTGAAAGTTGGCCACTTGTAGGGGCAGGGGCATAGATTCCAGGGCTAGAGTAAAGTTGGAAAAACCATTGATTTGACTTCTTCCATACCCTCCTACAACATTCAATGGGTTTCCATCGGCCTGCCAGACGGTAGCGGGGAGACTCCGCTTGACAATGGCGGCTTCGGCCCCCGAAAGAAAACTCGGAAAAAGCGACAGGTCATAGTTGCTGGCATTCCCTCCTGGGTTCGGGTTTAGCTCCCAATATCCTTGGGTGATCAGTACGCCATAAAAAATCATGTTCTCCTCAAAAGGGACTATGCTCGATAGTATGGGGCTAGTAGAAGGATCATTGGGCCAATAACGAGCCGTGAGGGAGACTATGCCCGTCTGGTTGTTCAACCTGACTTGCATGTTTTCCCGGCTTCCATTTTCTCCCACCGGAAAGGTATACTCTTGAGAGGGCAAGACATTCCACCGTAGGCTTCCTTGTACGTATGATGTGGCATTTGAGCTACTTACGGCATTGGGGGCGGTATTTAGTACGGATACGATCGCCGTGTTATTTTGTATATAACCATTGCGTAGATTTAGATGGTTACTAATGCTTACGTCATTTAATAAGACTAGAAAACCTGAGGGGGTATCGAGTTCTAAACTGTCAATTTGAACGGGGCCATCATTGCTTAAAAACATGTTTTTCCAGACAATGGGGCTTTCGTTATACGTAGCACTGTGGGTCAATAAAACCCCTCCCGCCACCAGGGAGTCAATAGCTTCTTGAATACGACCGTCTAGGGAGAGGTCGTTTCCGGCATTGCTTAGGTGAAAAAATGACCAATCCCCTTGAAAGCCTCCTTTTACAAGGTCTATGTCGGTTGCCGAATCTAGCCAGGGGTTATAGTCTACATTGCCCGCATTGGTATTGACAAAGCCAGAGGCTACTGTGGCGGGGTCATTGCTGCCCCACCAACACCCAAATGCATTAACGTCGCCTCCGCCATCATTGTCTATTTGATGGAGCGAACTAAGTAAGGAGCAATTTAAAAGGGTGGCAGTTGAAGATCCTTGTAGACGCATATTGGCGTAAACGGTACCTACTTGATTGTTAAAAACACACTCTTCAAAGGTAGCCTGACTGTTAGAACGAAGGATTGTGGCTACACCATCATTGTTGAAGCCATCCGAACCATTGGAGTCTAAGGTACAGCCAACCAAGCGGGCATTGTTTATATTGTTTAAATGTATTCCGCGGTTAAGGTGTTTAAAGATACGACTGTTAGAAACCAAGAGATTGACATTTCCGTTGGCAGGGATTTGCGCATTACAATATATGCCAGCGTTTTGAGAGTTTCGGGCATCTGTGCCTTGTATTTCACAGTTATCAACACTTATGGAAATATTTTGACCATTATTGGCCGCAAAGCCATAAATACCTGCGTGGAAATCAAAAGCCGTGGTTATAAGGGAATCTAAATCTATATCGAATCCAAGGATCGTGACCGTAGCGGGTATTGAGCTTTCGGGCTCCCCATTAAAATCAGACATGGTTACATTTTGGAGCCTTACCACGGTCTCGGCGGCATTTCCGTCATCGTTTTCATTGAGACAAGCGATACCTTGGGCCACTCTTTGTATAAGACCGCCTTCGATGAGGGTATTGCTGATTTGGGAGGTCCCGTAGGCAAAATATCCATAATACGAACCCTCAATATCATTATTAAAAATGATGCAGTTTCTAGAAATCACATCCAAATTGATGGCGGAGTTAGGTACTCGGAAATCGTAGGTAGCACTGAAAAAAGGAGGGAAATTGATAGAAATCTGAGATAATAAGCCCGATTGGGTAAATGTCAACTGATTGTTTGCAACACGCCATTGCGAGCTATTGCTAAATATATTACGCAAGCTTATGCCTTGCAAAAAGCTATCAATTGAGTTATTCTCTACCCGAGAGGCCAAACCCGGAGTATTAAAGTTGTTTACCTCCACACCAATGGTGAGGGAGTCTAATTGATTGTTGAGTACATCCGCATAGCAATTATTTTGCAACCAAATACCACGGCCGGGCAAATACGTTTCTATATCGGGTATGCTTAGGAGTCCGTTAATCAGGTCAAGTGCATTTAGGGCATAATCAATATCATCTTGCCGGATATTTTCAAAGAAGTTTTCTTGGATGAGGTTATTACTTCCAATACCATCACCGTAAACCCCCGCTGCCGTGATACCCAGGAGCGAATAGCTAATTAGATTGACGATTCGGCAATTTTGGATCACTACGTTGCTTTGGTTTTGAAAGGTAGCTCCCCGGGAAGCCACACTGGTTCTCCCATCTAAGCTTAGCCCGTCCAAGCTTACGCCATCACTTTGTATTTGGATTATTGCACTGCCCAAAGCTGTGATAGGGGGGCGTACCGTACTTTCTTGGCTTCCGTCTCGAGCTAAATTGCGGCCCGAAATGCCTACTTGAAAGCCTTCCAGATGGATATTGGGGACATTGATGAGCACATTTTCTTCATATAGTCCCTGAGCTAATTGAATGGTATCTCCAGCCGTACTCTGAGATACTGCGTAATTGATACTCGCACAGGGGGCGCCTAAGCAATTACCAACATCGCTACCCGCATTGGAGACTAAACGGGTTTGGGCTGGAAGTGCTAATGAACTGGCCAAACAAATTAAGGATATATAAAAACGAAGGAAAATACGCTTGAGGAAAAACATGGGGCAGATGGATCAAGTGAAAAGGAAAAAGTGGTGGCTTAAGTGAGGAAGAATGCTTTCCATTTTGATACAAATTAATTATTTTTCCCGATGGAATAAAAATTTTTCCGTGTTAAGGAAATAAATATTAAATGGGATACCCCCACTATCTATAAAATTACCCTATTATGAACCCACTCTTGGAAAGTTTTACTACTCCCTTTGAAACCATCCCTTTTGAGAAGATACAAGAAGACCATTTTCTACCTGCCATTACAGAAGCCTTGCAGATGGCCCGGAAGGAAGTAGAAGCCATTAAGGCCCATGACCAAGATCCTACCTTTGAGAATACCTTAGAGGCTTTAGAGAAGACCGGGGAACGATTAAGTATTGTGCGTCACGCCTTTTTTAATTTAAACTCGGCCGATACGAATGAGGAATTGCAAAAAATTGCCCGGGAAATTTCTCCTCTCTTAACAGAATACGCCAATGATATCTTACTAGACCGGGTTCTATTTCAGAGAATCAAAACCGTTTATGATCAAAAAGACCAGCTCGTTTTAAGTGCCGAGCAAGCTACTTTATTAGACAATACCTATCGTAGTTTTATTCAAAATGGTGCTCTATTAGAGGAAGAAGCCCAAGAAAAGCTTAGAAATATAGACAAAGAAAAGGCAGAATTAGGGCTCCGCTTCGGTGAAAATGTGCTCGCTGAGAATAATGCCTTCCGCTTAGTCATTGAGAGTGAAGACGATTTGGGTGGCCTACCCGAGACTATCCAAGCCGCCGCCAAACAAAAAGCACAAGAGTTAGGGATTTCTGGCTGGGTGTTTACCTTAGAATACCCCAGCTTTATTCCCTTTATGACCTATGCCGATAATCGTACCCTGCGGGAAGAAATGTACCAGGCCTTTATGAGCCGGGGAGCCAAAGGAGATGAGCGGGATAATCAAGAGATTGTTTTGAAGCTGGTAAAGCTGCGGCACGAAAGGGCGAGATTGTTGGGATATGAATCCCATGCCCAGTTTGTGCTTCAGGAGCGTATGGCCGAAAGTCCCGAAAAAGTCATGAAATTTCTAGAAGACCTCAAAACCCGAGCCCTGCCTGCAGCCAAAAAGGATATGGAAGAGTTGCAAAAATTTGCCGAAACCCAGGATGGATTACAAGAGATGAGGTCTTGGGACCATGCTTATTACGCCGAAAAGCTTAAAAAACAGAAATTTTCCATTGATGACGAGTTATTAAAGCCTTATTTCCGATTGGAAAGCACCTTGGATGGCGTCTTTGAAGTAAGCAAACGTTTATATGGCTTAGATTTTAGTTTAAACGAGGAAATACCTGTATATCATCCGGATGTGCAGGCTTATGAAGTGAAGGATGAGATGGGAGAACACTTGGCTGTATTTTATGTAGACCTTTTTCCTCGGCCAGGCAAGCGCTCCGGAGCGTGGATGACACTTTTCCGGGAGCAATCCAAAACGGAGGGACGTGACCGGCGACCCCATATTTCCATTGTCTGTAATTTTACCCGCCCTACGGCTGAGTTACCCTCCTTGCTTACTTTTCGGGAAGTTCAAACTTTATTTCATGAGTTTGGCCATGCCTTACACGGAATGCTGGCCCAGGGTAAATATTCCAGTTTAAGTGGTACAAACGTATACTGGGATTTTGTAGAACTGCCTTCGCAAATTATGGAGAATTGGACCTACGAAAAGGAAGCATTGGATATTTTTGCCCGGCACTTTGAGACTCAAGAATCCATCCCTTTGCATCTTATACAAAAGATTAAGGAGTCCAGTAATTTTATGGAAGGCTACCAAACGATACGTCAAATAAGTTTTGGCTTATTGGATATGGCTTGGCATTCGGGTGACCCGACAGCCATTGAAAATGTGATTGAATTTGAAGTAAATACGATGGTTTCTACGCAACTTTATCCAAGAATGGAGGGTACGTGCATGAGCACGGGCTTCTCTCATATCTTTAACGGAGGCTATTCTTCGGGCTATTACAGCTATAAGTGGGCAGAAGTCCTGGATGCGGACGCATTTGAGCTATTTTTAGAAAAAGGTATCTTCCACGCAGAAACTGCCCATTCGTTTAGAGATAATATCTTGTCCAAAGGGGGGAGTGAGCACCCAATGGTCTTATACAAGCGTTTTCGGGGACAGGAACCCCAGGTAGAAGCTTTATTAAAAAGAAGTGGATTGATTTCGGCAGAAGCTTAAATGATCTGGCGGGCATTCAGGATCGTGTTTAAGTCTTCACGACTAAAATGCTTGCCACTTTCTACCGCTTCACTAATACGGTGGATGATATTATCCAACTCATTAGAGGTTAATTTGAGGTAGGCAATTAACTCTTGCAGCGTCTCAGGATCATCCTTGGCTTCTTCTATAATATCAATCAGGCCAAGAATGGTAGCCAAGGGTTTTCTTAGAAGATGGGCATTGATAAAAGCATATTCAGACAGCTGTTCATTTTGTTTTTCCAGCGTAATAGTACGTTCTCTTACTTTTTCTTCAAGACTTTCATTTATCGCCTGAATTTCGGCGTAGGCCTCTTTAATTTGTTCACTTTGAGAAGCTATTTCATCTTTTTGTTCTCTGATCCAAACATTCCGGATATTCAGTTTGTAATTTGCCTCACGTAGTTTACGGAAATAGTGCAATAAAAATAAGAAGAGTACAATAAACACAATCAAACTAATGGATACTACCCAATTGATCAGATTTTTTTGAAATATGATACGGGATTTGAGCAGGTTCTCAGCCTCTAATTTTTGGTTGTCTATCTCAATCTGATGATTTTCTTCTACTAAGGCTTTATTTTCGGCAATTTTATTATTAAGCTCTAGCTTATTTAACTCTTTGGCCAAATTCTCAGCGTGTAAGCTGTCCTTATAAATGGAGGCTTCTTTGTAGAAGTCTAATGCTTTGGCATAATTACCCAAATTGCTGTAATAATCGGTTAATAATTTACAACTTTGGATGATTCGCACCTTTAAACCCAACTTCTTATTAAGGTCTAGACTTTCAAGGGCATAGGGCGTGCCTTTTGGGTAAGATTTTAACCCACGGTAGGCCTCTGATATTCCCATCAGGGCGGCTGTTTTGGTAAATTCATGACCTAAAGTATCGGCAATAGCATCTACTTGTTGGAAATATAGTAAAGCTGCTTCATATTGTTGGATAACTAGCTTCAATTCTCCCAAGGAAGCAAGACAGGTGGCCATACCAATAGGATCTTTTGATTTCTTTTTGGTTTGTAAGGCGAGTTTAAAAAAGTGCTCAGCTTGCTGATAGTCCTTGATAGAAACGTAAATATCGCCTAACTGAATCTGAGCCGTACTTATTTTTCGTGAATCGTTTAGTTTTTCATTGATGAGTAAAGATTGCTTAACGTACTTTTCTGCCTCATCATAATTGCCTAGCTGGGAGTGGAGGAGGCCAATATTCGCCGAGGTGGAGGCTATACCTTCTTCTCGGTTAATTTTAGTATTTAAGGCTAAGGCATCTTCGTAAAAGCTAAGTGCCTTATTAAAGTTACCCTGGACTTGGTGAATATTGCCTATATTATTGTAGCAAATGGACATATAATGAGCCAATTCTTTTTCATTTTCTTTTTTAAATAAAGAAAGGGCTTCATTATAATTTAAAAGAGCTTCGTAATATTCAGAATGACTATACTTTATATTTGCTAGGCTTACCAGGCTTATGGCAATTTCACTGGGGATGCCTATTTTACGGCTTACTTCCAGCGTTTTGTTCATTACCGAGATGGCCTTGGGAATGTCTCCTAAATTGCGATATGCATAACTCATATTGTTGAGGGTGCGCACCAAACGATTGAGGCTATCTAATCCCTCCCAAATCTCAACAGCTTCCTCGTAGGAATGTATGGATTCTTGGGCCAAACCTACACGCAATTCTACTGTACCCAGGCGGTGATATAAATCGCCCATTTCAAAGCCATCATGGTGTAATTTGGCGCCTTTTAAGGTTTTCTGGTAAAATGATTTGGCTTTCTCAAAATCACGGTTTTGGTCGTAAGCTTTCCCTATAAAAAAATATGAATAAAATTTGCCCTCATCATAGCGGATTTTATTGGATAACATGAGGGCCTTGTCGGCGTAGTATTTGCTCGAGTCAACGAGGGTATCCAATAGCTCATTTGCAATCTCCAAATAGAGATCTACTTTTCTTACAGAAGACTTTTCATTTTGGATTTGGTGTACTAAGCTCCCAATATCCTGAGCCAGTGCACTTTGATTTAGTAGGCTAAGTACTAAAATCATCCAATGAAAACGTGCCATCATTGTAATTGTAGTTTTTTTGAGAGTCAGAGCGCTCACGATTGCCTAGGTACTAGGTTATTCAGTAGTTACGAAAGTTTCTGTGAATACGTTAATGAAAAGAAGCGACAAAACATACTCATAAGGCGAACTTAAGCAGTAGATCAGGCATAAAGTTTTGTATCTAGACTTTTTCTTTACTAAATATTAAGTATTTTTTTCACAAAAACCAATTTTTCACAAAATAATATAGATGTATTAGGGAAAAACTGAGAAGCATGGTTTACTACCAAAAAATGGGGCTGATGTAGTAATTATTCTGACTTAAAGGACTATTTTAGATCCAAATATATAACCCTTTTCCATTAAAAAAAACCTAATTCAGTATTTAGTGAACGAAGCCGAAAAATATTTTAAAGGCCGAGGGGCCCAGATCAAACCGGCCAATCCATTTTTGAAAAATGAATATGGTCAATTTTTTGTAGAAGGCATCGATGCGCTTGAGGAACCAGCCCGTATTACTCAGGTGTTCCTTGAGCATAGCAAGCGTGCCCTCAGTAAAAACTCTAGCCCGGATTTGCCTTGGTCGTATTCTGTAAACCCTTATCAGGGCTGTGAACATGGCTGTGCGTATTGCTATGCCCGCTTGACCCACGAATATTGGGGATTTGGGGCGGGTATTGATTTTGAAAGCAAATTGATTGTCAAAGAAAAAATTGCCCATACGCTCGAGAAAGAGTTTCGGAAGCCTAGCTACACACCAGCTTCCCTCATGCTTTCGGGGAACACCGATTGCTACCAACCCCTGGAAAAAAAATATAAATTAACCCGCTCCATTTTAGAACTAGCTTTGAAGTACCGCAATCCGGTGGGCATCATTACCAAAAATGCCTTGATTTTACGAGATCTGGATCTTTTACAAGAACTGGCGGCCCTTCATTTGGTACACGTATTTGTGAGTATTACGACCTTAGATGAGGCGCTAAGACGTCGTATGGAGCCCCGAACTAGCCATAGTGAACGAAAAATAGACATATTGTCCCAGCTAAGCCAGGCTAAAATTCCTTGTGGCCTGATGATGGCACCCATAATTCCCGATATCAACGACCAGGAAATTCCAGAAATACTGAAAAGGGCTGCCGAGGCTGGGGCCCTCACCGCCCACTATACCGTGGTACGCCTTAATGGGCGCATTGCCGAAGTCTTTGAAGATTGGGTCCGGAAAAATTTTCCCGACCGGGCCGACAAAGTCTTGAACAAAATTAGATCCCTGCACGCCGGAAATTTGAGCGATTCGGAGTGGACGCGGCGGTTTACCGGAGAAGGGCCCTACGCCCAAAGTATCCACCAGCTTTTCAGGCTCATGCGGCAAAAGTATTTTGCTAACAAACAAATGCCGGCGTATGATTCGAGCCTCTTTCGTCGTTCGGGACAAGCTGGCTTGTTTGATTGAGTGAAAAACCATAGGGGGGCTTGCCCGTGCCATCATGAAGTAGCCGTTTGTCCGATTGCTGGGGGCACGGGCCGGGCTAGCCTGTCAAGCCGGCCCCCGCGCATACCAGCGGCGGTCTTGACCCATTCGGGCGGCTATCCCTAAGCCAGTATGGTAGTATGAGAGGAGAGCGCGGCGGGATGTCTATGCCAAAAATGTACAGGCTTCCTTTGTCCGGTAATGGGCTACCTGAGGGGGAGGGGCCAGACAAGTAAATTCATGGTCCAGATTTTTAAAGTCAAACAGCTGATGATCAGGCACTTAAATTAAGGCCTTTTTAAGGCTAGGCAGAGAAATGGCTTAGGGATGGAGCGCATGTTTGAGCCCGTCGAGGCTTGCGGGAGGCAGGCGAGTAGCGAGAGCCCGACCCGCGCCCAAGCAGGTTTGAATCGGAATCAATTCAGGATGGCGCGGGGAAGCCCCTAGATTTGAGAAAAGGCTTGCCTACTAACTGTCATAAAAGGAAGCTTGGCCGGTTTCTTCGTCATAATACGCCCCTCCATCCTCGCCAGGCACAATACCTTCTTGAAAACCATCGGCATCATAGTCGTTGAAGGGCTCGTAATTTTCATCATGGTAAAAGCGGCTGCGGGTGCCGTAGTACCAGTAATGATAATCATCGTAATCGTATGCACTCAAAGACCTTCGGTTCTGCCACTCATTTTCGTATTTTCTTTCATATAAAGCTTCTCGGCACACCAAGTCTCCTTCATGTTCTTCGGCACAATCTTCACAAATGGCTTGTCCCGTAAACGCGCATTGGGCAATGGCTGGTTTTTGGCAGCGTCTAATCACAAAAAAGCCCCGGCGACATTCGCCTGTTTTTCCACTGAGATTATCCATGGGTCGTATTTCTTTTTCTAAGATTAAGCAATTTTCTTTACTTTTTTATAAGCTTGGCTTACGAGTGACAAAACTAGCTCAATGGAGGGGGCATAATGAATATCTTTATGCTTTTCCCGAGCTTTAAATTGGTGCACTTGGCGTTTTTCCCCGCGTTTGATCTTTACTTTTAAATCGCCCATTTGGGTTGTGGACTTTGGGTGAGGATTGGCTTCGTAGTGTTTGTTGGGCAAGCCTACCCGGACCCAGTAATTTGTCCGGATTTTATACTTGGTCTTGGTCTTGATTTTAGTTTTACCGCTTCGCCCCGACTTTTTACGCGTAATCTTACGCTTTTCTACATCATCTTGGATACGGAGGTGGATGAGGGTCCCATCTAACAAACGGGTTTGGATATCAAACCATTCGGCAGTATGCCAAGTAAAAAAAAGGCGAGGATATTTGCCGAATATAAAATTACTTGCAAAAGTAAGGGCGAGCAATACCCAAAAGCTGATCATCGCCAGAGTTAGCCACTCATGCCTTCCCGTCACGGCAATGCCCCCCCCCAAGAGGGCTAGTGCGATCCACCCGTACACAACAATCTGACTAAGTATGCTCCTTTTATAATTTTGATATTGTTTGATTTGGTTGTCTTTTCGGGCCTTTGGCCGAAAATCTAATTGCAAGCGGATGAGCTCCTCGGGGTGGGTTTCTTCTTGGAGAATGTAGAGCAAGGGCACCACAAACTCCCGGAGCCAGTTGGGAACATCTTTAAACTTTAAGTAATAATACAAAATGAGGGAGCCTAGGCTAAGGATGGGCAAGGCTATCAGGGCAAACGTGATGACAGGATGAAAGAACCGAAACTCCGACTCAAACAGGAGGGGGATACTAAACGGAGCCGCAAAAATCAGGATAAAAAAACCAACAATCGCTACGGTAGCCCAGTGCTTACGGGTTTGGTCGGCATAAAAATCAAACCGGGCTTGCCCCTTGAGCAAACCTAACCATTCTTGGGCCGTATGGACCCCTTCTAATTGCGATCTACGAACCGCCCTTCGCTGTTCCCGGTTTAAGCTAAAATAGGTTTGGAGAGCCAGACGGAGGGAGGAGATCATTCCAGGTTTTGATTCGATGGGCATGGGCTTTTAAAGATGGGGTGTTTTTTATGAAAACGTAGGCGTATGCCATGAGGTTTTTTAATTAAAGGCTCAGGGGTTTTACGCGGCGATAGACTTGAGCCATCATGCGGGTGATTTGCTTGGGGTCTAAGGCTGGAGTTTTCTCAATATGTTTTTTTAATTTATTATACTCAACGCCGTGGTTTCCTTTAAAGGTGGTTTTGGTGGCAAAGATTTCTTCTTTTAGTTTGAGTTTGAACAAATGCCTTTTGCCCTTGTCCATATAGCCCATAGCTATACTGGGATCAGAGGAACTCTCTTCTTGTCGTTCATAAGCTTTTTTAGGCATAAGCAATTGCATTTGGTACAAGCATACTACCTTAAGTTTCACTTTATTGCCTTTGCTTTTGTAGCGTTGTCTTTCGCGGATGATGAGCGATATTCGTATTTTAAGCAAGGTCCGGTCGGCGAGTTGGGTGACAATCTCTATCAGATCGCCCTCAAAAAATACTTGTTTTCGGCTGGCAGTCCAGCTGGTTTTTTCTTGGGCTTTTAAGTTAGGATCATCTGTACGCTCTTTGATGTTTTTTATAGAATGAAGGTTGACCTGCAAGTCAATAGCCTGATCAGGTTCACTTTCTTCTCTGAGTAAATACAAGAGGGGTAGTACAAAGTTTCGAAGGTAATTGGGGAGGTCATACTTTTTTAGAGGGTTTCGGTATTTGATGCCATAATAAATCATCGGGAGGAGGACCAGTACACCCATAACAATCCCAGTAATTGGATTAAATAATTCATTGACCGCCAAAAAAAGAAATACCCCCCCCAAGATGCCATAATACAAGCAGCCGATGCTAGTCACATCCTTGGGCTTAAACTTTTCTATAAACTCATCGATCTGTCGGTCATATTCGGCCAATCCCCGGAGCAGCTGGAGCCAGTCCTGGGCACTCCGGGAGCCTTGGATGTATTTGCTCTCTAAAATTTGATTTTGTTCCGGATTGAGGGTCTTCCGAAAGTTCTCAATTTGATCCAGTAATTCCTTCTTGCTCGGCTCCATAAATGCTTAAATTGAAAGGTACCCTGTTCGCTACCCAAATTATGCAATTTTTGGCAATAAAGAACTTCCTCGCAAAGGGTAATGAGTATAAAGGGGAGATTTTAAGAGATAAGCTCCTCGTAGCTTGCCCGTAGCAAATCACATTGTTTTTTCCAGGTAAAATGCTGTATCAGGTGTTTTTGGGCCCTAAGCCCCATTTCTTGGATTTGCTCGGGATATTCCAAGCTAAGGCGAATTTGTCGGGCCAAATCGGCGGGCCGACCTGGGCGGGCAAATAGGGCCATATCCGGATCGGGTAAAATTTCTCGTACGGCGGGTAAATCAGAAGCCAATACAGGAGTGGCCAAAGCCATACTTTCCAGGATTTTTAAGGGAGAGCAACCTTGCTCTAGATTCCGACGACAGGCTTGCAGAGGAGCCAGGCTCAGGTGTGCTTGGGAGAGCAAGGCATACAGTTCTTTTTTAGGTAATTCAAAATACCATTGTATTTGGGAGGAGACTTCCAGCTTTTCGGCCAGTCGACGAAAGGGGCGGGCATATTTTTCCCGGTTAGAAGAGCAGATCACGAGCTTCAACTCCGGGAAATCTTGCAGGTATTTTAAAGATCTTAAGGTTTCTTCAATACCTTGCCAGGCTTGTAAAGCCCCAAAGTAGAGGATATAGGGGCTAGGGGGGCCAAGTCGTGGGCCGGGAGGCAAGCTGGGGATTTCGGCCCCATTGGGGATAACTTGTATTTTTTGAGAGGGTATCCCATCTTTTACCAAATAATCTCGGATTACCCCAGAGGGGCATACGAGAAGATCGGCCGCTTGCATACATATTTTTTCGCGCCCCCGTATCTTTTCTAAGGTTTTCTCAGATACCCAAGGGTAGCGGTAAGGTAGCTCGATAGAGGGGAGGCCGTTTACCTCATAGACGAGCTTTGGTTTATTGGGGAGCGTCCCGCTAAGCTCAATCAAGGCTAAGCCAGACCAAGGATCTCTGAAGTGAAACAATTTCCAGGCATGGTCTCGGGAAACTTTTTGGGTTAACCATTGGGAAAATTCTTGACTTCTTTTTAGAAAATTAGGCTCTTCTGATTGAAAACGAAAGATTTCGGCCCATTCTTCCCTTTGATAATTGGGTAACTTGGAGGAGCCTATTACAAATAATTGCCCCGGAGGGAAGCTTTTGAAAAGTGTTTGGGCAAAATAATACATGTGGGTTGCGGCTCCTTTACTGCTGGGATATAAGTCAAATGCGGCGTAAAGACATTGGGGCTGTAGGGGAGAGTTCGGGCCTGGAAGAATACTGCTTTTAGGATTTATCATATATCTTTGAAGAAGCATTTGGGGCAGGAGGGTGCATCCTGTACTTTAAAGCTAGTTATAATTGCGTGAAATTTTTTAAAGATATATGGCAAAGTTTTTTCTTATGCTGGGGGGGCTGATGGGTGTCTTATCGGTAGCTATTGGCGCTTTTGGGGCCCACGCGCTTAAATCCATACTAGAAGCCAATCAGCGAGTGGATACATTCGAGTTGGCATCTCGCTACCATTTTTACCATACAGGGGCCCTCTTAGTTTTGGGGATTCTCCTTAAAATGTACCCCTCTCGTTGGTTTATTTGGTCAGGATATAGCTTTTTTATAGGGATCCTTATCTTTTCAGGCTCCTTGTACCTCTTATCCTTGACCGGAAAAACTTGGTTGGGGGCCATCACCCCACTGGGAGGACTTGCCCTGATTGCCGCTTGGGTTTTTATGATGCTTGGTATTAGCTCTATGAGCAACTAAGACCAAGATTTAGGCTCTCAATTCTGCTTGGGCAAAGTCGGAAATTTCTTCTATGCTCATATGATCGTGAATAGATTTTCCATAACGAGCTACTTGGATTGATAGGTTTTCATCAATTAGAAAGTCGGCAGGGATAATGGTAGAACCTTTTTCTTTGACTTTAAAGTCCAGGCCTAATTTTTTGGCCATCCGGGCGTGATGCTGAAAATCTCTCTTCAACATAGACAAGAAGGTCTTGTAGGGAGAACTTTCCACCCCGTATAGGGCATATAGATCTTTTTGAGGGTCACTAATTATAGGCACGGGAAACATTTCCTGGTGAAAGATGCTTCGTTCTATGATTTGCTTATCCGACTCAAAGACAAATAGCATTTCCAAGCGGTCTTTTAATTGGGGACTAGCCTTTTTAAGACGATGGATTTGCAAATTGCAAAAAGGACAAGCTACATTCCTAAAAAAACTTAAAAGAATACGTTTGCCTTTAAAATCTTCTAATTGTATGCGACGGCCTTGGACATCGTACACCGAAAAGTGTTTGGCCGACTGCTTCGGAAATACTTTCATGGTTAGTAAAGCTTATTTGAATAGAAGTTGGTTTGGTTTATTACCAAAACCCTATAAATTTTGGATAGGTTGCTCATACATTCGTTTTAAGTTTATTTTAACACCCTAGTATGCACCCGCAGGATTCTTCGGCTTTAGGCGCCGAATGGCAAATTTTACTCGATCCGGAGATTCAAGACTTTATTCGGAAAAACCCAAAGTTGAATGTGCCAGAGTGGGTGCTAAGACCCGGGAAATTGCCCAGTCATTGGCCTATCCGAGCCATAGCAGAGCAAATTAAGGCCTATCAAAAGGCTCAGAAGAAATTACCCAGTTGGGCCAAACACCCCGGTATTTTGTACGAGAGTTTGGCTATGGAGCAGTGCTCTTCTGAAATAACGGCTTTGAGAAAAACCCGGGACTGGCACGGGCAGGTTTGTGTAGATTTATGCGGGGGCTTAGGTGTCGATACTTACCATTGGGCGAGTCGCTTTAGGGAAGTACATTATATTGAGGAAAATACCCATTTGTACGAAGCGGTCTCTCATAATATGAAGGTATTAGGCTGTTCCAACGTGCATATGCACCCCAAAAGTGCCGAAACCTTCCTAGAACACGCCCCAAGCGCCGATTTGATTTATATAGACCCTTCTCGAAGGAGTGCCCGTAAATCCCGGGTCTTTCAATTGTCGGATTGCCGCCCTCGGGTAGATTTACTTATGGAGCAATTAGAATTACTAGGTAAGAAAATCCTTCTAAAGCTATCTCCATTTCTGGATATCCAGCAAGCCTGCCTAGCCTTAGAAGCAGCCACCCAGCGCTATTCTGTAGAAAAAATCCAAATTATAGCCTATCAAAATGAAGTAAAAGAACTGCTTTTTTGTCTTGGGCCATCCCAAAAGGAGCCGGACATCCCTATGGAGGCGATTAATCTCACAAACAAGCACGAATGGACATTTCACTTCACTCGAGCGCAAGAAATACAAGCCCAGCCTCAATACAGCTTGCCGGCATACTACTTGTTGGAGCCTTTTGCTCCAATACGCAAAGCGGGGGCCTTCCAGTTTTTTGCTCAAAGCTATGATCTGGGCAAATTACACCCGAATAGTCACCTTTATACCCTCCCAGATGCTCCGGGAGTAAGAGATAAACTAAAGGAAATCCCAGCCCGGATTTTTAAAATTGAGGCACAAATTCCCTATCAAAAGAAAAGCCTGGCCGCTCATCTTCCCCAAAAGCAAGCCCATATCCAAACCCGCAACTTCCCAGATTCGGTGCCGCAAATCCGTAAAAAAATGGGAATTCGCGAGGGGGGCTTACAGTACATCTTCGCTACCACCCTACTCGACGGACAGCTTTGCCTGCTGCTATGCCGTAAAATTTAATCGAGCACTTTCCTCTTCTCAAGCAAATATTTCTAAAGTATCTTCCTCTAATACCTATGTAGCATCCGGCTCTCCTCGGAGGATGCAATATTTTCCTTGAAAATGAAAAAAAATCGGCGCGCCGAGTAAATCTTTCGAAAATATTTCTCGTAAAATTCACTGTTAGCGAAATTTCGCTTGCAAATAAGCGCTCGCTTTTTTAGATTTGAAGTGTAGTGTTCACTAATAGCGAAATTTCGCTAGTTTTTTATAAACCTTTTTTCACTTATACGCTAACCTTAATCATGGCTGAACAAATTGCGGAACGCATCCAATTTCAAACTTCCCTTCCCGAAGCTTATCAATCCATCTTAAGTCCCGAAGCCCTGGCTTTTGTCTTAAAATTGCACGACGCCTTTCAAGACCGTAGACTAGAGTTATTGAAAATGCGGGAAGAAAGACAGGCCCGCATCAATCAGGGGGACATGCCTAGCTTCTTGGAAGAAACGCGCTCCGTAAGAGATGGTGATTGGAAAGCCGCCCCAGAACCTCAAGATATCTTAGACCGCCGTACGGAAATTACCGGACCCGTAGATCGTAAAATGATCATCAATGCCCTTAACTCGGGAGCTAAGGTCTTTATGGCCGATTTTGAGGATGCCAGTTCGCCCACCTTTGATAATATGATCCAGGGGCAAATCAATCTCCGAGATGCCAACCTGAATAAAATTGATTTTACTGCCGACAATGGTAAAACCTACAGCTTAAAAGAAGACCACGCCGTCTTGTTTGTCCGCCCCCGAGGTTGGCACTTAGATGAAAAAGGCATCCAAATTGATGGCAAACCTATTTCTGGAAGTATCGTAGATTTTGCCTTATATTTCTTCTACAATGCCAAAACCCTCCTAGAAAAAGGCAGTGGACCCTATTTTTACCTTCCCAAATTAGAAAGCCACCTGGAAGCCCGCCTTTGGAATGATATTTTTGTCATGGCCCAAGACGAATTGGGCATTCCTCAAGGGAGTATCAAAGCAACCGTACTTATTGAGACGATCCTGGCTGCTTTTGAAATGGATGAAATC
Organism: uncultured Microscillaceae bacterium; assembly: GCA_963922455.1. Taxonomy (GTDB): domain Bacteria; phylum Bacteroidota; class Bacteroidia; order Cytophagales; family Microscillaceae; genus CAWUIO01. Next base: position 25,077 of record CAWUIO010000041.1, read on the forward strand.
ATCTACGAACTTCGCGAGCACTCTTGTGGACTCAATGCCGGCCGTTGGGATTACATCTTCAGCGCCATCAAGAAATTCATCCAATATCCCGACCGTATCTTCCCAGATCGCGCCCAAGTAACCATGACGGTTCACTTTATGCGCTCCTACGCCAAACTCCTGGTAAAAACATGCCATCGCCGTGGGGTTCACGCCATGGGAGGAATGGCCGCTTTTATCCCAAGCCGTAAAGATGAAGAAGTAAATAAAAATGCTTTTGCCAAAGTAAAAGCCGACAAGGACCTGGAAGCCGAAACGGGTTTTGATGGTACCTGGGTAGCCCACCCCGATTTGGTACCCGTGGCCATGGAGTCCTTCAATAAGGTATTAGGAGACCTATCTAATCAATTACATGAGACCCGCAGCCAAGCTTACGAAGTACAAGCCGAGGATCTCCTAAACTTCGCAGTGGAAGGTGGTAAAATCACCGAATCTGGGCTGCGGGTCAATATTAACGTGGCCATCTTGTATATCGAATCTTGGCTACAAGGAGTAGGCGCTGCCGCCTTGTACAACTTGATGGAAGATGCTGCCACCGCCGAAATTTCCCGGGCGCAAATCTGGCAATGGATTCATAACCAGGGAGTTAATCTAGACGATGGCCGGGAGATAAATATGGAGATGTTTAAATCACTGATGCCCGAAGAATTGCAAAAAATCAGGGAGATGCTAGGAGAGGAGCGCTACACTTCTGGAAAGTTTGAACTAGCCGCCGAAATCTTGGACCAATTGATTGACAACCCAGAATTTGAAGATTTCTTGACCCTTAGAGCCTACGCACACATTTAATCACTGACTCAATATAAAAAAGACAGGTAGTTGCCGCTACCTGTCAAAACCCAAATTCTATCAAAAAAATAATAATTAATCACAAAATCATGACAAAGGAACAAAAAATTGCTGAATTAATCAACGACTGGGCTTCTAATCCTCGATGGAAAAACATTGAGCGGCCTTATACCGCCGAAGAAGTAGCCACTTTACAAGGTTCTTACCCGATCGATTACAGCATTGCCCGTATGGGTGCCGAACGTCTATGGAATAAGCTAAACAGTCAATCCTTTGTAGCCGGATTAGGCGCTTTAACTGGTAACCAAGCCGTACAAGAAGTGTCTGCCGGTCTAGAAGCGATCTATTTAAGTGGATGGCAAGTAGCTGCCGATGCTAACTTGGCCGGACAAATGTACCCAGACCAAAGCTTGTACCCAGCCAACTCCGTACCGATGGTGGTTGAGCGTATCAACAATGCGCTGCTACGCGCCGACGAAATTCAAAGTGTAAACGGTCAAGGAGATATCCACTGGTTGGTACCCATCGTAGCCGATGCCGAAGCTGGTTTTGGCGGTAATTTGAACGCCTTTGAATTGATGAAAGCCTTGATCAAAGCTGGTGCCTCCGGAGTACACTTCGAAGATCAGCTTTCTTCGGCCAAAAAATGTGGCCACCTCGGTGGAAAAGTATTGGTTCCTACCCAGGAAGCTATCAATAAATTAGTAGCGGCCCGTCTAGCGGCCGATGTAATGCGCGTACCTACGCTTTTAATCGCTCGTACCGATGCCGATGCGGCCAACTTGCTGACTAGCGACATTGATCCTCGTGACCACAAATTTGTTACGGGTGAGCGTTCTTCTGAAGGTTTCTTCTACGTGAAAAACGGAATGGAGCAAGGTATCGACCGCGGCCTTGCCTACGCTCCTTATGCCGACTTGATCTGGATGGAAACTTCTCGCCCCGATATTGGAGAAGCCCGCGAATTTGCCCAAGCTATCCACGCCAAATTCCCTGGTAAAATGTTGGCTTACAACTGCTCGCCTTCTTTCAACTGGGCTTCCAAATTGAATGTATCTCAAATGGAAACCTTCCGTGAGGAATTGGCCGACTTAGGTTACAAATTCCAGTTTATCACCTTGGCTGGTTTCCACGCTTTGAACACCAGTATGTTCGAACTTTCCAAAGCCTACAAAGAGCGCGGAATGGCTGGATATTCAGAGTTGCAAGAACGGGAGTTTGCCCTGCAAAGCCAAGGTTTTAAAGCCGTAAAACACCAAGCCTTCGTAGGAACCGGATATTTTGATGCCGTACAAAACGCCGTGACTGCCGGACAGTCTTCTACCGTTGCCTTGAAAGGCTCTACCGAAGAAGAGCAGTTCTAAGATATTCTTTTAAAGATTATTATTCGTTTTTATTGTTTAGCCGGAAACGGCCGGGCCCCTGGTTCGGCTGTTTTTTTTATCACCTTTTTTAATAAAGCGTATTGTACAAATTTTTATAATAACTTAATGCATTTGGAGCTTCCCCGCGCTATTAGGGGGCACTTCATAGAAATATCCTGCCGGCGCGGGTCGGGCTGTCACTACTCGCTGGCCCCCGCGCAAACCAGCGGCGAGCTCAAACAAGCCGTTCCATCCCTAAGCTAAAAAATAAATCTTTGGAAAAATCTCTATTAAGAAAGGGCTTATTCTAGCCTTTGAATGCGAAAAGGGCCTTACAGGTGCTCATATCAGATTATAAGCCGTTCCCAGATGCGGGTACTGTACCAAGAACACGACTAAGGTTTAATCAGACACCCCATAATAATCATCATCTCCAGCTTTACTGGCCGGATCGATCACATCTCCAGCGGTATCCCGGAAATCCAAATCAATGGTAAAGTGCGTGCTCTCGAGGTAGGCGGTGATGGTGTGATACCCCTTTTTTTCTTTTCTTACGATACGCCAATCGTAAATCTCTTCACGGGAAAGTTCTTGCTCTGGCTTTGCTTCCACCAATTTGTCAAACATTTCCTGAGCGAGGGTTTGGGCTTCCTTCTCGGTCTCGGGGAAAGCCGGGGCACTTAGTTCATAGCTGAGGGTGTGTACTTCTTCTTTTTGAGCATTTTCCGCCTCTATTTCGTATTTGAAAATATCCATACCGTCTTTTCGCTCTTGGTCTATGCTCGCACTGGTAAACTTCCAAGCTTTGCTACGATACGGAGTTTTGGCATACCAGGACTTGGCTTTCTTAAGGATTTCTGCCTCAGTAGAGGGGGGCGTGTGCCTTTGAATAGGGTAGCCTTATACTTTTTAAAGACCTTTCGTTTTACCCCGGGCGATTTACCCGTAGCCTTAGAACTTTTGTCTTTGGAGGCTTGGTCTTGAATAGCTTGCTTGTCTTGCTTAGCCTTTTCTTGAAGCTCGGCTACCTGATCGGCATAGTCGCTAGCCTCAGGGTCCAATTCTGCCAAGGCTTCTTTAAGATGTTTATCAACCTCCTTGCTATCACTACTGGCTCTGAGTTTCACTTCTGACTGATGCTTCTTCCTGCCCCACACGGCCATCCGCCAATCATTTGCACTGTAGTGCAGGTCTTGGTATTTGCTGGCAAAAGCCAGGGCAAGCTGTTCTTCACTTTTTTGAATATTACCTGGATATTCCAGGACAAACGTATTGAAAAACTGGGAGGCGACCCCGGCACTATCGTATTGGTAGCCTTGCTTGTGGGTGGGGGCATCTACTGTGCTTTCTTCTCCAAAGGCTTCGTCTAGCGCCTCGAGCATTTCGCTATTTCTCCCGATGTTGCATCCTTTGATGTGAATTTTAGATTTGTCATCTATACCTCCGTTTAGGGCAAAAACATCTTTCTGGTCTTCCAGGGCTTGTTTGAGCTCCCCATATGCCACTTTTTTATCCTTATCTTTTTTGTCAAAGCCAAAAGACAAGGTGCCGTCTTGATTAGCGTGAGATACAATATATAAGTTGCCCAGGGGTTTATCGTCTGAAACTAGCTCCCGGAGTTTAGCAAATATGCCAGCCAAGGTACTAAGGGTTATGATTTTGGCTTGGGGATGTTCTTGTTTGAAAAACTTTCGGGCGGCCACAAAAAAGCCCCCCTTACTGCCCATCATAAAGACATAATCATGACGCTTGGGTTCGGTTTCTTTTGCTCCATCTTGGGGATCGGGATCTTTTTGTACCAGCAATTCCTCCTGGGTACTTTCTTTAGGGGCAGGAATCTCGATAGCTCCCTCTTGGATAATTTCCGGACCCGTAGAAGCGGGGATAAGCTCCTTTTCTGGGTCAGTTTTGGCTTGTACAAGTGTAGACCCTATCTGGCTCGAGGTAGGGGATGTTTTTTTTACTATGGCTTGAAATGCTTGGGCAAAAGGATTTGGAGCCCTCTTTTCTAGGCTTTGAGCAAAAGGGTTTTGAGTCTTGGAATCGCTAGTACTGGCCGATCCCTTTTTCATTTGGACAGCTTTTTGGGGGCTTGGGGAAGTATTTTTCTTTAAAAACATAAGGCAGCTACGTGCTTACTTGTAAACAATTTACAAAGAAAGGCTTATGATCACAAAGCTTTCCTTTTTTATGATCAAGTCTGCTTAATATCTCCTCTTTTCCCTCGAGGCCAGTATAAATGAAAAGGTACCCAATAAGCTGAATGAATAGAAATCATAAGTAGCTATACTCATACCGGCGCAAGGTTAATTATGCCCTTTTCCTTGGCAAAATCTGCTATAAACCTTAGGTTTACACTCTATTCAGCCGTTTATCCTACAAGCGTAATCAAATATTATTATGGAAACACACAGACCTGGTTTTCAACCTGAAAACCTACCTTTGGACAATAGTAGCCGGGCAAAAAGAGCTATTTACGTCTTTGGGTTAATTATGATAAGCAATTTTATGGCAATTTGCGCCATTTTCTACCAAAATGTCCTATTTAGACGCTATGATGGAGGGGGGGGTGTCAGTGATCAAGAATTTGATCTCTCGGATTCTTTTATTCTTATTACTGCCATCGTTCAATTTCTCATCTACATAACTTCTGTCTTTTTATTTCTGTATTGGTTTCGTAGAGCTTATACTAATCTGGAGCGTATTGAAGAAAGCTTACCCAATACCAATAATAATATGGCTGTTTGGAGTTTTTTCATCCCAATCGCTAATCTTTTTAAACCATACTATATCATGGAAGAAGTTTGGGAGAAAACCCAGGAATTGATAGCCCGCCTTCGCGAAGATTTTAGAGTAGATTATAGCAACCTTTGGGTAAGACTATGGTGGGCCTTTTTTTTCGTTGGAAAAGCTGCCCAGCAGTATGCTTTTAGGGTTGAGGACAAAGCCGTAGAACTTAGTCAGTATATCACGGCCAATAATTTGTATATCCTGGCATCTTTGGTAGAAATCGTTTCGGCTTGGGTTGTCTTGGTTCTGATTGCTAAAATATCAGAATTTGAGTCTATACTATTTCGTGAAATACAGTTCTTGAAAAGTACCAAATCTCCGGCAAATTAAAGCTTAGATTAAGTTATTGGCATAACACAACCTTAAACATCGTATGGTAACGTTTATTTAGGAAAGAAGTATCTTTTGGCCTCTCCCTTTGCATGGCTGTTTGATAAATGGATTTCATTCTTTCTTTAGGGGGTATAATGGGAGACCTCCATGCTTGTCGGAAATAAGAGTTTTTTCGTCTAGCCAGGAAGCTAATTATACTTCAATTACCCTTCTTAGAAATCTTAAAATAGATTACTTCCAAAAAATAAGTAGTTTTGGTCAATACAACATTAAGTTTGCTGCCATGCGATCTTTTCTTTATTTCCTTCTTATTCTTGTAATAAGCCCCTTATGTAGTCTTGCCCAAGAAAAATTGACCACCGATGACGGACTCAATATGGTCAACCTTTCCACGTCTTTACTATCTCCCGATGGAAAAACCGTCCTCTACGGGAAGTCTGAACTAGACTGGGCAAAAAACAAACGGAAAACAACCTACTACAAACGCAACCTAAAAAGTAAAGAAGAGTACCAATTCTTCGGTAAGGAGGGGGCCTCCAGCGTACAATTTTCTCCCGATGGAAAGTATATATCCTTAAAAAGAAAAGGGAAAGAGTTTCAGCAGATATTTCTGATGCGGGCCGAAGGGGGGGAAGCCGTGCAAGCTACCGAGCATATCAACTCAATTAAAGAGTATAAATGGTCTTCTGATGCTCAAAAGATCTACTTTGTAAGCAACCGTCCTGAGGATAAAAAGCAAAAAAAGAAGAAAAAAGACGGCTATGACCACATCGTGATCGACGAAGGGCCCAATGGACAAACTAGAGGAAGCTGGGAGTATCTCTATGTTTTTGATCTTAAGACCAAAAAAATCAAGCAACTCACCGGAGGGGAAATGATTTTGGGCACCTGGGATGTTTCCCCCGACCAAAGTAAAATTGTTTTTACCGCCCGTAAGGAAAATCGTCGAAACCAGGGCAATTTATCCGAAATATACCTCTTCAACCTCGCCGATAGCGCCTTGACCCAGCTCACCAATAACCAAGCTCCTGAAAACAATGTCTTGTTTGCCCCTGATGGCTCTAAGTTTGCCTATACAGCCAGTGGCACCGATCGCTGGGAACTCATCAATTCCAAGGTCTGGATGATGGACTTAAATACCAAAAAAGCCAAGTTGCTATCGGGCGATTTTAAGGGAAATATCCGTACGCCCATGTATTGGAGCTTGGACAGTAAGTATTTGTATTTTGGGGGGCTACAAAAGACTACCAGTAATATATACCAGTTGGATGTAAACCAAGCCCAATTTTCGCCCATTTCCAACAATCAAAAAGGAAACCTGCGCTTAAGAGGGATGAGTAAAGACCGGAAAACGCTACTGCTTTCCTATCAAGACCATCAAACCCCACAAGATTTACATCTTTCGGCCTTGTCTAATTTTCAAGCCACGCAAATCACCGACCTTAACCCCGACTTTAAGAAGAAGTTTGCCTTGGCAGAGGGCAAAGTAATCCAATGGAAGAGTCAAGACGGTTTAGAAATAGAAGGAATGCTTTATCTGCCACCAAACTATGAGCCTAAGAAAAAATATCCCCTCCTTGTACATATTCACGGAGGCCCAGCCGGAGCCTTTACCGATAGCTTTGCCTACCGCTATTCGGTTTGGGCCAATTTGGGCTATGTGCAACTTTGCCCCAATGTTCGAGGATCTAGTGGCTACTCAGATGAGTTTTTGCAAGGGAACATGCAAGATATTGGTGGGATGGATTACGAAGATCTTATGAGTGGCGTGGATTACTTAATTGAGCAAAAAATAGTAGATCCTGATAAAATGGCTGTCCGGGGATGGAGTTACGGGGGAATCTTGGGAGGAACTACCATTACCAAAACCAATCGCTTCCAAGCTGCTTCTTTAGGGGCCATGGTCTCTGATTGGACTTCTGAATATGGGATAGGCTTTAACTTTGACATTCGGCTCTGGTACATCGGCGGGACGCCCTGGGATAACCCCGAGGCCTACCGGGCCAAGTCACCCCTAACGAATGCCCAAAATGTGCAAACCCCATTAATTTTATTTCACGGAGCCAGTGATCGCGTAGACACCGAAGCTCAGTCTATGATGTTTTTTGCCACCCTAAAAGACATGGGCAAAACGGTGAGGTACCTGCAATTTCCGCGCGAGCCGCACGGGTTTCGAGAGCCCAGGCACCAACGCACCCGGGATATTGAGGAAATCCGATGGATTCAGAAGCATACCTTGGGCCTAGATTGGAAGCCTTGGGAGCGAAAAGAGGATGATAAGAAGAAAGACGATACAGAAAAATCGGGGACTAAATAAATTGAAGGGCTGCCTTTTTTGGCTTAGGGATAGCCGCCCGCCAGGGGCAAGACCGCCGCTGGATGGCGCGGGGGCCGGCTTGACAGGCTAGCCCGGCCCGCGCAGGTACATACAGTCAATCCACTGCATTTTTACTTGCGCGGGCAAGCCCCTCTATACTCTTTTATGATCCTTACTCATAATGAAGAGCTTCTACGGGGTTCAAAAAGGCAGTCTTCAAGGTTTGATAAGCAATGGTAAAACAGGTGATTAATAGCGATATACCCGCCGCCAGAACAAATACCCAAGCTTGTATTTGAATACGATAGGCAAAGTCTTCTAACCAATGTTGCATAAGAACATAAGCCAGGGGAGCCGCTAGTGTAAACGAGATAAGCAGGAGTTTCAGGAACTCTCCCGAAATAAGCCTTACAATATGGTTTACGGAGGCTCCTAATACCTTACGAATGCCAATTTCCTTAGTTTTTTGTAAAGCAATAAAAGAGATTAGACCAAATAAACCAAAACTGCCAATTAAAATGGCAATAAGTGCAAATACTTGGAAGGTCTGCATTAGGCGTTCTTCTTCCCTGTAATAGCGGGCGAGGCGATCATCTTCAAAATAATATTCAAACACTTCATTGGGAAATAATTGATTGTAGGTGTTTTCCATATCAGCAATTAGGGCCGGAATGTCTTGCTTGGGGTGGAGGCGGACACTAAAATTCCAAAAGTTTTCGGGCAAATAGGCAATTATGCATGGGGTAATTTGATTTTGCAAGGAGAGGTTGTGAAAATCTTTGACTACGCCGACGATACGGGCCCTATTAATACCTAAGGTTGTAGCCAATTCTTTTCCAAGGGCTTCCTCCGGATTTTGAATACCAATCTTTCTAAGCAAGGTTTCATTGACAATAATGTCAGGAATGGCCTTTTTTTGATCAAGGATATTTTTTCCGGCAAGAAGCTGCATGCTATAGGTTGCCAGGTAGTCTTGGTCGGCCGCCCTGAATTGTACACTTTGCCAATTATCTGGATCATCTCCTATTCCTTGAAACCCACCCGAAAGGGTGATATTATTACTGGCTGGACTTGAGTTTAAACTCACTTGGGCTATCTGAGGATGGGCGAGTAGCCTTTCTTTAAGACGGACACTCTGGATGGAGTCCCGGCTAAAGGGCAAATGGCTCATCACTACGGCTTCCGGCTGGTAGCCTAGGTCTTTACTGCGAAAATGATTCATTTGTTGATAAGCTACCAAGGTGCCAATGATGAGTACTTGGGTGATAAAAAACTGAAAAACCACGAGACTCCTTCGTAGAAAACGATTAGATGGGCTCCCACTTGGAGCCAAAGAGCGTAAAGAGACGATGGGCTGGTATGAAGACAAAAGGAAAGCCGGATAAAAACCCGCTAACAAAGACACGGTCACGAAGGTAAACAAAACAAAAGCCCATAAATGAAAGTCTGTGAGCAAATTTAGGTAAAGGGGGAGGCCCACCAACTGACTAGCCTTTGGGAGAATTACGTAAATCAAACCCAAAGCAAATGAGAGAGCAATCCCGGTCAACAAAAAGGCTTCCGTGAGAAATTGCGTAATCAATTGCCCACGCTTGGCTCCCATAACTTTCCGGATACCCACCTCTCGGTTTTTAAGGCTGGCTTGGGCGGTACTTAAATTGATGAAATTGATACAGGCAACAAGTAAAATAAAAAAACCGAGTCCTCCATAGGTCCATAGGGTGCCCTGACTAATGGTACGGCCCAGGTTTCTCTCGGCAAAACGCATATCGAAGTGAATATCGCGAAGAGCTTGCGGGTAAATCTCGAGAATCTGGGCTATGTCTTTTTCGTAATATTTATTTTTAAATTGGTCTAATTCCTGGGCATAATTTTCCGCTTTTTTTCCGGATTGCAACAAGGCATAGACCGATCCGTGGTCGGTAAAGTCCCATTCAGAAAAAATGTCAAGATCTAAGGGGAAGTAATCATTGGTAAAAGACGTATACGACACCAGCATAGAATAGGGGAGGTGGGAAGCTCGAGGTGGATCTTTTATAATACCTGTTACTTTTAGTGATAGCATATCGTCTAGCTTAATAAGCTTGCCAATAGCCGGCTCGTCTCCAAAGATTTTTTGGGCTGAGCTTTGGCTAAGTACTACGGTATTCGGCTCTTTTAAGGCATTTTGTCGATTTCCTTGTAGCAGCTTAAAATCAAAGACATCCAGGAAATACTCATCGGCAAATACGACCCGGGAGAGTACAATTTTTTTATTTCCGGCCTGTATGGTCCCTCCACCATTGGTATGAATTTGAGTGACTTTCTCCCATTCGGGAAAATCTTGCCGGAGGGCCCGAGCTGCTGGATAGGGCATATACGGTTGATAAAAAAGACCTGCGTCTCGTTCAAAAATCTGGGTAATGCGTACGATCCGCTCCGCTTTACTGTGAAATGCGTCATACTCTAGTTCGGTCCGGATGGTTAAATACAAGATGAGGCAAACACTTATGCCTAGGGAAAGCCCGAAGATATTGATCAGGGCGTAGCTCTTACGGCGTATAAGTCCGCGAAAAGCGGTTTTTAGATAATTTTTAAACATGGTTATAGGGTAGATAAGGTTATAAGGAATGAGCCCGCGCAGAGCAAAAGGCCGTATCATATCCAAGACATCCCGGATGAAATAGAAGCGAGCTTGCCAAGGGGGCATATTTTCTAGCCGATCGTAAAATAATTCGTATAAATCCCCTTGGATAACTTCGAGGTGCTGATCTTTGCAAAACCACTCCAAGAAGCGATCGGCCCAGCGGGGGGGATGTTGATTCTTTTCTTGCATATCAGTTGCCTCCAAGGGAGAGGTGAGGGATGAGCTGAATTAATTCATTGCGTAAGGCATGCACCTGAATCAAGCCTCGTTTACCCAAGGCTGTAATGCGGTAGTAGCGTTTTCGCCTGCCGCCCCGTTCGGCGGTGGCACCTCCCTCAAATGACTCTAAAAACCCTTTGTTTTCCAGTCGGTTGAGGGCTGAGTGCAAAGCCCCGATGCTTGGGCTCCGCCCGGTTCGTTCGGCGAGTTCATTTTTGATCGAGACTCCGTAGGCATTTTCGTCTAATACGCCGACAATAAGCAAGACAAGTTCTTCAAAATTTCCGAGGGAAGGTTCGTTCATTTGATTTATTTCCTAATTGTATAACAAATATATATGTTTCTGTTTTGCAGAACAAATAAATCTTGTAATTATCGGCTTATTAGGAGAGGGATACGCTCAGGAGAGCTCGATGATTTGGGGCGTATAATCGGGAAAAGCCAACCAAGGAAGCTCAGGGTTTTGCGCAATTTCCTCATAATTGGCATAGTTTACTTTGGCCAGTTTGGCCACTAGACCACGCATTTTTTTCTCTTCATCGTGGGTGTTTACGATCCATTGGGGCTGGAGCTGAGCTTGTAAGGCACGTACGTTGGATAGGCCTGGGTTTACTTTACCGCCCATGAGCCCAGGAAGTGTAAACTCGGTGAATGTGCCCATAAGTACTTGAATTTTCAAGCTATTAAGTTTGCCTAAGTCGATAGGTTCTAGCTGAAACCCGTGCGGAGCATAAAAAATGGCTTGATTGGCTTGATTGATCACGAGAAGTGCATAATATACCGGATCGCGTGTATTCAAAGGCGGAATGGACCAAAACTGTAAGTTTCCAAATTCTAGGGGAGGGCCTTCTTGCAAAAAAGGGATGCGTTTGAGCGCTCTTTCTGGAAAAGCCTTTTGGACTTTATGAAACGCTTTATGGGTAGCTAAAATAGGACGTGTGGCATCCAGTTTTTGTAAAGTAGGCAGATGGCAATGATCCGAATACGACTGCGACAGTAAAATGCCTTCATACGGGGCTATGTCGGCCAAGCGGAGCGGTGGACTTGTATGCCATTGTTCGTTCAACCACCGAAATCCATCAATTTCAGAGCCAAGCAACCAAGGGTCCAGCATGAGTGCTGTGTCATCCCATCGGATGTGCCAAGAGGAGTCCATGGTGAGTCTTTGGAGTTGGAGCATGGGCAAGTTTTTACGTAAAAGTTTCTTAGGGCATTTGGCTTTACCTTGTAAAAATCACCCTTGAGTGGGATTTTTTAAGACCAAGGTTGCATGCATTCCAATTGGGTATTTTTAAAAATATGGAAATATTTTTAAAAGAATAATTCCCTAAGCAAGTGTACACTTTTTATTCCGGAGCATTCTCCCAAATCTTCAATACTTCTACCCATTCCCCTATGTTTTTCATAAAACCTGGGCTTTACATCGGTTCTTCCTATCGGCTATCACGGGTTTACAGAGAGTGCTTGTCCTAAATGCGCTGTAAGACCACCAAGCCCGCAAATGGGATTCTAAGGTTGATGAGCCCATCTCGGGATTCTATTTCAACCCCAGTATTTCCCACATCCTCTCCTCCGAATTGGGCGGCATCGCTATTAAATACTTCCTGCCAAACTCCTTTTTCCAGACGAGGGCTGTAAATAGTATAACCGTGCTCATAGGGCTTATCGGCCAAGGAAGCTATCACCAAGAAGGTTTGTGTGGAGTCCCAGCGCTTATATACGATCAAACGGTTAGAGTCACTTACATACACAATATCAATATTTCGGCTCCGCAAACCAGAATTTTGACGGCGTAAGGCATTGATTTCGGCATAGAATTGATACAAAAAGCGTCCGGTGCTTTCCCGCATTTTGGGCAAATCTTCCTTGTATTCGGTGACTGTATTGTATTTAAACCGCTTTTCGGCCCCCACTTCATCGCCGAAGAAGATCATGGGGGTGCCGGCCGATAAAACCGTTATGCCCCAGGCAAAACGACTTCGGGCTTCGGCATATTTGCGGGTAAGGCCGATCATGGGCGCTTGGTTAACGGCCACGACGATGGTCCGGTGGGATGTTTCTTCCTTGCCTTGATCGGTCCAATTAGGATCTGGAAATAAACCGGAGCTGTTCCCCGCCTCATCGTGAGACTCACTGTATACTACTTTTTGGTATTGCGTATTCCAGAGTTTCTCGGCAAACTTAGCCATCGCCAAGGGAGAATTTGACGAACGGATAGAAGCTTCTCGTATCAAATTGGCCTCGTGAGGACGGTCCGTATCCCCAATCAAGCTGTGATAATATCCTGAATACCAGCGGGCATCAAAGCCCATGCCGCCATCCTCCACGGGCCGGGTAACTTCTTCCCAATCCGAGTGGTCTTCGGCAGTGAGGATGATATCTGGTTTGAACATCCGTAGGGTTTTACCCAGTTCGCGAAGAAATTTAGCCCCAAACAAATTGGCTTGACTCGCTTCTTTACCCGTGGCCCGTACTCGATTGTATTGATGAATAGATGTGGTTTGATCAATACGAAAACCATCCACGTGAAAATCTTGAATCATACTTACAGCGCTGCTGATGAATAGTTTGCGTACCATTTCCTCATGGTAAGCGGGCGTATCTCCGGTGGAGAGATTGTCCAGATAACCGCCTCGGTACCAATTCTCGCCCCAGCCTTCCTCTTCCAAATAGCGGTAGTCATCAGCTTTCCCCTCATACCAATAGTATATGTCGTTTTCCGGCTTTGGTGAGTCAAAGTATCGTTGGGCCCGGGAGGCAGAATGATCGTAGTGATTGTAGACCATATCCAAAATCACGGCAATTCCTCTTTGGTGACAAGCTTTTACAAAGTGCTTAAATTGATCACGGCCTCCGCCGGAGTATTCAATGGCAAAGTAATGAGAGGTGGCATAGCCCCAATTAAAGGCATCGCCCGAAAACTCCGAAATGGGTAAGAGCTCGATGGCATTTACGTGTAAGGCCTCGATATAGTCGAGCATTTCCATGGCTTCTTTGAGCGTGCCGGGCCCCTCGTGACCGGGCCCCAAAGCTCCTAAGTGCAATTCGTAGATAATAAGGTCCTCTACTTTTTGAGGCAGCGGCCGTTCGGCAAACTCATCAGCCCAAAAATCTTCGGCCTCAATAAATTCTTCTGGGGGGATAGGCCAAACGGGTACCTCAAAAGAACGGCTTACTTTTTCCAGGTCCAGGCTTACCGAGCAGCTTACGCCGCCACTTAAATCGGCTAAGGCGCCAGAAAATGGCTCTTTGGCCGGGTTGATAGCCCCGTAGCCAATTTGGCAACGCGAATACAGGTCGGTGCGAAAAACAGTCGAGCCATCCTCTTGGGTGAGCCGGTACATGTACAAGCGCTGGTTCAAATACTTAAGGTCTTGCAAAGCGGGATGATCTTCTGGCGTTTCCCAGATCCCATCATTTTGGCGGTTCATGGAGATGATGGGTAAGTCGGGGTGAATCCCTTGGCCCTCGTCATCAATATACCCTCCTCCGGTTTTTTCGCGTAGCAAGGGCGTCTCAGGGTCTAAGGGACTAGCCTCAGCCTCATCCAAGTTCCATCGTGAACCAAAGGCCAGCTCCACTTTTTGGGCATTAGGGGCCCACACTCTAAATTGCGTAGCCCAGGTACCATCGCTTTTTCTTCGCTTACCGGCTCCCAGATAACGACAGTAGGTGAGGTAGTAGGTATGCTGTTCCGGCTCTCCTTTAAACACGAAACAACGGTGCCTTGCTCGAGAATCTGATTGATTCACTTCGGTCGCAATGGCCCAAGTCCTTTGTCCTGCTTGCTCAAACCAAACCCCCCAATAAAAAGTCTGCCCCGTTTGGCTAAAATCAAGTTTGATCTGGGCTTCATAGCGATATCCCCCTTCCTGAGATGGTACTTTTTTCATGGGCAAGCTCATCCAATTTTGGGTAAAATGCCCCGTAGCGTTCCAACTGCCAGTCAAGTAAGCCTGGGCATCCGGGAAAGCGTCGCCAAATACATTGGGGTAATAGTAAAAAGTTTGGATAGCCATAATATCCGCTTGTTGTCTGTTTTATAAATCTTCCGAGGGAGCAATCAAGGTAAGGGGATTTATTCAGAGAAACAAGCAAATAAGGGATAGACACCTGGGAATACAATCAGGGGCTTCCCCGCGCCAAGGAGGATATGGCTAAAATGTAAAAAATTACCCGCGCGGGTCGGGCTCTCGCTACTCGCTGCCTTTCCCCGCCTGGCCTACACGAGCTCAAACAGGCCGCTCCATCCCTAAGCCAAGTTCCTTAACGGACTTACAAATTGGCTAGTTACTTGAAACTAGTTCGGCATCTCTCAAAATGTAGATCAAATGATTAAAATCATTATAATTTAGTTCCAACTTCCCTTTGTAGGTCACTTTGGTTTTTAGAGTAGAGGCTTTGTTCTTCTTTTTAGGATATACTTCCATCACACTTTCTGGTCCTGAACCCCCACAAAAGAAGCAGCTACTGGCCGGGAAAGCCGAAATGATCGTAAATTCATTGCCCTTTCCGCCGTACATTTCCATAGGCACCACAAAGCCCGTTATGGTGACTTCTTTATCGGCAAGGGCCTTAATTTTATCGTTAAACTTAGGTACGGGTACCTTAGCTTTAAACTCTTCATTGTATTTGTATTTCCACTCAATTTGCATCAAGAGTTTCCATAGGCTTTCATCTGGGAAAATATGCGCTTTGAGAATTCCTAAACTAGCGAGGCTTAGAAACAAAGCGAGAAATACGATTCTTTTCTGCATCATGTAAAGGGTTCGTTTTATCGCTGGGGCAATTCAGCTTCTGTTTTTGCTTGTTTTAGCAATTTATTCAATCTTTTGGATATAACGATTAATTCTTGCTCCACATATATTTGAATTTTAAGCATTTCTTCTGCACTAACTTCCAAAGCGGCTTGGTGACTATGATTATGACTGTGATCATGATCACCACTATCTTCAAAACCGGGTACTTCTACCACGATTTTTTCCCAAGCTTCTAAGTCTTTTTGAAGCACTGGCAAGGAGTCTTGGATAGGAGAGTCAGGGGGAAGCTTCTCCGCTAGCTTAGCAAGCTCGGCAAACACTTTTTTCGTGTTTTGTTCTTGCTCAATGATGCGTTGGTGGACCTCTGCGGCCTGCTTGAGAATTTTCTGATCCTCATTACTATGAGAATGACAAGATATTTGGAGAATTAGTCCGACAAAAAACCAAAGATTAGGACTTAATGGATAGATTTTGCGACTTTTCTGTAGGGTCTGCGACATAGGTATATGCTTGTGGCGTGACTAAGGACAAGGCCTAAACTAGCACAATAACCCAGTACTTCAAAACTATAACTCCGTTCTTCAAAAAATACCGCCAAGGTTAATAATACAGCCGAAACGCAAAGACTCACTCGGAGCCATATGTATTTTTGCTGCTTCACGGATAGCACTACCGCGATTACGCAGACGAATAGAAAAATAAATTCCAAGCCATGAAAGGCGGAGAGGTTGATCGAGAATACTGTAAGTAGAAAAGGAAGGCCCAAACAATGGATCAAACAAAGTACAGAATTAAATACACCAACATAGTCTGCTTTTTGATTGACCGTTTTTACGACTGAAGTACGGGACATAGTATTAAAATTAGTATAGACAAGTACTCAAAATTAAGGTAAGTTTGGCTTATTTGCAACAATGTTGCAAAAACATAAAACTTTTTTTAGCAATTGAGTCTCGCTTTCTTGGGCATTTTTCAAACATGGCCCTATCAATTGTTCATTTTTTGGGTTAAGTTAAAATAGTTATTGAGTCAAAGCCGTTAAGTATCAATAAAATAAGTATTGGTTTTAGACACTTTTTAAAACACTTTATTTAATAGGGAAACGTTCTCAGTTTTAAAGCAACCCTTTTGGTTCATATTTCTTTAAGAGAGTAAAATAAGATGCTTACAAGGATTAAAATAAGCGGTTTTAAATCATTTCAAGATTTTGAAATGGAATTTACTCCTTTAACAGTCGTAGCTGGTACGAATGCGTCTGGAAAGAGTAATTTGTTTGATGCATTGATGCTATTATCCCGTTTGGCGGAAGCAGACCATTTAAAAAAGGCTTTTGGCCACCAAAGAGGAGAATTATTAGAGCTCTTTACGCAATATGATAAAGATTGTTCTGCCAAAATTATGAGCTTTGAAGTAGAAATGTTAGTTGATCGCCTTGTTCGGGATGCTTGGGGAAATGAAGCAACTCTAAAATATACCCGTTTGCGATACAAACTTTGTATAGAGCGATATTCCAATGAAAATGGATTGGAAGATTTAAAAGTAATAGAAGAACACCTGGAGAAGTTCAACCATAGCCAAGACCCCTGGATAAAAAAAATAGATAAGGAAACGTTAGAGCATTGGCGTCCCCAAGTAAAAACAGGTAAAAGGGGTATACCTTATATTGAAACTAAGTTAGAAAATGGTATAAAAACTGTAATCGTACCCCAAGATGGAGTACAAGGTGGAAATAAGCGAAGATTTCCTTTACACAATGCTACAAGGACTGTATTAAGTAGCTTTGATACAGTTGACTTTCCTCATGTCTTTGCGGCCAAGGAGGAAATGAAAAGCTGGAAGTTTTTGCAACTTAATCCAGAAGAGTTGAGAAAACCCACTAGTAAGAAAAGTGGAGAAATGCTTATTACTGCAAGCGGGGCTAATTTGGCAGCCGCTTTACACAGAATAAAACAGACTAATGATTACGCTCTAACTATTATATCCAGAAAACTCAATCAATTTTTACCCAACTTTATTGGAGTAGATGTTGTAGATGACTTAGAAAACCAACAATACATTATTCAACTAGAAGATGTAGACCGGAATATATATAGTTCCGGGGTTTTATCAGAGGGAACTCTCCGTTTACTAACCCTATGTATCATCGAGCAAGATGAGAAATACCGGGGACTTATATGCTTTGAAGAACCGGAAAATGGAATTCATCCCTACCAGATCAAGGCTATGGTGGATTTATTGAAGGATCTTTCGATCGATTTTGAAAATATCGAGAAACCTTTAAGACAAGCTATCATCAACACTCACTCTCCAACCTTGGTAGGCTATATTAATCAATGGCAATCAGATCTTTTTGTAAGTATCTGGTTTTCACAAATAAGAAACCGAATAATAAATAATAATAATGAACGGATGAAAGTTAAAGTTACGAGCATCCTTCCCGTCCAAAAAAATGGACAATTCAGCTTGGAATTTGAGGAATCCGATCAAAAATTAACTTTGCATACCGTGCAAAGGTATCTTGAACAAGATTATACTCCTAGCACCTTACTTCATGGCTAGACTTTTGTTTGCCGGACTTTTTGCCGAAGGCTCCACTGATATCCGATTTTTAGAGAGTATTGTAAACCGTACTTTAGTTGATATAGCCTATGAGTGTAAGGGTGAAATAGAAATAGAGTTGAAGGTGATCAGTATAGACAAAAAAAATTTGGACTTCAGGCAGCAAGTTTATAAGCATCTAGGGCAGGTTTTGAAAATTATGGCATTATGTTGCTATTTGTTCATACTGATGCTGATTCAAAAGACGATAAAATGATTCGGGCCAACAAAATTGAACCTGCTCGCCAAGCTTTACAAGCTTCCCAAGAGAAGGATTTTTGTAAAACTATGGTGAGTATTGTGCCGATACCTATGACCGAAGCTTGGATGCTTGCTGATACAGACCTCCTTAAAAAACAAATAGGAACATCAAAAACCAATATTGATTTATAACTTACCCACCACCCTGAGCAAGTATCTAAGCCAAAAGATTTAATTAGAGAAATAATACGAAATGAGGCTAATAAAAAGTATAAATTATCTATTGCCGATTTATACCAGATTATTGGCCAAACCATAAAGCTTGAAAAACTTAATGAGTTGACTGATTATCAAAAGTTTAAAGAAGAAATACGGGCTGCATTGAAGGAACTAAACTTTATGTAGTGCCCATAACTTGTTCCATACTATTTACATAAATTGCTTAACTGGTCTAATTGTTCTAATATCGAGTTTTTCTTCAGCTTAGGGATAGAGCCATTGTTTGAGCCCGCCGCTGGGGCGAGCGTGGGCCGGCGAGTGGCGAAAGCCCGACCCCGCCTGGGTAGAGAGGTTTAAGGTAGTCTATAGGAGATATGGCGGGGGAAGCCCCACAAGGTTTTAGCCTTCGTGCCGGTCTACGGAGTAATTACTAGGCAAGTTGGAGAGCCAACTGAGGATGACATCGGGATTTTTGAGAACATTGCCCAGCACGTAAATTTCTGAATCTTGAATGGCCGAAGAGAGCCGCATTTCTTCCTTGACTACCCCTACCCGGCGGGGGCCACGGGAATGCACGTAATAAATGCCCTCGGCCGATTTGACAATAAATCCCACGTGTTTGGCCAAGCCTAAAATGTATAAACCGGGCTCTTGTGCCTCCAGGTAAGCATAGAGGCTATCGGTATTGTTTTCTCGGATGGTATGAATACTGCTTGGCAGGCATACTTTCTGTATGAGTTGGCGAGAAGCCAGGCGTGAAAGATAGTATTTTTCGTAGTGAAAGCCCACATGGCGCAAAACGGTGGTCACAAAGTAGCCGCAAGCAATGGCTCCTTGCCGAGGGCGCTCGGTGGTTCCGTTAAAATCCCACTGGGTATGGTACCAAAATGGGAAAATTTGGTTCTTTATGGTACGAAATAGATAATCTTCGGTGCGGGACAAGATCTCGCTTTTTTGTTCTTGGCTAGCCTTGCGGTAGTATTCGGCCAAGCGAAATTGTTGCGTCCGAATTTCAATGCGGAGGCTGTCGTATTGGGTCTGATGTTTTTGGGGATCAAAAATTTGGTAAGGCCCGTCCAAAACCGCCGTTTGATAGGAGTAGCTGGGAGGCACCGAAACGGTAATAAGGGAAGATGCCCCAATAAGGCCTCCGGTAATCAAGGCCGTAAGCAGATAATAAATTTTATTGGTCCGGCTGTCCATGTTGGTTGCAGAGTTCACAGTATGGTAGAGAAACAGCTTTCTGAATAGCTGTTTCTCAAATATAATACCGTAAATTCTTATCGACTCAAACGGGCGCGGATTTGTCCTTCTAAATAGTTGCGAATGGGTTCTTCTTGGATAGTATCTACGATCTCATTGGCAAATGCGTAGATGAGTAGGCCCCGGGCTTCTTCAAAAGGAATGCCCCGTGATCGTAGATAAAACATCGCATTTTCGTCCAGTCCGCCCGTAGTAGCCCCATGAGAACACTTTACATCATCGGCCCAGATCTCCAATTGGGGCTTAGTATTAATGGTAGCCGAATCGGATAGCAAGACATTTCGGTTTTGCTGGTAAGCATTGGTCTTTTGGGCATCTTGTCGGACAAAGATCTTCCCGTTGAATACCCCAGTAGAGTGGTCTTCTAAGATTCCTTTGTACAGCTCATTACTGAGCGAATGGGGCTTCATATGATCGGCAATGGTATGGTTGTCTACGTGGGTTTTCCCTTGTAACATATATAAACCATACATATTCGACTCAATATTGGAGCCGTCCAGGAGAATGTTCAAGTTATTGCGTATGAGTCCCCCATCCAGGCTGATGGTTGTGTTGGAATAGACGCTGTCTTGGGACTGATGTACCTGCGTTGTGCCAATATAAAAAGATTGAGGTCCGTCTTGCTGCACTTTGTAGTGTTTAACTTGAGCATTTTCGTGGATAATCCACTCACTGACGGCATTGGTAAAGCTATGATGCTCCCCAATCGTATGGAATTTGTCTAAAACGCTCAGTGAACCTCCTGCGCCTACTACAAAAAAGTTACGAGGGTTTAAGGCTATGTGCCCTTCGCGGGTATCTTGGAAATAATAAAGTAAAACCGGATGGCTTACCGAAACCCCGGCCGGGACGTGTAAAAAGACTCCGTTTTGGGCCAAAGCGGTGTTGAGGGCAGTAAAAGCTTCTTCCCGATAATTGGTGTGACGGGCAAAATGTTGTTGAAAGATCGTACTTTCCTCCCGACTGGCCTGAGAAAAGTCGCGAATTAAAAGCTCTGACTCGGGGCACAAAATTTGGGAATGTTCGGCTTGGTATTGCCCGTTGACAAAGACCAGAATATTGGCTTCTACCTCAGGAATGACTTGGGACTTCCAATCGCTGGGCGAGAGGCTACTGAGGGGCTCGATCTGGTATTCGTTTTTGAGAATGCGGGCTACATTGGTATATTTCCACTCTTCGTGTTTGGTAGTAGGAAAGCCCAATTTTTCCAATTCTTGTAGCGCTTCCTGACGAATGTCGCCTAAGGCGGGGGCCGTGGGGCTCTGGGCCAGCTGCTCGAAGCGTTGCTTAAAACCTGCCCAACTAGGCATTTGCTCTAAGGACGATGGGTTCATGGTATCTTGAGTTTAAATTTTCTAATCAAACGGTGGCCGGATAGGCCCTTAATCCATTCGGACTTGGTCCAAGATGGCATCTTTAAATTGCGTGTTTGCATCCAGTACGGCTCCTCGAAAATCGGAGCCACTCAGGTTACAATCTTGAAAGTCCACTTTTTGTAATCGAGCCTCCCGAAAATCGCAGTTTTGCAAATCTGAGCGGGAAAAATCAACTCCCCACAAGTCGGCCCCTCTAAAGGAGGAACCTTGGAGTATGGAGTCTATAAAGAGACTGCCCTCTAAGTCGGCCCCTTCCCAATTTTGCCCTTCGCTTAGGATAGCTGCACAATCCGCATAGGGAAGGGATACGCCACGGAGGGGGAGGCCTTGCAATTTGTGGAAGCCTAATTTGGCTTGTTTTCCGGGTATTTTTTTATTTCCGGGGGTTTGGTATACCCCAAAAATCAAGTTATTAATGAAAAAGGTTTGCCAACTGCCTCCTGCCCCCCCGTGTTCTAAGAATAGATCGTGTTGGGCCATAATTTCCAAGAATTCCTCCCGAGAAAGGGGAGGGGCTTGTTGTACCTTTTGTTTTACTTGGGTACTGACCTCGTAGGGGTGGGGGTTGGCGCGGTTCATCAGGGAATCTCAACCTTAGGCGGCTACTTCCGATTTGATCCAATCGTATCCTTTTTCTTCTAGTTCTAAGGCCAATTGCTTGTCCCCCGATTTCACGATGCGTCCATTATATAACACGTGCACATAATCGGGCACGATGTAGTCTAGAAGGCGTTGGTAGTGGGTAACCACGATGGTGGCATTATCGGCCGATTTTAGTTTATTAACCCCTTCGGCAACAATTCGGAGTGCGTCAATATCCAAACCGGAATCGGTTTCATCTAAGATGGCCAATTTGGGTTCAAGCATAGCCATTTGGAAGATTTCATTCCGCTTTTTTTCCCCTCCCGAAAAACCTTCATTAAGCGAACGCTTTAGTAAGGTATCGTCCATTCCGACCAATTTCATTTTCTCCTTCATCCGTTTAAGGAAGGTTACGGCATCCATGGCTTCCTCTTCGCGGTATTTGCGGATTTGATTGATAGCCGTTTTTAAGAAGTTGGTGGTTGTAACCCCAGGGATCTCTACTGGGTATTGGAAAGCGAGAAAGATACCTTCGGCGGCGCGTTCTTCGGGAGCGAGTTCCAAAAGGTCTTTTCCGATATATTCTACGCTTCCTCCATTGACTTCATAATCTTCCCGTCCGGCCAATACGGATGCGAGGGTACTTTTTCCGGAGCCATTCGGCCCCATGATGGCGTGTACTTCCCCGGCTTTTACCTCGAGATTAATGCCTTTCAGGATTTGATTGTCTTCAATGGAAGCTTGGAGATTCTCAATTTTTAGCATGGGTATATCAATTTGTAGAAAATTGCAATATGTATGTAATGCGTGATTACAGAAAAAATTTAAAAAGGGAAACATCAGCCTGATTGGTGGATGTTTCCCGGATTTTATATTTGTTTTTTTCTTTCAAGGATTAGATTAACCTACACTACCTTCTAAGCTGATTGCCAGAAGCTTTTGTGCTTCTACGGCAAACTCCATCGGTAGTTGGTTGAGCACTTCTTTGGCGTATCCGTTGACGATCAAGGCAACTGCGGTTTCGGGGTCAATCCCTCTCTGCGTACAGTAAAAGAGCTGGTCTTCTCCAATTTTAGAAGTGGTTGCCTCGTGTTCTACTACTCCGCTTTGATTATCTACTTCTATGTAGGGGAAAGTATGGGCACCACAACGATCGCCCATTAACAAGGAATCGCACTGTGAGAAGTTACGGGCATTTTCGGCGCGTTTGAACACTTTTACTTGTCCACGGTAAGAGTTTTGGCTCACTCCGGCCGAAATCCCCTTGGATACGATGCGGCTTTTGGTGTTTTTTCCGATATGGATCATTTTGGTACCTGTATCGGCTTGTTGGTGGCGGTTGGTAACGGCCACTGAGTAAAACTCACCAATGGAGTTGTCTCCTTTTAAAATACAGCTGGGGTACTTCCAGGTAATGGCCGAACCGGTTTCTACTTGGGTCCAAGAAATTTTGGAGTTTATCCCTTCACAAATACCACGCTTGGTTACGAAGTTGTAAATCCCGCCTTTTCCTTCATCGTTTCCGGGGTACCAGTTTTGAACGGTGGAGTACTTAATTTCGGCATTGTCCATGGCGATCAACTCTACCACGGCGGCATGTAATTGGTTTTCGTCTCGCATCGGGGCCGTACATCCTTCTAGGTAGCTTACGTAGCTGTTGTCTTCGGCTACGATCAAGGTACGTTCAAACTGACCCGTGTTGGCCGCATTGATTCGGAAGTAAGTAGACAATTCCATAGGGCAACGGACGCCTTTGGGAATATAGCAGAAAGATCCGTCGCTAAACACAGCCGAGTTGAGGGCAGCAAAGTAGTTATCACTGGGGGGCACTACCTTGCCAATATATTTTCTTACCAGTTCTGGGTGGTCTTCAATGGCTTCGCTCATGGAGCAGAAAATAATACCCAGCTCTGCCAATTTATCTTTGAAAGTAGTACCGATAGACACACTATCTATTACCGCATCTACGGCCACGCCTGTGAGCCGCTTTTGTTCTTGGAGGGAAATCCCTAATTTTTCAAAAGTTGCCAACAATTCAGGATCCACTTCATCCAAACTTTTGGGCTTGACTTTTTGCTTAGGAGCTGCATAATAAATCAGGTCCTTATATTTGATCTCAGGGTAGCTTACATTTTGCCATTGAGGCTCTTCCATGTTCAGCCAGGCCTGAAAAGCTTTGAGTCGCCATTCCAACATCCATTCGGGCTCATTTTTCTTGGCCGAAATAAAACGGACTATATCTTCGTTTAAACCCGCTGGGGCCGAATCCATTTCATAATCGGTGACAAAGCCGTATTTATAATCAGAATTTATGTGCTGCTCGAGAATATCTGTTTCCTTTTCCTTGCTCATAAAAAATGCTTGTTTGAGGCAGATACTTATTTAGAATCATTTTAAGTAATACAAAACTACAACATTAATTAAAGAATAATTGTTTGCAGAGATTGTTTTTTTCTATGCCTTAATGGAGGATAATATCTTATAAACTAGTATTGGGGCTTGCCTGCGCTAAAAAATTTGTTTTATCCTAGTAATATAGGCTAGCCGCGCAGGCACTATTTTTCTATATCGAGATAAATCTTAATATTGCGGGGAAGCCCCTGCGCTACCTATTAAGCAATAATCTCCACCGGCCGGTTAAAAGATTCCTCCAGGGAAATAATGGTTTCTGTACGTTGGATACCCCTGATTTTTTGAATTTTATCGTGTAGTACCTCCCGCAAATGCCGGGTATCGCGGCAGACTAGATGGGCAAACATACTATAAATACCCGTAGTATAGTGCAAACTGGTGATTTCGGGTACCTGAGAGAGTTCATCGGCCACTTCTTCATAGAGTGAGCTTTTATCCAGATAAATACCAAGAAAAGCGGCAATATCCCAACCCATCCGGGAGTAGTCTAGGCGCAGCTCGGCCCCTTTGATAACGCCCATTTCCTTTAATTTTCGCATACGCAGGTGGATAGTACCATCGGAGACACCTACTTCTTTGGCTACCAAAGTATAGGGGCGGTTGGCTTCATGTAAGAGTTGATTAAGAATCTTAATATCTGTATTATCGATATCGAAATTTTTGTCCATAGGAATATTCAAAATTATGATATTCATAAATTTAGCCTAAATTATTTAGATTTTCTAAAATTAAACAAGTAGATGTTAAGCTTTTTGTATTTTTTAAGCGCTTATGCGTTCTTTGAAGTGTCGGTAAGGCAAAAAAAGCACAAAAGAGTGTTATCCTGTGAGGTGATGAAATAGGCAGACATGCCCTCCGGTCTCGGGGGTGGAGGCAGCCGAAACTG
>CAWUIO010000042.1:0-49614 GCA_963922455.1 uncultured Microscillaceae bacterium
TCATTTTTTGCCGTTTCTTCTTTCTGCTTGGCTAATTCGGCTTCATTTTTTGCCGCAAAAACTTTTATACCATTTTTGATTATGTCTAATTGATTAACCCTATCCAGTAGAGACTCTTTTCTTTTTTTGAGTTTGGATAATTCCTTAAAATAAAATATTTCTTTAGATTTCAAATATGAATCAAAACCTTTGCCTTTTAAGTTATTAGCTAAATAGTATAGACTATCTATGATTTGATCATTATCTTTTTTATCTAATTCTCTCTCAATTTTTATAAGACCACCTTGTAAATCATTGATCTGTATAGTATCGCCAAGATTGGTAATTTTAATTTTTTTTAGCTTAGTCTCGATTTCACTAAGTTCTTCATCCAATACATTATAAGATTTTTTTATGTTTTGAACACTGTTACGAGGAAAAAATTCAACTTCCAAATTCCAACTTATTTCGGTAGTATACTGGTTAAGACATACAGAAAGTAAGAATTCATTGGAGTCAGTTACTGGGTTTTTATAAAAAACTCTTGCCTCAAAACTACCTTTTTCACTTAATCTTCCACACATACTACTTTCAGACATGTAATCTGAGAGATACTTTAATTGAAATTTACCATTCACATCAGTTTTAATTTTCTTGCCTTCCTTATACACCCCTTTTCGGTTTTTGTAGGTATAAAAAACTTCAAGGTTTGGTATACCAATACTATCATGGTCTACCAGTGTACCAATTATCCACCGATTCTGACCTTCTGCTTGCAATGCAAAAAACAAGAAAATTAGACTTAATGAGAGTTCTTTTATTGGTTTCATGCTTTTAAGGTTTTATGTAATTTTTAACGAAAAACCCTAGGCTTTTCTTTAAAAAAATGACCCCAAAACTTGCTAAACCAATTAAAGTATATGTAAAATATAGATTAATCAATGTAAGGAAGCAGTTCTTTTTTAACGTATTACAATATTTAATAAAAATTATAACGCATAGTAAGCTCAACAGGAATATCATATTTGAATCTTTTTAAAAAGCCTACACTTCCGGTAAAAGTTGTATTAATAAAAGTTTTATTAATTTGATCTAAGTGTAAGCCTAATAATATGTGCGGGTTCCAATCTGGTTCTTGATACCTTAATATACCCACTCCCCAGAAATAATAAGGATTACTTTCCGCAGGTTTACCCGGTTGAACAGTACCAAATTTATGAATAGACAAATAGTCTAAATTTATATTATTCACTAAGTTTCCATCACCAGGTACCCAACGAATACGTGTTCTGAATAGATGGGACCATCGCTTGTTTTGTTTATCAAAATCCCTTATTAAATGTACTTCTGCAGCAACTTGATGTTCTTGCAATAGTATGTCTTCGGTCACATTGAGTATGGCATAATTTACTCTAGTTTTCAAACTTTTAAGCCCCTTCGCATTTCTAAATAGGTTAATATTGCCTTTTAACTCCAAACCAAGGCCCATAGTAAATTGCCCTTCATTAATATCTTGGCTAGGTTCACCAGGGTCAATAGAGGGATCAAAGCCTAATACATCTAGAAATTGCTCATCTGTACGATAGAAATCACGACTAGAGCTGACATACCAATATCCTAATTGGGTGCCCAGGCTTACTTTAAGACTATTAATATTCCAGGTAGACTTTACTTTAGTGTTGTTGTTCTTACCAGCTATATTAAATTGCCCTGAAAACCCCATCAAGATAGACGTTGAGTAAAGATTTGCCAGGAGAGCATTATTGGAGATAGCCATGCCCGCATTAAAGCGCATGGAAGTATCCTTTTTTGCTTTAGATTCAAAGCCTGATTTTACATAAGCCAAGGGGCCGGCCCAAAATACGTTTACACTCTGTAAGTTACTCTTAGGGAGTTCATTTTCACTCAAATTTAAATATTGAAATTGTATTCCTACCTTATGGGTATGATACCGGGAGAGACTTACCGGATTGTAAAATAAAGGGTTTGCCCAATACTGCTTGTAAGGTTGGGAGGGTTGGCAATAACTCGGAACAGATCCTAGCAAGACAACAAATAACAGAAAAACTCTGATAACACACAGCATTTTTAACGGATTAAAGTAAACGTACCAAGGCGACTTATTTTTTCTGAACAATTCTCAAATGCTACAAGCACCTCAAAAAAATATCTTCCTGGAGGAAATGTCCCTCCGTCCCATCCCATTGTTGTAGCTCTTTCCGGATCATTCTCTTCAAATATCTTATTATGGAAGCGATCAAATACTATAAATCTTACCATTACAATTTTTTCTTTGGTGCGAGAACGAATTCTAAATCTATCATTACGCTTGTCACCGTTTGGTGAAAAAGAACTAGGTAAGTATATATCGTGCAGAATGATGTCTTTTTCATCAATAATCATTGGACTATCCGAACAAGAAGCGCTCGTGTCGGTCTGTTTTAATCTTAACTGTATAGAGGGAGTGCCGTTATCTAGAGGAATTGTTTTCTTCCATTGAACTTGTACTGCATTTGAATCAGGATTACCAATTATTTGACCTGCATTGGGGGGATTGATAGTCCAGTTAAAGGAATGGCCGGGGATCTTTGTGCTGCTAAAATAATTATCTGTTAGTACTCCCCCGCAAACAATGTCCTGGCCAGTTATACTAGGATTAGGGAAAGGATTATTTATATAAATTGCCAACTCACCTTTACTGTCTTCAAAGGCTTGGTCTTCATTGGCAGAAGTTAAGTCTAGATCTCCATCATTATCCCAATCAAAAGCCAAAACAGCTTCCACCCCACCCGCATTATCACTTACAAGCATTCCTGAAGAAAACCTGTCATTTAAATCTAAATCATTCTTGTACCATTTGATCAAATTATCGGCCTGGGAAGCTCCAACTATATCCAAATCTTTATCTCCATCCAAATCAGCAGCTAATACAAATGACGCTTCTCTCAAATCATCTGCAATAGTTTGTGCTTGCCCAAATCTATCTCCTAGGTTCCGATACCAAATTAGTTCATTACTTAATTCTGAACTGGCTAAAACATCCAGTTTACCGTCTCCATCTATATCACAGGCTTGTAAAGAAGAAACCCTCCGTAAAGTATTATCAATTATATGTTCTTTAAACTCAAGCCCCCCATCTGGTAAAGAAACATTCTCAAACCAACTTAAAGACTTAGTGTTACTATTGCCAGCAAAATATCCACCTAATATATCTGGCAGGAAATCTCCATTCAAGTCTGCAAGTACAAGAGATTCTACTTGTCTTGCCTCGATATTAAGCTCAAACTTTTTAAAGTTAGCCGTATCATCAGCTAAGGATGTAAGCTCATTATAATAGATAAATATCTCACCAGATGCAGTTCCTAAGACAAAGTCTTGATTTCTGTCGCCATCTAAATCCAGAGATTGAATAGTAGTACCCTGAGGTACCGTATCAATATCTATATTTTCAGGGATTCCAAGATCATCACAACATAAGGATAATGAAACCCGTCCATTTTTAGATGCAGCTAGAATATCAATACGTTTATTTAGATCAACATCATGACCAGCAATGAAAGAAATACTGGAAATATCATCTAGGATTGTTATTCGTTCAAACCTTGGTTCGCAGCTTGGTTCAACATTTTTGAAATAAAACAAGTCCCGATTCCCGACTTGGTTTGCGGTAATAATATCTACTAAATTGTCGGAATTGATATCAGCTGGATAAAGTGTTTTCACCGATGATGGGCGGTTATTTACAGTAATTTTCTTATTAAACTCGGGAGTAGTTGGAGCTGCTTTGGCAGTAAAAGAAAAGTATACCTGAGGAGGATAAACAGACTCCTGCGGTAGGCTAATGTTACTTGTGTAAAAAAAAACGTGAATCAGTTCTCCGGGTTTTAAAAAATTCATTGGTTTTACCACAATGAAATTGGAATCGGCTGGAGCAGTGTAAGTAACCTCAAGTTTTCCAGTTTGAGAACCAATTAAAACTAAATCCTCTTGATTTATGCGTCTCGTATCAATGGAAGGAGCAAAATACATTACCAAAGAATCATCCAACTCAGCACTAACAGCATTAGGTACTGGATGTATACGCTCAATAAAACCTGGTAAATCGACTATGTATTCTGGTTGGTTTATGGTAAGTGTAGCCTGGTGAATATTTTCCGTTTTAATAAAAATACTAGCGCAAAGAAAAACGGA
Organism: uncultured Microscillaceae bacterium; assembly: GCA_963922455.1. Classification (GTDB taxonomy): domain Bacteria; phylum Bacteroidota; class Bacteroidia; order Cytophagales; family Microscillaceae; genus CAWUIO01. The sequence continues at coordinate 4,171 of CAWUIO010000042.1, forward strand.
AATACCGATTATAGAAGCTAAATAATTTAAATTATTGTGCCAGCACACAATTTTAAAAGTATTCCAACAGTTTATAAGTAGAAGCCTCTTACTAACTTCAATTTTACAAAAAAACAAGGCCATGAAGATCAACTGTTTTTGGGTTGCAATAGTGATCTAAATATATCCCCTTTTTGGCAACTAATCCCAGTTGAGTACTAGTTTTTACCTTGTTTTTATGTGTTATATAGCAGCTCAGGCTATCTTAATATATTTTCCTCGAAAAGAGTCTTATTAACAAAAATTAAGCGATTTAAAAACAGAAGGGACATATAAGACATTTGGTTTTAGTAGGTCAAAAAATTTAACCAAACTTGTCTCATAGGAAGGGCTATATGAATTTACATGTCTTTTTGCCTACTTATGTAAATAATACTTGGCTTAGGGATAGGCGCCCGATAGGGCCGAGACCGCCGCTGGTGTGCGCGTGGGCAGGCTCGGCAGCCTAGCCCGGCCCGCGCGGGTGTCCTATGTTCAAGGTTTGCCCATATCTTCTGGCGCGGGCAAGCCCCGAAAATCAAATTAAATTTCTTTAACGCACCACTTGCAGTTCTACCCGGGCCACTCCCGATTGGATCATCCCAATTTTTCGGGCGGCGGCTTCAGAAAGATCGATGACCCGCTTGCTGGATTGAGGCATGCGGTCATTGATCCGTACGGTGACTTCCTTGCCATTATCTAGGTTTTTGACCCGGACTTTTGTGTTGAAAGCCAAGGATTTGTGGGCGGCCGTCAGTTTGTTTTTGTCAAATTTTTCTCCGCTGGCGGTTTTCCTACCATGAAACTTGCCTCCATAGTAGGAAGCTTCTCCTTGGTATACCCCAGCCCCAGTACTACTCGAGCCCGTATTTAAAAGGCCACAAGCACTGAGGCTAAGAAATGAGAATAGAATCCCTATTATTTTTGCTCTCATAATGATAGAATGTGATCAGGCAAAAATAGCGTTTTAGCGGGAGAATTCGGGCCAACTTAACGGCCTGAGGGAGTCCCAATGAGAATAAATGCCGCCCAATAAAAAGGAAGGGAAAACTCTGGGTCTTTGATGAGCTCCAACTTGGCCTTGCGCAGGGCCGCCGAAAAGGACAAGCTTGGGTCATTCAGCAGTTGCACGTAGACACTCTCCATCAATTTGGCCGTAGATGCATCGGATACCGCCCATAAGGAGACCAAGAGGTTACGGGCACCGGCATAAATCCAAGCCCGGCTCAAACCGATTATGCCTTCCCCCTGGGCTACTTTTCCTAGTCCAGTTTGGCAGGCAGACATGGCCAGTAAGTCGGCATTTAGATCTAGGTTATAAATTTCGGCCGTGTATAGATTTCCGTCTTCTTGCCCCGACTCCCCGGGCCGGAGAAATAATTGAGAAAATTCGGGCTGTTCTTCGTTGACGGTGCCGTGAGTGGCAAAGTGTATGTATTGGTAATTTTTAAGCGCATCCGATTTTATAAATCCTTCATCGGCTTTATCTTCTAAAAGTAAAGCGGCGTATTGCCCATTACGGGTAAAAAGCTCATAAATGTGCTCTACTTCCGTTCTACTCCCAGGCAAATCATTCAAATCAGGCCTTTGAAAAGAAACCGGGGCACATAGCATAATCCCTCCTTTGTCTGGCTGGGATACCGCTTGGGGAATTTGTTCAAAGAGTGTCGCCGAATAGTGGTAACTGATATTATAATCTTTGATCATAAAATGCCAATCACTTACCGGACTATCCTTACTGGGGGCTTGGGTCAAGAGTAACTCGAAGGGTACCCGGGATAGGGTACCATTGGGTATGATGATTAAGTTATGGGTACCTCTATGGGGTTGGGCCGGAAACAAAAGATCATACAAATCTGTGCCACTGTTGAGCAATCCTCGGGAGGATCGGTAGCGCATCGTATTGACCAAGCGGGTAGTCAAGCGGCCAATATCTTGTTCTAAGTATACTTCTCTTAGCCGATAATGGTCGGGGCCGATATAGAATACATAGAGAATTTTATCCGTCTCGCTCCAAAAGTAACTGATCATCTCTGTTTGGGCCGCCAAAGCAGCTTGCACGCTGGCCACCGAAGCCGTACGTAGGCTATACTTGAGGTTATAATATGCAGGGAAAGATGACTCTAGTTTATTGACAAAGGCTTCGTAGTCCCGGTTTAGTTCAAACAAACGGGTCTGGGCTTTTTGAAAATCTTCGGCATTATCGGCTTGGGCCAGTTCTTTTTGATAGTACACTATTTGTGCTTTCAGGTCTTTTTCCTGTTCAAGGAGTCTTTTCGGGATATTGGCAAACTTCTTGGCATTGGCCTCGCTGATAGCCGATAGCAATACCGAGGTTTTACTCCGCTCGGCAAAGTAGAAGGCTTTTTCTTGGTACTCTTTCTTTTTTAGGCTTACTTCGCTTAGTAAAACACAGATCCGGATGGCCCGCTCGTAGACTTCTAAGGCCGCATTTCCCAAGCGGATTTTATCATTACGGTTGGTACGGATCCGGCGTATGCGGGTTAATAAATTATCGGCCTTCTCCAAGGCATCTAAGGCATTGATTAGATCGTAGCGTTTCAAACTTTGGAAGGAATACTTGTCTTCCAAAGTCCGGGCTTTCAATACAAAGGTGTTCAGTAAAATTTCGGCTTGCAGTGCGATAGAATCACCCGGGTTTAGGTCTACGTCTTGGGAAGTAAAGTTGGGCACATTGGCTTGAAAAGCTTGCTGAAAATAGCCCAGGGCCGTTTTGTATTCCCCATCTTGCAACTCCAAACTCCCTAGTAAATTGAGGGTATTTGCCAGTTCGGGGTGTTTTGGTCCCAAGGTAGCTTCGTACATAACCCGAGCTTGTTTTAAAAACCCACGGGCCGTGAAGAAATCGCCCTGTTCTAAGTAGAGTTGCCCTAGGTTAACGTAAGCAAAGGCTATGCGGGGGTGCTCGTCTTCATACAAACTTTCCCAGATTTTTAAGGCCTGCTCTACATTTTGCCGGGCAGCCAGGTATTCTTTGTTTTGTCGGTCCAAAAAAGAGAGGTTTATAAAAATATTGGCCGTTTTAGGGTGATTGCTGGGGTAAACCTCTTGGTAGATCTTTCTGGCTTTTTCATAATAGTTGCGGGCTTCTTCTATTTTTCCCAAACTACTGTACACCAAGCCAATGTCATTATACGCAGCAGCGACTTCAGGGTGATTTTCTGAGAAGAGGCCCCGGCGGATATCTAGGGCCCGGTTGAGGTACTCCAGGGCCGTTTCCCAGTCACCTGAGTTCCAATAGACCAAACCCAGGCTCGCGTAACCTTCGGCCCGTTCTGCCATTTGATCGGGAAATTTGCTTTCCAGTTTTTGGATGGCTTGGGAGATATTGCCCCGGGCTTGGGTTACATCGCCTTGGTTTAACAGGATTTCTCCCATTCGTAAAAGGTATACCGTACGAGACAGGCTATTGCTATCCAGACGGGCTTGGTAATGAGATTCCAATTTTTGCGCCCAATCTCGGGCTTTTCCCATTTCCCCCGCCAGGATCAAGGTTTCTAAAATCAGGTTATGGCACTGGGCCGACTCCTCCCATTGCTCTTCTCGGTCAAATCTTTCCCGGGCCCGTACGAGTACCACCATAGCTTCTTCATAATCTCCGCGAAGGATCAATTGCCCACCCTCTTGCAAAGATGGGCTTACTCCCGGATTTGTACCTGACTGTGCGCACAGCCCAAACACCTGCAAACCAAAAAATAGGGTGAGTAGGATATCTTTCAACTTATTAACGTATGTGTACATAGGGAGCCTAATCAAAAATTAAAACGATAACCAATGGAATACACTTGCTCCCGGGACAAGCCATCGGGGTTATTGTCTCGTTCCAGCCAACGGTCGCCAAAGAGAAAATGGACAGCCGACTTTACATTAAAACGGTAGGTTAATCCTAAGATAAGACTTAGCGCTAGTCCATCGGAGTTTTCGGCCCGGATACGTTCGCCCGTTTCCGGGGAGCTTACTAAATCTCTTTTAAGGTGGTAGATAGGCAATAAACCAACGTGAGCATTCCAACGGGAAAATCTAAAATTGCGTTCTACCCGCAGCATCACGTCACCACTTCTTCGCAACTCCAAAGACTCAGGGTAGGGAGTGGCCAAATCAACAAAGGGGCCTTCCCAGGCTAAATGGGTAAACGTGTTCCCATTGGTGCCAAATGGTTTCTGATAAGCCACCGCCACCAACCAGCCCCGGGTTATGAAGGAAAAGCCGGCAATAAAATCATAGGTACCCAGGCTCGTTTGGAAATACATCGGCAATGGGCGACCGTTATCCAAAAGAATATTAGAGTCATTGGTAGGGAATTTGGCCCCCAAGGTGCCCACAATCGAGTATTTACGCTTTTTAAGCAATGTCTGGCTAAGACTCAGGGAAATGTCGCCTAGGCCATTGGCAGTCCAACCATTCAGGTTTCCTCTGACCCAGGTATAGGGCAGCTTCACCTGAACCGTTAGATCTTCGGTAAAACCCACATTAAACTCGAGGGAAGTAGAATGGATGATATCCTCAAAACGGGTACGGGCAATGTAATGGCTAATATCAATGGACCGTAGCCGTATTTGCACTTTTCGGCTAAACTCTTGGTCGGGTTTCATAGCTCCCATGGAGCAAAAACCGGCATCACTACATCCTTGGGCAGAAACGGGGGAATGGCAAAAGAGAAAGACAATCCCGAGTAGTAAGTAAGAAACGTTGAACGTATAAACCATGAATTAATCAAGTGCTCCTGGTATGGAAGCTTGTGTTTGCTGTTTAATTTACGAGAAATTTAGGATGAAGTATAAAACCTCCACAAAAACCTTAATGAAATCCAAAATCAAAAGTCTACATGAATTTCCAAAAATGAGCCAAAATCTGTAAATTGCTAATTAATTTAACAAGGCATGGCCGATTTTTGGGATAACAGTATCGAGTTTTTAAAAGGCGTGGGCCCTCAAAAAGCCGAACTGCTTAGAAAAGAATTAAATCTAAGCAATTACGGGGATCTCATCCAGTATTATCCCTTTAGGCACGATGACCGTACCCAAATCTACCCGATTGCCCAAATTCAAGGGGAAATGGCGGCCATTCAGATCCGGGGAGAGATCCAGCGTTTTGAAGTAATTGGAGAAGGGGCCAAAAAAAGGCTCATCGGCTATTTCAGTGACGGGAGTGGCGAAATTGAGCTCATTTGGTTCAAAGGGATCACTTGGCAGCTTAAAAATTTGAAGACCTATATGCCCTACCTGGTTTTTGGGAAACCTCAAAAATTTAATGCCCGCTATAGCTTAGTTCACCCGGAAATTGAGGAGTTTAAAGCTCAAGAAGTACAAAGTGGCTTTTTACACCCGGCCTATTCGGTAACCGAAAAACTCAAAAAGAAATACATCAGTTCCAAAGCCCTGGCCAAATACGTCAAAAGCCTCTTAAGTAAACTGCCATCCCAGGTTCCGGAGACCCTTCCTCCTGAAGTGAACGCAAAATACCAATTTCCCTCCCGAAGGGAGGCGCTGATACACGCCCATTACCCCCCCAATCAACAAGAGCTGATACGGGCCCGAAACCGTCTCAAATTTGAAGAATTACTCTACATCCAGCTTCGAATGTTACGAAGCAAAAAGAAAAAACAGGCTACGTTCCGAGGCCAAGTATTTAGCAAAACAGATCTGCTCAAAACCTTCTACGAAAAGCACCTCCCTTTTGAATTAACAGGGGCCCAAAAACGGGTTATGAAGGAAATTTTTCAGGATATAGCCTCAGGCAGGCAAATGAACCGCCTCCTCCAAGGGGATGTAGGCAGTGGGAAAACCATTGTGGCATTTTTAGCTATGCTAATCGCGCTGGATAATGGGGCCCAAGCCTGTTTGGTAGCCCCTACCGAAATTTTGGCCGAGCAGCATTTTAAAGGCTTAAAAGAATTTGCCGAGCCCATGGGGATCACCATAGATTTACTAACCGGCTCTACCCTCAAACGAGATCGTAGAGTGTTGCACGGAAGGCTGGAAAACGGAAACCTGAAAATCCTCATTGGTACCCACGCGCTCTTTGAAGATACCGTTCAGTTTCACAACTTAGGCCTTTGCATCATTGACGAGCAACACCGGTTTGGGGTAGAACAACGCAGTAAACTGTGGACCAAAAATGAAGCGGTGTACCCGCATATCTTGGTCATGACCGCTACTCCCATCCCCCGTACTCTGGCGATGACACTATACGGAGACCTGGATATTTCCCTGATCGATGAATTACCTGCCGGACGTAAGCCCATCAAAACCGCCCACCGCTTTGACTCGCAAAGGCTGCGCGTTTTTGGCTTCATCCGGGAAGAAATTAAAAAAGGTCGCCAAATTTATATCGTTTATCCCCTCATCGAAGAATCTGAAAAGCTCGATTACAAAAATCTCATGGAAGGCTATGAAAGTATCAGTCGCGCCTTTCCCGAGGTGCCACTGAGTATTCTACACGGGCAAATGAGTTCGGTTGACAAGGATTACGAAATGCAACGGTTTATCAAACAAGAAACCAAAATCATGGTGGCGACTACAGTGATTGAAGTAGGAGTGAATGTCCCCAATGCCTCCGTGATGGTCATTGAAAATGCCGAAAAGTTTGGCTTAGCCCAATTGCACCAGTTAAGAGGAAGAGTTGGGCGGGGAGCCGAGCAATCTTACTGCATTTTAATGACTGACTACAAAATCAGTAAAGAAGCCCGGGTCCGCCTGGACACCATGGTACGCACCAATAATGGTTTTGAAATAGCCGACGTAGACCTAAAACTCCGCGGGCCAGGGAATTTGATGGGTAAACAACAAAGTGGGATCCTTAACCTCACCATAGCCGATTTGGCCAAAGATGGGCAGATTTTAAAGGAAGCCCGGGCTTGTGCCCAAGACATTTTAGAGGTAGACCCCAACTTGTCGAAGCCCGAACACGAAGTCCTGAAAAACCATTTAAACCGCTATTTTCGTAAAGACAATTATTGGAGCCGGATCAGTTAGCCCCTTGAACCTTGCGTATTTTATAGCATCTTGCCCCTGGAAGGCCTTAAGGTTTACGGCTTTTTCGGTAGATTTGGAACACGATTTATTTATATGTATTGGGGTTTGCCTGCATTTTGCTAGGCAAGTATATCAATTTTGATTCTCATGAAAAAACTCGGGATTTTTTGTCTACTAAGCGTTTTGTTTTGGAGTTGCCAAGACAATGACCGCGTTCAAAAAATAATTGGCCAATGGCAGGTATCTTACGATATTGAGCAGCATCTTAAAAAGATGAGCGCCGAAGAGCAAAAATTGTATGAGCAGCTTCCCCAAAGCCTGAAAGAACAAAAGCTGCGGGAAACCCAGGCCCTAGCCAACCAAAATACCCTGGTTTTTCGCCGGGACAAGTCCTTTGAGTTTAACCTCCGTTCTCAAGAGTTTCGTCAAAAAGGCACCTGGACCCTTATTAATGACGGTTTAACCATACAATTAAAGCATCTAAAAGAAGGAGGCAAATTCCAAGAGGAAATCCAAGATCTTTCTATTAAGGAGCTGAGCGATGACCGCATGGTTTTGATGTACAAAGACGAGCAGCAACAATTACAAGAGGCAATACTCGTTCCCATTCGCTAGTTTATGGCCACTCACTCCGGGAAGATAAATCCCGGAACTCGATGGCATAAATACTTCCAAGAGATACGTAAAAAGCCGGATCACCCCAGAGAACCCCCCGAAAATCGGCAGGGTGTACACTTATATCTCTTTGGCGGATGATTTGCCCATTTTCCGGATCTATTTTTAACACCCGCAGCACTTGACTTTCGGGGTCATGCTTTAGGTAAACCAGCTCGTTTCGAATAACTTGGGCAGGTATTGCCGCCGTATTTTCTACGTAGGCCAAACTTGTTTTCAGGGGCATACGCCACTTAACCTTACCTTCCCTTTGGCTTAAGCCCCAAATTTCTTGTTTACGGCTTCCCCGGATGCTTTGGGAAAGCAGCAATAAAGACCTATCTGAGGTCCCAAGTAAGCTCAAGCGTTGATCTGGACTTCGGTGCAAAGTTTGGGCTTGCCCACTCCCAATATCAATACGCACAATCACATCTTCTAGGGCTTCATTTTGCATTTTTAAAAAGATAGAGGCGGTACTTTCCCAACGGTATGCCCCCCTAAGCCCCGCTTTAAACCCTGGTGGGATACGCAAACCCTTGGGCAATTTACTGCTCCATAATTTTTCACCTGAGCTTATCAAAAGAGCCTGCAAACGAAGTTCTTTCTCTACTTGATTTATATAATACAAAACCCCGCTAGATTCCCAGAGCGGATCTGTAGTTTTCATACCCGACAGCCAGGTTTTTTGATCCAATTCTCCGGCACTTGCTTGCCAATACCAGAGGTTTACGGGGTCTTGGGGGCGATTTGCGGTTTGATCGGTCAAAAGGATCCGGTTTCGGCTTTGATAAAAGCCAAGGCCTGGCCACTCGGCCGTATTCAGTCGTTTTTTCCAAGTTACCCGGCCAAACTTAAGCTCAAGGCTATACAACATCCGGTCTTGGCTAAGCACCAAGAGGTTTTCTCCATTTTCACTCAATTGTAAGCATTGTGTACAGGTCGAATCAATACGATCACTGAGTCGACTGGTCCAAACTTCCTCCCCCGTATTTCTTTGGTAAGCGCGTAAGGTTTCCTGGTCGGCAATATACACCGTCGATTGGTCGGCCACCGCCCGGATATGAGCGCTGGTTCCAATTTGACTATTGGGCAAGATTTGTTCCCATAAAATGTCACTGGCTTCCTTGTTTTTGAAAGTAGCCAACACTTGGTACTGCTCCTCCACCCGCTTATCCCGAATGATTTCTCGGAGGGGTTGGTTTTTGGTCTTGACGTTAATCAATAAAAGGTCCTCTTCGGGGGCGGTATCCGTCTCCCCAAAAGCAATGGCCGGTCTTAGAAGTTGTCGGCTTTGCAATAATTGCACATTGGCCAGGGATTGGAGCCATTCCGGCCAGTTCACCACGCCCGAAAAAAAATAAGAAAGGACCAGGACTAGGAGAATCCCAGAAATAATCAAGTTAAAAAATCCGGCACATCCGCGCTTGGATGATTCCTCATCACTCATTTCAGCAATATTTTTTTGGTGTCCAAATCTAAATATAAAACCGCAAGGAGCAGAAAGCCATTCCCCCTTTTCTGGAATTCTTGCTCTTTAAGGCAGCACGTAAGGATAATTTTTGGGGCTGCCCCCGGCGTTTGCCCAGTCTACCCTGATGAATTAAGGTAGCGCCGGGGTCGGGCTTTCGCTACTCGCTGCCTTTGCCCACAAGGCCCCCACGAGCTCAAACAGGCCGCTCTATCCCTCAGCCAATCTTCAAAACCGGCAACCAAGAGAAAAGGCACTAATTTGGCCATTCCGCAGGGTTTGTGAGTATACAGGCTCGCGGCTTGTTAGGGGCGCTTCGCTTAAACTACAAATGGATAAGGCACCTGTATCAAAACGGGCTCCTCATCCCCCCAGGGTTAAGATTCCTCCCGCTGGTCGGAATGACATACGTGGTGTGTGTGTCATGTATACGGCTTATCAGTACACGCATAGCCCCTTGGGGATGGTGCGGCCTATAGAATGTAGGATTTATGAATACGGTTTTAGAATTTTTTAGCTTTCCTCACAAATGACCAATTGCATTATATCGTAAACCTAATACGAGGAGAGCCCGCCGCTGGATGGCGGGCGAGTAGCGAGAGCCCGACCGGCGCGGGCACAGAAGAACCTAGGAAGTTTGTACGTATAGCGCCGGAAAACCCCTTCTAAGAGGCTTTTAAAGTCATTTTGAAGCCTACAGTTGGGATATTTTCAATCTTGATGCGCGTGTCGAGTTTTAAATACTTGCGCAAACGGGTGATGAAAACATCCAGGCTACGGCCCATAAAGTAATCATTTTGGCCCCAAATTTCGGTTAGGATTTGCTCGCGTTTAAGGACTGTTTCGGGGTTTTCGCAGAAAATTTTAAGGACTTCGGCTTCCCGCATGGTCAACTGGCGCTCAAACTCAGGGTGGGTCAGTTTGAGGTTGTCAAAGTCGAAGTTAAAGTTGCCTACTTGGAAGGCATTGCTATCTTGGGGCAAACCATTGACCTGGCTTCGGCGTAAGAAAACCTCAATTTTCAGGCTTAGTTCTTCAATGCTGAAAGGTTTGAGGATGTAGTCGTCGGCTCCCAAACGAAGGCCGGCAATTTTGTCTTCGGGTAAAGACTTGGCCGTCAAAAACAAGATGGGTACTTGCTGGTTGACCTTTCTAATTTTTTCGGCTAAGGTAAAACCATCCATTTGAGGAAGCATCACATCTAGAATGCAGAGGTCCAATTGTTCGTCCTGGAAGGTATTCCAGCCATCTTTTCCATCGGGGCAATGAATCAAGGAGTAGCCTTGGAGCTCCAAGCTATCTTTGGTGACTAGGGCAAGGCTCAAATCATCTTCAACAAATAGAATTTTTGCTTTTGGATTTTTCATGGGCTAAAAGGGCTTTAAATAAAATTTGGCGACAGGCTTTATAATGAAGTCCCATTTTTTATTAAAAACGTTGCTTGTCATCCATAAATTATTGCACAATTGCTTCAGGTCGGCTTGGTTTTAGAACTGGAATAGGGCTAGCTCTCTTGATTTTCTTCATTCGAATCAAAAAAGTACTGCCTTGCCCCAGGCTACTTTCGAGCTTAATCTTCCAACCGTGTGCCTTCACTATAAGCCTTACGTAATTTAAGCCCAAACCGAAGCCTTTGACATTGTGTAAATTTCCTGTTGGTACCCGATAAAATTTTTGAAAAATCTTTTTTTGGTGAGCGGGGGAGATCCCGATGCCATTATCTTGGACAGCCAGCTCCATTTTTCCTTGTACATCGCGTGTGGATAAAACAATTTGGGGGTCTCCCTCGACGTACTTGAGCGCATTGTCTATCAGATTATAAATGATATTGGTGAGGTGCACCTTATCGGCCAATACCCGGCTGTTTTGCGCTTGCAATTGGCACTTAATACGTGGAGCATCCTCGGGATTGAGCTCAAAACTACGGACCACTTCCTGTACCAGTTGGTGTACATCCAATTCTTCTTTGTTGAGTTTTAGCTTACCGTGATCCATGATGGCCATTTGGAGCACTTTATTTATTTGGTTTTTGAGCCGGTCGTTTTGGTCTTTGATTATTTGGGCGTAATTGGACAGCTTTTCGGGGTGCTGTTGGATTTTAGGATTGGCCAAGAGTTCTGCGGAGACGGCAATGGTGGATATTGGCGTCTTAAACTCGTGGGTCATATTGTTGATAAAGTCCCGCTGTACCACGGAGAGTTGTTTTTGCTTGAAAATCACAAAAAGTGTATAGCCAAAAAACACCACGACGAGCAACAAGACCGCAGAGGAAAAAATCCAGATATCCATTTGTTCGGCCAAGTAGGTATGCTTCGTGGGGAAACGAACCCCAAAGTAATATACATATTGATCCCATTTTGGCAAGCTTAAGCTATCGGCTTGAAGGACTTTGGCGGTGCGGTTGATGTAATTACCGTATACCATCTCATCTGTATTGCAATCATAGACCCCGTACTCATAATCAAGACTGAAGTCCATCCGGTCAAACTCTTCTTCTAGGTAATGCTCCAAGATTTGTACATCAATTCCGTCATTGACGTGCACGACATAGTAATTGGAGGATACTTGTTGCACCGGGTTAGGGTGAGCTTGGCTTCCGTGTAATTCGGCTATTTGCTCGGCTACACTTTTTAAGGCGATTACAACACTTTGATGAAATCGTTTTTCTTGAAAGTCGTAGGCTCTTCTTACCCAATATACCTGGGTGACGATTATCCCGATTATGGAAATAATCCCCAGGCCAATAATCAATTTGATGGTACGGTTACTCATGGAATGGAATCTTCAGTAAAGATCTCTGACAAGCGAGACCGGCTTTATTTATAAAAATACGGTGTGCAGGCTTAATTGGGTAATGCTTAACAGCGCATTAACAGCTTATTACCTGATTGTTAGCTTTTTAGGCAAGGTTTAGAGCCTTTAACCCTCCATTAACAAGGCTTGCCAAGTTGTTAACAGCCCGGCAAGAAAGTAAAATTTAACTTGAGATTGTATTTATGGTTCTACTTTAAATTTTTAAATCTTATGAAAAGAATCCTTCTTTCTTCTCTCTTTTTGCTTACTTGTTTGGTGATGTACTCCCAAGCCCATCAGGTGCGCCAAGCGGCCGAGGCTATATTTGCTTGGGAAAACACAAGTCATGACTTTGGTCAAATTTCTCAAGGGAACCCGGTTACCGCCGTTTTTCAATTTGAAAATACGGGTGACGTACCCTTGGTGATCACGGAAGCGATTGGATCTTGTGGCTGTACGGTACCCGATTATACCCGCACTCCTATTTTACCCGGTGAGAGCGGTGAGGTAAGAGCCGTTTTTAATGCGGCCAAGCTCGGGGTGTTCAATAAGACGGTCACTATCAAGTCTAATGCCTCAGACCAGGCGGTTTTATCTATCCAAGGTGAAGTAGTAGCTCCTTAAGGAGACTGGGTCCAGGACTTTACACCAGTCTTGGGCCTTTTCTTTTTCTCAAGGGCTTAGGGCTGCCAAGTAGCCAGTTGTTGATTCACTAGTTTTTTTAAGTTTTCTAAGAAAGTTGCCGGGATATTCAACTTACTTTCTGGCCCTCCTCCATAATCAACTCGCTGTTCTTGCACTTGGATATGGTCTTTCTTCTCTGCATTTGAATAAGTAAACTCCACGTTTTCATACTCTTTTTGTATTTGGCCTAAACCGAGTAATATTCTTTCTACACTACGTTTACTTTGGTAGGGCTTGAGTAAGGAAACCAAGTTATTCAAGACAAATTTCTGGCTCCCTAGATGCTCTTGCAGATCTTCACTTGGGTTTTGTTCATAGGAGTTTATACTAAGGTTCATAGCCTCGAGCCAGTTTCCTACCATAAAGAAGCTCCCCTCCAGTATTTCAGATTCTTTCAATTGAGCATTTAGGATTTGCTCTTGGGCAATACCCGCTTTATTCAGTTGGGTATTGAAGTCTTCTCCACTACGGATGGAGTTGATGAGGCTACGTTTATCCCAATTGGGGGCAAGGTTCAATTCCCGAAGGAGTTGGGCTACTGTCTCCAGATAGGCCAGGGCTTCCCGGTCTTTCTGGTAGGCCAGGGCCACCAGCAAATCGGTATAAAACATGCCCAAATACACCATTTTATCCGAATCTGTCCCGCTTAAGTAAGTATATTGAGGTTCTTGCATATCCTGACGGGGGTATTCCACGTTCTCAAGGAGGAGGAGCGTGGCCAATTTGGCTGGAGATGGGATAGAAGCAAAGAGTTGCTCGGCTTGAGAATCTGCTTCTTGGGCAAGGCAATTAGAAGTAAGGGTGGCCATCAGGGCTAATCCGAAAAGGTATTTCATAGTTTGTGCAATGTGCTTTGGCTTAGGGATGGAGCGGCCTGTTTGAGCCCGCTGCAGGAGGTGGGTTGGCCGGCGAGTAGCGACAGCCCGACCCGCGCATGCCACATGTTTGTCATGATATGCATTCTTTAAGGCGCGGGTAAGCCCCTGAAAAGCCTAATTATAAGATAAATTAAAATTCTTGATAAATATAAGCAATTTAGCAGAGATAATGAGGGCTGTCTTGGGAGCCCATTGGAACAAAGAAATTATAGGTGACGTTCGTAAGGTGTGACAATTCAGGCAAACCCCTGTCTTATAGGTAGGCCCTTAATACAGGTTCAAAAATTAAAAATTATGAAAAAGCTATTTACTATTGTTTTATTCCTGGCATTCAGCGGCTTAGGCCAGCAAACCCTTCAGGCACAAACGGAGGTAATCAATCAATTTGCTGAGCTTATTAAATCGGGTTCGGTGGCTCAATTGCAGGGAAATTTACATACTGAAGTAGAAGTAGAGATCAATGGAGACCAAAAGACGGTAAGTCCGGCGGAGTCTATCAATATAATCAGTAATTTCTTGGATAAACATCCCGTCGTTAAGTTTGAGTTTATTCATAAAGGCGATGCGGGGGCAAATGGGTATGCGATTGGCACGTACACGCATTCCTCGGGAAGTTTCCGGATTACCCTAAAAACACAAGGAGATAGGATAGAAAAAATCAATATCAAAAAGCAATAGATCTTCACGCATTACTCCCGGGTAAGCGTCCTGATTAAGGTCTCGTGCTGAGGAAAACTACTTAGTAGGTCCTCAGCTCGGGCCAATTCAAAATCTTGAAAGTCGAAGCCAGGGGCAACCGTACATCCCACCAAGGCATAGCTCTCCGGCTTGAGGACCCTTGCCGCAAACCAATGCCCAGCAGGTACCACTGCTTGGAGCTGTTCCTTTTTTTCCAGGTCATTTCCCAGAAGAATTGTATAGAGGCCTTGATTAGGCTCTAATATTAAGATCTCCAAGGTGTTTCCAGCATAGAAGTGCCACATTTCGTCACTTTTGATGCGGTGGAAGGCTGAGAAATTACCGTATTCTAAGAGGAAATAGATACTCGTAGAAAAATTCCTTATTACATGATTGGGTTCATCTTCAGAATCGAGAGATAATTGGCCAGGAGAACGATAGGTTTCTTTAAAAAAGCCTCCTTCGGGATGGGGGGAGAGTTGTAAATGTCGGATCCAATACGCGGCGGAAGGTAGCATGTGGCTCAAAAAAAGCTCCCCCTCTTGGGCTCGAACCAAGGACCTACTGATTAACAGTCAGCCGCTCTAACCAACTGAGCTAAGGGGGAGTGTTTTAAAGGTTTTGCAAAGTAAAAGGATCCATACAACATTGACAAGTAATCCGGTATTTTTTTTCCAAAAAATATTTAAGCTTAGATAAGCTGATAAAACGTGCCAAAAAAAGGGGTATAATTTCGGAAAACCTTCCCTAAATGAGCTGAAATTTTACTACATTAGATCAAAGGTCAAATCAATTAGCCACAATCTTAAATTCCTCCAAATACATAACAGCCTGCAAAATTTAGAGGTAAGGGCGTGCCTTAGCACCATTACAAGGATATGCAGATAAACGAGGTGCTTTGGTAAGATATAAAAAGTCTATGCGAAATTTACGTTTTTTCTTCAGCCTTATCGGGGCATCTATTTTGGGGGCTTTTTTTGCCCTACTATTCTTCCCCTATTTTCATGAACAAGCCCAATACCCTTCAATAGAGCAGCACCAACAAACCCAACTACAAGAGGCCTGGCATCCGGATAGTGTCTCTTTTGTTGTCCCAGAGGGGCTCAATTTTATTTATGCTGCCCATCGCAGCTTGCCATCGGTGGTGCATATCAAGACCTCCTACTTAAGCAATGCGAGCAATACCCAAGAAGACCCTCTCAAAGATATGTTCCGTCAATTTCACGGAGACCGTTATACCCCCTACCCTCGCGAATCTTCCGGCTCCGGGGTAATTATTAGTGATGACGGTTTTATTGTGACCAATCACCACGTAATTGACAATGCCAGTTTGATTGAGGTAATCTTGAATGACAAGCGCGTGTATATTGCTGAGTTAATAGGAAGTGACCCCTCAACCGACCTGGCCCTCTTAAGGATACAGGCTCAAAATCTAGATTTTATCCCTTACGGTAATTCGGATGACCTACAAGTAGGTGAATGGGTCTTGGCGGTGGGCAATCCTTTTGATTTAAAATCTACGGTAACTGCGGGTATTGTGAGTGCAAAGGGCCGCAATATTAACCTTATTAAAGACAATCAGTTTGCTATCGAGTCCTTCATCCAGACCGATGCAGCCGTCAATCCGGGAAATAGCGGGGGGGCTTTAGTCAATTTGAGGGGTGAATTGATTGGGGTGAACACGGCCATTGCTACCCGAAGCGGATATTCCCAGGGATATTCCTTTGCGGTACCTATCCGCTTGGTTAAAAAAGTCATGGATGATTTGATGAATTATGGAACCATCCAAAGGGCACTATTGGGCGTATCGATTCGGGAGGTGGATGCTGCCTTAGCCAATGAAGAAAAGTTAAACCATATACAAGGGGTGTTTGTAGCCCGGGTCAATAAAAACAGCGCCGCCCAGGCCGCAGGGATTCTACCTGGAGATATTATCTATGAGGTAGATGAGATGCCCGTAAATAGTACCGCTTCCCTCCAAACGGCTATTGCCACCCATCGTCCGGGAGATCGAGTACAAATACGCTATATTCGCAAGCAAAATAAACGCGTTACCGTGGCTATCCTTCGTAATCAAGAAGGGCGGACCAGCCCTCAAACCAAAATTCACCTGCCTTCTTCCGAAACTATTTTCGGGGCGGAGTTTGGATTAATTTCGGAATTTGAAAAAAACCGTTTAGGCATCCGGGCCGGGGTCAAAGTTACCCACTTAAACCCAGGCCGCTTCTTAGACTCCGGTATCCGTCCAGGCTTTATTATTCTTAAAATTGATGATAATACCGTCAGTTCCCCCCAAGACCTTCTCAAGCTGTTCAAAAACACCCGGAAAACCTTGGCCGTTGACGGCATCTATCCTGATGGGCAAAGGAGTTATTACGCAATAAGCCAATAAGTAAATTTCCTGCTAATCGCTTCTTTTTTAAACGCATCTCCTTTTTATTTACTGCGGTTTAGTATCCCCATTAAATTTTTTTCTATATGAGCTCAGTAAGCGAAGTTAGCCAGGAAATTTTCCAAGCCTTGGGTTTGCATGGCCCTTTACCGGCATTTAGCACCGGACAAATTTCAGGTGGCGCTAGCAATACTCCAACGTATCCCGTTTTATCTCCCATCGATGGGTCAGAAATAGCCCAGATTCCTTATGCAAGTGCTGAGGATTACGAGCACATGGTCAAGCAAGCCCAAACTGCTTTTTTAGCTTGGCGAAAAATGCCAGCTCCTGCCCGTGGGGAATTCGTTAGGCAAATTGGTCAGAAGTTGAGAGAGAATAAAGAAATGCTGGGTAAATTGGTTAGCCTTGAGATGGGTAAAATCTATCAAGAAGGTTTAGGTGAGGTTCAAGAGATGATCGATATCTGCGATTTTGCTGTGGGACTCTCCCGCCAATTGTATGGCCTTACCATGAAATCGGAGCGGCCCCAGCACCGCATGTTTGAGCAGTATCACCCCCTAGGCATAGTGGGAATTATTTCGGCCTTTAACTTCCCCGTTGCGGTATGGTCTTGGAATGCTATGATTGCTGCGGTTTGTGGAGATGTTTGCATTTGGAAACCTTCAGAAAAGACGCCGCTTTGCGCGTTGGCCTGTCAAAATATTGTAGCTCAAGTGCTCCAAGAAAACAATCTGCCCGAAGGAATTTTTAGCGTCATCCTGGGGGGAGCCGAAGTAGGAAGCATGATGACCGAAGACGAGCGTATCCCCTTGATTTCAGCTACGGGTTCTACCCGGATGGGTAAGCAAGTTGGGAAAACAGTAGCGGCCCGATTAGGAAAATCACTTTTAGAACTCGGGGGAAACAATGCCATCATCTTAACTCCTAATGCCAATCTAGACATGGCGATGCGAGCCATTGTGTTTGGAGCCGTGGGAACTGCCGGGCAGCGGTGTACGACCACTCGACGTCTTATTGTACATGATTCTATATATGATAAAGTCAAAGATACCCTTGTTCGTATCTATCCTGGGCTGAAAATCGGCAATCCCTTAGATGCTGATACGCTAGTAGGGCCTTTGATTGACCAAGACGCTATCCATAATTTTGCAAATGCCCTGGAAAAAGTACAGAAAGAAGGAGGCAAACTATTAGTGGGTGGGGAAGTCATCCAGCGTGATGATTTAGGCCAAGGTTTTTACGTGAGCCCCACCTTGGTAGAAGCTTCCCATGCCTACCATACCGTACAAGAAGAAACCTTTGCTCCCATCTTATATTTAATTAAGTACTCGGGAGATTTAGAAGAAGCCATCTCCTACCAAAACGGGGTAAAACAAGGACTTTCTTCGGCAATATTCTCTAATCACCTCCTGGAAACAGAATCTTTCCTATCTAATGCGGGATCAGACTGCGGTATTGCCAACGTAAATATTGGAACATCAGGGGCTGAAATTGGAGGCGCTTTTGGGGGAGAAAAAGAAACCGGAGGAGGTCGAGAATCGGGCTCAGATGCTTGGAAGGTCTATATGCGACGACAAACCAATACTGTAAATTATAGCACAGACTTACCACTCGCCCAGGGAATCCAGTTTGATATAGATCTTTAAAAAAGTATAAAAAATTACTTTTCTTTATTTCTTGGGAGGCAACTTATTCTTGCGTAATTAGTATATCCTTTTGATTAGAAGCATCTAACTAACAGGAATATAGGAATCTCTACTTAATAATGCTTTTTCTTACATCGCCTTTTGAAAGTGAGCAAAAGTATATAATTTGCATTTGACATATTTACAACAATTGTGTAGAAATTTAATCTTTTTTACAAAGTTAACAAGAAGCATATGGTTCCCAAGTATAATGCCGTGATGTTAATTGATGACAATGAGATAGATAATCTCATCAACCAGAAAATCATCGAGTCTTCCAGTATCTGCAATCACATATTCACACATACAGGGGGAAAGAGTGCCATCGAATTTCTCAAGAATGCAGAAAAAATTGCAGATGCCGCCGATAACAAAGGCCTCATGCCCGAAGTGATTTTTTTGGATATTGATATGCCTCTAATGGATGGCTTTCAATTTTTAGATGAATTTGAAAATCTCTCCCCCAACATCAAGGAGCACTGTAAAATTGTAATGCTTACGTCCTCTATCAACTCAAAGGATGTGAAGCGTTCCAAAAGATACAGTAATGTAAAAGAATATATAAACAAGCCCCTTACCAAAGAAAGCTTAAAAGCGCTTAGCGTTTGATAAGGGGCTTTTTATAAAAGCACAAAAAAAACCGCTTTATGCGGTATTTTTTTTATCTATAGAATCCAAGAAATAAAGTCATCATCCAACCGGATATACTTCACTAAGGAAAATCCGCTTGGCATGGTAGTCTTCTTCAATTTTTCAATCAAGCTTCTCACCTTGGCTTCTCGGTCTCCGCGATTGGTCTGTACAGCCACTTTTAGTATTTTGATGAACAATACCACGTGGATACACGTCTCTTTACCCAAAATTCGGATCTGACGCTGAATGCTATTGGTTAGCTGAGTCAATAACTCATTATCCTTGATAATAGCATACTGAATGGCCAAGAGTAGCTTCACTTCCAGATGCACATAAGGGAAACGCTTCAAACTCACATCATTGAGTAATTTATTGATCCAACGAATGGCTTCATCGTACTTTTGTGAGTAAAACTGGCTCAGGGCCCGGTAAGTAACATAGCTTACATACTGGGGTATGTTTTGAATATCCGGTTCAAAATCGTGGAATAACCCAATATTCTCCTCATAAAGGGTTTCTTGGTTTCCAATTCGGGTATGTCGCTCTAGTTTGGTAAATAAGAAACGCGAAGGGAAAGTGTGGGTATTATAACTAGAAAGTAAACTTCCAATCGAGTCATTTACCTCATCAAAGTATTTCTCCGCTTTCCGGTAGAGTTTATAATGATTATAATACTCTAAACGCAAAAATTGTAAGACCACTCTTAAGTGAAAATATATCGAGTCTTTGGGAAAGTCGGCGAAGTACTTCTCCATCTTAGAGAAAATATCCTCGATCGGCTCGATCGTATCGTCAATCAATTCATCTTCGGCTTCTACAAACAAACGGTGAAAAACATTCACACAACTTTGATAAATATACAAGCGGTGCAAACGGGAGCTTTCGTATTTTTTACAGATGTCCATGATCTTCTTATTCAGTAAGACCAATTTCATCTTGTCCGTTTCATCGTCTGTAAAACTGAAGGCTCCATAGTCCCGAAAATACTCGGCCATTAAGCTCTCCACGATGTCTACATCCAAGGTGTAAGCCACGTGCCGGTTATACGCCTGCGAATAATCATAGTATTCGGGAGTATTCACGTGCAGTTTCTTGAGCGTCTTATAGACCAACATCAATTCATTGGAAAGATCATAGTCAATAAGCTCTTTCTCAAGTTTCTTGAGGGTAGTAATCGCAATCGTCCTTTTCTTGGTAAAAACGATTTCGTTAATATTTGCCACTTTCCTTAGTAGGTCCGTGCGAGGGCTCTCGATCTGCTCTAGTAAATATTCTTCAATTTTTTGGTTCAGGCGGGAGCGAAGGGTATAGTATGCATTCGTGTTAACATTGAGCTCTTCCATAATTTTATTATCGGAGAGCTGCTCTTGATGCATAAACTTCAATAGGAAGGCCGATTTCTCAGCATTACTCTCCACCAAAAGATTGTAGATGCGCTCATAATCACTTGTAGAGAGTTGTTTGATGATATTCTTTAGCTTTGCCATCTTTCAGTAATTCAGTTAGCTGATAAGAATTTGTACACGTTAAGCGTAATGGATTTAAAAGAATAGCTTGTGGGCGGTTTAAAAAAGTTTAAAAAAACAAACCTGGAAGCAATGTAGTAAATCCAATAATTATTAGCAAAAATTATCCCTTCTTCGAAAATTAAAAACCCGGATCGCTCCAGGTTTTATGTAAGATTTTTACAAAAAGCTCTAAATTACATGTGCAAGGCACGATTATCGGTTGCTGCCAAACAAGCCTCTTTTACCGCTTCCATATACGTAGGGTGGGCGTGAGACATGCGCGCAATATCTTCTGCCGAGGCTCTAAACTCCATAGCGGCTACCCCTTGGGCAATCATATCTGCCGCCCGGGCTCCAATGATATGGATACCCAAAATCTCGTCTGTATCCTTATCTGCCAGTATTTTAACCAGGCCATCAGTGTCCATACTGGCCCGAGAACGCCCTAAAGCTTTAAACGGGAAGCTTCCTTTCTTATAACTCCGTCCTTGTTCTTTGAGCTGTTCCTCCGTATATCCAACTGCGGCAACCTCGGGCCAAGTGTATATCACGTTGGGAATCAGGAGGTAATTGATGTGAGGCTGCTGTCCAGCCAAGGTTTCTGCCACAAATACCCCTTCTTCTTCTGCTTTATGAGCCAGCATGGCTCCCTGCACTACATCCCCAATGGCATATACGTCTGCAACAGAAGTGCGTAAATGCTCATCTACGGGTATTCTACCGCGCTTATCGGTCTCGATGCCAATATTTTCCAACCCTAGGCCTTCCGTATAAGCACTCCGGCCAATCGCTACCATACAATAATCGCCCTCAAAATTGACCAACTCTCCTTTTTTGTTCTCCGCTTGGATTTCCACAAAATCACCTTTATTTACTACCGAAGTAACTTTGTGACTAAAATGGAACTTCATCCCCAATTTGCGTAAAACCTTCTGAAGTTCCTTCCCCATCGTACGGTCCATCGTTGGAATCATGGCATCCATATACTCAATCATGGTAACTTCTGTACCCAAACGGGCGAAAACAGAGCCCATCTCTGAAGAAATAACCCCGGCACCTATGATCACCAAACTCTTCGGAACTTCGGTCAACTCCAATATCTCGGTGGAGGTAAGAATACGCTTCAAATCAATAGCTGCCCCCGGAAGATTGGTAGGTCGGGAACCCGTCGCAATAATCGTTTTCTTGGTCGTAATCTGTTGTATTTTGTCCTCTTGGTCCTTAATCTGGATGGTATGCGGGTCTACAAAGGAGCCCCATCCCCAATACACATCCACTTTATTTTTCTTCATCAAGTACGCCACTCCCTCCACATTTTGCTTGACCACGTCTTGCTTCCGGCTGATCATCTGAGGCATATTCACATCTAGGGTCCCCAAGTCAATCCCGTGCGTCTTAAAGGTATGCTGCGCATTATAAAAATGTTCCGAAGAATCTAGCAGAGCTTTAGAAGGGATACATCCCACATTGAGGCAAGTCCCTCCCAAAGTGGGATCTTTCTCAATGATAGCGGTCTTCATGCCTAGCTGGGAGGCTCGTATAGCGGCTACATAGCCCCCAGGGCCCGAACCGATCACTACAACGTCGTAATTCATATTTGATTAGATTGTTAAGGTGTTATTTGATAACAAAAAATCGAGGGAATATAAACATTATTTCAGAAATCTCTTTCACGAAGTGTATGCCCCAATCGCTTGGCATACCAGCTTTAGGGGCTGCCCCCGGCGATTGTAGTTTTTAGTGATAGGACAGATACTGCCGCCGGGGTCGGGCTTTCGCTACTCGCTGCCTTTGCCCGCAGGGCCCCTACGAGCTCAAACATGCCGCTCTATCCCTCAGCCAAAAATTAAGCCTGCTATGTAAAAGCGCCAAAACAAGCCAGCCCTTTTGACCCATGATGAAAAACGACTATTCCTTCGTGCCTAACTCAAATGCCCTACTCAAAATCACGGTACATCAAGCTAGGCTGTACACCCGAGTTGTTTTGATACTTGCCACTCTGATACTCCTTGTACTCTCCCACAATGGTATGGTAGTAGATCTGACAAATTTCTACTCCGGCATAAATGCGGACCGGTTGCACACAAAATATCTCCAAAGTCCAAAAACCTTTGAAGCCCACATCTCCAAAACCAGCCGTTACGTGCACAAATAGCCCTAACCTCCCCACCGAAGACCGCCCCTCTAGCATAGGCACTAGATTATCTGTCTGCGTATATTCAATCGTTCGCCCTAAATACAAACGGTTTGGCTCTAGCAATAAACCCTCTTCTGGAATTCGCATCTCCTTCGTAGGGTTAGGGGTTTTCATATCCAAGACTGGCGTATCGTAGACCAGTAAATCAGCGTGGAGACGTAGATTATAACTATTGGGGTTTAATTGTTCGGCCCGAAAAGGATCAATAAATATCTCCTTGCCCATTCGCTTCTCAATTTCTTTTCCGGACAGTATCATAGGTTTTTACATAAATTTATTCTAACTCCGCCAATTTACTCTTTTTTTGGCGCCTTGCCTATCCTCATGCCTAAGAAATGAGTATAATAATAATATTTGCCAAGATACGAATTGGCAAAATTTTAGCTAATTTTATTCGTTACCCTTTATAGGGACTAACGGATTTATTGTCCGAATTTTCTTCAAGCATGCAAATAAACGCTCTTCACCGGAGCACAGATTTAAGGCCTCTGCCATACATTTGTGTCTCTTTCTTGCAAGTACTCCTTGCTATTACCTACCTCTCTTGCGGAGTCTGGGCCCAACATTACCCGGAAACTGCTCAAATTCCACATTTTGATACCCTTCATGGGGAGATTTTACCCGATCCCTACCACTGGTTGCGCGACCGGGAAAGTGATCTTGTTCAAGAACACCTGCTTCGGGAAAACAAATATACCCTCAAAAAAACCCGCCATTCCAAAGGACTCCAAAAACATCTTTATAATGAGTTTATAAGCCGAATCCTAGAAACCGACCTTACAGTCCCGTATTACGAAAGAGGGTATTGGTATTACGAACGCTATGAAGCCGGCATGGACTATGAGATTCTCTGCCGTAAGAAAGAAAGCCTAGATGCCCCCGAAGAAGTCATGCTGGATGTCAACCAAATGGCTGCTTTGTATGACTACTATTCTTTAGAAGATTTTTTGGTAAGTCCCAGCAATCAGTTTTTGGGTTTTTTGGTCGATTTACAAGGCAGCAATCAAACCGAACTCTTTTTTAAAGACATCACCACCGATGTAGTCTTACCCTACAGTGTCCCTCAAACCGCTATGATGGCTTGGCTAGGTGATTTTGTGGTAGTCTACTGTAAAATGGATAGCCTCAACCGTAGTTACCAAGTTTGGCGTCATAATATTGGCGAAGATCCCAAAGCCGACCAATTGCTCTATGAAGAGAAAGATCCCGC
The DNA here is from genome assembly GCA_963922455.1 of uncultured Microscillaceae bacterium. Classification (GTDB taxonomy): domain Bacteria; phylum Bacteroidota; class Bacteroidia; order Cytophagales; family Microscillaceae; genus CAWUIO01. The sequence goes on from CAWUIO010000042.1 coordinate 27,964, forward strand.
GTTTTCGGTCAACTTATACGCCAACAAATCAGAAGAGTATATCTTCTTGGAGACTACGAGTAGTACAAGCAATGAAGTCCACTACCTCCACGTGGATAGTTTGGATAGCCCTTTCCAGCTCTTTCGGGCACGCGAGCCCAATCACCTGTATTATTTAGATTACTTTAAAGACCACTTTTTCATCTTTTCTAACCTGGATGCGATCAACTTTAAGGTGCTCAAAACTCCAGTGGGGCAAACGGAGGGGCAAAATTGGAAGGAAATCATTCCCCACCGAGAAGAGGTGTTGTTGGAAGAGTTTGAGCTCTTCGAGGATTACTTTGTGATTCTTGAAAAAAACCGAGGAGTACCCGAACTACGCATCCAGCCTTGGGGAGAAGAACCCTATTATATTCAATTTGAAGATGCCAATTATACGCTCTACTTAGAAGAAAACCCCGACTTTAAGAGTCACGCGCTCCGCTTTTCATACGAATCCTTCACAGTTCCTTATACCGTGTATACCTATGACATGAAGGAAAGAACCCGGACCATCATAAAGCAAGACTCTATCCCCGATGCCTATAATCCTGACTTATACCACAGCGAACGAGTTTTTGTCCCGGCTCGGGATGGAGCCGAAATCCCGGTGACCCTCGTGTACAGAAAAGATCTGAAACGTCCCGAAGGCAACCCGCTTTTACAAGAAGCCTATGGAGCCTATGGTGTGGGTTTTGATATTTACTTCAACCCAGGAATCCCCAGCCTTTTGGATAGAGGAGTCGTATATGCTGTAGCCCACGTACGAGGAGGAAATGAACTGGGCCGCCAGTGGTATGAAGCGGGCCGTATGCTGAATAAGCGCAATTCATTTTACGACTTTATTGATTGCTCAGAATACCTTATTGATAAAAAATACACCCAGAAAAAAGATATTATCGCCTACGGGGCCAGTGCCGGAGGACTTATTATGGGAGTAGTTGCCAATGAATGTCCTGAATTATACCGTGCCATCGTCTTAGACGTACCCTTTGTCGACCTGATCAACACCATGTCAGACCCCACACTCCCCCTCACTACCTCAGAATACGAAGAGTGGGGCAATCCGGGTAAGCCCGAACATTTTCGCTACATGCGCACCTACTCTCCCTATGAAAATGTAAAAGCCCAGGACTATCCCCCCATGCTCTTTATCAGCTCCCGTTTCGATTTTAATGTGGGCTTTTGGGAGCCTACCAAGCTCGTAGCCCGCTTGCGGGATAAAAAAACCGATGAAAACCCTATCCTACTCGCCGTCGATATGTATGCCGGTCACTCGGGGGCATCGGGCCGTTACGACCAGTGGAAAGAGCTGGCCTTCCTCTATGCTTATGTTTTAAATACCTTTGGTATTCGGAAGTAATTTGTTGGAGGGAGGTTTCTTGATAGGCTTTTTAATACGCAAGGATAAGAGATGATCAAATATAATCCGGTGTGATTGCCGAAAGTTATGATTTTGTGAAAGCCATCAAGAAAATAGTGCATATTATACCTTCTGCGCCTAGCCCAAAATAGTTTTGACTCCTCTCATAGTTGTTTTCATTTTGTGCTTTTAATAGCTTTATCCCATTTTGACAGTCCTAAGTCGGAATTATACCTTTCTAATGCGGTTCAGATGCTTCTAATTTGCCTAAGCAAATACGTAAGGTTTACACAATTCTTAAAACGTAAAGAACATGGGTCAAAAATTAGATAACGCTATAGGTCTCTACATGGAAGGTATCCGAGACGGGAAAGCCGAAGCAGCTCTCGATAAATATCTTGGGAACCGCTACACACAACATTCTACGGGTGTAGCCGACGGTAAAGAAGGTTTTCTTGAGTTCTTTATTCCCTTCCTAGAACGAAATCCGGTACGAGATATTAAAATTGTACGAGCCATTGAAGACGGATCTTATGTCTTTTTGCAAGCTCATCAAAGCCTCAACAATGGCCAATTTTATTATGTGACTGGTGACTTTTTTGACACCGATGAGCAAGATCACATTGTAGAACACTGGGATGCCATCCAAGAAGAAGTACGCGAAACAGCTTCTGGGCGCTCGATGGTGGATGGCCTTAGCGAGATAGAAGACGAAGAGAAAACTGAAGAAAACCGCCAATTAATCACCCGCTTCTTTCAAGATGTCTTGATAGGTGGTCAATTTGACAAACTCACGGACTATGTTTCAAGTGAACAATATGAGCAACACAGCCCCAGCGTGGAAGACGGTATTGCCGGTTTGCAAAAGTATATGCAAGAACTAGCCCATAAAGAGGGTGTATTCTCTTATGTAAAAGCCCATAAAATACTGGTGCAAGGGAATTTTGCGGCTGCCTTAAGCCACGTTACATGGAGCGAAGCGGACTGGTGCTTTGTGGATATTTTCCGTATGAAAGACGGCAAAATTGTGGAACACTGGGACGTTCAGGAAAAAATTGGCCCCCAGGAGACATGGAATAATTCTGGTAAGTTTTAGCCGTAAGCAGGCTCACAGGAAGAAGCGATGGCTATTTTTTTTACTACCATTACCAAAATTCTGGTCGATCCGGCTTAGCAAAAACAGGGAATTGGCTCCAAATTAATGGAATTAGCCTTCCAAGCTTCACCCAGCACTTTGTCATTTGGTGTTCAGGCAGGGAAAAGAGCCATTTTTTCCAAAAACTTGGCTTTGAAAAAGAGCTAGATAGCTACCAAAAGAAAAAAGATAGAAATGGCTGAGGGATAGAGCGGCCTGTCTGAGCTCGTGGGGGCCTGCGCGGAAAGGCAGCGAGTAGCGAAAGCCCGACCCGCGCCAAGCAACTTATCAATCGGATGCCTTTTTTTCATGGCGCGGGGAAGCCCCTGGAGAATCACCTTGCTCTTTGTCCTATGGGGTTTCAGCTAGAAATGAGCCTTTTCCAAAACTTAGCTTTGAGAGAGGACTTGATTCTTATCAAAAGAAAAAGAAATGGAATAGGTGAAACTTGAAGCTTGTCGCTATCATCAACTTTTAATTAATCAAAGCGGGTTACAACCACCCTTAAACTGATTTCAGGGTCTCTCCCTTTGCCATCGCCCAGTATTAAACGGTTCGAAGTATTAAAAAAATCATTCCCACTTAGAAGGAGCATAAGGGTATTATCGCTAAATTCGGTCTCATCTATGATATTTTGCACGTAAGTAGTCACATCAAACGTGTAAGCGGTGTTTTCTTGAAACTCTTCATCAAGCTCTAAAGTAGATAAGACAGGAAAACCATTAAAATCTGATAGCTGTCCTAAGATTTCGTTATTGTCATTGCTCAGAAAAATATCCAAGGTCTGGGGCAAAGGGCTTTCTACTGGATAGGTGGCAGGAATAGGGGCAATTCGTAATTCAGCATATTGGAAGTAAGTAAGCCCTGCCACTTCGGTCAAAAAATCCAGGGAAGGAAAGGCGATGCGGGTAGCCAAGCCCAAGCCTCCCGATAAAAAAGCTTCTCCCTCGGTTTCTTCACTCGAAATAATATCACCGGCTTGCAAGGCTTCCAATACAGTCCCTCCCCGATCCCATTGAATTTGATTAAATTGCATTTCTGGCTGAAAAATGGGTAAATCGTAGTTTATCTCTTCTTGATCTTCTTCCTGCCGGTATTTCAGGCGGAGATATAAGGAAGCCTCTGAGATTTGTCCCGCTTCGCCTGCATCCAGGGAGCCGAATGGAACATTACAGGTAAAACCAAAGATTGCGCGTTCACTATCGCTTCCTGGGGCAAGCTTAATCCCCTTGAAAAAATCAGTAAATTTTTGAGCTGAACTAAACTCTTCCCCTTCGTTTTGTAAGGCCTCAAACCATTGCTCCCCTAAGCTATCCGATAGGGGTATTTCCAGTTCCTCTCCTTTGTTGGGGCGAGGGGCAAAGCTAAGGGAACCAATGGGCTGCGCTTTGCTGGCAATGGTACTCGTATTGTAAAAATCTGTGGCATCTTCTGGATATTCCAGATCTTCAGCCAGTTCATACACCCTAATACTTTGATTTAGACTTGTATCTCCTTGATAGTATTGATAATTCAAATGTAGAGTTAAGGAAACAAAACGGGCGTTTTTATCAGGAAAGTCACTGTATTGGGCAGGGGCCACCCTAAAATAGCTAGAAGCTGAGATTAGACCCAAGCGATCATCGAGCCGCCGGCCAACCAAGGCTTGCCCAAAACCAGAGGTGGGGATCGAATCATAAAAATATGTGTATGTTTCTGTTTGAAAAGTATCCAGCAAAAATGACTCAATAAAATTTGGGCTTATTACTTCATTCTCAAACTCAACCCCGTCTGAACAGGCTATTGCCAAAAAAATTATACCTGCCCATAAGAAAGGTAATCTTTGATGTCTGGATTGTATCATAACTTCGGCTTTCTCATTTAGAAATATTGTTGCCTCAAAAGAAAGAGGCTTACTTCGGCTAGAAAAATGAACTAAGTAAAGACTGGCATTTCCTCGTTAGAATGCGGGTGAGTATCGGTAAGTGGAGGTTTAAGCAGGTTGGCGTGAATTACTTTTTCTTTTGTCGATAAAATGTAAAAGTCTAGCATGACAAAAGCGATGTCTACCGACTTGATTTGAAATACCTTGTTTAGGAGCTTATGTTTGTTCAAAAAATTAGGACAAAAATGAATTATAGAAGCTTTAAGTTCCTTTTACTTGTAAGTGTTGGGCTTATATTTACTCATTGCGACAGTGATACGGTTGACCTAATTGGGAATTGGCAGGAGGTGTCCACCTTTAATGGGCGCCCCCGCAACAATGCAGTCTCGTTTGTAATTGATGATCAAGCTTACATTGCCACAGGATTTGATGGAGACGATTATTTGGCCGATGCTTGGAGGTACGATCCCTTGGTTGATTCTTGGTTTCGTCAGAGTGATTTTCCTGGAATACCCCGTACGGATGCGGTAGGCTTTGCTGTAAATGGTATTGGCTATGTTGGAACGGGTTATGATGGGGAGGAAGATGAAGAATTGAATGATTTCTGGGCATTTAACCCGCAAACAGATACTTGGCAAAGGGTTGCCGACTTGCCTGGGATGGCACGCCGGGGGGCTGTTGCCTTTAGCTTGAATGGGAAGGGGTATATCGGTAGCGGTACAGGAGAAGATGGTGATTTAAAAGACTTTTGGGAATATGACCCCCAGAGTGACTCTTGGCGGGAGGTGGCTGGTATTCGTGGAAGCAAGAGGGTTGGGGCTTTTGCTTTTACAATTGGGAACCGTGCCTATGTAGGGGGTGGGCGTAATAACGGGGTCTTTGAAGTGGATTTTTGGGAGTTTGACCCCTTGGAAGGCTCTCTTGGTACTTGGTTTGAAAAAGAAGATCTCGAGACAGACGATTATAATATTAGTCGAGAAAGTACTGTAGCTATTAGCATTAATAGCCGGGGGTATATCCTTACTGGAAGCAACGGTAGTTCGCTTAGTGATGTTTGGGAATATGATCCCAGCACTGATTTGTGGAGTGAAAAAACCTCCTTTGATGGGGCTCCCCGTAGCGAAGCCGTTGGCTTTGCCATAGGCACAGTGGGGTATATCACCACGGGTCGTAACAGCTTACAACGTTTTGATGACTTGTGGTCGTTCTTTCCAGACGATCCAGATGATGATGATGATTAAATATATAGAACACTTTTAAATAACATTCCTAACTCATGAATGCTTCGTACCTTATCAATAGTTTAAAAAGGCTCCCAAGCTTCTCCATTCGCCGAGGGTTTAGCCTTCATGAGCATCATAAGTTGTGGTATCAAAAAACGATTCGGTTTAAAAAGCAAATCAGGATCCAGATATATTTGGTCCACACTATTATCATATTATTCTTTCTCAGTGCCCCGTTAATAGTAGGTCGTGATTTAGGCGACTCCCCATTAATTGTCTTAAAGCGTGGTTTTTTGGGGGGATATATATGCCTTGTATACATCATCAATGTTAGTGTCTTAACCCCTTATTTTCTAAAAAAGAAGGTGATTTGGATCTACTTCTCTCTGGCTAGTATTATACTTGTTTGCTCAGTCGTGATAAACCATGCGTTTACGCGTTACTTACTTGCTACATATAGTCACTTAGATTATTCCCCCTTACCTTTTCCCCTTAGTAGCGACTTTGCTATCATCTTTCCGGTGCTCTTTGTGATGGCATCGGGAACCAGTTTAGAATCTTTTTTTTATTTGCATTTGAAAGAACAGGAAAAGCAAATAATCGAGCGGGAAAAGATCCTGGCGGAGCTCTCTTTTCTTAAATCCCAAGTTAGTCCTCACTTTTTATTCAATACGCTTACCAATATTCACGCCTTAGCCTCAGACAAGTCTGACGATACCGAGGAAGCCATTTTACAACTATCCCACATTTTACGCTACATGCTCTACGAATCTGACGTAAAGCGTATCTCTCTATTGAAAGAAATTGAGTACATCAAAAACTACATTAACTTACAAATGCTCCGACTATCAAAGCGGCGTAACATTAAAATTTCCTTGGAAGTGGAGGGTTGTACGGATCAGGTTTTTATTGAGCCCATGTTATTTATCCCCTTTGTTGAGAATGCCTTCAAACATGGGGTGAGTTACCGTGAAGCATCCCTCATCCAAATAACCCTGAGGGTAAAAGAGGGCTTTTTACATTTCAAAATCTTAAATTATAAGCGAAACCAGGTAAGCAAAAACGGATACGATACTCCCGGTATTGGTCTTCAAAATGTAAAAAGGCGTTTAAATCTGCTTTATCCCGAACAACATGACTTATCTATTTGTGAGGCAAATGACATATTTACCGTAGAACTGACTTTACATCTAAAATGAATAAGCTTAGCTGCGTAGCAATAGATGATGAGCCCTTGGTATTGCATATGATCCAAAAATATGCTGGCCAGGTCCCGTATTTGGATTTAATAGAAACTTTTGAAAGCGGTTTTGATGCCATCGAGTTGATCCAATCTCAGCAAATAGATTTGCTACTCTTGGATATCAATATGCCCGACATTGACGGTATCCAGCTTTTAAAAAGCTTAAACCGGGTACCTATGGTTATTTTTACTACCGCTCATAAAAAATATGCCTTAGAAGGTTACGAATTGGATATCGTTGATTATCTGTTAAAACCGTATAGGTTTGACCGTTTCTTAAAAGCCATTAATAAGGCCCGGAGTATCAAATCGGCCCAACAATCTAATTATCCTTCTCCCTCCATTGAATTAGAGAATGGAAAGACTGAAGCCCCTAGACCAGATACATCTGCCTACCTATTCGTCAAATCAGAATATTATCTGATTAAAATAAATAACCAAGACATTGCTTACATTCAAGGCTTTAGCGACTATGTAAAAATCTATCAAAAAGGGGAACGTAAGGCTGTACTTAGTTTGCAGACTTTAAAAGCGATTGAAGAGAAACTCAGCCCTAATCAATTTATCCGGGTACACCGCTCTTATATTATCAATAAAAATCTTATTGAGCTTATCCGTAATAATAAGATACTCATTGAGGAGAAAGAAATCCCTATCGGAAAATACTACAGGGATAACTTTTACTCGAGAGTAGTTAATGGCCATTTGTAGAGGACAAACCAGCCTCTAGCCCATTATGGCACATACAGCCCTCTCCACTCAATAGAAGCACAACTACCCCACATAAATGGTATCTTAGTGTATGACTTGTGACTGTAATACTTTAGCGGGTAAAGCCGTTTTGTAGGTAAGAGCCAATATGTATGTGCCTCCTTTTGGGCCTTGGCTGCCATCTTGGTATTAGTGTCTCACGAAGACCCTCGCTAAGCAATGCTCCGCGGGAAGAAAAGCCAAAAAGCCCAGTCCGTGGGTTGTGTTGGCTGAGGGATAGAGCGGCCTGTCTGAGCTCGTGGGGGCCTGCGCGGAAAGGCAGCGAGTAGCGAAAGCCCGACCCCGGCGCCACTCCCCGCCCTATCGGGACGAGATGAGAACGCCGGGGGCAGCCCCACTTCTTGGTTTCTTAACTACACGTTTAATTCTTCGCCTTCACTTCTGGCAATCACCACGGCCCCGCAACTATCACTCCACACATTGGTGGTGGTACGCAACATATCCAAGATACGGTCTACGGCCAGGATCATACCCAGGCCTTCCAGGGGTAGGCCCACCGCCGTCAAGATGACCGAAATCATCACCAAACCGGCCATAGGAATACCCGCGGCCCCAATTGAGGCCAGAAGGGCGGTCATAATCACAATAATTTGATCTACAAGGCCCAGTTGAAAACCATAGGCTTGAGCAATATACATAGCGGCTACACATTCGTAAAGGGCTGTCCCATCCATATTGATGGTGGCTCCCAAAGGCAAGGTGAAACTGGTAACCCGATTAGAAACCCCACTTTTGTGTTCCACCGATTCCATCGTTAGGGGAAGGGTCGCACTAGAGGAGGAAGTAGAAAATGCGGTGAGTAAGGCATTCGTCATATTTCTTAAGTGGGCAAAAGGATTGGCCCTCCCCACAAATCGTACGATCAAAGGCAGGCTTACAAAAAAATGCACGCCTAAGGCTATAATAACCGTTACCATGTACAAACCTAAACTCCCCGCCATAGCTGCTAGTGCTGCTTGGTTACCTGCTTGCTCAGCCACAGTCTTAGCCACGAGACCAAAGACCCCATACGGAGTAAACTTGATGATAAACATGGTCATTTTCATCATAATGTCAAAGGTCGCGTTGAAGAACTTGGTCATCAAGCTTTGGTATTCATCACCGACTTGGGTTATGAAGTAGCCAAACAATATGGAAAAGAATATAATGGAAAGCATCTTCCCACTAGATAGGGCATCAAACACATTGGTCGGAATCATATTGAGCAAGGTAGAACCAAAAGACCCCCGGGCCGACTCCAAACCTTCAATCATCTCATGGTCGCCGATGGGTGCTCCGATTCCTGGCTGAAATAGATTAACGGCTATCAAACCCGTGCTTATAGCCAAGACACTGGTAGACATATAATACATTAAGGTTTTCCCTCCTAAGCGGCCCAGACTTTCGCCTCCCCCCAGATTGGTAATCCCCGAAATGATGGAACTAAGGATCAGGGGGACAATAATCATTTTTAGGGCTCTTAAAAATATATCGCCCATCCAACTGATGTATAAGACAGGCTCAGACTTGGCAGCCTCGATGATCATTTTCTTGAAGGTAGTTTTATCATAGGCTTCTTTGTCTAAGCCTTCTATAGCAAGTGCCTTGTATACAGACTCATCAAAACGCATTTCATTGGTGAAGGTTTGTCCATCCAAGCTTTGGAGTTTCTTCACATCATCGATTTGGAGTTGAGGCCCTTCGGGCTTGCCTTGACTATTTTTTTGTATAGCCTCCACCTGAGACTCCAAGTTTGTCCGAACCGTTTCATTGATCTGGTAGCGAGGCTTTAGTAGAAAACCAGCCCCTATGGCTAGTACCAAGGCAATGAGGATTTGCCAGTGCAGTGCAATTTTTTTCATGTGTGTGGAAGTATCAATTTAAGATCTTGAATTTACAGATTTACTTACAATAAATAGCCTAATAAAGTACGCCTTGCTGCTTGGCTTGGGGGTGTAAGCAGAAGAAAACACTTCCGCCGGCGGTTAAAGTAGAAAGAAAAGTATACTCACGGCTCAATTGGGGGGTCCGTGCCTGATGGCTTGTGATAGGCTGCGCTCCTTTGAACAGGTTCACGGCTTCATAAAGCCTACCGTGTACGGGTTCACTCAACTCCATCCCCATCCGGGCCCGGTAGTGTTTTGGAAAATAGCGAAAAAGGTCCAAACCGTCCCAATAGCCTCCCCCTTGAAGTTGCTCGATGAGCGGGCCATACCTTTGCGTTTGCTGAGTAAACAATTGAATAACCGCCAAAGTCGCCAAACGAGCCCGTAAAGAGTCAGTCCCCTGCTCAAAATATTCTTGGTATTGGGGTGTCGCAAAAGAACGGGCATAATCGGGGTCATTGAGTAACTCCAGCATCCCAAATTGTTTCCCTCTTCTTTTTTCGGCCGCTCCTCGGGCCAAGGTATAGTTATACATGGAGTAGGCAATGGCAAAAGCCTCTTTCTCCATTTCCGAAATAGGATTGTACGGATTAATCTGCTCTACTACACTTTGTAAGGTAGATTCGGCATAAATGATTGCGGCAAAAGTCTGCAACTGGGTCCCACTTAAATAGGGAATTTCTTCCTGCCCCACATATGCTTTGTCGGGCCCATTGGCCTGGGTATTGTACAGAGAGCCATCCGAACTAAATATGAGGCTTGCCATATTGCCTTTGCTTTAAGGTAGGTCTTGGTTTAGATCAATTTGCCTTAATAATGTATAATTTGGGGCTTGCTCGCGTATCCAATTTGCTAATAAATGCCAAATGTACCCGCGCGAGCCGGGCTGTCGCTACTCGCCGGCCATCCCCCGGCCAGCGGCGGGCTCAAACAGGCCGCTCCATCCCTAAGCCAAAAAACGTTCTACCAAGTAATCCCTGCTTGTATGGCCTGGTCATGCAGTCGGAAGAAAATAGAACCTCCATAGCCCATCATCGACATAAACGTAAAGTTTCTACCATTTTTGGGTGGGTTTGCCGCTGTTGACTCAATGATGTGGGTCCCTCGGGTGGAGGTTAAGCGGCTGTATAAACGGCCATGGTTCGGGTTAGAGAGTTCAAAGCCCTGTTTGGCTCGGTAGTGGGCCCGATATCGGGTAAATAAATCCATGCCGTCCCAATACATGGTCGGGTGGGGTGTATTATTACCCGCGTTTTGCATCACTTCCTGCATAGGGGGTGTAGGTTGGTGCATCAGGGCAAATAAATTGATTACCGCCAAGGTGGAAAGTCTTCTTCTTTCCGGATCACCGCTGTTGGGGTGGCCAAAATATTCGTGGTGGGCAGGGCTATTAATTCCGTGGGTATAGCTGCTATCTACTAATAGTTCTCTCAAACCATAGCGTTTATTGGCACGTTTAAACGCTGCGCCTTTTGCCTTAGCGTAGCTAAACATGGTCAGGGCGATGGCAAAGGTTTCCTTTTCCATTTCAGCAATGGGGTTGGCATAGCCCATCTGTTGTAAGAGACCTACTCCGCCGGCTTCAGAATAAACAATGGCAGCATATTGTTGCAATTGTGAACCACGGATAAAGGGAACCGGATGGTCAGCAATCCTGGCAACGTCCTCTCCCTGTTGGGATACGTTTTGCAAGTTGCCATTCATGTCGTAGAAGAGTGTGGCCATAGTCTAAATTTGTAGGGGTTAAAATCGCTCAATTTTACAAATTTATGCTTAATTAAGAAAAAAACTGCCCTTTAACGGGCAATAATTTTCTTAAAGCCTGACTCTTGGCCAGAAATTAGGTATTAAGCTTCTCCTACCGTACCGCCAAAATTGAGGGGTAGGTTAAATCCAGATTCAGGGTTTTCGTGGATAGACCCATTTTTCTCTTCAAACTTCCGAATATTATCTTGAAGGGCGCTTACCAATCGCTTGGCGTGCTCTGGAGTAATAATAATCCGGGCTTTCACCTTGGCCTTAGGCATCCCAGGGACCATACGGATGAAATCAACAAAGAATTCGCTATTGGAATGGGCAATCATAGCCAGGTTAGAATACATTCCTTCAGCGACTTCTTCGGAAAGCTCAATGTTTATTTGATTTTTTTTAGGGGTAGGATTTTCCTTAGCAGGCATTTGTTTTAGGGTCTAAGAAGTAAAAAAACTACCGGAGTTTTACTCCGGTAGTTATAGATTCCAGATTATTTAGGAATAGCTTCCTCAACAGGTTCTTCAATAATCCCCTGTCTTTCGGCCATTCTTTGATATTCTTCGGCCGACATTACATTGAGGTCTTCGTAACGTCTTAGTCCGGTTCCCGCTGGGATCAAGTGCCCCACGATTACGTTTTCTTTCAAACCTATTAAGTAATCAGCTTTACCGGTGATTGCCGCTTCGCTCAATACTTTGGTTGTTTCCTGGAAGGAAGCAGCCGAGATAAAGCTGTCAGTTCCCAGAGAAGACTGGGTAATCCCTTGCAGGGTAGGTCGAGAAACTGCAGGTTCTGCTTCCCGGACCTTGACTGTTTTAAGGTCCTTACGCTTCAAGCTTGAGTTTTCGTCTCTTAAAGTCCGGGCTGATACAATCTGTCCAGGTTTGAAACGCTCGGAATCCCCAGCATCTACCACCACTTTTTTATCCAAGATGGAGTCATTCTCTTCCCGGAAAGTAAACTTGTCTACTACTTGCCCAGGCAAGAAGTTTGTATCTCCCGGCTCAATGATTTCAACTTTCTGCATCATTTGGCGAACAATCACCTCAATGTGCTTATCATTGATTTTCACCCCTTGTAGGCGGTAAACTTCCTGGATCTCATTAACCAAATATTCTTGAACTGCCGTGGGTCCTTTGATGGATAGAATATCAGATGGGGTAATAGCTCCATCAGAAAGTGGTTGTCCTGCTTTCACAAAGTCATTATCCTGTACTAAGATATGCTTAGATAAAGGCACCAAGTAACGCTTCTTCACTCCATCTTTTGATTCAATAAAGATTTCCTGATTACCCCGTTTGATGTTACCGTAGGTAACGACCCCATCAATTTCGCTCACAACTGCTGGGTTAGAAGGGTTTCGAGCTTCAAATAGCTCCGTTACCCTAGGTAGACCCCCAGTGATATCTCGGGTTTTACCCATGGTTCGTGGAATTTTAGCAAGCACAAAACCAGGAGTAATCTTTTTACCTTCACTTACAGCAATACGGGCCCCAACTGGCAGATTGTAATTCTTAGTGGTTTCTTCATCACCTGTATTCACACGAATGGCCGGGTTTTTCGTCTTATCCTTGGTATCAATAATTACTTTTTCCCGGAAACCCGTTTGCTCATCGGCTTCTTCCTTACACGTAATGCTCTCTTCAATAGACTCATACTCAATGCTACCATTGATTTCGGACATAATCACAGCGTGATACGGATCCCATTCACAGATCACATCTCCTTTTTTCACTTTATCCCCTACCTTCACACGCATATAAGCCCCGTACGGAACGTTGTTGGAGATAAGGGTTGTTTTGCCATCATTCGAGTTAATCTTCACTTCGCCGGAGCGCCCCATCACGATGGTCACGGCATTACCTTCGGGATCTTCTCCTTGAACTGTACGTAGATCTTCAAAGTCTATAACTCCGTCAAACTTGGCAAAGATTGAGGCATCGGTTGCCACGTTGGAAGCGGTACCCCCTACGTGGAAAGTACGAAGTGTCAACTGAGTACCTGGCTCCCCAATAGATTGGGCGGCGATTACTCCAACAGCTTCTCCGGTGTGGGCTATTTTGCCCGTAGCCAAGTTACGACCGTAACATTTTTTACAAACCCCGTGACGGGTTTCGCACGTGAGGACCGAACGGATATCAATTGACTCAATGCTCGTCTCATCGATTCTTTGAGCAATCAGTTCTGTAATTTCATCTCCTGACTCTAGAATAAGTTCATCGGTAAGAGGATCAATTACATCGTGAACTGAAACGCGTCCCAGGATTCGTTCCGATAAAGGTTCTACGATATCTTCATTATCCTTGAGAGCCGTAATTGTGATACCCCGTAAAGTACCGCAATCATCTTCGGTAACGATCACATCTTGCGCCACATCCACCAAACGACGGGTTAGATAACCGGCATCAGCGGTTTTCAAAGCTGTATCGGCCAGACCTTTCCGGGCCCCGTGAGTAGAGATGAAGTACTCAATTACATCCAAACCTTCTTTAAAGTTGGAGATAATGGGGTTTTCAATAATTTCCCCAACTGATCCCATCAAGTTCTTCTGAGGTTTGGCCATCAATCCCCTCATTCCTCCCAACTGACGAATCTGCTCTCGTGAACCACGGGCTCCGGAGTGCATCATCATATAAATTGGATTAAACCCTTTTTGGTCTTCCTCCAATTGCTTCATCAAGATTTTGGTTATCTCTGAGTTAATTTTGGTCCAGGCATCAATAACCTTATTGTAGCGCTCATTATCTGTAATAAGCCCCATTTGGTATTGACTGGTAACCTCATCCACTTCCTCCTTCGCTTTCACAATCAGCCCATTTTTTTCGGAAGGGACTACGACATCCCCTAGTCCGATTGAAAGCCCTCCTTTATAGGCTGTTTGGAAACCAAGTGTCTTGATATCATCTAAGAATTTAGCTGTCCGCGCAATATCCGTGTATTTAAATACCCGAGAAATTACTTGGCGTAGCTTCTTCTTAGTTAGCAATTCGTTTACAAACCCTACTTCATCGGGTACATATAAGTTAAAGACTACCCGACCTGCTACGGTTTCAATTATTTTTTCAACCAGTTCGTCGTTTTCATCCCTTACCATCACCTTCACCTTGATATGGGCATTTTTGGAGATTGTCCCTTCATTTAAGGCAATCGTCACCTCCTCGGTACCGTAGAAGGTCATACCTTCTCCGTTTACCACATCATCTGGCGTGCTTTTCCGTCCTTTACTCAAATAATAGAGGCCCAATACCATATCCTGGGAAGGTACAGCAATGGGTGATCCATTGGCCGGGCTCAAAATATTGTGCGAAGAAAGCATCAAAATAGAAGCTTCCATAATCGCGTGGTGCCCCAAGGGTACGTGAACTGCCATTTGGTCACCATCAAAATCCGCGTTAAAAGCCGTACAAGCTAGCGGGTGTAACTGGATAGCTTTCCCCTCAATAAGTTTCGGTTGGAAAGCCTGAATACCCAATCGGTGCAGGGTTGGAGCCCGGTTAAGCATAACAGGGTGCCCTTTCAGTACGTTTTCCAAAATATCCCAAACTACCGGATCTTTGCGGTCTACGATTTTTTTAGCCGACTTAACCGTTTTTACAATTCCTCGCTCAATCAGCTTACGGATGATGAAAGGTTTGAAAAGCTCGGCTGCCATATTTTTAGGAAGGCCACACTCGTGTAGCTTCAATTCGGGGCCTACTACGATTACCGAACGACCGGAATAGTCTACCCGCTTTCCTAAGAGATTTTGACGGAAACGGCCTTGCTTCCCTTTCAACATATCTGAGAGAGACTTCAACGCTCGGTTACCATCAGCGCGGACAGCATTCACTTTACGTGAATTATCAAATAGGGAATCAACGGCTTCCTGCAACATCCTTTTTTCATTACGAAGGATTACTTCTGGGGCTTTGATTTCAATCAAGCGCTTCAAACGATTATTTCGGATAATTACCCGACGGTATAAATCGTTCAAATCAGAAGTAGCAAACCGGCCACCATCTAGAGGTACCAAAGGACGTAATTCTGGGGGAATAACCGGTACCATTTTGATAATCATCCATTCCGGATTGTTTTGTACCCGGGTTTGCGCGTCACGAAATGCTTCTACCACTCTCAGGCGCTTCAAAGCTTCAGCTTTACGCTGTTGAGACTTTTCACTAGATGCGGAGTGACGTAATTGTGCCGATAGATCATCTAGTTGAAGGCGAGAAAGCATCATGTTTAATGCTTCGGCCCCCATTTTGGCGATAAACTTATTCGGGTCATCGTCATCCAACATTTGATTTTCCCGAGGAAGTTTGTCTGTTATGTCCAGATATTCATCTTCAGTAAGAAAATCTAAATTGCTAATTCCGTCCGCTTCGGTGATACCCGGTTGGATGACCACATAGCGTTCGTAATAAATAATCTGATCCAATTTCTTGGTTGGTAGACCAAGCAAATAGCCAATTTTGTTAGGTAATGAACGGAAATACCAAATATGGACAACTGGTACTACCAATTCAATATGTCCCATCCGTTCTCGGCGAACCTTCTTCTCGGTAACCTCCACCCCACAACGATCGCAGATGATCCCTTTATATCGTATTCGTTTATACTTACCACAATGGCATTCCCAATCTTTAACCGGGCCAAAAATTCGTTCACAGAACAGGCCTCCCATCTCCGGCTTATAAGTCCGATAGTTGATGGTTTCAGGCTGGGTTACTTCTCCATATGACGAGTCCAAAATAGACTCTGGAGAAGCTAGGCTGATTGTAACTTTCTTGAAGTCATTGGTAAGCTTTTTGTTTTTTCTGAATGCCATCAGTTAATTGATTTAATGATTTAATGCTTGTTGGAAAGAATCCCAAGCTTAGTATGATTCCTAAGCTTTAGCGATAACCTCTTGGGGGAGCAGGCCTAATAGGCCTGCACGTAAAGAGGAATAGGGCATAGATTACTCAAGGGTAATCTCCAAGGCAAGACCTCTCAATTCGTGCACAAGCACATTGAAAGATTCGGGTATATTTGGTTTTGGAATATTTTCTCCTTTTACGATTGCTTCGTAAGCCTTTGCTCTACCAATTACATCATCCGATTTAACGGTTAGGATTTCTTGGAGCACATTGGCTGCGCCAAAGGCTTCCAGAGCCCAAACTTCCATCTCTCCAAATCGCTGTCCACCAAACTGGGCTTTACCACCTAAAGGCTGTTGAGTAATAAGAGAATACGGCCCAATGGATCGTGCGTGCATTTTATCGTCTACCAAGTGACCCAGTTTAAGCATGTAGATAATCCCTACTGTAGTGGGTTGGTCAAACTTTTGCCCCGTCAATCCATCAATGAGATACGTTCTTCCGAAAGGAGGCAGCCCTGCTTCTTTTAACTCATTAGCTACATCCTCTTCGGTTCCCCCGTCAAAAATTGGGGTAGCGTATTTCCGGTCAAGTACTTCACCGGCCCAACCAAGAACTGTCTCATAGATCTGTCCTAAGTTCATCCGAGAAGGCACCCCAAGAGGATTTAATACGATATCCACGGGTTTACCATTTTCTAAGAATGGCATATCTTCAGGTGGAACAATCTTGGCTACGACCCCTTTATTACCGTGTCGGCCAGCCATTTTATCCCCAACTTTTAGTTTTCGTTTCTTGGCAATATATACTTTGGCCAATTTCACGATACCCGCAGGTAATTCATCTCCTACTTCTCTCGCAAAACGTTCCCGTTTGAATTTTCCAGATACTTCATTACGGCGCTTGTTGTAATTTTTGACCAAAGCAGAGATAAGACGGTTTGTCTTTTCATCTTCCGTGGCATTATCTAAAATCACATCGCCAATCAGGTTGGATTCTTCGGGGACATTATAAGAACTTTCATCCCGAAATGGGTTTTCCTTAGGGAAAAGGTTTTCAACAATATTGCGTTGGTTAAACTTCACCCCACTGGACATGATTTCCGCCCCAAACTTATGTTTAACGCCTTTACTCATTTTACCTTCGAGAATCGTAACCATTTTCTCAATCATCACTTCTTTCAATTGAGAAAGATCTTTGCTATACTGCTTCATTAAGGCTTTTACTTCTTCTTTAGCCTTGGCTCGAAGTTCTTTATCTCGTTTAGGACGGGAGAATAATTTTGTATCAATTACCACCCCTCTTAAAGAAGGAGGAGCTTTCAAAGAAGCATCTTTTACATCTCCAGCCTTATCACCAAAGATTGCCCGGAGCAGTTTTTCTTCAGGAGTTGGATCTGACTCACCTTTTGGAGTAATTTTACCAATGAGTATATCCCCTTCTTTCACATTCGTACCAATTTGAACAATTCCGTTTTCATCTAAGTACTTAATGGCTTCCTCACTAACATTCGGAATTTCAGAAGTAAGCTCCTCTTCTCCTCTTTTAGTGTCTCGTACTTCCAATTCAAACTCTTCAATATGAATAGAAGTAAACACATCTTCTCTTACTACCCGCTCACTGATTACAATAGCATCCTCAAAATTATAACCTTGCCAAGGCATAAAGGCCACTTTCATATTGGCCCCCAAGGCAAGTTCTCCCTCATTCGTGGCGTATCCTTCACAAAGTACTTGTCCTTTTTTAACCCGGTCTCCCTTGTGTACCGTAGGTCGCAAGTTAATCGTAGTATCCTGGTTTGTTCTTCTAAACTTAATGAAGTTGTATGTAATCAATTCATTTTCAAAGGTAACCAGTTTTTCTTCTTCGCTAAAATCATATCGTAGCACAATTTTAGTGGCATCCACAAAATGAATAACCCCATCTTGTTCGGCTACAACTAAGGCTCGGGAATCGTGAGCTACTCTCGCTTCTAAGCCTGTTCCCACAATTGGGGCTTGTGGGCGAAGAAGTGGTACGGCTTGACGCTGCATATTGGATCCCATCAAAGCCCGGTTAGCATCATCGTGTTCCAAGAAAGGAATAAGGGAAGCTGCTACTGAAACAATCTGATTAGGAGCAATATCCATAAAGCTTACTTGATCAGGCCCTACTACCGGGAAGTCACCTTCAAATCGTGCTTTTACCCGATCGTTTACATAGTTCCCGTCATCATCTATCGGGGCATTTGCTTGTGCAATGTAGTGCCCGTCTTCCTCTTCGGCCGTGAGATAATCCATATCCTTAGAAACAATCCCCTCTAATACCCTTCTATAAGGAGTCTCAATGAAGCCCATGCTATTGATCTTGGCGTGCACGCAAAGAGATGAGATCAGACCAATATTAGGACCTTCGGGAGTTTCGATAGTACATAGACGGCCGTAGTGTGTGTAGTGAACATCACGAACCTCAAACCCTGCTCGTTCACGAGATAATCCCCCAGGCCCAAGTGCAGACATCCTACGTTTATGAGTTATCTCAGAGAGTGGATTGGTTTGATCCATAAATTGAGATAGCTGATTCGTACCAAAGAAGGAATTGATCACTGAAGAAAGTGTACGAGCATTAATCAAATCAACGGGCTTAAACTCTTCATTATCCCGTACGTTCATACGCTCTTTGATAGTTCGGGCCATACGGGCCAATCCAACACCAAATTGAGAATATAATTGTTCTCCAACGGTTCTAACCCGGCGATTACTCAGGTGGTCAATATCATCCACCACTGCTCTGGAATTGATAAGCCCAATGAGGTACTTTACAATGGAAACGATATCCTCAGTAGTTAGCACTCTCACATCCCGTTCTATTTCCAAGCCCAACTTCTTGTTTATCCGGTAACGCCCTACTTCACCTAAATCATATCGCTTGTCACTAAAAAACAAGTTATAGATAATATCTCGAGCCGTTTGCTCGTCAGGGGCTTCCGTATTACGTAGTTGACGATATATAGTTTCTAAAGCTTCCTTCTCAGAGTTGGAGTTATCTTTTTGTAAAGTGTTGTAGATTATTGAATAATCAGCAATATTCACATCTTCCCGATGAACGATGATTGACTTGGTACCCGAATCTAGAATGACATCAATGTCTTCTTCTGAAATCATGGAGTCTCTTTCCAATAAAATCTCATTCCGGTCAATGGAAACCACTTCACCTGTATCTTCATCCACAAAGTCTTCTGTCCATGTCCTTAAGACCCTGGCGGCCAACTTTCTATTGACTGCTTTGGCCAAATTCTTCGCATTAGCTTCTATTTCTTCTGACAGGTTGAAGAGGTCAAGTATTTCTTTATCACTTCCGAAGCCGATCACCCGCAACAAAGTAGTAACTGGAAACTTCTTTTTACGATCAATGTATGCATACATCACGTTATTTACATCGGTCGTGAATTCAATCCAAGACCCTTTGAATGGGATAATTCTGGCAGAATATAGCTTTGTCCCGTTAGTATGTTTACTTTGAGCAAAAAATACTCCCGGAGATCGGTGTAATTGGGAAACGATAACCCGCTCGGCCCCGTTAATAACAAAAGAGCCCCTTTCGGTCATATAAGGAATGTTTCCTAAAAACACTTCTTGTTCGATAGTCTCAAACTCTTCATTCTCCTCATCATTACAGGATAATCTAAGTTTGGATTTGAGGGGAACAGAATAGGTAAGTCCACGGTCGATACATTCATCGACCGAATATTTAGGAGGATCTACGGAGTAATCAATAAACTCTAGAACAAAATTTTCCCGGGAGTCTGTGATCGGAAAATTTTCGGCAAATACACGGTAAAGGCCTTCTTTGGAACGATTTTCCGGAGCAGTCTCTAATTGAAAAAAATCTTGAAAGGATTTCAATTGCACATCCAAGAAATCTGGATAATCTGCAATCCGTTTTACCCGGGCAAAATTGATTCTTCCGCTTTCGGTGAAATTATGCATGGAGTTAGGGTAATGGGTTAGTTATTGCGATCAAGGGTCAATCCAAGCTGATTAGAATTGATTATAAACAGGCATAGACCTGACTGAATTACAACCAGGCCTCCTGAGATAACAAGGAATTATTACGTTTCGTTCTAATATTCTAGAAAAAAAGTATAATTTTTGCTTAATAGAGATTACTTAAGTTCTACCTCAGCTCCTTCGTCTTCCAATTGCTTCTTAAGAGCTTCAGCCTCATCTTTAGGCACTCCTTCTTTGATTGGGCTTGGGGCTCCATCTACCAAAGCTTTGGCATCTTTCAAACCAACCCCAGTCAATTCTTTTACTAGCTTTACAACTTTCAATTTAGCACCGCCTGGAGCCTTCAAGATTACGTCAAACTCAGTTTTCTCAGCAGGCTTATCGGCGTCGTCTCCTCCACCAGGTCCACCAGCAGGGGCTACTGCAACAGCAGCGGCCGCGGCCGCGGGCTCAATACCATAATCGTCTTTCAGAATATTTACAAGCTCATTTACCTCTTTGAGGGAAAGGCTT
This sequence comes from uncultured Microscillaceae bacterium, assembly GCA_963922455.1. Taxonomy (GTDB): domain Bacteria; phylum Bacteroidota; class Bacteroidia; order Cytophagales; family Microscillaceae; genus CAWUIO01. The sequence goes on from CAWUIO010000042.1 coordinate 48,538, forward strand.
ACTAACTGCTCAGCGAATTCTTTCAAATCTGCCATTGTGATATAAGATTAAGTCAATTTAATGCAACAATATTTAATAATTCTAAGCTTCTTTCTCTTTCTTCTCTTGAAGTGCTTTCAAGATACCGTGTACCGTACCGCCTGAGGCTTGTAAAGCACCAGCCAATTTCTGACCAGGGGCATTGAGCACGCGAACCAAGTTTTGACCAGGAGATTGCAATAAACCAATCAACTCGGCAAGAAGATCTTCTTTAGACTTGATTTTTATAAGCCCCTCCAAACTTTCCTCACCAACGTAAAAGGAAGCATCGATCGAGGCCCCTTTAAGAGCTGGCTTTTCTCCTCCTCCTTTTTTACGGTACTCCTTAAGCATTTTCGCTGGTGCACTTCCTGATTCTGGCGAAAATAATACTCCAGAGAAGCCTTTCAATACATCATCAAAAGGTTTGTAGTCAGCATCTAAACGCTCTAAGGCTTTTTTAATCAAGGAGTTCTTGATCACCTTATATTCAATACCTTTTTCAAAGCAAAACCTTCTAAATTTATTGGTTTCATCAACAGACATTTCTCCTGCATCCAATACATAGAAAAAGGGATTGCTAGTAAATTTTTCGGTTAGCTCGTCAATGTAGACAGCTTTTTCTTCTCGAGTCATAGTTCAAATGCAAAATGCGTTTATAGACCATCTACTGTATTTGTGTCCACCTTTATAGAGGGGCTCATCGTACTTGAAATATAAATACTTTCAAAGTAGGTACCTTTAGCGCTGGATGGCTTCAAGCGAGACAGCGTGCTTAATAATTCCGTAGCATTAGCTACAATTTTATCCGGATCAAAAGAAACTTTACCAATCCCCGCGTGAATAATCCCTGTCTTGTCTACTTTAAAGTCAATCTTACCCGCTTTGACTTCCTGTACCGCACTCCCAATGTCCATGGTTACAGTACCAGACTTCGGGTTGGGCATTAAACCTCGGGGTCCTAGTATTCTACCCAACTTACCTACCTTAGCCATTACAGTAGGCATGGTAATTACTACATCTATATCCGTCCAACCTTCTTGGATTTTCTGAACGTAT
>CAWUIO010000043.1:0-49557 GCA_963922455.1 uncultured Microscillaceae bacterium
CAAATTGATTAATATTGGATATAAGCTTAAAACGCAATTTCAGGATAGCTATTTATAAGGTTTTATTCATTCTCTCGGCAGGCCTTGGAGCAAATATCTTTAAATATCTTTTGTGAGGTTTATAAATCTAGTTTATTTGCTCCTTACCCCCTTTTACCTATAAATTTTATTCCCTGCTAAGGCTCTTAATTTGTCTTGCATGACCCAAATGCATGACCCAAAAAAGAAAAAAACGAAAGATAAGGTGTTGAATATCAATTAATTTGAATTATTGATATTTTTATCTGCGGAAAACAGGATAAAGTATCTCATATCAGCTTGCCTACGTCCGATTAGGATCCAGTAACTATACGTATCCCCCCTTCTCTCCTCTCTCCTCTCGACAGCTTAGGGATGGAACGGCATGTTTGAGCTCGTAAGGGCCTCGCGGGGAAAGGCAGCGAGTAGTGACAGCCCGACCCGCGCCGGCAGGGTATTTCAAGTAAAAACAAATCCTTTTAGCGCGGGGAAGCCCCAAGGTTTTATGCTGTTTTTCTATTTCCCGAAAAATGAAATATCTTGAAGAAGAATACAATCCTTAAAAAATTCTATTATATGCCCAGTATTAAAACAGAGATTGATATAGAGGCCCCGATCGAGCAGGTTTGGCAAGTTTTAACTGACTTTCCGGCCTATGCGGAGTGGAATCCTTTTGTTTTATCAATTGAAGGAGAGGCACGTACGGGAGCTACTTTAAAAAACGCCCTCCTCTTTCAAGGAAAAGAACAAATTTTTAGACCCAAGATTACCCAATGGGTCCCCAATCAAGAATTTGCCTGGCTGGGTAGCGGACTGGGGGGTACTTTCAAAGGGCATCACTATTTTCGTTTGGAAAGCCAAGGAGAAAATCAAACCCGCTTTGTTCACGGAGAAAATTTTTCGGGGCTCATGAGCTATGTACTCCTCCCCATGATCGGCAAATCGACTGAAAAGGGATTTCGGGCCATGAACGAGGCCCTCAAAAAGCGGGTGGAAGCAAAAACCGCCTAATTACTCCTCCGACTCCACCCCAAAGAGGTAAAAGCAGGGCTTCAAAGCGGTATTTATAAAATCCATGCGTTCGAAGGGAGCCTGGCTGGCCCGACGATAAAATACTCCAGACAGGCCTTTGCCCTTTTTGGTATCTATGGTAAGCTCGGTATTGGTATTCCCGTCCATATCGTTGAGCCATTCTAAGCTTAAAAAAACGTCGTCTTGGAGGAATAACTGGTAGTCTTCCAGATTTACGGTGTATACCCCTTTTTGGGCCCGGGCCTTGAGGAAGACATGGTCTTGTAATATTTTTTCTCCCGGCTTGCCTTGGGCATAATCATACAGATTTACACGAAATAAAAGGGAGTCCCCTTTGGCGTGATTGAAGACAAAGTTGGCCGTTTTGATGAAAAAGGGTTTTTTAACTTGCAGGGGGGTGCCGATTTCTGCTCCCAGTTGCTGGCTTACGTACATGACACTCATGCCCCGGGTTTTATTTTTAAGGCCTAACATTTTTTCTTCTGAGCCTAAACGCCGGGCAAATACCTTTACTTCGGGGAGTTGTCTAGCCACCGGGACTAAGCGGATCGTATCCAATCCCAAGATATCTTTTACCAAGACCTCCAAGCGGGTATAAGCGATCGAGGAAAATACGATCTTTCCCTCGGCTTTTTCCAGGTCTAGGCGAAAATATCCTTGAGGATTGCTCACCGTACCTTTGGCTTGGTCTAAGAGGCCAATATTGACATAAGCAAGGGGCAAAAGGCTTTCAGAATCGATAAGTACGGCTTCTAGGGTGATTTGTGAGGACAGCCTAGGAGCTGAGAAAATAAACAAAATCAAAAAATATAGCCCTTTCATAAATCCTTAGCGATAATTAGGTGTTTACGTAATAGCTTAAGGATTATGTCCTTATATCTCCGCTTAAAATAAACATTTTATTCCTAAGATTACAGCTTACACAAATATCTATGCACCTACTCAAAACTGATATCGGCCGCTTCCGCTTTATCGCCTTTATGGAAGGAGTGTCTTTTCTTCTTTTGATTTTTATTAGTATGCCCCTCAAATATATTTTAAACATGCCAGGGCCTAATCAAGTATTTGGCTTGCTGCACGGTATTTTGTTTGTCTTGTACGTCCTGGCCTTGATTCCGGTCGTGATCCAGTATCGTTGGAAATTTATTACTGTGCTCTGGTCTTTCTTGGCGGCTTTTATCCCCTTTGGTACCTTTTGGGCCGATGTTAAGATATTTCGTCACTACCCCCCAGAAAACTAAAAGGCTTGCAAAAGAGCTTCCTTTTTTTAGAATAGAAAGGGGATACAGCTTTCTCTAACCCGCTTGCACCTTACTCAAATTGTAAAATGCCAAGATTAATGGCTGGGTAAGTTTTGTCTAAAATCCATACTATCCAAGCATTTTTTCTGCGCCTTGCTTCCACTACCTTTGATAAGGAAGACCTTGAGCCAAAAAAATACAATTATGAGTGTTGAAGAAATAGCCTTGGAGTTGGTGTCCCTTTGCCGTAATCAAAAATTTACGGAAGCTCAGGAAAAGTTTTATGCCGAAGATGTTATTAGCATTGAACCGCATATTGCCGAAAAAACGGATCAAATTCACTCGGAACTTAAAGGGAAAGAAGAGGTTAAGAAAAAACGCAACAAGCTGCACCAGCTCTACGAGATTCACAAGCTCGAGATATCCGAGCCCATGGTGGCCGGTGATTTTTTTACGGTCAAGTTTTATACGGAGTCTACCCACCGTATGACTGGGAGAAAAGAAAGAAATAGTGAAATAGCCTTATACTTTGTCCAAGAAGGCAAAATCATCCAAGAACAATTCTTTTATAATGCCGCCCGGCCTAATTGACCTGAAGTGCCTTGTTGAGCACCGGGTGGCTTATCTACGGGTGTAGGCATAAATAAAAACGCAGACAAAGATCCCCACAATAAAAAAGAACATGCCAAAGACCGTACAAGCAAAATAGATCGTATGCCGGTCTCCGGCTTTTAAGCCTCTCCACAATTCGCCATAGGTCATACGCATGCGCATCCTCTTTGAATTTTCTTTTCCTATGAAGACGCTTTTTCGGGTTTCTACGGATGTACTCGTCTTTTGGGTCTCTTCGCTCACCTTGGGATTTTCTAGGGTATACGTTTGCGAGGAGCTTTGGACGGAAGCCCCATTAAAATTAAAAAGGTGATACAAACCAAAGATAAAAATCCCGAAATTGATGAAAATAAGGACCAGGCTCACCCGGGATATAATCACTAAGCGTTCTTTGCCCAGATAATCCAAAAACATGGGCCCAAAGTAGCGGACTGCTAAAACCACGGCAAAAAAGAGGACATATTGTAGGTATCTCATAGGCAAAAAAGGGTTTAGGGCAGGATAATTTGGTCCCGTAAGGGTGTAAAATAATCAACGTTTAAGTCAATCGCCCGGGTTTGGCTCCAAGTGCTGTCTTGAAAAACCATCCCCAGCACCTGGTTACCATCACCGTGGGGAATATACAAGACCTTTTGTCCATTTTCAAGCCGAAGCAAAGACATATCCAAGATTTTACTGCCAATCTGATGATTACTCACAGGCGAGAAATAGTCTAAGGCCTCGAGCGCTCCTTCTTGAAACTTAGCCACCTTGAGATATTTGCCAATGTGGGGGGCTTGGACCCAGGCAATTTCTATGATCCCGTCTTGGTCTAAGTCGGCTATGGCAGCTATATTTAGCCAGCGGTTGGGGCGGCCGATTTCGGGCACATAGGCATATTCTACGAGACTGTCTTGGATGATTTTATATATGGCGATCCCCCCTCCTACTCCTTGCTTGCTTCGGATCACGACACATTCCCATTCCCCGTCTTGGTCTATATCCACTAGACGGGGGGCAATGTCCTCAAAAACATATTCCTCTGTGAGTTTGATACGGTATTCGGACGTGTCCCGTAAAATAATGAGTTCTTCGGCCTCGATGGCATCTCCCAATACGCCGTGACGGTAACGGGCCACGGGCCCAGCCAAAAAAGCCAGCATACAGGAGTCGGGACTATACACAAGTATTTCTTCCGGCATCAGGACATAGGTATTCCGTATTGTATCCAAACAGGGGATTTCTATTGGTTCTGGCAAAGGGGCTGGTTTGGGATAATAGCTGCTTGTATCCCAACGTAAAGGCGCGTTTTCTACAGATAAATCAATGGATTTTTCATCTTCCAATAAACAAGATCCCAAAAACAAACATAATCCTATACAGTAAATTGCTTTCATACCTAGGGTGAGTCATCTTAGTCTAAGCAAAAGTACACGCTGTCAGCAAGCTCCCCAAAGCCATGCAAGATTTTAGTTAACCCTGTGTTTTTGAGGAGGATTGGGGGCTTGCTTACTTAAAAACTCTTGGGGCAAAGGAGATATGAGTGGCCAGCTTGGGGAGCTAATTGAGAAGTTACAAACTTCCCCACTCTGGCGCAAGCATAAGCGCAGCGGGTTTTTTCTTCAAAAAAAGAGAAATCTAGTCGCTCAAACCCGCTCTTTGGCTCAGGACGGGCTAGGTTGCGACATTAGCCTAGCGGCTCAACGCGAGGACGCTTTCTCTAAAAGGAAAGGTTAGAGGACTGAGTCGCTTACCCTTGAACGAGAGCTGTTTTTAATATGCTTGGACTAAATGGGGAGGACGGCCAGAGGCCGCCCTAATCACGTCACGAGGCAAGAGTCTCGCGACAGCGGGGTACATTAACACCCTAGATAAGGCTCTTTATTACTTTTTTTAAGAGCCTTAAACTAATTTAATAGCTCAGAGCCATAAAATGGCTTATTCAACCTTATTTCTTCTCTTATTTACTATCCTTAAACACAACAAATTATGTTTTTACGAGCATTAACAATTGGGTGTATTATCCTTAGTATGGCAAGTTGTTCATCAATTATCCATGGAACCACTCAAATGGTCAATTTTTCTAGCCAACCCAAGGGAGCTACCATCAGTATTGATGGGAAAGAGTATGGCCAAACCCCTCAAGGTCTTGTCCTAAGAAGAAAAGGCAGGGAAAAGGGGGTTAAATCTGATAAAATCTCCTATGATGTGAAAATTGAAATGTTTGGCTACAAAGCCTATGAAACAAAAATTGTCCGCAAATTGGACGGGTGGTTTTTTGGAAATTTATTGTTTGGTGGAATTATCGGGATCATCATTGATGCTTCCAATGGAAGCATGTATAAGTTGAAACCTGATCAAATTATGGCCAATTTGCCTAATACGTCAACGGGCATGATCGAATCCAAGGATGATGTGCTATATGTAGCCGTAACCCTTTATCCTGACCCAACCTTGGAAAAAATTGGCGAGCTTGAAAAAGACTAAGCCAGCATCTTTTGGGGGCCAATCACTTTAACCTGTGGTACGGAATGATCCTAAGAAAAAGCCCCACTTGGCACAAGCATGAGCATAGCGGTGCTTGTGCCCCTTCTCAAGGAAAGTAGATAGGCATAGGCCCACTTTGTTGTCTAGCTAAGTTTCTGCTTGTTCATGAGCTTCGCGACAGCTAGGGTACCTGCCTTACAAACGCTGGACCCGGTAAGTACACCTTAGCCTTTACCCACAGGCCAGCCCTAAAACGCGCAAGTTGCTTATTTTTTTAATATGGAACACGAGCGACAGCGGGCAGCTCGTCCCGCCTCCCGGTTCCTCTCTCCTCTCTCCTCTTCAGCTTAGGGATAGAGCGGCCTGTCTGAGCCCGAAAAGGCCTAGCGGGGGGCAGGCGAGTAGCGAAAGCCCGGCCCGCGTGGGCACCCAGGGTTCTAAATGCAAGGCACGTTCATTGCGCGGGCAAGCCCCAAAAAATGAGGGAGTTATCTGAAATAGACAACTCCCTTTTCTATGGATTAGTTAGATCTCGTAGATCTACCAGACGTATTTGATTAAGCCAGTCCGGCTTTGGCTTTGATCTCATCCACTACCTCGGGGTTAAGCAAGGTACTGGTATCGCCCAGGTTGGACACATCGCCTTCGGCCACCTTGCGGAGGATACGGCGCATGATCTTTCCGGAACGGGTCTTGGGCAAGCCGCTGACAATCTGGATTTTGTCAGGCTTAGCAATGGGGCCAATGATCTTGGTAACGGTAGAGATAATTTCTTTTTTCAACTCTTCTTCAGTATCCGTTTCGGAAGCATTGGACTCGGTAATGACATAAGCGTAAATGCCTTGTCCTTTGATATCGTGGGGATAACCCACCACGGCCGACTCAATCACGGAGGGGTGCTCGTTGATGGCATTTTCCACTTCGGCGGTACCCATACGGTGACCGGAAACGTTGATTACATCATCCACCCGTCCCAGGATGCGGTAGTACCCATCTTCATCCCGTTTTACGCCATCTCCGGTGAAGTACATCCCAGGATAGTTGGCAAAGTAGGTATTTCGGCAGCGGGTGTGGTCTCCGTAGGTAGTCCGGATCATCGAAGGCCAAGGAAATTTGATGCACAAATTGCCTTCTACGCTGTTTCCTTTTAATTCTTTTCCTTCATTATCTACAATAACCGGCTGTACTCCGGGTAGCGGGAGGGTGGCGTAAGAAGGTTTGGTGGGGGTAATGCTCGCGATGGGAGAAATTAAAATACCCCCGGTCTCGGTTTGCCACCAGGTATCTACGATGGGGCAATTGCCTTTTCCTACGTGGGCGTGGTACCAGTGCCAGGCTTCTTCATTGATGGGTTCGCCCACCGATCCTAAGACTTTGAGGGAGCTCAAATCTTTACCTTCTAGGGGTTCTAAACCAAAGGCTTGCAATGCCCGGATAGCCGTTGGAGCGGTATAAAACTGGTTTACTTTATGCTTTTCGCAGATATCCCAGAAACGGCCAGCATCGGGATAGGTGGGTACCCCCTCAAACATCACGCTGGTGGCTCCAGATAGCAGGGGGCCATACACAATATAGGAGTGGCCGGTAATCCAGCCTACATCGGCGGTACACCAGTACACATCTCCGGGATCGTATTGGAATACGTTTTGGAAGGTGTAGGTAGTATAGACCATGTAGCCCCCACAGGTATGTACCACGCCTTTGGGTTTTCCGGTGGAGCCAGAAGTGTACAGGATGAAGAGCATATCTTCGGCATCCATTTCTTCGGCTTTGTTTTCGGTAGAAACGCCTTCTATCTCTTCGTGCCACCACAAATCTCGCCCGGCTTGCATGGTAACGGGGTCCTGGGTGCGCTGGACTACGATTACATTTTGGATGGTAGTCGTATGGCTTAGGGCCTCATCTACGACGGCTTTTACAGCAATTTGTTTCTTGCCCCGGAAGTTTCCATCGGAGGTAAGAACCATTTTGGCTTGGCAGTCATTGATTCGGTCGGCCAGGGCACTGGAAGAAAAGCCAGCAAACACTACCGAGTGCACTGCACCCACTCGGGCACAGGCCAACATGGCTACGGCTGCCTCTGGCACCATAGGCATATAGATGATCACGCGGTCGCCCTTTTCGATGCCGTTTTTTTTGAGGACGTTGGCAAATTGGCAAACCTGTTCGTGTAATTCTTTATAGGTGATGGTCAGGGCCCCTTCTTTGGGATCGTTGGGTTCCCAGATGATGGCCGGGCGGTCGGCGTGCGTAAACATGTTACGCTCAAAGATATTTTCGGTGATGTTGAGTTTGGCATTAACGAACCATTTCACATCGGGCTCGTCAAAATTCCAGTCTAATACTTGGTTCCATTTTTTGCGCCAGTAAAATTCATTGGCGATATCTTCCCAGAAGCTTTCGGGGTCGTTTACACTTTTTTGATACTCGTGGATGTAGCCTCCGAGTGAATTGATTTTTAGAGCCATATTATTGAATGTTTTGAGGGCTTGTTCGAATGAGTTGGTTCTTATGATGCAGTAGGAAAACTCTCTATGTTATTAAAGAAAGTATATAATCAGATAAAATAAAATGATGAAAGTCAGATAAAATTGAAACAGGCAACAAATTTTTAAAACCTATTGCCTGTTTCGTGCTATTCATTCCGCATCGGAATCACAGGCCTTAGTGAGCTACCGCATCTCCGGCCCCTCGAGGGAAGCGGATATTTTCTACGATATCTTGTACTTCCTGTGGTGGGGGTGGCGTGGCATTGGATACGATTACGGAGACGATCATATTGACCAACATACCCAAGGTACCGATTCCTTCGGGGGAGATACCCAAGAACCAGTTATCGGGGGTATTCAATTCAGGGCTTACAAACTTAAAGTAGATAATATACCCAGCCGTGAACAACAAGCCCGTGATCATACCCGCTATGGCCCCCTCTTTGTTCATGCGCTTGCTGAAAATTCCCAAGACGATGGCTGGGAAGAAGGAAGCAGCGGCCAATCCAAAGGCAAAGGCTACCACCTGGGCCACAAATCCGGGAGGGTTGATCCCGAAGTATCCAGCTACGACCACCGCAGCCGCTGCTGAGAGGCGGGCAGCCATAAGCTCGCTTTTTTCACTCATATCCGGGTTGATCTGTTTTTTTATCAAATCGTGGGCAACGGAGGTAGAGATAACCAGCAATAAACCAGCGGCAGTCGAAAGGGCCGCAGCTAATCCACCCGCGGCCACCAAGGCGATTACCCAATTAGGTAGGTTGGCAATTTCTGGATTGGCCAGTACCATAATATCCCGGTCAATGGTCAATTCGTTTTCTACTCCGGCATTGGGCCCAACGTACTGGATTATACCGTCTCCGTTTTTGTCTTCAAACTTGATCAATCCGGTTTGTTCCCACTTACTAAACCATACCGGCATCTCGGAATAAGGTTGATTAGAAACGGTTTGGATTAAATTGGTACGGGCAAAAGCTGCAATTGCCGGAGCGGTGGTATATAAAATGGCAATAAGAACCAAGGCATAACCCCCTGAAATACGGGCATCTTTTACTTTTGGTACAGTGAAGAATCGTACAATTACGTGGGGAAGACCCGCCGTACCCACCATCAAGGCCGCCGTTATACAGAAGACGTCAATCATTGCTTTCTTACCGGAGGTGTAAGCGGCAAATCCCAGTTCGGTATTGAGGCCATCTAATTTATCTAAAAGATACGTTCCCGAGCCGTCGGTCAAAGTTGACCCAAAGCCTAGTTGAGGCAAGACGTGCCCGGTCATCTGGATAGAAATAAAGATAGCCGGTACCATAAAGGCAAAGATCAATACACAATACTGGGCTACCTGGGTATAGGTAATCCCTTTCATACCACCCAATACCGCGTAGAAGAATACGATGGCCATACCAATAACCACCCCAGCATTGATCGGAACTTCCAAGAAGCGGGAGAAAACCACTCCAACTCCCCGCATTTGTCCGGCTACATAGGTAAAGGAAACGAAAAGGGCACAAATAACGGCCACGGTACGGGCTAAGCCCGAATAGTAGCGATCTCCGATAAAGTCTGGCACCGTAAATTTTCCAAATTTTCTGAGGTAAGGTGCCAGGAGCAAGGCCAGCAAAACATACCCCCCGGTCCATCCCATTAAATACACGGCCCCATCGTAGCCCATAAAGGAGATCAATCCCGCCATGGAGATAAAAGAGGCCGCCGACATCCAGTCTGCCGCAGTGGCCATTCCATTAGCAAGTGGTGGTACCCCCCCGCCCGCTACGTAAAAGTCTTTGGTTGAGCCGGCCCGAGACCAGATCGCGATCCCGATGTAGAGCGCGAAGGTGATGCCGACGATGATATACGTCCAAGTTTGTACATCCATGAGTAATAGTAATTAGAAGTTTTTGATTAATTAATTGATTGGGCCTATTCGTCTACATCATACTTTTTGTCCAACTTGTTCATCAAGGATACATAGACAAAAATCAAGATCACAAAGACGTAAATAGATCCTTGTTGGGCAAACCAGAAACCTAATTTGAAGCCTCCGAGCTTAATGGAGTCCAAGGAGCCGGCCAGTAAGATGCCGAACCCATAGGACACGACAAACCAAATAATTAGTAGGATTAGCAGGTACTGTAAGTTTTGCTTCCAGTATTGCTGCATTTTGTTATCATTCATGACAATCTATTGTTTATAAATATGTAAAGTGTACTATAAGCCTATAAGAAAATGTGGGTTTGTAGACGGAAGATTCCGTTACGGTCGCCCGTGGTAGTCCCGTCGGCAGTATTCAAGACGGGGGCATTGCTATACTCAAAAGTAATTTTGGCGTGGTGCCCTTCCAAGAACCAGTTGGCTCCTAGTTTCCAATTAACCAAGTTGTCTTCGTAAGCATCTAAGTTTCGGGAATCAAAAGCGAAATAAGGCTGTAATTTATGTCCCCCTCCGAGCAAATCTTTGGGTAGCATATACCCCAGTTGGGTATAAAAGATGGTTCCGGTACCGAGGAGGGTTCCCCGAACGTGATTTTCGCCGTAGTCGTATACGTAGAGAGTGGTATTGGCAGTAATGGCCCCTCCATCCCCTCCTTGGAAAGGCATATCCAAGTTGGCGTCAAAACCCAATAAGAAAATATCTTCTCTATCAATTTGGGTGGGTTCACCTTCTCCACCAAACTGGGTCACTCGGGCCATGGCATTTGGGTGGTGGTGCCAACCGGCCCCGATGTTGAATACCTTTTTGGTTCCTAGGTAGGTACCCACAAAATAAGGCAGCTTATTACTTTCTTTGTCTAAGAATTGATAATTGATATAGCCTTGGGTGGACCAGTTGCTATTTTCTACGTGGGTAGCGGCACTGCTATTCACACTGGTCAAAGGGTCACCAAATTGAAAAGGTTGATTTAAGGCGACCCGATAATCCAATCTTCCAATTTTACCTTTGGCATAAATCCCCATTTGACGGGCAAATTGATCGGTGCGCTCGATGACATACCAGTTAAATATGGGAGCATCTAAGGTAAGGAAGTTCAAGGTACTGGAATTACTCAATCGGGATACCCCATTCCAGTAATGCAATCCGGTACCCAGGTACAAGTAATCTTTGACTACCTCATACTCTGTCCAAATATCGTGGAAGAAGAGTTGCGGTTTTTTGCCATCGGTTCCGGTAGCGCCTTGTCCTTGGGCCCCCCCGCCCGAAATGGTTTGGTTGTTAATACCAAAGTGGGTTAAGATTAAAAACCTGGGGCTTACTTGGGCATAAGCCAACATACGGGAACGGCGTACTCGAAAATCGGCATGATTACGAACACGATCGTTGTCATCATAGCTCATCCAGAACTGATGCCAGGTGATGAAACGGATATACTTGGATCCGTCTTCGCTTATTTTAAGCGTCATGGGTTTGTAATTGGGCCCGCCCTGGGCCCAGGCCTGCCCGGAGAACAACAGTACAAGGCCAATAATGAATAGGAGTTTTTGTCTTTTCATAATTTTGATTAATTAGGTTCCGTAGAAGAAAATGAGGACTTTCCTCAGACGTTTTCTGGGACTAAAACAAGGCTTTTTTGTCTGATTTTGGAAATCAACTGTATTTATTTGCTAATTAAGTATAGCAAACCTAATTAATTAGCCTTTGTTACCCTTTAAAACGCTCCCAACGAATCAGCATGAACTTATCCCCAAGTTCTGTGATGAGCATGCCGGCGTCTCGGGTGTTGGACTCTTCTTGTAAAAAGGCAATAAGTTCGTGATGGCTAAATACCTGGTAGGTAGGGCGGTATTCGTTGTTTTGAGGGGCCTTGATTTGATATTTTTTTACCCAGTTCATGACCGACACATGGCTAATCCCTAGGATGCGCTCAATCTCTCTGTAGCTAAGTCCCTCAATATAAAGCTGTAAGGCCTTGATTACATAATAGTTGTCTATTTGTTTGCCGAGTTTATTTACGGTAAAGTAATACCCACATTTTTTACAGCGATAGCGTTGCCGGTCTTTGACCACACCACTCTTGATGACCCGCTCTGCGTTACAGCGAGGACATATGGGATTTTTCATATTATTTTGCTTAAAAATTAATGAATATACTTATTTAGCAAAAATATACCATTTTAGCAAGTTAATACACAAAGATGACATATATCATCTTTTAAAATGAGCTAATACACCAAAATTAAGTTGGTTTTCAGGAATTGTTGACAAATTAACGCTTGTAAAACAGGAGGCTAGAAAGAAAATAGAACTGGCTTAGGGATGGAGCGGCCTGTTTGAGCCCGCCGCTGCTTGTGCGTTGGCCGGCGAGTAGCGAGAGCCCGACCCGCGCCGGGTAGCTTTTCACTTATTAGCCAAAACTTTTCAAGCGCGGGGAAGCTCCAAAAATAATAGGATAGGAAAGTAATTAGAAGAGGCTTATGGGGTCAGCTTAGGCATTGGATAAGCTGTTCAATTCATTGATTTGTTTGATCAAGTTGCGGGTGGAGAAGGGTTTGCTAATGTACAAGTTGGCCCCAAGCTCTAAGCCTCGCTGTTTTTCTTCTTCCTTAGATTTGGCACTAAGGAAGATGATCTTGGTATCCTTGAAGCGATCTTGTGAGCGCATATGTTGGCAGACTTGATACCCATCTACTTCGGGCATCATGATATCCAAAATTACCAAATCGGGGGTTTCATTTTCAATTATTTCCAAGGCTTCTTGACCGTCCCGGGCAATAAAGACAGTATATCCCTGCTTTTTCATTAGAAATTCGAGAGAAAGCAAGATGTTGGGTTCATCGTCTACAACCAAGGCCTTTTTCATAGAAGCGTATTTAAAAACCGAAGGTAAACTTCGGGAAGAATAAACAAAATTTTTGAGAACAAGAATTGTTCTCAAACGTGGAACTTTTCAGTAACATTAAAAAATAGAGGGAAAATTATAATTATTTAATTATATCCCACTTGGTTAAGCGGCAGCTCTATATAAAAGCAACTATATTCTGAAGGTTGACTATCCACCCAAATTTTCCCCCGGTGGTACTGAATGATTTTCTTACTAATTGCTAAACCCAAACCACTTCCCTTGGGTTTCCGAATGTTTTGATTCTTGGCTTGAAAAAACTTTTCAAAGATTATTTCTTTGAGTTCTGGGCTTATACCTTTGCCATTATCCCAGACACTAATTTGTACGTAATCTCCCATATTGAGGGTTTGCACCCGGATGATGCCAGAATCTTTGGGGGAAAATTTAATGGCATTCGAGAGCAGATTGATCAAGACTTGCAAGACGCGGTCTCTATCCAGGGGAACCTCGGGAAGGTTTGGCTCATAAAAGGTATCTACCCGAATGGCCTTGTCTTGCATAAGCTGGTAAACGGCCGCCAAGCTTTCTTTGACCAGTTCGTGTAAATCGGTATTTTGTATATCCAAGCGCATCGTACCGGATTCAAACTTTTCTAAATCCAAGACTTGATTGATCAAGCGTTCCATCCGGTTGGTTTCTTTGATGATGGTTTTTAGAAACTGTTGTTTTTCGCGGGTATCAAGTTCTTCGTCATTGTCGTATAAAATCTCTGAAAAGGCTCGGATGGATGTGAGCGGGGTTCGCATTTCGTGGGTAATGGTGGAGATAAATTCATTTTTTTGGTTGTCAGAGGCTTGTAAACGTTCATTTAGGTCTTGTAATTGAACTGAGCTACGTTCCAAAGCGTCCGATTTTTCCCGGAGTTGTTGGTTGAGTTGGATGAGTTGTTGAGATTCTTTGACAATACGGTACACTTCTTCAATCTGCACGCCTTCTTCCTCCTTGGCAATAGAAGCCAAGACTATTTTTGAGGCGGCCACACCAATTGCACCCGATAAGATCTTCTCGGCATAACTCATTAAATTTACATCGATGCCCGGTTTTTTTAACCAGTCCTCTCCGTGAAACTCCTTGAACTTTTGCATGACTTCATACCCTCTTTGAGGGCCCAAAAAGTCTTTAAGCAAGGATTCTATATCCGGGATGCGGACTTTAATGTTCCCGTAGAGGTTTCCTTCGTAGGTACTGCTATATTGCTCAATATTAACAAATACCTCGGCTTGATTGGCTTCGGTACCCCGCGTCGGAAATAGTAAAGACAGGCCTACCAAACTACTGGTATTGAACAATAAAGACCAAAATAAGGCGTGGGAGATGGCATCTAGACTATCCAGGCCAAATAAAGCGAAGGGGCGCAAGAGGGAAAGGCCGAGCAGGCCCTCCTCCATCCAATCCTTGGTAAAATAACCGGCATTGATCAAAGTTGGGAAAACCAAACAATAAAACCACACCAGAAAACCCAAAATCAAACCTACCTGGGCCCCCATGCGATTGGCCCGTTTCCAGTAAATACCTCCCACCATAGAGGGAGCAAATTGTGAAATGGCCACAAATGAAATCAAACCAATGGAAACCAGGGCGGTATCTTGGGCGATGGTCTTCTCAAACGTATAGGATAAATGCAGGACTAAGAGAATGCATATCCGCCGGATATAGATCAAAAATTGGCCTAGGCGGTTGGTGTATCGACGTTTAATCAGGGGGATACTCACCAGGGCTGGCATGATGAGGTTATTACTAAGCATCACGCTCAAAGCCGTGGTAGAAACGATGATCATACTCGTGGCCGCCGAAACACCCCCCAAATAGGCCAGTATGGCCAAACCTAGATTACCCTCTCGCAAAGGAAGGGTCAGTACATACAAGTCGGCATCGACTTGGACCCCCTCAAACACCAGCCTACCGGCCATAGCGATGGGAATCACAAAAAAGTTGATAAGAAATAAATAGAGGGGAAAAACCCAGATGGCTTTGTTTAACTGTCTCGGGTCGACATTTTCCACTACGGTCACTTGAAACTGGCGGGGGAGAAACATGAATGCCAAAATGGAGCTTAGGCTCATAAAAAACCAACTGCTCATCCCCCCTTGTGGGGAAAGTTGAAATAAAGGGGAAAGCTCGGGCCTGGCCCGGGCCTGGGCAAAAATATCCTGGATCCCATCAAACAACTCATAGCTAACAAATATTCCAATGGCCAGAAACGCAAGCAATTTTACAATAGATTCAAAAGCAATTGCCGTGACGATGCCATCGTGCCGCTCACTGGCCTCAATACTTCGGGTGCCAAATAAGATGGTAAACAAGGCCATCACCAGCATCACATAAAAGGCCGAATCCTCAAAAAGATAGGATTGATCAAGGTTCAGGAAAAAAACCGGGCCCGACTCGGCAGCCAACACATTAAAACTTACCGACACAGCTTTAAGTTGTAAAGCGATGTAAGGAATGATGCCTAGTAAGCTCAATACGGTTACTAAAACCCCTAAAACGCTACTTTTCCCGTAACGATAAGAAATAAAATCGGCGATGGAGGTGATATTCCGGGTTTTACAAATCCGGATAATCTTGCGCATAATGATCCACCAAAGGGGCAAGGCCAAGGATGGCCCAATGTAAATGGTCAAAAAATCTACGCCACTTTGAGCTGCCCGCCCAACACTTCCGTAATAGGTCCAGGCCGTACAATATACGGTAAGAGAAAGGGAAAACACGTAGGGATTGTACACCAAGCTTTTTCCCTTACGGGCTTGGTGTTCTCCCCAGTAAGCAATGGCAAATAATACGATTAGGTAACTTATGGATAGGATTACCAGCATAGGCCCAAAAAAATCAGGAGTTTTTACTCAATCGTCGCGAAACCCAAAACAAGATGATAATGAGCAAAATCCAACTAGCGTATAAAAACCCATGTAAGGTAGGGATGTTTCCCCAAAAAACTTCTTTGTTGAAAATGCTGAGGATTGGGTAATTAAAAAAAACTCCAAACAAAAGTGTTAAGACAAGCAGCAATTGACTACGTTGAGTCGTCTTGTATGTACGGGCCATAGAAAATGGAAAGTGAATTATCACAAAATTTTACCTGATAAGAATTATATCAAATATCCATACCAATTCAAAAAAGCAAAACGTTTTCTTTTCATCTAGGGCATATTATTTGTAAATTTGGCTAATAGGTTTTGCCACTACCCAATAATTTACGTAGAGACAACCGTAGATCTTAAACTATTCATCCTGCCGGGAATCAAAAAGGCTATCATTGGGATCATGCGCATTTATTTAATTTTTTTAGCTGGATTGCTGAGCCTGCACTTTGTTTCCGCTCAGGAATCTCACCGTACTCTAAGGGAAGCTAGCCCCACTTCTTCCCCTCCCCCATCGACCGCCTTTTTTGTTATCGATCAAATCCAGATCATTGGCAATCACAAAACCAAAAAACAGATTATCCTCCGGGAGCTGGATGTCAAAGAGGGAGACACTTTATACGCCCAAGAAATCGATACTATCCTAAGCCGTAACCGAAATAAAATATTTAATACCAATTTGTTTGTCAGTGTAGAAATGTCACTGATCAAATCGGCTACCCGGACCACGCGCCTCAACATTCAATTGGAAGAACGGTGGTATATTTTTCCTGGCCCCATATTCGAGCTTTCTGATCGTAATTTTAGTGAGTGGTGGAATACGTATAATGCTGATTTTAGCCGAGTAAACTACGGCATGCGCTTCGTCGTGGAAAATTTTCGGGGAAGGAGCGAAAAAGTAGACCTGCTCTTGCAATTTGGTTTTGAAAGAAAAATAAGCCTGGACTATACAATCCCCTACATCGATAAAAAACAAAAAACTGGAATTGAGCTGGGTATTTCCTATGCTAACAATAACTCCGTTGCCTTTAGGAGTTTAGATCATCAACTGGATTTTATTGATTCCACGCGCTCACTACGCACCCGGGTCCGGGCTAAATTTGGCATTAGCCGGCGGAATGCTTTTTACAATTTTCATAAGGTGGAATTGCTTTATGAACGAAACAAAGTGGCCGATACCGTTTTGGTCCTGAATCCGGATTATTTATTTGGCCAAGACAATACCCAAGAATTTTTACGTTTCCGGTACATTTTTACAAAGGATAAGCGAGATATACAGGCCTATCCCTTGCAAGGAGACTTTCTGCGGTTGATGTTTGAGAAAAGAGGTTTAGGCATCTTCAATGATGTTAACCTCACCTCCTTGACGGGAACCTACGGCTACTATTACAAGCTAAAACCCAAATTGTTTGTCGACCATACGGTCATTGGGCGGCTTAATTACCAAAATCGCCAGCCCTACGTGGAATCCCGGGCGCTGGGTTACGGCGATAATACCATCCGAGGCTTTGATTTGTATGTAATCGATGGGCAAAGCTTTCTCTTAAACCGAAACACCCTGAAATTTCGCTTGTTTGAGTTTGACAAAACCCTCAATTTTATTCCCATCCGGCAGTTCCGCCGGTTTCCGGTTGCGGCCTATCTTACGGCTTATTATGATCACGCCATTGTCCAAGACCAATTCTTCCGGGAGAATAGCCAAAGGTTTTCCAACCAGTACATTTATGGTTGGGGAGTCGGCTTAGATGTTTTTACCGCCTACAACCTCTTACTCCAATTAAATTATTCCTTTAATAGCGATTTGGAAAGCGGCTTCTTTTTTAGTTTCAAATCCAGCCTTTAATTTGCCGGATAGAACAAGCGCAGCATGGGCATTATCATCCGTCAGAGTTTAAAAGGTAGCCTCGTAAGCTACTTTGGAGTTATCCTGGGAGCCATCCACATCGTTTGGTTAATGCCCCTTTTTTTGAGCCGGGAACAAATTGGCTTACTCTACTTTTTGGATGGTGCCGCCTCCATCTTGGCTACTTTTGGGGCCCTGGGTGTATGGCACATCACCCTTCGCTTCTTTCCTGAGTTTGAAAACCGATCTAAAAAACATCAAGGGTTTTTACCCTTGCTTTTGCTTTATTCAGGCCTAGGAATGGCCCTGGTGAGTATACTCTACATCTGGGGCCAAGCTTGGATCGTTGAGATTTATCGTCCGCGTTCGCCTCAGGCTATCCCGTATTACTATTTCATTTTGGCCTATGCCCCGGCCATTATTATCCTGGGCATTCTCGAGAACCTGTCCCGCCTCCACCTCCGCATTGTGGTTCCGGCCTTGGGGCGAGAAGTCATACTCAAATTATTATTGGCCCTGGGGACCGTATTATTTGCGGTAAAGGTATTCGATTTAAAGGATCTAATTTATTCAAGGGCCGGGGTATTTTACTTGATCATTCTTTTCAACCTCTTGTATCTCAAACAGCTCAAGGTTTTATTTCTCCGTTTTTACAAGAGCAGTTGGCAACTCGAGCGCCTCCAACGCATGGCCACCTATGGGATCTTTGTCATGGTGGGGGGAGCTGGGGCCTTTGTGATCAATAAAATTGATTCTCTGATGATTCCGGCCCTATTGGGAACAAGCGAGCTGGGTGTCTACACCATCACAGCCTACATAGGTTCGGTGATAGAAATCCCCCGAAAAGCCATTTCCAGCATTAGCTCGGGGATCATCTCGAAGGCATGGGCTAAGGATGACCGGGTACATATTCAAAACTTGTACCGTCAATCGGCCCTAAACCAGCTCATCATTGGTTTGTATATTTTTCTGGGCATTTGTATGAACATTGAGGAGGCCTTTGCCCTTATCCCCAATGGGGATAAATACGAAGGTGGCCGTTGGGTGATTTGGTTTATTGCCAGCACCAAAATCTTGGACATGGGCATGGGGCTGAATGCAGAGATAATCCAGCTTTCTAAGTATTATATCTTTAATTTTATTTCCTTGATGATTCTCACGGTTTTCATATGTGTCACCAACTTGATTTTTATCCCTCTCTATGGCATTACTGGGGCGGCGGGAGGTACGTTTCTCTCCTTCGCCTTGTTTAATGTATTGAGTTTTAGTTTTGTCTATTTTAAGTTTGGGATGCAGCCATTCAATTGGCGCAATGGGGCAAGTATTCTCCTGGCCTTGGCTACTTACGGCTTGGTAAGTCTCATTCCCTTTTCATTCAGCCCCTTTTTGAACCTCCTTTTGAGGTCCCTACTCATTAGCCTTTTATTTCCAGGAAGTATTCTATTATTTAAAATTTCACCGGAAATCCAGAATATTCTCTCCCAATTGGTATTACAAGCCCGAGCTTGGTGGGAAAACCGAAAACCCTAGGGGCTGCCCCCGGCGTTCCAATGTAGAGCAGGTAGGAAGTAACGTGCCGCCGGGGTCGGGCTTTCGCTACTCGCTGCCTTTCCCCGCCAGGCCTACACGAGCTCAGACAGGCCGCTCTATCCCTCAGCCGTTCTGAGAGTAGAGAACAGAGATGGGAGAGCAGAGAGAAGAAACCTCGAGAAGCACTTTGACTTCAGGCTCAGTCGCTTTTGCCTAGCGTCTGCATCTTTGGGGCATGCGTAATGCCCCAGCAAGATACGAAAGCAAAGTATGGGCGCCCGGACTAATTCCCGGCTCCCAATTCCAAAAACCTCTCACTTCTCGCTTCTCTCCTCTCTCCTCTCGCTTCTCAAGTAGCTTAGGGATGGAGCGGCCTGTTTGAGCTCGCCGCTGGTCTTAGCGAGGGCCAGCGAGTAGCGAGAGCCCGACCCGCCGGGGCACATAAGTTACCTAGTGACTGGGTTTTCCTCCGGCGGGGAAGCCCCAAAAGCGGCTTTTTACTATATTTGGGTAATCGCTGAGGCTGGAACCTCAAAAATTCGCGGCATTTTTTTATTTTTGCGGCTAGCTTTTTAAGAAAATTACGAAATCGTAGGCTGTGTATGTTTGATAATTTAGTATCCCGCATTGACGGGGCCATCAAATCGCTTAAAGGAAAAAACCGTATCACGGAGATTAATGTGGCCACGACGGTCAAGGAGATCAGACGGGCGCTCGTAGATGCGGATGTTAACTATAAAATTGCCAAGCAGGTTACCGACCGGATCAAAGATGAGGCCATGGGGCAAAAGGTACTCATCAATGTGAACCCCGGCGAGCTCCTGGTAAAAATTGTAGAAGACGAACTCACCCGCCTCATGGGGGGCGATAAAGCCGATTTTCAAGTCAAAGGCGATCCCGGGGTGGTGCTTTTGAGTGGGCTGCAGGGTTCGGGTAAGACGACCTTCTCGGGTAAACTGGCCAGCTACCTCAAAAAACAAAACCGCAATGTCTTGTTGGCGGCTTGTGATATATATCGCCCAGCGGCCATTGACCAGCTAAAAGTCTTGGGGGAACAGATCGGCGTGCCCGTTTATGCCGAACCTGAGCTTAAAGATGCCGTCAAAATCGCTAAAAATGCCATAAAATTTGCCAAAGAAAATAATAGGCAGGTTGTTATTGTAGATACGGCGGGTCGTTTGGCCATAGATGAAGAGATGATGCAGGAAATTGAGCAAGTTAAAAAAGCGCTCAATCCCAGCGAAACGCTCTTTGTGGTAGACTCGATGACGGGGCAAGATGCCGTTAACACCGCGAAGACCTTTAATGAACGGCTCAATTTTGACGGGGTCGTCCTAACCAAATTGGATGGGGATACCCGCGGGGGAGCAGCCCTTTCTATCAAGGCGGTGGTGGAAAAGCCCATCAAATTTATTAGCTCCGGGGAAAAAATGGAAGACATTGATGTCTTTTATCCCAACCGGATGGCCCGCCGGATCTTGGATATGGGAGATGTGGTGACCTTGGTTGAAAAAGCCCAGGAGGTATTTGATGAGGAGGAAAACAAGCGTATTGCCAAGCAAATCCGTAAAAATCAGTTCAATTTTGAGGATTTTCTCTCGCAATTGCAACAGATCAAGAAGATGGGTAATATCCGGGACTTAATCTCTTTATTACCGGGCATGGGTAAGATGCTCAAAGATGTAGATATAGATAATGACTCCTTTAAACCCATTGAGGCCATTATTTTCTCTATGACCCAACAAGAGCGACAAGACCCAGCCATCATCAACGGAAGCCGTAAAAAGCGTATTGCGGCGGGAAGTGGTACTTCGGTGCAGCAGGTCAATAATTTATTGAAGCAATTTGACCAAATGCGCAAGATGATGAAAAAGATGAACCAAATGAGCAAGAAAGGCAAGGGGGGCATGCCCAATATGAATATGTTCAAAGGTTAAAATTTGGGGATTTTTTGGATAAGGGTTTAACTCTTTGGGCCAGAGATCGTAAATTTACAAAAACAATAACTCATACTTAGTATTCTACGTCAACAAACAGGAGTGATTTTATTTTGCGCGTCCAAGTTTAATTGAATTGTATTATGAAACGACTATTCCTTACCTCTTTCTGGGCAAGCTTATTTATCTGCCTATGTTTATCATTTCCCAGTCAAGCCCAGTTTTTTCCCTTTGGTAAGAAAATCGCCGTTGAGTTCAACAGCATAAAACTGAATAAGCAAGATACCTGTTTTGTAATCAACTATAATTTAAAAGGGAGTAAGCGTCGTTATTATAATACACGCTTGTTTTACTCCAACAACCGCGGAAACTCTTTTAAAGGACCTCTACGCTCTCTACAAGGCATTTATGGAGATAGTATCCGGGTAGGAAAATACTTGACTATGCGCTGGTATTTTCGTCGGGACAACCCCTACTTTGATGGGAAGAATATCAACTTCAAGTTGGAAGCCGAGGAAGTCTTAAAAGTATCCAATGGAGGACCTAAGTATGCCCTTAGGTCACTTCTCGTGCCCGGTTTGGGAGATACCAAGGTACGAAACGGATATAATTATGGTTGGATCACAGCCTTAACCTATTCTACTTTGGGCGCCGGTGTCTTTTTCCACTTCAAGGCGCGTAATGATTACAATGATTACGAAGACCGTTTGCCCAATACCGAAGAAGAACACCGTCAGCTCTTCAATGATGCCAAAGAAGCCCAAAACATATCCCGCGCCTTTTTTATTGCCGGGGGAACCATATGGCTGGCCGATATCATAGGCGTATATGCCCGTGGGGTAAAGAACCGGAGAAGAGTGCGTAGAGAACAAGAAAAAAATAATCCGGAAGGCCTTAGCTTAAACCAAAAAACTTGGATACCGTACTTTGAGGGAGGACCCGGAGGGGTAAGACTCACTTGGAAATTCTAAAATCCACCATCCAGAGCCCTACATATGAAGCAGCAATTTTCTTTATTTTTAGGCGGGGCCCTCTGTTTTCTCGCCGTGGCTTGTCTAGATCTGAATGAAACCACCTTCATAGATCTGCAATCAAACTTCATCCCTTCACAAACAATCATTCAGTTGGGCGACTCCATTACGTTTTCCCAGCTATCTACCGAAGTGGCCCAAAACTTTAGTTGGGATTTTGGCGACTCTACGGCAAGTACCGAACGCAGCCCCATCCACGTGTATCAAAGCATTGGGAAGTATAACGTGTCCTTGGTAGTAACCAAAACGGATGGCATCACCCAAGACTCCACCGTAAGGGAAATCTTGGTACTCCCTTCCACCGACACGCTAAGCAACACCCGTACATTTGGCTCTGCTATAGATGAAGACATTGGCTTTGCCATTGCTAAGACTGCCTCGGGCTTTGTGTTGGTAGGCCGTAGAAATTTAAATAGCATGCGTGTCTTGTTTACCGATAACAACTTCAACATAACCGATAGCTCAAATATTGACAATTTAGCTGATGGCCGCGGGCGCTTGGAAGTGGAGAATGTACTAGTTTCCGAACAGGATGCTGGGATATTGGTGGTAGGCTTTTTTGAGTATAATCAATTTGAGCGGGACTCTTTCATTATCAAGCTAGATCAAAACGGGAATAGTCTCTGGACCCAGATTATCAATACGGAGCGCGATGAACGATACTCGCAGGTATTGGAACTCGGCACTAATTTTATTGCCACCGGCACGGTAGCCGAGGTGGATCAAAATGGCAATCAAGTTCCGGGCATCCTCCTCGATGAATTTGATAATACCGGCCTACAAATAGAATCGAGTGTCCTCGGATCGAATTGGACCTTACAAGATGCCGATTTTACCCTGGATGGGGGGTTTATCTTAGCTGTAACCGAAGGAAACCGTCCACGCATTTTCCGTACGGATGCGGCACTTACCGAACTTAGGAGGTTTGAACCCCGAATTAATAATGCGTCTTTTACTGGAACCGCCAATGCCATTCACGAATTGGAGCAGGGAGGGTTTATATTGGCTGGCTCGGTAGCCAGTGATAACCCTGACAGTAGTAATGCTTTTGTGGCCCAGTTTGATGAACAAGGCAATCAGCAATGGATTGGTTTTGAGGTTTATTTTCACGAAGAATTTCTGGATATTG
Source organism: uncultured Microscillaceae bacterium (assembly GCA_963922455.1). GTDB lineage: Bacteria > Bacteroidota > Bacteroidia > Cytophagales > Microscillaceae > CAWUIO01. The sequence goes on from CAWUIO010000043.1 coordinate 23,027, forward strand.
AAGAATCTTCTACGGGAGATATTTTTGTGGTCGGTACCCACGAAAACCCCCTCACTGGTAAAGATATTCTCGTTTCAAAATATAACTCCATGGGGGTCCTGCAAAGGACGCGACTAATTGGGGGGCGCATGGATGATAATGGGGCTGCCATTGAAATAGACGACTCCAATATGATACACATCATCGGTACCACCCAAAGTTTTGGGGCTGGACTAAGAGATATTTATGTGGTTAGTTTGACTGAGAACCTAGATTAGTGTACACTCTTAGTATACTTACTGGTTTTCTGAGATATAATTTGATTAATAAGCCGTTCTGCTTAACTTAGAACTTATTGAAGATATAGCATTATGATCACGATAAAGATTACAAACAACTTCCAAATTCTTTGGGCCCTCCTTTTTGGGTGCTTATGCCTAAGTGCCCCAAGCTATGGCCAAGATGAAAAAATACGCAAGGTTAATCGGGCCGTAGCAAAAAGCTCCGTGCGAAACTATGACCTCAGTTTTCTAGACCTCAGTGATGACTTTGAAGAATTAGACTTTGACGTGGTGGGGGGTAAAAGTTACTTGCTCATTATCGCTGTGGATAAATATAATTACTGGAAGCCTCTCAAAAATGCCGTTAAGGACGCTCGAGATATCAAACGGATCTTAGTAGACCGCTACGGTTTTGAAGCGAGTAATATTTATGAACTTTATGACTATGAAGTAACCCCCGAGACCGTGGAAGAACACTTCCGTATTCTAAGAGATAAAGGCACTAACATAGATAACTTACTCATTTATTATTCGGGACACGGTTTTTATGATTCTAGCTTTGATTTAGGCTATTGGGTACCTTACAACGGTACTACCAACAGTGGTTCTACCTCAACGTTTATTCCCAATGATAAAATCCGGGACTATATCAAGGATATGAATTTTCAAAACATCTTTATGGTGGCCGATGCTTGTTTCTCGGGTTCTCTCTTCAAAGACGAAATTCAAACCAAAGGACAAGATTTCAAACGAGAGTCTCTGAAATCTCGTTGGGGCCTTAGCTCTGGTAACTTAGAAGTCGTGTTGGATGCCCTGGTCTTGGATAATGAAAAAATTGATAACAGCCCCTTTGCCTATTTCTTCATAGATTTCTTGCAAAATAATCTTCAAGACCGCTTCTCGGTTGAGCAATTGATAGATCATGTCAAACAAAGTGTTCAACAATATACGCCTCAGCGACCTGTGGGGGGTGAACTAGTTGGGGTAGGTAGCGAAGGGGGAGTTTACACCTTTTCCCTTCAGGGAACCAAAGAATCTGAAGAACCGGAAGAAACAAACACCAATCGCCGTACTCGAAAAAAATAGTTAGAAGTACTAAATTCCTAGGGGGCTGAACACCCCCTAGTTTTCGTATTTTAATATTCCTTCCCCCTAATCTCCCTTATTTTGCTCGAAGCACCCAAAAGCCTGGGCATTGCTCACGGGCTTACTTCTTATTTCCTATATTTGCCAAAATAAGCCGCCAAAATGCCCGAGACCCTCTTATATATCCTCTGGGATATTCGCCCGCAAATATTTGATCCAGATGTAAGCCCTGTTCGGTGGTATGGTCTCCTCTTTGCCCTGAGCTTTCTGATTGGCCAACTCATCATCACCCTTATCTTTCGTTGGGAAGGGAAGCCCCAAAAAGACTTAGAATGGCTCATGATTTATATGGTAATCTCTACCATTGTCGGCGCTCGCCTGGGACACTGCTTCTTTTATGAACCTCTCGTGTACATAAGTAAGCCTGTTGAGATACTTTATATCTGGAAAGGGGGGCTTGATGGTCACGGAGCGGCCTTGGGTATTCTTCTGGCATTATATTTTTACTCCCGAAAAAGACCTGAACAACCCTATTTTTGGTTATTAGACCGCATAGTCATAGTTGTGGCCTTGGCCGCCTCCTTAATCCGCTTTGGCAATCTCATTAATGCAGAAAATGAAGGACTGCCCACCCAAAACCCCATGGCTTTTGTATTTGCCCAAACACTCGATGAACGACTAACTTACGAAACCGACCTAGGCTTTGACTATTCTGAAAAACGCTTCTTAAACGAGCCCGATACCCTCATCCAAGGGATTCCCTACACCCCGCTCGAGGTAAAACTATTTTTCAAGAACAGTGAGGAATCATCCATCACATCCCAATCCTTGGCCGATTTCCTTTACCAAATCATGGGCCCTAATACCCAAGATGAGTTAAGTCGTTATTTACGCATTTTGTACCCCCTCGACACGCTCGAGCTGCAAGAAGAGGGAGAGCACACTACGTGCCAGATACAGGTATATGGCATTCCTCGGCATCCGGCCCAATTATACGAATCCCTATCGAGTCTCCTCGTATTTTTCTTCCTAGCGTTCCTGTACTATACGCGTCGCAGCAAAACCCCTCACGGATTACTTTTTGCGTGGTTTATGCTTATTACGTTTAGTTTGCGCTTTTTTTATGAGTTTTTTAAAGAAAACCAAGTGCCTTTTGAAGAAGACTTGGCTCTAAACATGGGGCAGGCCCTGAGTATCCCCGCCATTTTAAGCGGCCTTATTTTATTTTACCTCATTTATACCAAGTCCATTCAAAAATATCCCCTCCCCAGTACTAAAATATCCGACCCCTCAGAGGAGCCGGATAAGTCATAAACAGGTGTTGAATAAATTCTTCTAGGGAAGCGTCGTAATTTCTTTGGGAGCCGAGGAGCTTTGCTCGGGAAATTTATCCAAGATTTGCTCAATTTTGGCACTTAAGCGATCTCTATATTTCTTAGAAGCATAATTTATCTCCCCAATGGCCCAGCCTTGCCATAAGAGCCTTTGGCTTTGCCCCTCACGGGCCTCAATAAAGAGGGTACCTTCTTCATAACTCCGAGAATATACCTGATTGCCACCGACTCCGTAAAAGCGCCAGAATATGGGGCCATTATTAAACGTCTGGGTCTCTTGCCGATCTTTTAATTGATTAAAAAAGCGAATTTCTAGGTCTGGGTTTTCAGCCGTTTCCCGGTACCCTTTCTGCAATAAGGTCTCCCGAATAGACCTACGCAAACGCTCCTGATTGAGCGAACTATTAAACACAGGGTCTTGGGACACATCAGCGCTTGGCTCGCTCACAATAGCAAATGTCTTGTAATCCTCAAAACTCACCTGGGTATCCTGGTCTGCATTGACCGCAAACCGAGGGCTACACGCTGAAACTAGGACGCTGAATAAGAAAAAAGAACTTAACAAATTATATTTCATAGCTTGGGGATATTTTAGTGTTTCACTTACGTATTCCGTTCTATATCCAAAACAATCCCTGCTATTTGCCGTTCGGAGCAAATGTTAAACAATCTTAAGCCTTTCTTAACTTTATCTTAAATATTTGCTTATAGAAGTAAAATTCACTAAAAAAGCCCGAAAACACGCTGGCTTTCGGGCTCAATGCTCATCCTACGGGATGGGTACTAGAACAAATAATCTGTTCGCACAAAGCTGGATTGACCTTCTTTCAACATCTGGCGAATGATCTCTTTGTTGGTTTCATTTCCTTTGGTAGCCACCATGGCCCGAATAGAAAATACGCGCAAGGCGTCAAAAACCGAAAGGGTACCCTCGGCCGAATCTTTCCGCCCGTTAAATGGAAATACATCCGGTCCGCGCTGACACGTAGCATTGATATTGATCCGGCTTACTTGGTTAATCAAGGCATCAATCATTTCCGCTACTTTTTCTGAGTCCTGCCCAAAAACACTGGCTTGTTGGCCAAAGTTGGAGCTTACCACATATTCAATCGCTTCATCAATTTGCTTAAAGGGCACAATCGGGACAATAGGACCAAACTGTTCCTCGCGATATAAGCGCATTTTTTCATTGACCGGGTACATCACGGCCGGGTGAAAATACACTTCAGAGGTCTCCCCTCCCCCTTCATTGACAATACTTGCTCCGTGGGCTTGCGCATCTTCTACCAACTCTTGCAAATACTCACATTTACCCGGCTCAGGCAATGGGGTGAGTTTCACCCCCTCGCCCCAAGGAACCCCCGGCTTTAATTGGGCCAGGGCTTCATTATAACGGGCGATAAAATCATCCACAATCTCTTCGCTCACAAACAATATTTTCAAAGCCGTACAACGCTGCCCGTTAAAAGACAAGCTACCGTTGATACATTCTTTTACCGCTACATCCAAATCGGCATCGGGTAATACAATGGCGGGATTTTTGGCATCCAAGCCCAATACAGAGCGTAATTTATGCGGTTTGGGGTGCATTTTTTTCAGGTCATTGGCCCCTTTGTTCGTCCCAATAAAGGCAAACACATCCAGTTTTCCTGTTTCCATCAAGGCTCCTACCGTAGCCCGGCCCGAACCATAGATAATATTGATTACCCCCGGAGGAAAGCAATTTTTAAAGGCCTCCAACAAGGGGCGGATCAACAAAACCCCGTATTTTGCCGGCTTAAATACCACCGTATTCCCCATAATCAAGGCCGGAATGAGGGTAGAAAAGGTCTCATTTAAGGGGTAATTATAGGGGCCCATACACAAGGCCACTCCAAGCGGTACCCGGCGGATCTGGGCGATAATCCCACTTACGATTTCAAACTTAGAGGAGCGACGGTCCAAATCTTTTAAAGATTCAATCGTATCTTCAATGTACTTTGCCGTTCGGTCAAATTCTTTTTCCGAGTCTGGTAAGTTCTTACCAATCTCCCACATAAGCAGCTTCACGACTTCGGCTCTTTGGGCTTTCATTTCCTTCACAAATTGCTCCATATGCTCAATGCGTTGCCCTACCGACATCGTGGGCCACAAGCCGGTACCGCCCTTATACGCTTCCGAAGCAGCTTCTAGAGCTTCCAAAGATTCCTTACTGGTCAGTAGCGGACTACTTCCAATTACTTTCCTTTGCAAACTTCCATCGGCTTGTTTTACACTCACCGGCGATACCACTTCTTTGAGCGGCCCTTCCCACATACGGATTTCCCCATTAATCAGGTACTCCCGCTGTTCCATAAAATCGCCCAACTGGTAGGCCTGCGGAATTTCTTGTTCCGTAGGGAACATGTCCCATAGTTTTTCTTGTACAGCCATATCGTTTTATTGTTTAGATTATTCGGTTTGGCTTTGACTTGGTTTTTCTAAGCGTCTATCTAAAAATAGTGATAAAATCAAAATACCTAAGCACCTTGGGTTGAATTATATGCCTTGTTTACAATCCTTTGCCCTTTTGGTACTTTGGGCATAGTGAAATGTAAAATAACCTAAATTTCAAGCGCTACTTTGTACTCAGCCAAGGATACCTAGGGGCTGCCCCCGCCGAAAAAGATCCCCAGTGATAGGAAAATTTTGGGCCGGCGGGGTCGGGCTTTCGCTACTCGCCGGCCTGCCCACCGCCAGCGACGGGCTCAAACAGGCCGCTCTATCCCTCAGCCAGAAAAGAAAAAGGAGCTTTTTGTACAAAAATGGACTAAGAAGTACTGCTCGATAAACGGGTAATAGCCCGGTACGCAGCATTGACTACCTCCGTCATTTTAGCAAAATCGAGGGTATCAAGGGTATCACTTGCCTGATGATAATGGGGGTTGCGAATAAAAGAAGTATCATTGATCATGAGGGCATCGTAGCCAAAATACCAGTAATTGCGTTGGTCGGATAGTCCGCCTAGATGTCCGGCATCCGAAAACACAAAATATTCTACCCCAAGCCCAGCATCGGGTTTCATTTTCTTGTAAAAGTTTTCACAAAATGCCCTATGTTTTTCTATACCCACCACCACAATAAAGTTGGCCACACTAGGATACCTTTCTGCCATAAAGGGCTCAGGGTAGGTTTGTGAATGGGGCTCATCCGAAAAGTAGCCAATCATTTCGTAGCAGATCATACCCAGTACATCAGTTTGGGCATCGTATAAAGATTTGGCGTGTACATAGCTTCCCATCTCCTGCGTAGCAAAAAATGGAGGTTCTTCTAGGCAATAAGCCACAAAATCAATCCCAAAGGGAAGGTCTGGCTGGTTTTCTTGACATAAACGAGCGGTTTCTAGGAGCCCAGCCACCGCCGAGGCATTGTCATCGGCTCCTGGCTGCTCTCCGTAGACATCATAATGGGCGCCAACGATGAGGCGTTTAGGCAATTCCGGTCTATACATCGCCAAAATGTTCTTATATTCATTTCCCGCGGCTGTCCAAGTTTGCTCACCCGGCATAAATCCCGATTGATTAAATTGATTATGAAGGTATTGGCAGACTTGGGCAAGTGACTCCAGGTTGAGATAATTACGGTAGGGACGGAGATCGCTTAGAAAAGCAACATCTTGGTATAAACGCTTGGTTTGAGCTAATTTCATATGGTGGGAAAAGTTCTAGGATACCAAAGCATACTAAAATCGCCAAAAAATTTTATTCTCCAAGGGGGGGATAGGCGATTTTCTCCGGCGTGGTACAAAATAAGCCGGTTTCCGTCGGGATCTTTGAGCCGGGCTTCCCGCCAAAGCCAAGACCGGTCTTCGGGCATTTCGTCAAAGCGAATACCCTTGGCTACTAATTTTGCTACGGCTTCATCTAGCTTTTCATACTCAAAATACACGTAGATGCCTTCCCCTTGGGGCATTTGCTCAACGTGGTGCAAAGAGAAACTGGCTTGCCCTACCGGGCAGACAAATCGGGCATAATGGGGCAAAGCTTTAACAATCAATTGCAAACCTAATGTCTCATAAAAGGGTACTGAAACTTCCAAGTCTCGCGAGGGAACGGTTATTTGATTTAGGTTCATAGAGTATGGCTTAAAACCCAATATATACAATTTGCTACATTTGCTTAGAACTCCCTACTTGGTAGGCCAGGAAGGCTTGATAAGGGATATTTTCCCGGTCTAAGTGGTGGACCTGGGGGCTGATGTACTTCTGGAGCTGCTTCCACGACTCAGGATTGGACTGCCAATACTCTTCGGGAAGCTTGAGAACTACTTCTAGCAGATCTCCTTCGTAATAATTACCAGCTACCAGGAGATTTTTTTCCAACATTTCTAAAGCCAAAGGCATTAGGTACTTTAAACTAAATTGCTGCCCAATTTGGATGCGCAGGTCTTCGGCATCCATCAAATTAAGGGGTACTTTCCGCAGTTCAAAGGTTCTTCTTACCAAATGGGAGCTATACGGGGGTTCATCCCAAACTTCTTGTTCTAAGACCTCGAGGGTTTGTCTTCGCCATAATTTTTGTTTCATACTTTGTATACGCATCGTCCAGGTTTGTGATATGAGCATAGGAGTTTGCCAAAATAGGAGCTAGCTCATACAATTGCTTGGATGGGTATGGTGGGGGCAGTCTCCCAATCAAGCATGGCATTGATCAATTTAGCATATGCAAAATTACCTAGATCAGCCACTTTTATGGCTTCTATTCGAATGGTTCCTTCTCTCAGTAGCTTAGCTCTTTGGGTACCCGGAAGCAAACAATGCGTAGGGCTAAGCCATTGCTCTCCATTCCAAAACACAATATTGGAGTAAGAAGTATCCGTAAGGTAACCTTGTTTGACAATAAGAATATCATCACAAGCCTCGCGTTGATTATAAAGGGTATTGAGTAATTGCCTGTCTTCAAACTTGAAGCTGTAATCCACGTCATCGTGAAAAACCAACTTTAGAGAAGATACCTTTTTGGGTACATACTTAGAAAATTCTACCTTGTGTATTTTTTGCCCGTAAGTGATCCGGCATTTATATTCTCCATCATCCAGATAGCTTGGCAAGTGTATACTCTCTTTTAAGGAAATAGGAGTTTTCACTTTAAATAGCCTCGTCTGGGAACGCTTTACCCTTTCTTGGTGGTAGGGAAGGTTGAGAGGGGCCCTTCGGGAGATCCGGATGCTCTCAAACAATAGGGACATACACTTTCTGAATTAATTCCTGATACTCTTTTTCTGGTTTACTCAGGGCCGTAATTCCCCCACCACTGTAATATATCAGTTGATTTCCCATTTGCTTTATAAAACGGATCATAACGGCGCTAGAAAGGTCTTGCCCATCAAATATACCAAAAACTCCCGTGTAATATCCCCGTTCATAGCCTTCAGCTTCACGGATAATTTCTAAGGTTTTGGGTTTGGGCGCCCCCGAGATAGACCCCGCCGGAAGCAAGCTGAACAGAATATCTCCCAATCTACGATGGTAATCTGGGGGCAAAACCCCACTTATTTGAGAGCTCACCTGCAGAAGTTTTCCCCGGGAGGTCTCTAAGACATCGATATACCTAAATTTATCCACCTGCACCTGGCTTGCATGGATACTCATATCATTGCGAATAAGGTCTACGATGGTGACGTGCTCGGCCATTTCCTTTTTATCCGACAGAATTTTTTGGGCTGCCTGCTCCTGGTTGGCATCAATTGTCCCTTTCATGGGGTAGGAATACAATTTTCCCTCTTTGATCTCCACAAAAGTTTCGGGGGAAAACAGTACAAATTGATCTTGGATGAATAATTTATATCTAGCCTCACTTATAAAAAAAATATCCGGCAAGCCTAGATTGGTTTGCACGGGTGTAGGCAAGGTTAGGTTTACCAAAAAACTATCCCCTCTAAAAATAGCTTCTTGTACCTTGGTAAAAGCTTTCAAGTACGTGGGGTAAGTAGGCGGCGTGGGCTTAAAAGAGAAAGCTTGTTTTGGCTTCCCCTCCCGGTAAGGCAAAGCATTGCTTCTGTCTCCTATTTTAAAAAGTATCTCCTGATTATTATGAAGGGCAGATAGGGGAAAAATAAGGGGTTGCCTAAGATCAAAATCCAAAATAAACAGGAAAGGGGTCCGGCTACTGCCTAATCGATTTATGGTATGAATCAGTTCTAGGGTCGTTTTCATAAATTAATGGAGACTGGTATTTAGATTTTCTAGGTAAAGGCTACGTTCCTTTTTACTCACAAATTTGGCTGAGGGATAGAGCGGCATGTTTGAGCTCGCCGCTGGTGGCGGGCAGGCCAGCGAGTAGCGAAAGCCCGACCCCGGCGCCAGATTATGTCCTAGGAACACGGTATATGAACGCCGGGGGCAGCCCCAAATGATTATCATTAGCCTTGGCTAGATTTCTTGGATTTTATCTTGACTTTCTTTGGTCTTCAGGATCGCAAGTTACAACAAGTGAGGACAAGGAGCTGCCCCTCCCCGGTACGTTTGCATGCAACCCGATATCTTAGTATATTGTCTTTACCATATAAATGAATTATAACGGGCTTGATGTCTTTTATTCAAGCCACAAAAATCGCAACCATGAAAAAACTTTCCTATCATCTCTTACAGTTTATGCTGTATTTGGGCTTACTCAGTGTGGCCCCCTCCTCTTTGGCCCAAAAATCACAGTACCACAGCCAACACAATGGCCGGGAAACCCGGATTAGCTACGAAGGGCAGATAAGCCTCAACCGAGAAGCTACCGATATTATCGCCATGGAGCCTGGTGCCTACTTGGAATATCAAGTGAACCGGGAAAAAATCATAATTAAAGCTGATCGTCAAGGGCAAATAAGCCGTAGCTACTTCCGAAAAAACCGGGAAATGCCCTATGAGCCCGATGGCCGTCTGTTTTTTGAAAACTATTTCCCCGAATTGATCCGTAACAGTGCTATTGGGGCCGAAACGCGGGTTAAAGCGATTTATCAGGAAGAAGGTCTCCAAGCTATCTTGAGTGAGATCCGAACATTAGAAAGCGATTATGTACGCTACATCTATTATAAAAAGCTGGTAGAGCAAGCCCTGAAATCAAGCGCTGAATTGAAACCGGTTTTGAATACGGTACGCGAGACCTTTGATTCGGACTACTATCACGCCAAGCTCCTCTTGGGCATCCTCTCGGAAAATAAACCCACCCCAGAGATTGTCCAAATTATGCTGCAAAACGCTCAAGAAATTAAGTCGGATTATGAGCAGCAAAAAGTCTTGTCCCGTTTAGTAGAAAACAAAGCCCTTTTAGCCAATGACCCAAATTTGTTTTTTCAAGTTTTGGATGGCATCCACTCCGATTACTACCAAGCGCGCACCCTGCATAAAATGATCGATCAACATATCGATGATCCGCAAATGAATAATTTGATCTTGGCCGCCACGGATAAGCTTAATTCTAATTACGAAGCCAGTAAAATTTTACAAAAAATAGCCCAAGCCATCACATTGGACGCCGGGCAATGGGAGGCTTTTTGCCAAAAGGCTAGCCGGCTTAGCTCCGATTATGAGAAGAAAAAAATCGCCTTGAGTATTCTTGCCAATAATCGCTTGGCCCAGGAACCGGCCGCTTTTAAGAGTTTTTTCTGCTTGGTGGAAGACATCCATAGCGATTACGAGCAAGCCCAAAGTATTTTGAATTTTTTGAATACCTACGGCAATGATGAGGCTTCCATCTCGCAGATTATTCAAATAAGTACCCAAATAAGCTCTGATTATGAACAAGCTCGGGTTCTTTTGAAGCTTAGTGAAAAGACCTTGCATGTTGATCAAATCATGGCATACTTACAAGCTAGCAAATCTATTGGCAGCAATTATGAAAAAGCCCGGGTCTTGACCAAACTGACGGACAAACAAAATCTGCAGGATGAGAAAGTAAAGGAACTGTACCGTGAGGTAGCCTCTACCATTAGTTCGGATTATGAATACGGAAAAGTAATGCGGGCTTTGGATTAAATCCCCTTGCCCTATAAAAGCAAAAAGTTCCTAAGTTTCGGCTTAGGAACTTTTTGGTATTATAGGCGATCCGGCTTATTTGAGCATGCGGTACACGCGGCTGAGCTTGGTTTTAAGCTCCTTCCGGTCTACTATGAAGTCTAAAAAGCCGTGTTCAAGCAAATATTCTGAAGTTTGAAAACCTTTGGGCAGGTCTTTGCCGATAGTTTCCCGGATTACCCGTGGCCCCGCAAAACCTATGAGTGCCTGGGGTTCAGCCACGTTCATATCCCCTAGCATGGCACAGGATGCCGAGACTCCACCGGTTGTAGGATCGGTCATCAAGGAAACATACGGTAACTTAGCCTCGCTGAGTTTTAAAAGTTTGGCCGAGGTCTTGGCCATTTGCATCAAAGACAAGCCCCCTTCCATCATCCGGGCCCCACCCGAGCGGGAGATAAGCAGGAAGGGGCATTTTTGCTCTATGGCGTAATCTACGGCACGGGCAATTTTCTCTCCCATAACCGAACCCATAGATCCCCCAATAAAGGCAAAATCCATGCAAGCGATGACCAAGGGCATCTCTTCCATCGTACCGTAGGCGGTTCGGATAGCGTCTTTGAGGTGGGTTTTTTCCTGGGTTTGCCGGATCCTTTTGGCATATGGCTTCGAGTCGTGAAACTCTAAGGGGTCGGCAGACACCAGATTTTCGTTGAGTTCCTGGTATTCACTCTGATCAAAAAGTATCTGAAAATACGCTTCAGATCCGATCCGTTCGTGATAATTACAGGAAGAGCAGGTAAAAAGGTAGTTTCGGTGTTCCCGGGAGGGCATCATATTTTTGCACTCGGGGCATTTATACCAAAGCCCATCCGGGGTTTCTTTTTTATTGGCAGTAGGGGTGACAATCCCTTTTTCTTTTCGGCTAAACCAAGACATACCACAATAATTAAGTTTTCGGGCCGGAAACTTATTCTAATCCAATTTCGTAGCCTATGATTTTTCTAAAAGGTGGTCAAAGGTAGGAAAAAAGCCTTCAATAGCCTGGAAGAATTCGATAAATTTTTAAGTTTACGAATTTCCGTGCCTTGAAGGCTTCTCTAAAATAGCGTATTAGGCAATATCAATACGATCTTCTAAGTATACATCTTGGATCAAATTTAACAATTCAATCCCTTCATTCATCGGTCTTTGGAAAGCTTTACGGCCTGAAATCAGTCCCATACCCCCGGCGCGTTTATTAATTACCGCCGTACGAACGGCATCGGCAAAGTCGGAAGCCCCGCCAGAAGCTCCACCGGAGTTAATGAGGGGGGCGCGGCCCATATAACAGTTGGCTACTTGGTAACGGCACAGGTCGATGGGGTGATCAGAGCTCAATTCTGTATAGATACGCTCATCTAATTTACCATAGCTAGACCCTCCGGTATTCAAGGCTTTGTAGCCTCCGTTAATTTCGGGTAATTTTTGCTTGATGATATCGGCCTGGATGGTAACTCCTAAGTGATTGGCCTGGCCTGTCAAGTCGGCTGAGATATGATAGTCTTTTCCGTCAATTTTGAAGGCCGAATTTCGCATGTAGCACCACAAGATGGTAGCCATGCCCAAGGAACGGGCTTCTTCAAAAGCCTCGGCTACTTCTACAATCTGGCGATTAGACTCTTCTGAACCAAAATAAATGGTAGCACCAACGGCGGCGGCCCCTAAATTCCAAGCATCCTCTACGGTACCAAACATGATTTGGTCAAAGGTATTTGGATAGGTAAGCAATTCATTGTGGTTTAATTTGACGATAAATGGTATCTTGTGGGCATATTTGCGGGACATCAGAGCCAAGTTACCAAATGTGGTAGCTACGGCATTACAACCTCCCTCAATAGCCAATTTCACAATGTTTTCCGGGTCAAAGTAAATAGGGTTTTTGGCAAAAGAAGCCCCGCCTGCGTGCTCAATTCCTTGGTCAATAGGAAGAATAGAAAGGAAGCCGGTATTTGCCAATCGTCCATTACCCATCAAGGCTTGAAGGCTGCGTAAGACCTGGGGAGAGCGGTTGCTAATCCCGAATACCTCATCAACAAAGGTGGGATTGGGTAGGTGCAACATGTCTTTAGAGATCGTTTCGGACTTGTGATTGAGTAATGAATCTGCGTGATCACCCAATAATTCTACAATCTTATCGTATGCCATGGCAAAAATATTTTGATGACTAGTTACTTTAAAAAAACAATTACCTCGTAAACCCGGATAAAATGCCCATAATACCCAATTTTAGGTAAGGACCGGCTTTTGCCCAACGGTTTCCAAAAGGCCAAAATAACAAGGTTTATTAAATAATTTACGGAATCCTATGAATTTCTCCCCCAGTCGAGCCCGGCACCTGATGATGGTGCGTCCCGCGATGATCGGATACAATGAATGGACGGCCTCCAATAATTCTTTTCAAAACCCCGATACCCTGGAAATTAAACGGGAAAAACGCCAAGAACTCGCCTTAGAGGAGTTTGAGCAATTGCTAGAAAAAATCCGAAAAGCCGGGATAAACGTGCATGTTTTTCAGGATACTTTAGACCCTATCAAGCCGGATGCTGTATTTCCCAATAATTGGGTATCTTTTCACCAGGATGGCCGGGTAGCCCTATACCCCATGTTTGCCCCCAACCGTCGGAGCGAAAAGCGACCTGACATCCTAGAATCCCTCTCCGGCCCCTTTGAAGTAAAAGAAGTGATTGATTGGAGCTCCTCCGAAGAGGCCGAAGAGTTTCTGGAAAGTACCGGTAGTATGGTTTTAGACCGTAAAAACCGCATCGCCTATGCCGCCTACTCCTCCCGGACTCACCCCCAAGCCTTCCAGAGGTTTGGGGATGTATTTGAGTACGAACTCCTGGGTTTTGAAGCCTTGGACTACCGCGGTATTCCCATCTATCATACCAATGTGATGATGAATATCGGGGAAAAATATGCCATCGCTTGCCTGGATATTGTAAACCAGGATTCAGAAAAAAAGAAAATCATCCATAAATTACAAAACACCGGCCACGAAATCATCCCGATTAGTGAGCAACAAATGGGAAATTTTGCTGGGAATATGTTGGAGGTGGAAAATAATCAAAGTGAAGCCTTTTTGATCATGTCGGAACGTGCCTTTCAGGCTTTAGACGCCACCCAAATCCAGAAGATTGAGCAATACGCCCAAATAATTTATAGTCCACTCACCACTATCGAGCACAATGGAGGGGGCAGTGCCCGGTGCATGCTGGCAGAAATTTTTCTTCCGGAAAAATAAACGTATATTTGAAATTAGCTGAAAATAAAACTGTACCCCAAGCCCTACTTTTATCCCTTTGGTTTGGATTTCATAACCTCATAAGCACACTATGGAGCAAGCATACCTGGATTTGATCCGGCATATCCTTGAGAACGGTACCCGCAAGGAAGACCGTACCGGAACGGGCACCTTGAGTGTCTTTGGCCACCAAATGCGCTTTGACCTGAGCCAAGGCTTTCCCCTGGTCACCACCAAAAAAATACATTGGAAATCCATTGTCCACGAACTCCTCTGGTTTTTACAAGGAGATACCAATGTAAAATATTTGCAAGAAAATGGCGTGAGTATCTGGGATGAGTGGGCCGACGAACAAGGAGAATTAGGCCCTATTTATGGTTTCCAATGGCGTAATTGGCCCAGCCCCCAAGGAAACATGGACCAAATTGCCCAAGTACTAGACCAAATACGAAATAATCCCCATTCCCGACGGATTATGGTAAGCGCTTGGAATGTGAGCGACATTCCCCAGATGAAGCTCCCTCCCTGCCACGTACTCTTTCAGTTTTATGTGGCCCAAGGAAAACTGTCCTGCCAATTGTATCAAAGAAGTGCCGATGTCGGCTTAGGCATCCCCTTCAATATTGCCTCCTATGCCCTACTTACCCAAATGATCGCCCAAGTGTGCCGACTGGAAGTGGGTGACTTCGTCCATACCTTAGGCGATGCCCATATTTACCTCAATCATATAGAAGGTCTGGAAAGTCAACTGGAAAGAACCCCGTATCCCAGCCCGCTCGTAGAGCTCAATCCGGATGTAAAAGAACTCTTTGACTTTACTTACCAGGATATAAAATTGCTCAATTATCAGTATCATCCCCGAATAAGTCTACCGGTAGCCGTATAAGGGACGAAATTTCTGCTAATTTTTCTAGATTATTTCAGTATTTTCATATGTTTGTTCTCATTAATCAAACGAACTTTTGACAAAACCCATATCCAATGAACTACTCAAGCTTTGCAATGGCCTGCGTTCGCAACTTTTTGTTCGCTTGTCTGGTAGCTTTTGCTGCCTGTGAATCGGCTAACAATAATGACACAGACGAAGACACCAGTACGGTATCTGATGATCCGGTAACCCAAAATATTCAGAAAGTACTTACCGATGTGCCCGAGCCCTCTGAGATCCCGTACCAACTCAGAGCAACCGGAGCCGATTTTGACGAAAATCTGCCCAATCAACCCGCAAAAGTTGATCAATACAAAACTACCAACAACAAAGCTGCTTTGAACTTGGGAGTGTATGCCACCGATGTAGGATATGTATCCGTGTATGAAAAAGTACAAAATGCCATCAACTATATCGAAGCCGTTGAAGGTTTGGGCGATCAATTGGGTATTTCCAATGCCTTAGATCCTCAAATGCAAGATCGCTTCAAAAACAACCTGTCTAATGTTGACTCATTGACTTCTATTGTAGATGAAGCTTTAAAGTCTTCCGACCAGTACCTTAAAGATAATGAGCGTAACAGCATCGCCGCTATGATCTTTGCCGGAAGCTTTGTAGAAGGTTTGTATATTTCTACGCAGTTGGTCGATACCTACCCCGAAGACCTTCTTCCCGAAGAAGCTAAAAACGAAGTTTTATTGGGAATTGTACGCTTGATTACAGAGCAAGATAAGCCCCTTAATGATCTTTTAGCTGCCTTAAAAGGCCTAGAACAAGATGATGAAGTGAGCAGTTTGGTAAGCCAATTTGAAGAGTTGGCGGCCTTGTACAAGGAGTTAAACATCCAGGAAAAAATTGAGAAAAACCAAGGCGACCTTATCTTAACCGATGAAACCATCAAAGGTATTACCGGAAAAGTAAAAGAAATCCGAGACGGCATCGTAGGATAATTTCTTCCAATTTATCATTTGGAGGGTTTATCGCTAGAAAATAATCAGGGGCTTGCCCGCGCTAGTACATTTGCTTGCAATATATCAAATGCGGCTGGCGCGGGCCGGGCTCTCGCTACTCGCCTGCCCCCCGCGAGGCCTTGACGGGCTCAAACAGGCCGCTCCATCCCTAACGGGGTATGCGCAGGCGCACAAGTCTTTGCAATGACATTTCAAACGGGTAATTTATCTTGAATTCGTATTTTTTTTAAAGTGCTGAAAATCAGAAAATTACAAGTAATGTCATAGGTAGCCAGTAATGCTCTCTTTTTCCGAAAAGCCTCCTAATTCAAAGAACTTTATACTTGAATTTTTGGCAAGTTCCATAAAATTTACCTAAGCAATCCAGGCCTTGATAGGAATTTTATCAACGCTTTTTTATTTTTACATAGAAGTGGCAAAATTTGCCTTTACTTTTTTTCCTTCATTGAACTGATAAAATCGCTCTATGAGTGAAGCGGTACTTAAATCTATAATTCAGCTTTTAGCCTTATCTGCTACCGTCGACGGGAAGGTGAGTGACTCTGAAAGGAAAGTAATCTACGATTTTATCTACGAAAATCTGGGTGATGATCTGGCCAAAGCTTTTATATCCCTTTTCAATGAATACGCGGAAATCGCCATTGCCGGTAATATCGAGCCAGTCAATATCTGTAACCGTATCAACATTGAGCTCAACCAAAAACAAAAAATTGTTGTTCTTTTTCACCTCTTGGAGCTCATCAGTGTAGATGGCCGCATTAAAGAGGAAGCCGTAGATTTTGTAGATACCGTAGCCCAAGCCTTTAATATAGACGAACACGAATACCATATCATCAAAGCCTTTGTAACCGACGAAGACGCTCTTAATTTGGGCTTTGGTAATATCCTGGTCATCACCGACCAAAACGTGGGCAGCAATGTAAAACATATTCACAAGCCTGGCCTTTCGGCTACCATTGGCATCCTCCGCATTCCCACCCTGGAAATGTACATGCTCAAGTACTTCGCCGGAGATACCAATACATTTCTTAACGGTTTACTCTTAAAAGACCGCCATATTTACCCTTTCTCCAATGGTTCTGCTATTCGGAATGATTTAATCACCCCTATTTATTATAGCGATGTGGTTAGTCAGTTTCTACAAGAAAGTGACCAATCTCGTATTACTTTTGAGGCCAAGCACGTGTACTTTACATTTCCCGGAGGGAAAATTGGCCTCCGAGACATCAACGTAGCTGAAGAATCGGGCCGTCTGGTGGGAATTATGGGAGCCAGTGGTTCTGGTAAATCTACCCTACTCAATGTACTCAATGGCAACGAAATCCCCATAGGTGGGAAGGTTACCATCAACAATATCAATGTGCACGATGAGGAGGAAAAAGAAAAAATCAAAGGGGTCATCGGCTATGTCCCCCAAGATGATCTTCTCATTGAAGAACTGACCGTGTTTCAGAATATGTACTTTGCCGCCAAACTCTGCTTTGGCAATTATAGTGAAGATCAAATCGTAGAACTGGTCAATCGTACCCTCCAAAATCTAGGCCTTCTGGAAATTGCCGACCTCAAAGTAGGAAGTGCCTTGCAGAAAACGATCAGTGGTGGCCAAAGAAAGCGCCTGAATATTGGTTTGGAGCTACTGCGCGAGCCCCAAGTCATGTTTGTAGATGAGCCCACCTCTGGCCTGTCTTCCAGTGATTCGGAAAATATCCTGGATTTACTCAAAGAACTTTCCCTCAAGGGCAAACTTATTTTCGTAGTAATTCACCAACCGTCCTCTGATATCTTTAAAATGTTTGACCGCTTGGTCATACTCGATGTGGGAGGGTATCAAATTTATTACGGCAACCCCATTGAGGCAGTCACTTATTTCAAGCGCTTGGCCAACCTGGTTAACCCCGACGAAGGGATTTGCCCCAATTGCGGGAACGTAAACCCCGAACAAATCTTTAATATCATCGAGGCCAAACTGGTCGATGAATACGGTAGGTATACCAAAGAAAGAAAAACATCCCCGGTGCAGTGGCGAAAAAACTACGAAGAGTACACCCCACCCTACAAGGTTAAAACCAACGAAGAAATCCCCGAGAGCCCTTTAAGCATACCCAAACGTTCCAAACAGCGTAAGATTTTCACCACCCGGGATTTCTTGGCCAAGTTGAGTAATACCCAGTACATGTTCATTAGCTTACTGGAGGCACCACTTCTTGCCCTCATCTTAGCCTACATTGTCCGCTATTACCATATTGACCACTCCATCGGCCGGGATACCTACGTGTTTAGTGAAAACATAAACATCCCCGCTTACATCTTTATGAGTATTATCGTCTGCCTCTTTATTGGCCTTACGGTAAGTGCCGAGGAGATTATCAAAGATGCCAAAATACTCAAGCGAGAAGCCTTCCTACACCTCAGCCGAAGCAGTTACCTACAATCCAAGATTGGGATACTATTCGGTTTTTCGGCTATCCAGACTTTAAGTTATGTACTGATTGGCAACTGGATCTTAGATATAGAAGGGATGAACTTTGCCTATTGGTTGGCCTTGTTTTCTACGGCTTGTTTTGCCAATATGCTCGGCCTGAATATCTCTTCCACGTTCAGTTCGGTTATTACGATTTATATCGTAATACCTGTGCTACTCATACCCCAACTAATTTTGGGCGGGATTGTCGTTAAATTTGACGATATCAACCCCCACCTAGCCTCCGAAAATAAAGTTCCCATCATCTCGGAGATCATGGCCTCTCGCTGGGCTTTTGAAGCCATCATGGTCTCGCAGTTTAAAGACAACCCCTTCGAGCGTGAGTTTTATCCCTACGACAAAGAAATGGCCAATGCTGAGTATGGCAGTGTATATTATGTGCCCAAGATTGAGTCTTTGGTGTCTTACTGTATCAACCATTTCAACAGTCCTGACCCCGAAATTCAGTTCAATATCACGCAGAAAATTATCATTCTCGAGCACGAAATGGCAAAAAGGGTAGACAAACAACCCGCGTTCAAACAGAGTAGATTGGAAAATCTGCACCCAGAACGAATTGATATCAGCACCTTGGAGTATGTCAAAGACTATTCGGTTAAATTGAAGAAGTACTATGTGCGTCGCTATAATCAATTTAGTAAACGCAAAGACGCCCTGGTTTCCAAGATGACCCAAACCGAAGAAGGCCGGGAAGCCTTTTTAGACCGATCAAGGCGCTATCATAACTTGGCCGTGGCTACCCTAGTCAAAAATTCCAATGAGGTAAACCGCATTGTGCAAATCAATGGTAAATTAATCCGAAAAATTAATCCTGTATTCCTCGATCCTCCCGCGAGCCACAACCCAATAGCCGTACGCTCCCACTTTTTTGCCCCCCGGAAGCACTGCGCCGGCTATTACATGGATACCCTGTATTTTAATGTTCTCGTTATCTGGTTCATGACGCTAATCTTGTATATAACCCTGTATTACCGGGTATTCCGAGAGTCTTTGCGCGTATTTACTGTACTATATTCCCGCCGACGTCCCCGTCGTGGTCGCGGCTAATATTTTCATTCCTAAACATTTCCTGGCTATGAAAATCCTGCATACGGCCGACTGGCACTTAGGCAAATCATTCAATAATTACAATCTCTTAGAAGACCAAAGGCTTGTCTTACAAGGCTTCGTTGACATCATTGACCATAATAAACCCGATGTTATCTTGTTGGCAGGTGATATTTATGACCGGTCCGTCCCCCCAGCCGATGCCATCAGCCTCTTTGACGAAGTGATGAGTCAAATTATCTTAGACCGGGGAATCCCAGTCATTGCTATTGCCGGTAACCACGATAATCCCGACCGCATCAATTATTGCAATTACTTGCTCAAACGTCAAGGCCTCCACATTTTTGGAAGTTTAGCCATCCCTTTGCCCTCCGTTGTCTTGGAAGACGAATACGGCCCCATCCACTTTTATCCCATCCCCTATACTGAGCCCGAAGTCTTACGCTATCTACTTAAAGATGAAAACATGCGCAGCCACGCGAAGGTAATGGATACCCTCACCCATTTGATAGAGGAGCAACATCCCGCGGGGCAACGGAAAGTACTGATCGGTCACGCTTTCCTGGCCGGGGGAGTCGAGAGTGAATCCGAAAGGCAACTATTAGTAGGAGGAGCCGCCCAAATATCGCCTCATACTTTTAAAGATTTTGATTATACCGCTATGGGGCACCTCCATCAGCCCCAAGCTTTCCTAAACGAAAAAGTGCAATATGCGGGCTCTCTCCTAAAATATTCATTTTCGGAGGTTCATCATCGCAAAGCAGTTGTCCTGATTGATATGGATGCTTCCGGTGCCGTGAAAACCCAAAGAATACCCCTTAAAGCCCATAGAGACGTACGAAAAATCAAAGGGACCATCCAAGACCGAAAGTTTGTCGCTGATGGAGAAAAGGATGAGGCCAATGCTGAAGACTTCGTGGAGGTAAGCCTACTCAACGATGACATTGTTCCCAATGCCATGCAGATTGTTCAAGAAAGCTATCCCCACGCCATGGCCCTCAAATGGCCCGAGCTCAATCGTAGCCTCAACCAACGTCAACTTACCTCCGAAAGCCTCCATAAAATGAACGAAACCGAGCTTTTTAATACGTTTTATGAGCGTTTTATCGGCAAACCCATGAATGAACCCAAAGAAGAAATAGTAGATAAAACCCTCAAAAAAATTCGTAAATTAGAGGAATAGACCCAGCTTAAACTCCCTGAACCTAAGCGTTTTGTATGAAACCAATCCGACTTGATATTGCCGCCTTTGGGGCTTTTGCCCAAAAGCAAACCCTTAATTTTCGAGCCTTTGAGCAGAACCGCCTTTTCCTCATCCACGGCCCGACTGGTTCGGGCAAAACGACCTTATTCGATGCCATGTGCTTTGCCCTCTACGGCGAAACTACCGGCGAAAGAAAGGGTATCGATATGCGCTCCGACCACGTCGATGAGAAAACCCCTACTGAAGTTTTATTTATTTTTCAAATTGGCAAGCAAACCTATCAAGTCTACCGAAAGATTTACCTCACCCGAAGCGGTAAGCAAACCCAATCCCAGTCCTTCACCGAAGTCAAATGGGAAGAAAAACAAAAAACGTACTTCGATGTCTCCTCTCCCCTAACCGGTATTACAGAAATTAAAGAAAAAGTAGGAAGCCTCCTTGGGTTTACCGCCCGCCAGTTCAAACAAATCGTCATCCTCCCTCAGGGCCGTTTTCAACAATTACTTACTTCGGGGGTTTCCGAAAAAGAAGAAATACTCAAACAACTCTTCAATGCCCAAATCTACGAAAAGCTCACCCTCGAGCTAAATGAACAAAAAAGAACCTGGGAGAAAAAAATCCAGGAAATGAATCAACAAATCCTGGCCCGCTTGGAAGCTAGCGGCCAAGAAAATATCCATTCCTTAGACCAATACCGGGAAAGCCTGGATAATCAAATCAAAGAAAAAGAGGCCCAAAACCCGCAACTGGAAAAAACCTTCCAAAGCCTCCGCCAGGAAAACGAACAAGCCCATACCCTGGCCCAGTATTTCCTGGAAAAAAGCCAAAAAGAAGAAGCCCTCCACAAACATGTAAGCCTTGAAACAAAAGTTCGCGAACAAGAAACCCGCCTAGAACAAGCCGGGAGCGCCGAAGTACTCCGAGAGTCTTTACGAGAAATAGACCGCTTAGAAAACCTAATCCCTGAAAAACAAAAGGAGATCCAAACCATACATAGCAGTATCATTTCCCGGCAGACCCAGCTAAGCCGGGCTGAACACGAATTTGAAAAACTCGAAGACCAAGAAGAAGAAATCGAAGATACCCGTAAGCAAATCCCCGGATTTGAGGCCCTCCTGCCCCAGTTTCAAGAACGTGATTCCCTTAGACAGTTTATCCAAAGCAAAGAAAAGGAACTACTAAGCTTGGATGAAAATATCGGCAAGCTACAAGCCCAAATCCAGGAAACCCGCCACAAATTAGACATCCAAAACCAGGAAGCTTTAGAAAAACTCGATCAAGAAAGTCGCAAAATCCCCCAGTATGAGCAGGCCTTGGCCGAAATAAAGAATGCTATCCGTTTACAATATGAATTAGAAAAAACCCGAGCCGAATATCGCGAATTAGACCAATCCTGCCAAGAAGCCCTGGCTAAACTCAACAAACTAGCCGCCAAAAGGCAAGAAACCCAGTCCCGGTTTGACCAACTCGAGTTTCAATGGCGCCAAAGCCAATCGGCCCGCCTCGCCGAAGATCTGCAAGCCGGCCTGCCCTGCCCCGTCTGTGGCTCTACCGACCATCCCCAGCCCGCGATAAAAACCGATACCTTTGTCTCGACCGAGAGCCTAGACTACGCCAAAGTCCAACGCGATAAAGCCGACAAAGCCTACCACCAACATCAAGATACCTACCGAAATCTTGACAAGCAAAAAGAAATCACCCTGGAAAAAGGCAAAGGGCTGGGAGAACAACTCGGAAATCAAAAAGACCTAGCCCAAAAGGAACTAGAAGATCAGAAAGTCCAAAACTTGGCCTTGCTAGAAACGGCCCAAAAAGCCGAAACCCGCATAAACGAGATCCGTGAGGAAAACCGCCAACTCAAAAGCCAACAAGTAGCCCTCGAGAAACAAATAGAAGACCAGCAAATACAAGGACAAACCCTTAGAGACAT
This sequence comes from uncultured Microscillaceae bacterium, assembly GCA_963922455.1. GTDB lineage: Bacteria > Bacteroidota > Bacteroidia > Cytophagales > Microscillaceae > CAWUIO01. The sequence goes on from CAWUIO010000043.1 coordinate 45,512, forward strand.
TCTTTCCGCTCGTCGGGCCGACCTCCAAAGCATTGAGCGGGCCCTCCCCCCCGAACTCCAAAACAAAGCCCAGCTACAAGAAAAAATTGACAGCCTCAATCAAAAAGTGAGTGATTTCTACGAAAAAAAAGAAAGCCTAAAAGACAAACAACAAGAACTCAAACGCGTGATCAGCAACCGTCAAATCGAAATCACCAGCGTGGAGAAAAAAATCAAAGAGCTCGAGTCTGACCTGGACGACCGCCAACGAAAACTTCAACGCGACCTCAAAGCCAAGGGCTTCAAAAACGCCCAGGAGGCCCGCGATTTATTGCTCAGCGAAGAAGACCGCCAACATATCCGCGAAAAAATCAAATCTTGGGAGACCCGCCACGCCCAACTCAATGCCCAAATCGAACAGCTAAGCCAAAAAATTGCCGACCGTCCCAAACCCCAGGTGGAAGCCTTAAAAACCCGCTTACTGGCTGCCGAAGAAGCCTGGAACCAACACCAATCTCAACTGGCCCAGTCCCGGGCCGAGTTACAGCAACTGGTACAGCACATAGAAGACCTGCGACAAAAAAACCAGAAATTGGATCAACTCCACCGCCAAGCCGAGCCCGTCATTCAACTCGCCAACCTGGCCGGGGGGCAAAACGAACTCAATCAAAAGTTTCAAACCTATGTCCTTTCTGCCTTTTTGGATGATGTAGTGGAGTACGCCAACAAACGCCTGGGCATTCTTTCCCAGGACCGCTACCAACTTCACCGCACCGAGGAAGTCCACGATGGCCGCCGCCGGGCCGGGCTTGATCTCAAAGTTTTTGACAGTTACAGTGGCAAGCAGCGCCTCGTCAACAACCTCTCCGGCGGGGAGACCTTTTTTACCTCCTTGGCCCTGGCCCTAGGGCTCGCCGATGTGGCCACGGCCAATGCCGGAGGAATCCGCTTGGACGCCATGTTTATCGATGAAGGTTTTGGTACTTTAGACAGCGAAACCCTCGACCTGGCCATCAAAACCCTCATGAATCTCGACGGAGAACACCGCCTGGTGGGCATCATTTCTCACGTAGCCGAGTTGAAGGAGCGCATCCCTTCCAGCCGCCTGGAAGTACTCAAAGGCCGCAATGGTAGCCAAGTGAAAATACACGCCAACTAATACGAGGGGCTGCCCCCGGCGTTCTCATATCGTAGCGATATGACCGTTTGCTTGCGCCGGGGTCGGGCTTTCGCTACTCGCCTGCTCCCCACCGACCTCCACGGGCTCAAACAGGCCGCTCTATCCCTCAGCCAAACTTAAGAGCAGAGAGTAGAGCCGAAAGCTGGGAACCTTGTCATAGCCTACAATAGATTGCCAGGAAAACTTCCAGCACTTGCCTCCTTGGGGTAAACACTAAGGTGAAACTGCATGATAAAGTCAAAAAAAGTATATATTTCACCCACTAAGTACTAATTTCCCCTACTTCTCCTTGCATTTCCCTCTTCCCGTAACTAATTAAGCAGTCTAAATCAAAATCTTGGCTCTATGAAACGATTTCTCTTACCCATTTTTATGCTTGGTTTGGTTTGGGCTTGCGGCCCCCAAAGTGTAGATGATACGCAGGAAGATACTACCGCTACCGTAGATAGCAATGCTAGCACCGAAGTACCAGAAGAAGATGTTCCCGCAGACAATGATGAAAATATTGACCTAAGCGATGCCATTCCGCACATCTTGTATGATGACAATGCCTTTGGGATAAGTATTGGCCAAAAAATTGCCGATATAGAGCTTCCAGTAGAGAAAACCGTCTTAGAAACCGGAGAAGGTAGCTTTGATATCTATGAAATTAAGTTAGAAAATGGTACCCTGGTAGGGTATCTTCATCCCGATACCCGAGATGCGTCCCGGGTAGGCCAGATCGTGGTAGATTTTGACAATGCCCAAACCGAGGAAGGCATCCAAATCGGTACTACTTTTGGGGAGTTAAAAGAAAAAATCAGTGATTTTGAAGTTCACGGCTCCGAAATTGAGTCCCAAGTCAATGTATTTTACAAAGGCTTTGCTTTCCAACTTGACCATTATAGCTCAGATTATAACCTAGACCCCAGTGAAATCCCCGATGACGCCGACGTTATTGAGATTGCGATCAACGGTAAACCCGAATAAAAAGACTTACGGGTTTACACTCTTCTGGCTATTCCTGGCCTTTCCAGGGATAGCCCAAGAACTTAATTGGAGTGAAGACAGTGACACGAGTAGTTGGTATGCTTATCAAAATGAGCTTCTGGCTGAACTAGGAGTTTCCTCAATTCCTAATAGTACTGAAACCTTGGAGTTAAGGTTTTCAGATCCATTCAAACTAATCAGAGTTTGGCAAGTAGATACTGTATGGAGGGGGAAAGTTTACTTTTTTTTGAGGGAGTATATTCCTAATGAGGAACAAAGAGAAGGTAGACTTTATCATAGTAATACAGACCTTAATGAGGAAAGTATTACCTATTTTGTAAACATGTGGAAAGATTTTGAAATAGAGGAGATTCCATCTCGATCACATATTCCAGGATGGAATTATGGGTTTCATGGAGTTTTATATCATTTTTCTTACAAGTACGGAATGCAAACATCATTTAAATCGTATTGGTCCCCCCATGCTTTTCCTAGACTTAAAGAAGCACGATTTATTGAGTATTTTGCCCGAGGTATCTCAAGGCTAAAGTTTATTGAAAAAAATTACGAAAATTTCATGAAACATCAGCCATTTGAGCAATATTTTGTCGGAATAGGTAGTGCCATGATACATACTAATTATAAAGATTAAACCCGCCTTTCCAGACTTGCCATCAGGAAGCCCTTGTCCAGGTATTTTTCATCTCTAATCTGGCAACTAGGAAGCATAGGCTTAAAAACGGCGTAATCTTCTACAAGCCTCCACGATCCCGAGCGCGGACCAACGCTACGAAGCACGCATTTCCTATCATTTCCCCGGCTTCGTACTAATTTACCCGATTCTTCCTTGCATTTCCCTAATTTCTGGATTAATTAGGCAGCTTAACTCTAAGAAACTGTTTAAGTTTAGTTTTTGTCGGCGAAAAGGGTCAGTTTGGGGTTCTGATGAAATCAACAAGGAGCGCATAGCAGCGCTATGGGCGATGAATTTGATGAAATCAGGTTCCCGAAATGGCCCTTTGCAGCCCATATAATTAAATTTAAACAGTCTCTAAACCTTTGCTTTATGAAACGTTTTTTCTTGCCCCTTTGTATGCTATGTCTTGTTTGGGCCTGTGGCCCTCAAAACGGTGAAGATACTTCAACAAACGAAAATGGGGACACAAAAGCCCCTACTATTGCTTCGGAGGATGAAGCCGAACCAGATACCAAAGAAGCAGACCTCCCCCTAATTTATGAAGACCAAGTCTTTGGTATACGCATAGGCCAGGATGTAGCGGCTATCGAGCTCCCTCTCGAAGAAGGGCAAGTCGAGAGTGGAGAAGGCCCGGTGGATGTATTGTTTATTAAGTCAGAAAGTGGGGAACCATTAGGCTACCTATACGGGCATATAGATGAAGAAGGTAAGGTAGGTACCACCGTAGTAACTACCGAAAATGCCCAAACCGAAGAAGGCATTCGGGTAGGTATGACCTTTGGGGAATTGAAGGAACGGATTAGCGACTTTGATTTGTCGGGGTCTCCCACCGAGCCCAAGGTTGTGGCCTTCTACAAAAAATTTGGTTTTACCCTCGACTACGAAAGCACCGAATATAATGTAAAGCCGGAAGAAGTACCCGAGGAGGCAAAAATTCTCGAGATTGTGCTCATATTAAAAGTGGAAGAATAAACGCATAGGAAAACATGTGTAGCCCCAGCCTTTGGGGGGCTAGGCTTTTCCTAAGCTCCTCTTTATGGAAGGAGCCCCTAGCCCCCCCTATTTTTCATAGGTTCTCCTTGGGTCTTGTCTTAGCTTGAGCCTTTTGCCTAAGATTTATTTTTTAGAAAAAATGTAGTCCCGGCTTCCTATTCGGCTTAGGGATGGAGCGGCATGTTTGAGCCTATCGATTACCCACAAATATTTTCTTGGCCAAAAGGT
>CAWUIO010000044.1:0-49541 GCA_963922455.1 uncultured Microscillaceae bacterium
AACCAGCGGCGGTCTCGACACTATCGGGCGCCCATCCCTAAGCCGGAGATAAGTAAAAATGAGGGCTGGTACGGTTGAGATCAAAGTATTGACTTTATTGACAGCCCTAAAATTTAACCTGAGAGCCCTTCTAATGCGTGCTGAGCCGAGTGTATAGCCTGAGGGTTCTCGATTTATAGCCTTTTCCAGATACCAGAATCTTTAAAAACTCCCCAGTATCCCCGAATTTCGAGCATATCCTGGCCCATCAGGCTCAGGCGTCCTTTAAAGAATTTTCCATATTTCGGATGATAGATTTTACCCGAATCCCAGCGCATAGCCTTGGGGTTATAATTGAAGCCATCCAAAATCTTGATACCTACCAGTTGGCGTTTTCTCAGGGTAGGATTAGGATTTTTGATATCCTGGCTTGCCTGTTGATGCTTACTGCCTTGTTTTAACCAGATTATTACTCCGTGGTATGTGCCCTGAGGGGATCTCGAGATTCGAATTTTGATATCCCGCTTAGGAGAGATCCATTCACCAGTGATGGCATCACTGGGTTTAACCGGGTTTACAAAAGCGAAAAAAATAGAAAGAAAGCTTATCAAGATCATTAGTTTAGTAAAATATTATGGTGCAACATATAAGCTTATTACGCAAATGAAGCGGGCTTCAAAGGAGAAAAACGTGGACTTAACTCCTATTTAACGATGAGCCTAGGTATGTGCATTAGACAGCATGATTAAAGACGGGCTTAACCAAGCATATTACCTTTCCTATTTCTTGAGACACTTTTCAATGAGAACTGATTTTAGAGCAGTGTATGCTATAAGGGCAAAAGCGTAAAGCTTGGGCACCAACTAGCCTAAACTCCTTAGGGGTAAAATCTAAAAAACCAGTAAAACTATAGAAATAAGTCCTGATTTTTGTAAGTTTAACTTCTGGAAATAAATCCAGACGCCTTGAGAACTTGCGGCCCCCAAGAATTACTCGATCGCCTGATCCAAGATAACCAAGAGCTCATTGTACATACCAAAATGTACATCCAGCCTTTGGGGGAAGAAGCCCTAGCCCTCATCCCTAGGCCCAATCATTGGAGTATTCACCAATGTTATCAACACGTACATTTAGTAAACTATCACTACCTGAGCCATATAGAGCTGAGCCTAAGCAGTTCTCCCCTAAACTATGATGCTTCGGGTGCTCCTTTCCAAGCTGGCATAGAGGCCAATCGCTTCATTGACTCCATGGTGCCTCGGGAGGGAAGCATCCGAAATCCGTTCAAAACCTTGTTGGCTTTTGACCCCCGCCATGTCTCAACCGGGGAGCAAAGGGGAGGACAGGAAGTTATTCTTGAGTTTATACAACTTCAAGAACATTTCCTGCAATTGCTAGATAAGGCCCGTTGTCTAGATCTGAATCTCTGTAAGCCTCCTTCCAAGCTTGTAAAGGGCATGCAATTCAACCTGGGGGATACGTTTAGGTTTTTAACGGCCCACAGCCAGCGACACTTCTGGCAGATTCAAAATTTATTACGCGAAGTACGGCCTTAGGGGATGGGTTTATTATGTACCAAATCGTCAAGGACCTCCCCTTCTTGGCTAGGAAAAACATCTGTTTTTTAAGGTCTTGAAGCGATCTTGGCTGAGGGATAGAGCGGCCTGTTTGAGCCCGCCGCTGGATGAGCGGAGGCCGGCGAGTAGCGAAAGCCCGGCCCCGGCAGCCCCAGGATCTGTTGAAAAACGCATCTTTCAACCGGGGACAGCCCCGATTTATGACTTACAAGGATGTTTCGTACACCTGCCGGTTCCCGACATTATCCCAGACTTCTAAGCGAAATGTACCTTGGAGGGGTAGATCTTTCTCAAGGGGAATCGCATCCAAACGGCTCAATTTATGCTCGTAATTCATCAATAGAAACTTCCCATTGAGGCTGGCGTAGAACCGGCCAACCCCCGAAAAATTGTCACTTATGGAGAAACTTAGCCCTTGGCTAGACTTCCTAAGGAGCTTGATCCGGGGCGCTTCACGATCGGCTATGATCTGGAAAGTGCCTAAAGAGGCCCGGGGGTAAAAGCGCAAAGTATCGCCCGACCATTGGCTGCGCACATAATTCCGTCCGTTATAGTAGGCCGCATAGTAGTGGCGTTCTGTGGAGTCTATATTAGGAAAAAAACGGACTTCCATGGGGCGGTACAAGGGGACCTGTGAAGAGTTAATGCGTACGTAGCGATCCTCTACCCGGGTTTCTAGATAGAGTGTATCAAAAAGAGCCGTATCGGGAAACAACATTTGCAGCTTTTCCTCTGTGTAAAAGACTTCAGTCTGCGAAGGAATGGCCATTTGAAAACGAAAGGGGTAACGGATATTTCCTATTTCTACCATATCGGGTAGGCCTTGCCGAAGATCCCAAAGATATAGGGCTTGGTTCCCTTCCATATAGTTGATCGGGATTTTTTGACATATGCCACTAAAATACAGTTGGGCACTATCCCCCTCAGAGCGAAGGTTTTGGCCCCGGATGAGGAGCACATTTTCGTGGATTTCGTGCTTAATTTGCGCAAGTCCCAGACTTCTTGAGGGCTTAAATTGAGCAGGTCGTGGGGATTGCCCTTGGATTTTAAGACTCAGTTCTGTAGTATTTTTTTGAGCATCTTGCAAAACCAAACGCACTTCGTGGACTTTATCATCTTGGATTAAGAGGCGGCCCCGGCTAGAATGTGGGGTATAGACTTCGGGGAAGAGATTTCCATCGGCGAGGTAGGCCCTTTGGTAGCTTCTGGAAGTTTTTTGGTATTCCGGATAATTAATGTGCACATTCATGCACCAATTGTGCTCGTGTGAGATGCGGTTGAGTTTTTGTTCGTGAATGCGTTCTCCATCTAAATACAGGCTCATAAAGGGGGCGCCAAACACAAAGTAAGACCCATTGCGCACATCGTGGCTTAATATTTCCAGTCCAAGCTCGCCCCAGCCTTTAATTACTTCCGTGATACGGTATTGTCCAGGGCCCACGCGTTTCACTCCGTAGTTGCTTCTTTGAAAGCGGCCATTTATTCGGCTTTGGGTACCTATAGGATTGAGGGATACCCCCTGAATCAGGGGAGGGAGCCGGTCTTGGGGTACCTCCCGGAAGCCAAACTCCAGGGGATCGAGGGCAATATCTTCTGGGGTACGGATTTCATAGTGGAGATGGGGCCCTCCCGAACTTCCGGTGTTTCCGGTGTAGGCAATTACTTGGCCTTTGCTAATGGGCAATTCTTCGGGTTCGGGAAATACTTCTACCCAAAAATCTTCCTTTTCATACTGGGCTTTGAGCAAATAATCGGATATTTTTTTATTGAAAGCATTCAAGTGGGCATAGACAGTACGTTCCTGGGTATTGGGGTGGTAAGCATAGAGTACTTTCCCGTAGCCATAGGTAGATATTTTGGCGCGATAAATATAGCCATCGGCGGCAGCGTGTACGGGGGTGCCGGTAGTAACGGCAATGTCAAGGCCTGCATGAAAATGATGGCGCCGAATCTCACTCAAATTTCCGGTCAGGAGACTGGTACGCCCAGGATTTACGGGGAAGTCGTAAGTCTGCGCGCTCAGGTGTACACTAAAAAAAGAGCTAAGCAATAAGAAGGTTATCCGGAATATTAAGGCTTGATAAACTCGTTGAAGTATTGGCATTCCTCAATTACTTTTAAATAGTACTGCGTGTCTTTAAATTCATTTTGCAAGCGTTGGAAATAGCGCCGGTTTTCCGGATTATAATCAGGCTCGATACCGCTCCATTCCATGGGGGTCTTTGGGTCTAGGTAGTATTGTTTTTGTTCACATTTGGCGGCCATATAACAACTTTGAGCCGCCATTTCGGGGTTGCCACTCCGTATGGAGGCACTCATGGCCCTGTCAAAATAATACTTTGCCTGCGATAATTCTACCAGCATATAGGGCGTTTCCCCTTCCTTTCGAGATTGCTGGTTTTTGTAATAGGCTAGGTCCATACCACTTCTAAAATAATCCCGGGCATACCAAGCATTGCCAAAATGACTCATATTGTAGTAAACCGCCCCTAACTGGTAATAGTATTTTTCCTGATCGACCGGGTTTTTTTTAAGCAATTCTTTTAAGTAGAGGATGCGCTGCACCAGGGTTTTGCGATTGTAGCGATCTGGACTTTTGAAAGCATGACAGGATATACATTCTCCAATACTCATCTCAAACGGGTCCCGTGGGAGATCCACCAGATATTTTGCCGGTACTTTATCGTAGAGGTCTTTGGCTAGTTTGAGCTGGTCTTGCGCGAAGTGCATGGTAGCCTTGATTTCAAGCAGAATATGTTTGGCCGCTCTTTCACTAGGCGCTTGAAATCCCTGGATGCGGGGGAGAAGGTATTCTTCCTCAAAACTCGTCGTTTTGGTTTTAGTAGCCAGCTCATAAAGCTCATCGATCAAATCGGCTCTAGGGGACACCTTCAGATTGCTAAAATAATGGGTGCAAAGGTAGGCTTTGGCTTTTTGACCATTTGCTTTATATTTTCGGGCAAAAGTGCGGATCATAAAGTTCATAAGGTCTTCGTGGCCAGTGGCTTTAACTTCCTTATAAATTTCGTCTTCGCTACGGGCATCCAAGCGATTGAGTTGGCTTATTTTCATAGCCGTTTCAAAAAGAGCTATTTGTTGTAAGAAGCGCTTGTCTTTGGTATTCTTTTTTAGCTTGGCCAATTGGCTAAGGCTTCTTTGGGTGCTCCCTAGAAGAAACTCGAGGTAAGCATCGGCCAATTGCCATAAATTAGGCTGGGCGATCTTTTTTTCTTCTCGGGCCTGGCTTATTAATTCTTTTAGCTCCATTAATTGGGCGGTAGCCTGCGGGCGGGGATACTCCCGGTAACTGCTAAAAAATAGTAGATTTTCACTCAAATCTACTCGGAGCAGGTTGTTTTCCAGGCGGTTGATCTCCCGGGCAAGCATAATAGATAGCTTCTCTGAGGAAGGGGCAAGTTGATAAACACTTTTCATCTCTTCCCGGATATTGCTATTTTTTTGCAGGGAGCGCATAAAATAAAGTTGGGCTTTTTCTTCCTCGTTTTGACATAAAGCGAGGGCATTCCTCCAAGTTGTATCGCTTGTTACTTTGAAGCTAAGAAAAGAAGAAGCCCGTTTACTGGGGCAATCTTCAAATATTTGGGAAAATAGATAAGCTGCCTGAGATTGGGCTCCTAAGCTATATAAGGCACCTGCCTTGTGTGATAAAGCCCAATAATACAGCAAGTGAGAAGACGCCTGCGGCATATTGCCCAGTAGTTCCTGAAATTGCTTGACCGCAGCTTGGTATTCCCCCAGGTAATGGCTCATCCGCACCACTTGATAGGCATAACGTACTTTTAAAAAGGCATCAGATTGGACCTCTTTATAAACTTGTAAACCCTGGGACCGCAGGGAACGCATGATCTCCGGATCTCTTTGTATATCACTCCAAGAGTCATATGCTTGGGCTTGCTTTTCACAAGCCAGAGCGTACTCCAGATAGGATAAAAACCTAGGATTGGGACGGGATTTTAAATATTTAAGCAATGTATTTTGACTAAAGCCACTCGGAAGGGGGCCATTAGCATTTTTAAGATGGCTTACAATCTGCTTGACTTCTTTGGAATCTGCTTCATAGAGGACGGTTCGTATATCATTGACTTTGGGCTTATTTTGGAAATAAGCAAGCCAAGCCGATAGATTATCATCTAAGGTCTTATCATATTCCCAGTCAAAATCGTACAGCTTTTCAAATGACAGGGGGGCAAAAAATTGGAAAGCAGGCTTGAGGGAGGCCTCGTCCCAACCAACGCAAGCACCTTGAGAAACAGGTTGGGGTTTCAATATAAAAGCGAGGCCTAGCAAGCCCATGAGGGTAAAACGGATCAACTTCATAAGGTGAAAATAGCAGTTTTTCTTGTAGCTTCAAAAATCTAGCCTTTTACCCTGATGTAATATCTAGGTGTTTTTTTCTGGCAAATAAGAACCAACTCAAAAAAGATGCTGGCCAGGCCTCCCTAACAGGTCTAAGAACAACTAATCCGAATTTGATGGCGGTACAAATCTTTGGAATGTTTATAAATTAATTTTTGATTTTCTAGATCTTTCTCAAAAGAGCCATCACTTACCTGCACGGCATAAGTCTCGGGGAAGTGAAGTTGAGGCACAAATAGCTCCGTACTTTTGTTCTCGTGCTTATCTTCGTGTTCAAATTCAAACTCAAATATACCCTTACGCCAATTATACTGAGCTTTAAGGAGTATACCTGCCGTTACCAGGGCATAAGGACGGATTAAAGCCTCCAGCGCCCTTCCTCCTGAATGTATATTGCTCTTATCCGTCTGCTGTTCCCTACTAAACACCGAATAGTTTTCCAAATTCCACTGATCTCCCCAATCATTTTCGTTTTTAGGCGAGTAATTCCATACCGCCCAGTGGAGTAAATTCTCTTCAAGCGGGTTTAAAGTTAAGTCCATGGCTTGGTTTTGGACCTTAAAGTTGCCCGTTTTGAGTCCATTACTATTTTTCAGGTTGAAGGGGATGCCGGTTTTGCTGATAAAAACCGGGGCATTATGAAAGAATTCGGCACTTTGAGTTTTGGTGCCGAAACTCTGGCCCGAAAATAATTTCTTGATTCTTTTCTTTCCAATAACCGTTTTACCGGTATGGGAATCCACCCGGGACCAGCTTTGAAATTTTTGGGCGTGTTGCGTGCTATGATCAAACCAAGTAGGGCAATGTACCATATAGTTGGCTTCTTCCTCCCGGATATGGGGAGGGTTGCCTAAAATGGGCTGATCTACAAACATGAAAATTTGAGGCAGTATCAGGCGGATTTCCTGACTGAATTTACGAATAAAAGGTAGCCAATAGTCTTGGGCAAAGACCACTTCTTTTTGAGAAACCTGCGCAAAGTAATTGGGGATACGAAGGGCGGGTTCACCGGTATCATCAATATCCCAAACCCCGTGATTTTTCCAGATACATTTAAAGCCGTTGAGCCATGCCTTGACCCCCCGGGGGTTTTCTGAGAATAGGCCCAACTTTTTAGGCCCCTTGGGCCCTGCTTTCCAATGCTCTATTTCTTGTGGGCGTCCGGCGCCTAAGAGCATACTTTGAAAAGGACTGGGGCAAGGACCGTTTTTCGGGTAAAAATGATTTTGCTTTAAATCGGGACAGCCAATCCAGCCCGGTGAAGGATCATTCATGATCCCAAAACCGATAACATTATCTAAGGCTTGTAGGCTTTGGGCTAAGCGGCTGTAAGCTTTAATATACTTTTCTTGTAAATACGTTTGCACTCCTTCTTCACCTATTTTGACCTGGGGGGCAAAATCATCACCTCCAAAAAATAAGCTAAACATGGTGGCCGTGGCCATCAAGTTATAATTGGCCGCCCAAGTACCCTCGTGGTATTTGTCCTGACTTTGGTGATGAAGCAAAGCGGTGCCAGATTTATGCAATTGCGTGGCATCTAAGCCTACTTTTTCTAAGGTCCAGAGGGGGGCTCCGTCTCCACCAGTATAGCGGCTCCAAACATCTTGTTGGGGGGCAATGATAACCCATAGATCATGGGCACGGGCCCTTTTGACCAATTCCTGGATGTAGTTGATATACGTTTGGTCATATTCACCTACCCCGGTATGCTCTAGGGCTTCCCACGAAACTAATAAACGAATGGTGTTAAAACCCCAAGCCTGTATGCGGGCAAAATGACTATTTGCTTCTTTTAGGGCAAGAGGATGGTCAACAAAGGAAAGATTATCTTCAAAAAAAGAGAAGGATTCGTGACTAGGGAGAGAAGGTTGATTAGGATATTTTGATGCGGAACCTACGTTTAGGCCCCTTAGGGTGATTGTACGACCCTGTTCATCCAAAAAAGAAGAACCTTTTATCTGCATAATGTGCCTTGATCTATGTTGTTGTTCGGCAAAAATACAGAACCATACCAGGTTTTCAGTAAATAAAGGACAAGGTTTTAAAAAAAAACCTTGTCCTCTGTATTTTATCAAAGAATAAGCTCACGCTCTTCTTCTACAATGGTCAATACTTCATCGTCCATCAGACGGGCAGCTAGACCGTGAATTTTGGGTAATTCATAAGCGAAGAAGTAACGCATTGTGTGCAATTTACTCTCATAGAAACGCAACTCATCTCCTTGTGGGTTGGCTGTAATCATAGCCTGCTTGGCTTCTGTACCTTGCTTTAACCACTGCCAGGCAACGGTCACAAGGCCAAACATCTCCATGTACAAGGTAGCATCGGCCAAGAAACGCTCCAAATCCTGCTTCATAGCAAAGCTAATCAAGTGCTGGGTAACTTTTTGAACCGTTTGCATAGCTTCTTGTAAAGCCCTCACTTGTTTCTTCAAGTCATCGTGCGTTTGAGCCGCTTGGATATCTTGGGTAATTTCTTGGAAGTAGGCCATAGCCGCTTTTCCATTTTTCATCGTAATGTTACGACCCAGCAAGGCTTGCGATTGGATACCCGTAGTTCCTTCATAAATGGTCGTGATGCGGATATCACGATACAGCCGCTCCAATGGGAAGTCTTCGCAGTACCCAGCGCCACCAAATACCTGTAAGCTAGAGCTTACCGATTGCAAACCGGCTTCTGTGGGGAAGGTTTTTACCAAAGGAGTAATGAAGTCTAGCAATAATTTATATTTTTCTTGCTCTTCTCCTTCTGTAGTATGAATCATATCGGCGTATTTGGCCCCTTGCAATACTAAGGATAAAGAACCTTCTACGATGGCTTTTTGGAATAAAAGCATACGACGCACATCCGGGTGGTTGATGATCAAGGTTTGTGGAGTGTTAGGATCTTGTCCTTTCACGCTTAATTTTTGACCTTGGGGACGCTCGTTGGCATAAGCCAAAGCCGCATAATAACCCGCCGAAGCTATGGAAGTTCCGGTCATCCCCACCCCGATACGGGCTTCGTTCATCATCTGGAACATGTACGAAAGCCCTCGGTGCGGCTCCCCTACTAACCAACCGATACAGTTATCTTCCGAACCAGCTTGTAAGTGAACTGCCGGAGCTCCTTTTTGACCCATTTTGTGGTAAATACCAATGGTTTTTACATCATTGTCTACCATAGAGCCATTTTCTGGGCGGAATTTAGGTACGATAAAGAGGGAGATTCCCTTGGTACCGGCAGGAGCTCCATCGATACGGGCCAAGTATAAGTGAATTACATTATCAGTTTGGTCGTGGTCTCCACAGGTGATGTAGATTTTTTGACCTTTGATTTTGTAAGCATTTTCTTGACCTTCAAGGGGGGAAGCCGAAGAAGTAATGTAGTGCAGCGAACTCCCCGCTTGTGGTTCGGTCAAACACATCGTTCCTTGCCACTCGCCCCCGTACATTTTGGGAAGGTAATAATCTCTTTGCTCGTCATTGCCAAAGCTCTTGATCAAGTTGGCCGCACCAGCGGTAAGCCCCACGTAAGAGGTGATGGCATTGTTTGCCGCTCCAAAAATAAATCCGGCGGCAGCACTTACGGTTTCAGGCAACTGAGATCCTCCCAAATCCATGGGTACCGTACTTCCAATCAGGCCTGATTCACCCAAGGCCATAACATAGTCTTTTACTTTGGGGTGTACAACTACTTTGTCGGTTTCAAATTCAGCTTGGTTGCGGTCCATTTCTTCTGCGATGGGAGCCGCGATATTATCGGCAACCTGTTGGGCGGTATCCAAGATCATATCAATCGCCTCAGGATCGATATGAGAAAAGTAAGGGTGTTCGGTGAGCTTGCCAGCTTCGTGTACCTCATTGAGAAGAAACTTGAGGTTACGCATACTGAAATACTGATTTGCCATAGGGATTTATGCTTTATTGATGGAAATTTAGATTGGGATATAGTAGTGATCCTATCGAATCTATGTAAATTTAAAAAGCTAAGGGCAGATTGGCAAGCAAAATATCATAATATTATGCGCGCCGAGTACTTTTTAACCAAGTTTCTTTCATTTTTGGATGAAACTTAGTAAGTATGTATGCAAATCAAACAAAATCTGGGGCTTCCCCGCGCGAAGGGAGCAGGGATCTTGATGAAAGTCCCGGCTGGCGCGGGTCGGGCTCTCACTACTCGCTGCCTTTCCCCGCAGGGCCTACACGAGCTCAAACATGCCGTTCCATCCCTAAGCTGAAGAAAGAAGCGAGAGGAGAGAAGCGAGAGGAGAGATTGGGATTCCGGGGGGCGGGATTCTTTCCGTTTGCCATTCTGTTGGGACTACGCAAACCAAAGGGGGATGTATGCTTGCTTGTACTTAAGCCGGCTGACTTAATGCATTTTGCCCGGCCGCATTTGAAAAGCAGCTGCATCTTCCCGGCCATTGCCCTGCCCTTTTCTTCTTTACTGATTTGAAAATGTATTTCCCCCAGTAACTAAGGCTTGCTAGCAAGCCGAAAACAGATCCTTCCGGGATGACAAGGGAAAAAAGCCGCGTCTCCCGGCCCTACAATCTCTCCTCTCGCTTCTCGGCTCTCTCCTCTCAAGTGGCTGAGGGATAGAGCGGCCTGTCTGAGCCCGCAGTGGCCTAGCGGGGGGCAGGCGAGTAGCGAAAGCCCGACCCCGGCGCCACCCAACTTCCTACCGGGCACCCAATAGACATCGCCGGGGGCAGCCCCTAGCTTTGAGAGTTATTATTAGAAGAATTTTGATTCAGGGTATCGATCAAGACATCAATTTTGTGTTCTAGGCGGGAGATGCGGCTTTCCAACTCGTCATTGTTATCGCTGACCATTTCATCGACAAAGATGGCATTGACAATAGACATGCCCAAGACCCCGCCGGTCAAAACAATGAAAATAAAATAAAATTTGGTGAGTACATTGAGGTGGGTCTCCTTGTGCACAATCGCCTCGGGAATTTCATACCAGCCTTCCAGGGTAAACATCTTAAAGATGGAGTAGCAGGAAACTAAGGCATTGCCAAAATGCTGGGGGGCAATTTCCTTGAATAAGTAACAAGAAAAGAGGGAAATGATAACATTATACAAGATAAAGGCAATAAACACAAAGACCGAGGCTTTGAGCGCCCGGCTCACCCCTTTGAGAATTTCGTGCAGGTTGGGGACAAACTTCAAAAAACGGAAAAACTTGGCCACCCTCAAGGCGCGTAAGATCAAAAGCAAAGAAAAATCGGGAAGGTCTATCAATAAAAGCAAGAGGGAAGGCGTGGTAAGCACGACAATGATAAAATCGAGCTTGTTCCAACCCGAAGCAATATAGTTAGGCCAGCCCAAGTGCCGGACCTTGACCAGCATCTCAAAGAGAAAAAAGACCGTGAGAAAATTATCGAGGTATTCTAAGATAAAAAAATTTGCGTTGAAATCATCAAAGGAGAGGGCAAAAAGGATGATGATGTTCATCAAAATCGCCCCCATGATGATACGGTCGTTCACAAAGAGTTGCTGGTATAGCGGGAGACTACGGTAGGGGTAGGGTTCCAAAGTTTTTATTTCAGGTAGACTAAAAAACACAGCAACAAGTACTTAAGGGATATACCAAAGATAGCAATTTGCTTGAAATTGTCCCGAAAGCGTGCCAAACATAATTCTCAGAGAAAATGGGCTTCTACACCAAGCCTGAGACCTTATCCCCTGAAAGTCAAGCAAAAAAAACCCGGTATCGGGAATACCGGGTCTCAAATTGGGAAAGTTTCTTAGGCTTCTTTCGGAACCAAGACTTCCACCAAGACCGAAATGTGATTGTTGAGGATCTCAACAACCCCGCCCTCGATCATAAATTCCATATTTTCACTATCGGTGGTACGGATGCTCATTTTACCACTTCCCAAGGTACTGATCAGGGCGGCGTGGTTTGGCAAAACCTCAAATGCCCCATCACTACCGGGAAACTTGGCCTGAATGATCGAGCCTTGGAATACTTCTTCGTCTGGAGTAAGGATGTTTATTTCCATAAAGCAAATGCTTAAAAGAGACCGAAGCCATAGCTCCGGTCTATAATCTTTATTTAAGGGCCGCTTCGGCTTCTTTCTTCATTTTTTCTCCGCGCTCAATAGCTTCCTCAATGGTACCCACCAAGTTGAAGGCCGGCTCGGGAAGTTCAAGCAAGGAGTCGTCGGTCAAGAGCATCTTGAAACCTTTAATGGTATCTTTGATGTCTACCAAGGTTCCTTTCAAACCGGTAAACTGCTCTGCCACGTGGAAAGGCTGGGACAAGAATCGTTGGATTCGTCGGGCGCGGTTAACGGTTTTACGGTCTTCGTCCGAAAGTTCGTCCAAACCAAGGATAGCGATGATATCCTGTAATTCCTGGTAGCGTTGCAAGGTTTGGATAACATTTTGGGCCGTTTGATAATGCTCATCCCCTACGATATCTGGGGTCAAGATCCGTGAAGTAGAATCTAAGGGGTCAATGGCCGGATAAATACCCAAGGAAGCCAGTTTACGGGAAAGTACCGTGGTGGCATCTAAGTGAGAGAAGGTAGTGGCTGGAGCCGGATCCGTCAAATCATCTGCGGGTACGTATACCGCTTGAACCGAGGTAATAGATCCCCGCTTGGTAGAAGTAATACGCTCCTGCATCTGCCCCATTTCGGTAGCCAAGGTTGGTTGGTATCCTACCGCTGAGGGCATCCGTCCCAAAAGGGCCGATACTTCCGAACCGGCTTGGGTAAAGCGGAAGATATTATCAATAAAGAAAAGAATATCCCGTCCTTGACCGGTGCCGTCGCCATCACGGAAGTATTCCGCTACAGAAAGTCCCGATAAGGCTACCCGGGCGCGGGCTCCCGGAGGCTCATTCATCTGGCCGAATACCAAGGTAGCTTGCGAGTCTTTCATCGCTTCTTTGTCTACCAAGTCAATATTCCAACCACCTTTTTCCATATCTTCGTGGAACTTGTCCCCGTACTTGATTACCCCAGCTTCAATCATTTCCCGTAGCAAGTCATTTCCTTCGCGGGTACGCTCACCCACCCCAGCAAATACTGATAGTCCCGAATAGGCAAGGGCCACGTTATTGATCAACTCCTGGATCAATACCGTCTTTCCTACTCCGGCACCTCCGAAGAGGCCAACTTTTCCCCCTTTGGCATAGGGCTCGATGAGGTCAATTACTTTGATACCGGTAAAAAGAACTTCCGTGGAGGTGGTAAGTTCTTCGTACTTAGGGGCCGTTTTGTGGATGGGAGCACGGTTACCGGTCTCGATGGCGCCAATTCCGTCAATGGTATCCCCGACCACATTAAAAAGTCGCCCCCGGATTTCTTCCCCGGTAGGCATCGAGATAGGTTGTCCTTGATCGGTAACTTCCATCCCTCTTTGAAGACCTTCGGTACTGTCCATCGCGATGGCGCGTATCCGATCTTCTCCGAGGTGTTGTTGGCATTCCAAAACTAGTTTTTGACCGTTAGATTTCGTGACTTCTAAAGCGTTATATATTTTCGGCAGAGTAGAGCCCTCCTCAGTAAAGCTGACATCCACCACTGGCCCGATAACTTGGGTAATGGTTCCTTTATTTGCCATTAGATATGTTTTAAAATTTGGAATACTTCAAGTATTTGGCAAAAATAAACACATATTTTAAATATTCGCAATATTCCGATGATTAATTTAAGCGCTTGATTGTTAGGGTTTTGCGCTGGTTTTTTCCTCTACTTCCTATGCTATCCCTTCTTTTCAAAATACAATTGAAACGGCAGATCTACCATTTTATAAAAGATTCTTTGGCTTTGGGGCTTACCCGCCAATACATTAAGGTGCTTTTGGGGTCTATCCTGCCAGGCGGGTCGGGCTATCGCTACTCGCCGGCCGGCCCACCTCCCAGCGGCGGGCTCAAACAGGCCGCTCTATCCCTAAGCTGAAGAAGATGAGAGAGTAGAGAAGGAGCCGGGAGGCGGGAAGCAGGACTTTTGAGAGGAGAGGTTGAGATGGGCCCCTGGTATTTCTGTTTGTCATCCCGGAGGGAATTGTTAACGCGTCCTGGGGCTGCGTACGGGTGGGTGTCTCTACCCTTAAAAACCAAGCAGGGCAAAGGGGGAGATTAATTGAAAAGGAGGTATATTATTTTCTTTCCTTCCGTATCAAATCCAAGACATATTCCATCTGGTTATCTATGCCCACAAGGACATCTTCTAGAATGGGAGAGGCCGGATAATCAGGGAAAGTGCCCCGGCCTTTGGTATCCGGGGGGCTTACGGCCAAGGTGTAGTAAACCAAGGGGCTTAGCAGCATCATGCCCGAATTGGGCAAAATAATTTCAAAAAAACTTCCACTATTTCCTCCTTCGTAGGCCCCACCGCATTCCTCACCCACAAAAGTAGCCAATTGGTGTTCCCGGGCCAAGGCGGTAAACTCGGCCGTGGTAGAAGAGCTATTCCCGTTCATCAGTACAAACACCTTTCCCCGATATGCATAAGGGGCGGGCTGCCACATCTCCAGGGTGGGATTATATTCGGCTAGAAGAGAGAAGGTGCCATCGTCCTTATCTACCAGTCTATCAGCCATTTTTTTGACAACTTTGGGTGAAAAACCAGCATATTTCAGATAAGGGGAGTCACGCGTGATAGTGTGCAAACGTTTATAATACTGTGTGGGTTCTTGGATAAGAAAAGAAAAGAGCTCCGCCCCTTGGATATCCCAGCCTCCCGAATTGTGGCGCAAGTCTATGATTAAATGTTCTATTTGCTTGGCTTGTATTTTCTCACTGCATTCCTGTAAGAATTTTTGCATTTGCTTTCGGGCCTGCTCTTCCGTTTTTCCCCGGTTAAAATCCCGGATAATCATCACGGCGGCTTGGGGCTCATCCAGTATTTTCAAACGCCAGCTATTTTCTGCATCCTCCTGGTTTTTTTTCTGGTAGATTTCCAGCAGCTTTTGGTTTACCGGGTTTTTCAAAAAGTTTTGGTTGGTTTGGGCCCAGGTTTGGGCGGGAACTGTCCGGGAAAATACCTCTCCTTGGCGATTTTTTAAGGATAAGTTGAAGTGCTCAACCTGCTCTACCCAAACATAATAAAAGCTGGAAAAGCTGCCTTGGGACATGGCCTTCATACGGTTGCCCAGGATGTAGCCATCTCCCCAGTGTAGCCGGGTGATCTCCTGCTCAATTTCCTGTATGGCCCGCCCATTAATTGTCAAGACTTCGGTGCCCACTGCAATACCTTCATCCATAGTCCCGTTAAGCAAGACATAATACCCCCCTTCTAATGCTTGGATAGATAAGGGAAATGTCAATTGCTGCTCGTTGAAGTATGGGCCAGGATTGGCCAAGGGATAAATTTGGGTGTGAGAGCAGCGTACATCGGCCACCATGGAGCATAAAATTTTATAAAAGGTATAAAAGGGCAGCTCTTTTTGGATAAGACCTTGGATGCTATCTATTTTGACCTGCATTTGCTCTGGGGAGGTGTAGCGATAGTACCCAGGATGGGTTTCTTGAAAAACCTCACACAATTGAGCAAAATCATCTTGCATTTCTTGAGGGGACAAGACCCGGGTTCTGAGGCTATCTACCTGGGCACTTACGGCCCCCGTAAACAAGCAAAGGAACCATACTAGCAGGGGAATCAAGTTGCTTCGCATAGCTTTTGGGTAAGAGGGTATAAAGTTCAAAACAAGGTAGGTAATTGGGGGCCGTCTTCTCATATCTAAATCGGATACTGGTTTTTAAGGGATTAAGTGGTTTTTAATCAGTTGTTTATGGAGTTTGTAGCGTTAAATGGGTCATTTGCCCATAGTTTATCTATTCAATTTGAATTATATAATAAATACGTTATTGAGTATAATAGAAGCATGTAAAATAAAAAGCCAAGCATTGACCATAGGGAAAGCCATATACCATTTAGATACCGAGATCTTTTCTGTCAGGTCAAAATACTCCAAGAAAAGCAATATGTTGGTGATCAGTGTGTATGCAATAAAAAAAATGAACCAAGCGGCCAGTAAAAGACGAGATTCACTATTCTCCATAATGGCATCCCAATAACTGTATTGGAAATATATCACCAGAAGCTCCAAACTGGTGACCAATGGGATTGTGATTTTTAAAAAGTAACTGAGTTTAGACATTTTCCTTTTCCTTTGGCTGTCCCCTGAAAGGGCAATTTTAATAACCTATTTATACGTTAAAATAGTAGCTAGCCCTTTTAGAAACTGTTCGTGTTTAGTTTATGTCGTCGAAAAGGGCCGAGTAAAGTGAATATAGGGTTCTGATGAAATCAAGTTGGGAGCGCATAGCCGGGCGCGAGGACATGGGATGAAATCAGGTTCCCGTATTTTTATTTTAACACGGCCCTTTGCCGCCCAAGGCAATTAAATACGAACAGTTTCTAAGTAAAAAATGACAAAGAAGGTGTTCCAAAACCCCAAGAGGAAGGCCGGGACGTATAAGCACAGAAATGGGTCGCCTTTATGATATAAAATAAATTAGTAACTGGACAAGTTCAATACACGTTACGAATAGAATTAGTATTATCAAAGGGCTCGTCATTTGTCTCATTCTACTTGATTTAATAATCAATTGTTGCTTTGATCTAATAAATACCAATAAAATTGACTTTGATCGCCAGTAAAAACAATTATCCTACATTTTTTAGCGAAAAATAACTTCAAACATAGGGCATGCCGTCATGAAACCCAAATAAATCTACCAGAATTTTCCCGGAGTGGAACACATTTTCCCAAAAAAGTCCATGCTTAGGTAAAAATGTCCTATCCACTTTAGATTTGGGCCAATTGGGAAATTCCAGGTATTTAGACTTATTTTTAGGAAGAAGGGGCCTTGCGGTGCTTTTCGGCCAGTCGGGTCCATTCGGCTTTTTCTTCCGGGCTCAAGTCTTCAGGGATTTGCACCAGGATCTTTAAATATAAGTCCCCCCGGGTATTGGGGTCTTTGTATTGGGGCATTCCTTTTCCCTTCAAGCGTAGTAATTTACCACTTTGATAGCCCGCCGGGATCTGGATTTGGATTTTCCCATTGATGGTGTTTACACGTATATTGCCTCCCTGCAAAGCGGTATAAAAATCTACCGGAGCATCTTGGTACAGGTCATCTCCTTTCCGGGTAGTGGTACTACTGGGTTCAATAAGGATTTTTAAAAGTAAATCGCCTCGCTGACTGTGAGGGCTAGTCAGTTCTCCCTTCCCTTTGATGCGAAGCGTCTGCCCCTCTTGGATACCCGGCTTGATGCGGACGAGTAGATTTTGCCCCTCGTGTTGAAACGTTTTTTCGGCCCCTTTAAACGCTTCTAGCAAGTTAATACGCAGGCTCCGGTGTACATCTTCCCCTTTTTCTGGATTGGAGTCGGCATCATTTCCAAAAAACTTTTTGAAAAAGTTGGAGAAATTGCCCAGACGGTCTTCTAAGCCACTTAATATATCTTTTAAGTCAAAATTTAGGTCATCAAAATTGGCATCTTCCAGTTTTTTCCAATTAGCTCCCAACAAATCGTATTTACGGCGTTTGGAGGGGTCGCTTAAAACGGTGTAGGCTTCAGAAATTTCCTGGAATTTTAATTCGGCTTCTCGATTGCCCTTATTTTTATCCGGGTGGTATTTGAGGGCCATTTGACGGTAGGCTTTTTTGATATCATCGGCACTGGCACTGCGCTTAATGCCCAAGAGGGCATAATAATCTTTATATTCCATAGGTATGGTATCTCAATTAGGTCTGATATGTAAACGAAACGATCAAATAAAAGTATAACATTTCTGGCAGGCCCGGATACCGAAAATGCTAGCTACTTCTATTTTACTTTGATAACCTAGACGTATTACTCGGGTAGCTAAAATAAAAATTGAAATGAAAAAACAGGAATAGAATCCCAGCTTCTTGGCAAAACGCTCATTTTTTTTTAAAATTCACTTTGGAAGTAGCCCAAATTAATTCAACTACGCATGCTAGCAAAAACGTATGGCTGTGCCGTCTACGGTATTGATGCCAATTTAATCACCATTGAGGTGAGTGTCTCCAAAGGCACCAAATTTCATATGGTAGGCCTCCCCGATAATGCAGTAAAAGAAAGTCAACAGCGGGTCGAGGCAGCCATCAAACATTTGCAGTTTCAATATCCCCGACAAAAAATCGTGGTCAATCTGGCCCCAGCCGATATTCGTAAGGAAGGGGCTTCGTATGATCTGGCGATTGCCATGGGTATTTTAAAAGCCTCGGGCCAGGTACAGGCCGAAAATTCGGAGGAGTACCTTATTATGGGCGAATTAGCCTTGGACGGGAACGTGAGACCTATCCGAGGGGTACTGCCCATTGCTATTGAGGCCCGAAAACAAGGGTATGCAGGCTTCATCTTGCCCGAGGAAAATGCGGCCGAAGCCTCTATTGTCAATAACCTGAAGGTAATCCCGGTGAGTGATTTGCGAGAGGCCATCGAGTTTTTAGAGGGAAGCCGGGAAATAACCCCCCGAGTGAGCGATACCCGAGATTTATTTTTTGCCACCCTCAATGCTTATGAATACGATTTTGCCAATGTGCAAGGCCAAGAAAATATCAAACGAGCCTTAGAAATTGCCGCTGCCGGGAGTCATAATGTGATCATGATTGGCCCCCCAGGAGCTGGTAAGACGATGTTGGCCAAGCGATTACCTTCCATATTGCCTCCTCTAACCTTACACGAAGCCCTCGAGACAACCAAGATACACTCAGTAGCCGGTAGGCTGCAAGAGGACAGCTCTCTCATCAATTTACGCCCCTTTCGCTCACCGCACCATACCATAAGCGATGTAGCCTTGGTAGGGGGAGGGGGCATCCCACAACCCGGGGAGATTTCCCTAGCGCATAATGGAGTCCTTTTTTTAGATGAGCTGCCCGAATTTAAACGGACGGTCCTGGAAGTGATGCGCCAGCCCTTAGAAGAACGAAGAGTGAGCATTTCCCGAGCGCGGATTTCCTTGGAGTTTCCGGCCAACTTTATGCTGATCGCCAGCATGAACCCCTGCCCCTGTGGATACTATAATCACCCCGATAAAGAATGTGTGTGTAGCCCGGGAGTCGTACAACGCTATCTGAGCCGGATCAGTGGCCCTTTGTTGGACCGGATTGACCTGCATATTGAAGTAACGCCGGTTTCTTTTGAAGAAATGACCTCCGAACGTAAGAATGAAAGTAGCTCCGAGATCCGAGACCGGGTGATCCAGGCCCGGGAAAGACAAATTGAGCGCTTTTCTGAGCGCAAAAGCATCCACTCCAATGCGATGATGCCCTCGGCCATGGTCAAAGACCTGTGCCGTATAGATAGCGCGGGAAAAAATATGCTGCAAAAAGCCATGGAAAGATTGGGGCTATCGGCTCGGGCTTATGATCGCATTTTGAAGGTATCCCGGACCATTGCCGATCTGGCAGATAGTGAAACCATTCGCAATGAGCACTTGGCCGAGGCGATACAATACCGCAGTTTGGATAGAGATAACTGGGCGAGTTGAAATAATTCCACATTTTAAGCCAAAATCCTTAGCTAAATTTTATATTTACGAATATCCTATTAACCCCAAATCTTTAAACTGATGCATACCGTACAATTTAAAACCTTTGTAAATACAGGGGAAAATACTCCCCAAGAACTAACGGTTGAGTACATTCCAGAGTCGGATATGATAATTTTCTCCATCGACGGCCACGAAATTTTTAATTCGCCCTACACGCAAAGTTTAGAGGCGGTCATCGGGGGGATTACTACTATACGTAGCATCAAAGCCGAAAACGAAATTATTTAAGTTCTCCCATTTATTCGGGCGCAGGTTTGGGCTTTGGCTTAAACCTGATTTTTTTTGGCCGATTTCTTACAAGCAAGGCTGGGAATGGCAGGATGGATCGTATTTTTGTTTTCATTTCGTTGATACCTTAGCTACCATCCTGAAAAACCCACTATGCGAATCCCTCCGGTATGGCTTGACCAAAGCCAATTGTTACGTAAACTCAACTACCAACGTTTGCGTAATGGCTTTGCTTTGTACCAAAGTTATCAGAAAACCCGCCAGAGCGGAAAAGTGGAAATTGGAGGCTGGCCCATGAGCTTGGCCGTGGAGCCAACTACGGCTTGCAATTTGCGTTGCCCCCACTGCCCTAGTGGTTTACGAAGCTTTGAACGGCCAACCGGGCGAATGAACCTGGATTTATACCGGGACATTTTGGACCAAGTCGCTCCGCATTTGCTTTATCTTACCCTATATTTTCAAGGAGAGCCCTATATCCATCCCCAGTTTTTGGATATGGTTTCGTATGCCCGGAAAAAAAATATTTATACAGCCACCTCCAGTAATGCCCACTTTTTGGACGATGATCGGGCCCGGCAAACGGTGGAGTCGGGATTAAACCGGATAGTTGTCTCGATTGACGGCACTACCCAGGCCAGTTATGCCCATTACCGGGTGGGAGGTAAACTTGAGAAAGTAATCGAGGGCACCCGAAACCTGATCGCTTGGAAGAAAAAACTTAAGCGGAGCACCCCGCACGTGATCTTTCAATTTATCGTATTTAAAAGCAATCAGCACCAAATTCAAGATATTCGGAAGTTGGCTCGGGAACTGAAGGTAGATGCCTTGCAAATCAAAACGGCCCAGATATATGACCTGGAAAATGCCGATAATTGGGTGCCTGAAGAGGAGTCGCTTAGCCGCTACGCTCGGAATGACCAAGGCAAATTTCAGATTAAAAACGAGCTGCTTAACCATTGCTGGCGCATGTGGCAAGGCTGTGTGCTCACCTGGGATGGAAAAGTAGTACCCTGTTGTTTTGATAAAGATGCCCAGCATAGTTTGGGGGATTTGCAGCAGCAATCGTTTGCTGATATTTGGTGGGGGGCAAAATATCAGGGTTTTCGAGAGCAATTGTTTCGGTCTCGCCGCAATATCGACATCTGTCAAAACTGTACCGAGGGAACCCGCGTATTTGCGTCCCCTCCAGACTAAACCCTTGGGCATGCCTTCGGGGAACTCATCTTGGCCTGTCTGAAAAGCTAGCAAGCTTGGAAAGAGGAGACCCGTTTATTTTGAAAGCCTCAAAAGAAAAAATCAGGGGCTTGCTACAAATAGGGAGTTCTGAGGGGCTAAGGTTACTATATTGGCTTTTCGGTCAGTCTTAGGAACTCATCCTATCGCCCCCCGTGTTTCCAATACGTATTTTTGAAGCGCTCATTCTTTTCCTTCCTTGGCAAACAAGCTGCTTCAAAGCGGGTTTTTATTTGTATATTGGGTAAAGAAATTATTCAAGGGATTATTGGTATGGCTTAGGGATAGAGCGGCCTGTTTGAGCCCGCCGCTGGCTGTGGGCAAGCTGGCGAGTAGCGAAAGCCCGACCCGCTGGGCATTATCTTTCATAAAGAAGCCCATGCGCCACAGCGGGGAAGCCCCGGTAATTTTTCTGTATTCCTCAGTTTAAGCAGCATTATAAAACTAATTTGATATGCAAGGCTATCGTTTTCAGAAGTTTGTACCTCAAACTGGTCAGCAAGGGGCCAATTTTGACAAGCTCTTTGATATTTTTAAGCAATTACTTACCATCACTTCGGGGGATGTTAGTGAAGCCCTCCATTGGCTCAACAACCTGGATAAGCAATATAACCTCACCGACGATGATTACGGAATAGGTGATTTTATTGAAGATCTTAAAAAGAAGGGATACATCACAGAAGAAGAAGGTACGGGGCAATTGAGCATGACGGCCAAGAGTGAGATCAGTATTCGCAGAAGTGCCTTGGAGGAAGTTTTTGGGAAATTGAAGCGTCACCGCGGGGGGAACCACCATACCAATTACTCAGGCCCCGGAGATGAGGCCAGTACGGATATGCGCCGCTACCAATTTGGCGACAATATTGAAAACATCTCCATGACCGATTCTATCCGGAACGCCCAGATTAACCACGGTATCGGAGATTTTACCTTGCTGGACAATGATATCGAGATGCGAGACTCGGAGTTTAAAGCGCAAACCTCGACGGTCTTGATGATTGATATCTCCCACTCAATGATCCTTTACGGGGAAGACCGTATCACGCCCGCCAAAAAAGTAGCTATGGCCCTTGCCGAGTTGATTACCACCCGCTACCCCAAGGATACCCTGGACATTATTGTCTTTGGGAATGACTCTTGGCAAATTCAGATCAAAGACCTGCCTTATTTACAAGTAGGGCCCTATCATACCAATACCATTGCGGGTTTGGAGCTGGCCATGGACCTCCTGCGCCGTCGTAAAAATCAAAATAAGCAGATTTTTATGATCACCGATGGGAAACCCACCTGCATGAAAGTGGGGATTAAGTATTACAAAAACAGCTTTGGCCTGGATAAGAAAATCCTCAACAAAACCTTGACCTTGGCCGCCCAGTGCCGCAAGATTAAAATTCCGATTACCACCTTTATGATTGCTTCGGACACGTATTTGCAAGAATTTGTCCGCGAATTTACCCAAGTAAACCGGGGAAAGGCCTATTATAGTGATCTCAACAACCTGGGGAACTTTATCTTTGAAGATTACCAGCGCAATCGCCGTAAGAACGTTTAAGGGGCCAAGAAGGGGATTTCTTAGCTTTTTTGTGGCTAAATCCTACATGTATGTTCCGGTTTTTGGCCAAGATCCCGTGGTTAAGTATACATTTCCTGGCTTAATTTGCGTTTTGGGCTAACAAGGATTGCTATATGAAGAAAAAAGATATCCAAAATTTTATACTGGGTTTGGTGGTTGTATTGGCTATCAATTGGTTGGCAGCCCAGTACTTTTTTCGTTGGGACTTGACGGAAGAAAAACGCTACACCATTAGCGAGCCCACGCGAAATATTCTCCAAGATTTGGAAGGGGAAGTCTACGTAAAGGTCTACCTCGAAGGAGACCTTCCGGCGGGGTTTCAACGCTTGAAAAAAGGCGTACAAGAAACCTTGGATGAGTTTAAAATCTATGCCGGGAAGCGCCTCAAATATCGGTTTATCAATCCCGAAACGGCGTACTCGAATGCTGAAGAACAAAGAGCCTTTTACCAAAACTTGTTTGAGCAAGGCCTCAGCCCTACCGATATTTATGACCGCCGGGGAGATGAGCGGGTGCAAAAGCGGATTATTCCAGGAGCGGTGCTTTCTTACGTAAGCGATGATGGGGAGCAACAATTTGAAACCTCGGCTACTCTGTTTAAAGCAATCGACCAGCGGGTCCAAAATGCCATGGGCCCCGAGCAAATCCTGAATCAATCGGTAGAAAATACCGAGTTTAACCTCATTTCGGCTATTCGGCGCTTGGTGATCAAGGAAAAAAAGAAAATCGGGATAAGCCTGGGCCACGGGGAGCTTAGCAACCCACAATTGGCCACGGCCATCACCCGTTTGCAGGAATATTATGACGTGTTTCGGGTGCCTTTGCCCTTAGAGCCTTCCATTAAAGAGGGACTGGATGCGATATTGGTAGCCAAGCCAGATACCGCCTTTTCGGATGAGGATAAGTATAAGCTTGACCAGTTTATCATGGGAGGGGGGAAAGCCCTCTTCTTTGTAGATGTGGTAAGCCTGCATATGGATAGTGTCATCCGGGACAAAGGAGCCTATACTTTTCCGGTGGAACATAACCTGCTAGATATGTTCTTCCGGTATGGGGTTCGTTTAAATCCTAATTTGATTAAGGACCTCAATGCCGGTTTAATTCCGATTGTAGTAGGAAATTTGACCAATGAACAACCCAACATTCAACCCATCCCTTGGCAGTATTATCCTTTGATTAATACCTATTCCCGGCACCCCATTGTCAAAAACCTGGGGCCGGTACAAAGTCGGTTTGTGAGCACCATCGATACGGTCAAGGCCGCAGGGATACTCAAGACACCTTTACTATTTGCCTCTCGTTATTCACAAGTACGGGCTACACCTGCCTATGTGAGCTATGAAGAGGAGAGG
The DNA here is from genome assembly GCA_963922455.1 of uncultured Microscillaceae bacterium. GTDB lineage: Bacteria > Bacteroidota > Bacteroidia > Cytophagales > Microscillaceae > CAWUIO01. Next base: position 23,857 of record CAWUIO010000044.1, read on the forward strand.
AAAAGGCCCGACCCGGCCCAGTATAACCAGGGGCCTTTACCCATTGCCTACTTACTGGAAGGAGAATTTGAGTCGATGTTTACCTCGCGAAGTTTTAGCCAAAGGCCGGGTTTTCAGGGGAAAAGCCCGTTTACCCGGATTTTGATCTGCTCGGATGGCGATCTAATTCGTAATCGCATCAATTCGCAGACCGGGGAGCCCATTCCATTAGGCTTGGACGAAATCCGGAAGACGACTTTTGACAATGCCGAATTTCTCATCAATGCCGTAGACTTTATGCTGGACGATAAAGGGGTCATTTTGGCCAAAAATAAGGAAGTAGTACTGCGCCCCTTAGACAAATTACGCCTCAAAAATGAGAAGCAATCTTGGCAAGTATTCAATTTGCTAGTACCCGTGGGGTTTATTGTGTTATTCGGACTTGTTAATTTTTGGGTCCGTCACCGTCGCTATACCGGTTAAACTTTCTCCGGGAAGCTATACAACAAAGCCCAGTAGCCTACCGTATTAAAAATGCGGTCTTGTGTCTAAAAGCATTTGACAGCCTTATATCTAAATTCCCGAAGTAGGGAATTTTTTTTCCAAAAATGACTCCATGTGACAATAACCACATTATTCTCAATTGTATGAAAAACACCAAGTTGCTCCCTTTATTTTTTCTATTTGTATGTATGCTTTTTGCCGGAAACCAGGTTTCGGCTTCTGAGGGGATTACCTTTTTCCAGGGTTCCTGGGAAGAATTGCTACAGGAAGCCAAAAAGCAAAATAAACCCATCTTTGTAGATGCCTATGCTACTTGGTGTGGCCCTTGTAAATATATGGACAAGTCGGTTTTTACCTTGCCCGATGTGGCCACCTATTATAATACCGAGTTTTTGAGTTATCGCTTGGATGTAGATGCCGAAAGTGCCTTGGCTCAAGAGTTTGAGATTACGGCCATGCCTACCTATCTCTTTACCGATGCCGAGGGGAACGTATTTTACCGTATTACGGGGGCTATGGAAGGCCCTGAGTTTATCCAAGTCGGGAAAAATGCCCTGGCCATCCCTTCTTTGGAGGAAAAATTTGCTACCGGAGACCGCTCACCCGATTTTATAAAGAAATACCTTTTGGCTCACAAAGAGGACGAAGCCGAGGAATACCGGGCTTTGGCCACCGAATACTTTAAAAATGTGCAGCCCGGAGCCTTAAAGGAGGAAGATAATTTTGTCTTGATGGCCCACTATATGTCAGATATCAAGGCCCATCCCGTCAATCATTTCTTAGCCAACTTTGATACGTATTCGGCCATAAATGAGCAATTGGCGCAGGAATTTGCCAACAACCTGCTCCTGTCTAATTTCAATCAAGCAATCGACAACCGGGATATGTCCTACCTCAAAAATATGGAGTATGTCATCGGGCAAGTGAAGTCCTTGTTTACGGGCGTAAACCCGGAAATGATGTCCAGCGCTTTTTATTTGAAGTATTACGAACATATTGAAGATTGGCCTACCTATGCCCAAAAAACGGTAGAACATTTTGAAAAATACGGCCGCGAGGATGACGAATGGCTATACAGTGCCGGGTTTCAGTTTTACCAAAACGTAGAAGATAAGCCTGCTCTCGAGAAAATGGCAGGCTGGATGTGGGATGAAATCCAGGCAGAACCGGGCTACGCCAATCAATTCTTGTACGCGGGCATCTTGTCAAAGCTGGACCAGAAGGACAAGGCCTTGACCCACGCCCGCTTAGCGATGGAACTGGCCGAGCAAGACGGCGAAGTAGACACCTCCATCATCCAAGACTTGATTAACTCTTTACAATAGTCTCCAAAAGAATTGTAAAAAAATATTTTGGGGCTTCCCGGCGCAGGGGAGTCCCTTTTTTTGTTGGGAAGTAGGTGCCAGCGCCGGGCGGGCTACCCAGGCAAGCCGGCCCCGGCCCCCGCGCATCCCACGGCGGTCTCCGCCCTTCGGGTGGGTATCTAGGGCTGTCCGAAAAGCTAGCAAACTTGGAAAGAGGAAAATGGTATTTTGGTAGGTCTCCCGAGGAAAAATTTTGGGGCTTGCCCGCGCTAAAAAATAGGGCTTCAAACGGGAACATATCTGCCCGCGCGGGCCGGGCTGGGCTGCTGAGCCGGCCCACGCGCAAACCAGCGAGGGTCTCAGCCCACTCCTTTTAATGAAGAGGCGCCCATCCCTAAGCCAAGTATTGCTTCAGATAGGGAGTTCTGAGAGGCTAAGATTACTATATTGGCTTTTCGGACAGTCTTAGGCGCCTATCCCTAAGCCAGGGTATCTTTTATTTGCCCCATTGTATAAACGATAGGTAAAGGATACCCATGATGAAGCCCTGAATACAGGCTTGGGAATGTAAGCATAATTTCAATCGAGATAATCCGCGTTCTAAATTTATGATTACCTGGCATTTTCCATGAGTAAGCAGTTCGCTTACAGAACATTTCTCATCAGACCTGGCAAGCAAATTCATGGATACACTCCTTCACAAACCCAGGCTCCTCCCAAAGAATCAGGTTTTTTATACCAGATTTGAAGCCAGCGTGTTAATTATTCCAAAAAAGCATTTTATCTTTGACAACTTATTTCCAAGACGCTCGTATCAATTTCAGCCTCAAAACCCAAAGCAGCCCAATTTTCATCTTATAAATCATCTACCAAAGGGCCTTAGAACCTATTTGACCGAAGCTCCAGACTATGCAAAAACCAGATTTTCCTCCCAAAAAACCTGCTCCTTTTTATGGCCGATACAATGTCTTTGATGGTAACTTCTTTTACGAATCGTATTATCTACTCAATAAACACGATAGCCGACTGGTCGAGTTTAGCGTAGACGATTACTTCGACAGTAAGCATCTCGTGAAGCTTGACATTTTCGTGGAAAAACTAGAAGCGGCCGGTTTTGGGAAGGTAGACCTGTATCGCCACAATACGGTGTACAATAAGAAAGAGAAGCGTTACTCCATCGATTGGTATTTGCTCATCCAAAACCAAAAGATTATCCTGAATATAAACCAGGATACTATCAAAGATTTAAAAGAAATCCAATTTAGGCCCGAGGATGTAATCGCTATCGAGGAGGTCCCAGTGGAGGACTTAGAAAAGATCTTTAAAATCGCCGAAGAAAGTCTGGTGGAAATCGTACCCGATGAAAAACACTATATCCACATCGTGAGTTCGGTACCGCGTGACGGTCTCCGTTTGAATAAATATGAAATAAAAAAGCCCCAGATCCAAGATCTTGAATTATACTACGGGCACGGCTTCCAAAAGAAGCATGAAGAGTTTGTAAAACGCATCCAAGAGAAAAACCGCTCCGGTATTTTTATCTTTCACGGACTTACCGGTAGTGGGAAGACCAATTATATACGGTATTTAATTTCGCAAACCCGCTCCGAAACCAATTATATTTTCTATCCCATGACCCTACTCCGGGAATTGGCCGACCCTCAACTGATCACGTTTATTTCTGATTATCAAAACGCGGTACTCATCATTGAGGAATCGGAAGAAACTGTGCAGGCTCGTGAGCAGGGAAAATCGGATAAGCTTTCTATTGCCAATTTGCTCAACATTTCGGATGGTTTACTCTCGGATGTTTTGAACCTGAAAATTATTTCTACCTTTAATACCGATATTCGGAATCTAGACCGGGCTCTCTTGCGAGAAGGACGTTTATTGGGCATTCATAAGTTTGATAAAATCCCGGCCGAAAACGCCAATAGAATCGCCAAAATCAATAAACTGTCTAAAAATTTTGATGATCCCGTTACCTTAGCCCAAATCTTTAATCCTTCTCTTAAGAAAGATTTCTCAGACTTTGAGAGCGATGATGCCAAGATTGGGTTTTGACGGGAACCCTATTCTTTAAGTTTTTTAAGCTTTTCCTAAAAGATAAACGTAGATTGAGCTACAAACCGATTAAGGCTTAGTCATGAGAAAACAAATCATTTTATTAGAAATTATACTGGCTATTATTTCCATCCTGGGCTTTTTAATGCGTTTACAAGGGCTAGAAGCCGGTTTATTCTTATTGATGGGTGGCTTGGGAGGCCTTACAATACTCTATTTTGTAGAACTTGTCCTAAACTTTGGGAAAGGGGTCTCTTTATTTAGCATCCGTAATTTTGCCAACCTAGTTGCCTCTTTTACAATGATCGCCTTGCTTTTCAAGTTGATGTTATGGCTCCCCCTGGATACGCTATTGCGGTATGCTTTGTATGCCTTTCTGACTACAATCCTAGGCCTCCTTTTTAACTTTCGGATTTCACAAAAAATTGAAGATATACGATTCTACCGCAAAGCTTTACAACGTAGCTTGGTCATAGCCGCTACTGCTTTTCTTATTTATATAACTCCTGCTCGGCAATTGGTCAAACGATATTATGCCAAAGACGCTCAGGAAGTGCAAAGAGCGTATAAAAGGCTCCAAATTAATCCGGAAAAGGCCGAATCAAAGCCCCCTAAACCCGGTCAGTAAGCTTCGTAACCCCTTGGCCCTACTGCTATGCCCTTAAAACTCATCCAACATATCCATGCAGAAGCCCATTGGGGCATATGGCATATCCAGGAAAATACCGAAACCTTGCTCCAGCTTTTAGACAGTCCGGAACAACACCTCGATTTTTTAGACCCCATCCAGCATCCCGATAAAAAAAATGAATCCATAGCGGCCCGCCTGGTAGTGAAAAAGTTGATGGAGTCCCAGGGGCAAGCGTATCCAGGCATTCATAAAGATGAGTGTTCCAAACCACTCCTTTACAATTCGAGATATCACGTTTCGCTTTCGCATGCCATTCGATATGCGATTGGCATGATACACCCCAGCGGGGCCGTAGGAATTGATATGGAAACCCCACGCGAACAACTCCGCCGGATCGCCAAAAAATACCTATCCAGTCAGGAAAGAAAATACTACCCCAATGACTTAGATACCCTCACCATTCTCTGGGTCATAAAAGAAGCACTTTACAAACTCTATGGAAAGCGTCAATTGAGCCTTCGCTATCATATGGGAGTGGAAGCCTTATCCGGAAAACCAGAAGGCATCGCCCGGGCCTGGATGGAGCCCCCAGGGCAGCCTCGGGTATATTATCAAGTATACTACCGGGCCTGGGAAGAGTACTATATTGCCTACACCAGTGCTGCAGAGATCATTCCTAAGTCCTAGGGTGTTCTAAATCGGGTAACTCATAGGGTCATTAAATTAAAAAGAGTAAAAGTTCTTCAGAACAGCTTCCATTTATTTCAATCTTATTTCATTCCATATAGATTTCAAGGGGAACACTTTTGCCTCTTTTAGCTGAATTGGCTCGGCACTCTGCCATGTCAATTGCGTGAATGGCTTTTCGGCAAAATACGTTTCAGTCATGGTGGTCAATCCACCATCCGCAAAAACTTCCAGGGATGACACATCTAGCCAAATATCCAGGCGCAAAATTTGATCTGAATCGTCCCTGGGAGCTTTATGTACTTGAGGGAAAGCATCTGAAAAATCTACTTTGCCAGCTTGGCGACGATCTGTATAAAACTTATCTTCTGAAGCTATATAGCCTAAGGTTAAGGTATCTCCTGCTTCATTAGACATGTGAATGCTAAAATCTTTGTCATTAGAATCTCCTAGGTCTAATTCCATACGCAAACGCCACGTACTTAATCCAGAAGGCAGCTTATTACTCCAGTCTACAGTACCTTCTAGTGCTTGGGGGAGGATTTGGGAGGGTTCTCCTTGGAGTAAGTCCAGTTCTTTGACCGGCTGTGATTTAAGTCGCATGCCTTGCTCCAAGGCTTCAAGAGACAAAGTACGGGGTAGGGTCATGGCACTACGCCAAACTTCAGTAGGTACCTTTATGGCATAAGCCCAATTACTCATCCAACCGATAAATAATCGCCTGCCATCTTCCTCTGGGATATTGGCCCATGTTACCCCAGCATAATTATCCGCTCCGTAGTCTAACCAAAAAGCTTTGTTTTCACTGGTGCTTAGGGCTTTACGGCAGCTAGGGTTTAATTGAAATGTATTGCCATCAAAGTTACCATAAAAATACTGCGTACCAGAGCCTCCAGCCGGCCCCCCGGACCCTACACTTACCAACATAACCCACACCACCTCGTCCGTTGTGGTTTTTAATGGGAAAAGGTCGGGGCATTCCCATACCCCTTCGTGACTTCCAATATCTGCCCCAAACTCACTTAACTTCTCCCAGGATTTCAGGTCGGGCGAAGCAAAGAGGGTAATCCGATCGGCCGTAGCCAATACCATCACCCACCTCGAGCTTTCCTCGTGCCAAAATACTTTGGGGTCTCTGAAATCTCGGATGCCCGGATTAGGTAATACCGGATTATCTTCATACGGCTTCCAAGTTTTTCCTTGGTCTAGGCTATAAGCTAAGCCTTGAGTTTGGAAGGTTTGACTCCCGTTCTTTTCTCCTACTGGATCATGGTAAGTAAAAATAGCTACCAGGGGAGGGTTATCCTGAGTTCCTAAACCTGAGGAGTTGTTTTGGTCAAGCACCGCACTACCGGAGAAAATGTAACCATTAGAGTCAGGATACAGGGCAATAGGAAGGTTTTCCCAATTCACCATGTCTCGACTAACGGTATGCCCCCAATGCATGGGCCCCCAGACAGAACTATCGGGATAATGTTGGTAAAATAAATGGTATTGACCTTGGTAAAACACCATACCGTTGGGATCATTCATCCACTTGGCAGGAGGGGAGAAGTGGTATTGCGGACGGTGTGGTTCTTGATAGGATGGTTCTTGGATTGAGGATGCCAAAGAGGTTTCCTCAGTCCTGTTGGATTCTGAATTACAAGAAAGCAAAAAGAATGCACTTGCTCCCAGTAGTAAAAAGATAACTCGTTTCATGATTGCTACATATTTAAAGTAATACTTCAGTTTTCATTTTCCACTGGGGGGACAATTCCTACAAAAGTCTCTATACACCCAATTGGAAGTATTTTTCCAGGGTACTTTTTACCCCCTCTTGGTTATTGCTTAAAGTAACCTCTTTGGCCGCATCTTGTACCTCCTGGGGGGCATTGGCCATGGCCACTCCCCGGCCCACATATTTTAGTAATTCCAAATCGTTAAAATTATCGCCCATCGCCAGAATTTGGTCTAGGTGAAGCCCCCACATTTCTTGTAAATATTGCACAGCACTTTTTTTGGAAGCTTTACGGTGCACTATCTCCAAATAGGTTTCGTGCGATAAGGTGTATGTGACTTCCTCATAATTCCGGCGGTTCAGCTTCTCCACCAATTGGCCAATATGCTCTTGGGGGCCTATAGCTTGGATTTTATGTGGCCCTCCTTTGCTTTGCCAGAGGTTGTTCATATTGCTTGTACTCAGGTAGCTTACGGTAACCTGGGTAATATTGGCTTCCTTCTCGATCCAGACGTCGGGCTCATGGGCGTAAAATTGGGACTCATCGTAATATGCCAAACGTACATCCAGGTTTTGAATGATTTCTTGAAAATCGGGTAGCAAAACGGGGGGGACCTTTAACTCGTTTAATTTTTGAAATGGTAGTGGTCCTTCCATAATCAAGCTCCCATTCATGCAGATCACAGGGTGGACAAGGTCTAGGGCTTTATAGATCTCTGTCATTGCGCGGGGTGGCCGAGCCGAGCATAAGACTATTTTAACCTCAGGCATTTTCCTTAAAGCATGAATAGCTTTTACATTCCCTTGAGGTATTTGATGATCGTTCCCCAGCAGTGTACCATCTACGTCGAGGCAAACTAAATTATATAGCATAGATTCATTTTTAAATTAGATTTCTCTGAAATCTACGCAAAATTAGTTCAGAACCGAAAGTCTACGATATCCCAATATTTCTTGCCCTCTTTTGAGATAAACCTGATATATACCTGGGCTAAACCTATTATCTAGCTTGAGACGTATAGCTCCTGAACCACTTCTCACCAATCGATTGAGTACTTTTTTACCGTATGCATCTACAATCACTAGTTCAACGTTTTGCCATTCGGGATTATTAAGGCTTAGTTGTACAGTCTTACTGGCGGGATTTGGGAAAACTTGTAATTGGTTATAGTTATCTGGGATGTCTAGTATACCTGTGGGTATCAATTCAGGCCCCATCGCAAAAACTTCTAATGAAGTGAGCGTTACGTCCCCTCCGTTAGCAAAAAGATCCAAGCGGTCATTTTGTGGGCTCGCCGGAAAATAGCGGCCCGCAAATGCTTGCTTATCGTTGACAAAAACCTCCAAGACTGAGCCGTCTATAAACACACGAAGGTTTAGACGTTCTCCTGCCTCCAGGGGAAAAATACCTGTACGGTTATCTCGGGGAAAGCCATCGGAGAAGGTAGAATTGATGCGATCTAATACAAACTCAGAAGTACTAAAATTGTATATGATTTTCGTACATTCGGTGCGTGATGCATTGCTGCCCACAATCAAGCCGACTTCAGTAGCTTGTCCTGGCTCAATACTCATCTTAATCTCATATTGAAACCCTCTAAGATCCTCCAAGAAATTCGTCCCGCCCTCATTTACCGTTACGTTGGAGAAGCTTTTCAAGGGCTGCCGTATAGAATCTAAAATAGGATGGGGCTTTTGAGTTAATGTGCCGGTACTCTCATCGAGGGTGATTATTCTGGGAAGGCCAAAAAGGTTGGCCCACCCCCAATCATAATGTACTTCATTGGAGACTTCGTCGGGTATTATCCCAATCGCTACTGTGTTGCCCTGGGCATCGCTTGCAAAGGCAGGTGAGAGGGTTCCATTGACAATTTCAAAGTTTTTGGGGTTAGCTTGGTCTGGGACAAATTGCTCATTAATAAAATCCCCTACCCAGTATAAGCAGCGGGCTAGATTACCGCTTTCTGGTATACGGGTTACTAAAAGGACATATTTATCACCAAACTTTCGGAAAACGGGTACTTCCCAAAAGCTTCCGGAGAAATCCAGTATGGGGTTTCCGGTGTATAGGGAACCTATAAAATCCCAGTTTTCTAAATCAGCCGACTTATAAAGAGGTAACGTTCCCTCATTTTGGGGGGTTCCTGAACCAATAATCATGTACCAAGAACCATTTTCTCTAAACACGAATGGGTCTCGAAAATCTTTTCCTTGGGCAAGAAACGGGGATTCGGCAATGATAGGATTTAAGGATTCAGGCTTTTCCCAGTTGATTAAGTTGCTATCCAAAGCCCGGGCGATATGGGTAGAAGCCTTTACTCCGTCAACCCCCGTGTAAAATATCACAGGTTGCCCGGCCTCATCTAAGATAAGGTGCCCGGCCCAGGTTCCTACGCTATCAAATTCATTTTCTGGCCAGAGTGCAGGTTGTACCTCCCGCCAAAACAACAGGTCATCGCTGATAAAATGTCCCCAATTCTGATTGGAGAAATAAGGGCCGTTGGAGTTTTTCTGGCTAAACATATGGTATTGCCCTTGGTAGTATATTAATCCGTGGGATTCATTGGTCCAGGCAGCTTGAGGGATGGGATGGTACTTTGGGCGATACACATCTGACGTGAAGCGGGTTTCGGGTACCGTTAAGCTGGGGGGGACGGTTGGAAGTAAGTTGCTGTATAAGGAGTTGATTTCTTCTATGCTCAGGGTCCCTTCCCAAATATTTACTTCATCAATAATCCCATTCAAGACCGAAAGGGGAAAAGGGCCTTGCATGAGTTCATTGTTTGCCTTGCCAATTAGTATGTTGTCTGGAAAGTTAAAAAAGCCCGTATTGAGCGTGGTATCCAAAACCAATTGATTATTTTGAAATAATTTTACCTGTCCTGTGCTCGCATCTAGGCTGGCACTAAGTAATACCCAAGCATGGTGTGGGATACTTTCCGGTGAGTTTAAGATAAAATCAAGAGTCCCGATTTTACCCCGAAGGTTTGTTTGGCCAAATTTATTTACCCCTAATTCTAGTCCTTGATTTGTATTTTCGTTCCATATAGATAGAACAGATGCCGTTTTTACGGGATAAGACTCTAGGGCAAGCCAAGCACTGATGCTCAAAGTTTGGTTGGGGAGGGTAGTGGGCAATACTCCACTTAGCCAGGTAGTATATCCATCTGACCGGAAAGCCATACCAGACACCCCCGGCACTCTTTCCAGGGTATTTCTTCCTTGAACGTAGGGAAAGGTTGTATTGGAGACCGACTCTATGGTGTTTGCCCCACTCGTTTCATCAAATTTCCAGCTGGCTATTTGGGCGGTAGCAGGCAAAGTGAAGAAAAAAATCAGAAATAGTTCAACAATTTTCATGCGTGTAAAATTTGATTTTCTTGGTAAACACCGAAACGTTTAAGTTTAAACCTGGGGTTAATCTGCCCATTTTCTATGGCTTAGGGATGGAACGGCCTGTTTGAGCCCGCCGCTGGCCGTGCGTAAGGCGGCGAGTAGTGACAGCCCGGCCCGCGCGGGTAATTTAGGTCTTGTGGGCACTAACTATAATAGCGCGGGAAAGCCCCTACTCATTTTTTAGCCAAGGTATAGTCTTGTGATCGTCTTACATGTCACCTGTATTTTAGGTTAAATTAAAAAGAGAGCGGTCACCCATCGTGACAACCGCTCTGCTGGGCTCTGTCTTGTATTAATAAAACGGGTTTTGCATTAGTACCCCATTACTGAGGTCAATCTGATTTTGAGGAATTGGTAAAAACTCGTGTTGATTCGGGATGAAGTCACCCACTCCTAAATATGGCCGTTTTTGTGATTCCGATTGATAATAGGCATCTATCACCTGCTCGGCAACGCCCCAGCGGACCAAATCATAAAACCGGTGTCCTTCCAGACATAATTCTAAGCGCCGCTCAAAGCGCACAGCCTGGCGCGCCAAGTCTTGGGTCCAACCTGTGGATGGATACAAGCCAATTTGATAATTGGAGGCATTTTCGGTGCTTCCTAACTTGGCAACCATGGCCGAGTTGGCAGCCCGCTGGCGAATTTGATTGACCAGATTACGAGCTTCGTCTAGGTTTTGGTTTAATTCGACCAAGGCCTCAGCTTTCCAAAGCAAAATATCGGAGTATTTGATAAACGGAAAGTTTTTGGCCCCTTGGGCCCAGGGAAACGGTTGGGGACCTCTCAGAGAAGAATTAACTAAAATGATATTTTTCTTTTTTGAGTAAGGCCCGTAAGTGGCTCCTTCCCGGATCCAATCATTTCCATATACCCCCTCAGTATAATCTTTCCAAGGAATACCGGGCCGCCCGATTGCGTGGTCTAAACGAGGATCGACGGCCGTGGTGCTATCATCTGGGGCTAAATCGCTAGCATTAAATGTGTCAAACAGGGGCAAACCGCTTGTAGGATCTACTTTGAAAGCATTTACTAAATTTTGAGAAGGTCTATGAAAACCGTCTCCACCGCCATAGGCCGGGCCAGGAGGTGAAGTAAGAAGATCCCCCCAATTGTAATTTCCGCCTTCTGTTCCCCCTCCACCTATATTGGTTTCCATGGCAAAGATATGTTCCCCATCATGCTCAACCGCCGGATCAGAATAGAGCGCTTGCAAATCATCTAATAAACGATACTGTCCTGAATTGATCACTAGGTCGGCTTGGGTGAGGGCATTCGTATAGTCCTGGCGGAACATATAAACTTTGCAAAGGTAAGCGATTGGCATGAAGCGGTTTACCCTACCTACTTCGTTTCCTTGATCTGCAGGCAATACGGAAGCGGCGGCTTGGAAGTCGGCAATGATTAAATCCCAGAGTTGATCGGAATTTAAATCGTTGGCTACTTCCGGTTCGGTTCCGGGCAAAACATTTTCATCTAAGTAAGGGTAGACAAAAAAGTGCCTCTTTAATTCAAAATAATAATGCCCTCTCAATGCCCTTACTTCGGCAATTCTTTGTTGTTTTGCCGGGAAAAGTTCATCACTGATTTCATTTAAGGCCCTGAGGGCTTTATTACAACGCGAGATAGCAAAATAAATCACTTCCCACTTTCTTTCAATAAGAAAGTTGGTTGGGGCTACAATTCCTAACTCAATGCTGTTTAGCTCCCCGATGTCCCCGGTACCTCCCCCACCTTTATAGGCATCATCGGATCGCACATCACTGTAACTCCAATTGGAGGCAGGGTAGAAAATTGCCGATATTGGGGGAAAAAAACCATCGCTACCATTCACATTGTCTAGCATGGCATAGGCTGAGGTAACCAAGCCCTCTACGGCTACTGGATTATCAAAGTTTTCTGAGCTAATGACTCCTTTGGGCGATTGCTCTAATATATCTTCACAAGAAGAAAATATAAATAAGCAAATTAATATGATAATTGACTTTCTCATGATTGAATTTGAGTTTGAGGGTTAAAATTGGAGATCTAAACCAAAGGTTATTGATTTATTGTGCGGGTAGTCCCCTTGACGTAAGACACCGATCTCGAGGGGGCTACGGGTTTGTACTTCGTAATCAAAACCATCAAAAGAGGTAATATTGATCAGGTTTTGCATTTGTATGTAGAAGCGGGCCCGGCTCAGATTTATTTTCTCAATAATTTTCTTTGGCAATGAATAGCCGATTACTAAGGACTTCATTCGTACAAACGTCCCTTTATCAATGTAATAATCAGAGGGGCGGTCTTCATTATTGACGTTATTGGCAGTAACCGCTGGGATACTCGAGCCGGGGTTTTCGGGGGTCCAAGCATCTAGTAATTCTACCCCGTGGTTGGAGTTGAAGAAGAAGAAATCGGTAAGTAGCACATTCTGATCGTAAATATCATTACCTACTACACCATCAAAGAAGATAGAAAGGTCCAATCCCTTGTATTCGGCGTGGAAGTTAAGGCCGAAGGAGAAATCAGGGTTAGGATCTCCAATAAAGCCTCGGTCATCATCATCTACGACTCCATCGTTGTTAATATCCTTGTAACGGATTCTACCTAGCCCTTTGCCTGGTTGATCAGCGTGGGCATCTACCTCGGCTTGGCTAGTAAAAAGTCCGTCGGCAAACCATCCGTAAAAGGAGCCGATAGGCTGACCGGGTGAGATTCGCGATAAGCCTCCAATGATCTCTTCGTCACCCAGTACCCGTTCTACTTCGTTACGGTAGCGGCTCAGGTTAAAATCAACGTTGTAGGTAAACTCTTTTGAATAATTACTCCGATAACTAAGCAAAATCTCAAAACCCGTATTTTTCATGTCTCCAACGTTTAAGAAAGGGGAATTCCCTTCCCCTAAGACATCCAAGAGTGGGGGCTGCACGAGCAAATCGTTGGTGTTTTTGATAAAATAATCGGCAGTTACATAAATACGGTTATCCAAAAACCCTGCATCAATACCAATATTGACTTGCTCACTTTCCTCCCATTTAACATCGGGATTACCGATTTGTGTGGTCAAGAAACCTTGCTGAGCATTGGTTTGTGTGGCATTGAAGTCATAATTGGAGTAATCTGGATTGGATCCAAAAAACGTAGCAAAGGTGTAATTTCCAATTTCTTGGTTTCCGTTTTGTCCCCAAGATCCTCTTAGTTTTAAGTCGCTTATGAAATCTACATTAGACAAAAAGTCTTCATTTATGACTTTCCAGGCCAAAGAGAAGGCCGTAAATACTCCGTAGCGATTGGATTCGGCAAAGCGAGAAGACCCATCCCGTCTTATGGTAAAGCTGGCCACATAGCGGTCCATCAAGGTATAGTCAATTTTACCAAAAATAGATTTCAAGGCATTTTCTGCCCCATCTCCATTACTTCCTTGGGTTCGGTTGGCCGCTCCGTTAATAAATTGGAAATCTTCATTTTCTAGAATGAAGTCGTTTGCCCGTGTATTAAAAAACTCAAAGGTATTATGAATTCTTTCATACCCTACTAAGGCACTCACATTGTGGATGGAGTTACTCCAACTATATTGTAAGGTAGTAGTCAATGTGGTATTGAAGTCAACCGCATTCTCTTCAAATAGGGAGTTGTTATCAATATTGAACCTGCCCTCTACAAAGCGAGGGGTAAAGCCTTTAAATTTTGCATTGGAGTAATCTATCCCGAAGGAAGTCCGTAAGTTTAAGCCTTTGACGATGTTAATATCAACAAAAGCATTTCCAAATATCCTCCAAGTTTCCCGATCATTGTTACGGTTACGGTCCAGTTGCCCGACCGGATTAAGTCGGTCACCTAGGTTAGCAACAGGTCCTCCATAGTTCCCTACGTTATCTCTTAGGGGAATAATAGGGTGTTGATAGAGGGCACTTTCCAAAGTCCGAAGCTCGGGAATATCCACCCGATCAACTTTGGATACAATTAGGTTTTCCCCAATGGTCACCCGGTTAAATACTTTAAATGAGGTATTTAATTTGGCCGAATAGCGTTCAAAATTGGTAAATCGAGCCAAGCCTTCTTCGTTGTTATAACTCAGGCCCAAATAATAACTGCCTGTTTCGGTTGATTGCGATATATTAATCCCGTAAAACTGGTTCCAGGCTTGCTGATACACCTCATCTTGCCAATCAGTATCTGCTGAGGGGATGGTTTCTTCGGGATCTAAAAAAGCTGGAATTACGGGACTAGGGCCTGAGCCGTAGATGGGATCATTGGGAGTAATCCCATCATTTTCGAGGGCTTGAAACAGTACTTCTCCATATTCTTGGGCATTTAGCATATCCAGTTCATTACGCCGCCATTTCACTCCACCAAAGGCGCTTATGCCCACTTTGACCTCTTTTGAGTCTCCTTTTTTGGTTGTAATTAGAATGACTCCACCCGATGCCCGGGCTCCGTAGATGGATGCCGAGGCTGCATCTCTCAGCACCTGGATACTTTCAATATCATTCGGGTTCAAACCGCTAATAAATTGGGTAGGTACTCCATCTACCACAAATAAGGGATTATTTGATTGAAAACTGCCAAATCCCCGGATCAAGATATTTGCATTGGTGCCCGGTGCCCCATCGGTCGTGATGGTTACCCCCGGTATACGGCTCTGTAGAGATAAAATTGGATTGGCGTTGGACTCCTTAAAAGATTCTTCCACATCCACAATAGAAATCGCCCCACTAATGTCGGCTTTCCTTTGTTCGGTGTAGCCCACAACCACTACCTGATCCAGAGAACTCACATCCTCTTCTAAGGATATATCAAGCGAGGTTTGGCCATTTGCTTCAAGTTCCTGAGTTTTATACCCAACCGATGAAAAGACTAGAATTACATTGGCTTCACTGACCCGGAGCGAATACTCTCCTTTGGCATCGGTTATGGTACCATTATTAGTACCTTTTACTACAACAGTAACCCCAGGCAAACCTTCTTGGTCATGGGCACTACTGACTTTCCCGGTAATCACTCGCTCTTGGGCTAAGCTCAATTGAGCAAAAAGCAGCAAGAGGAAAATAGATAGAAAATATTTCATATGCTTACGATAAATGATGAAACTGAATTATTTATTGATAAATACGTTTTGTATTATGTTTATACCGCAATTGAGCTATATGTTTTCAACATATAACACTTCTTTCATGAGTGCTACTGTATCCCAAAAACTAAATTACAGTAAGCTCTAAGGTTGCATGATCTGCTTTATTTCTTCCCAAGAAACATTAGGGACAGCCCCTTCGTAGGTTGCTACAATTGCCCCTACTGCACAAGCGTACTGGAGAGCCGTTTGCCCATCTTTCCCTTCCAGTTTATTTTTGAGAAACATTGCTAAAAAAGAATCCCCACTGCCAATCGTATCTTTTACCTCCACTGCAAAACCAGACTGTTGGATCAATTGTCCATTTTCTAAGAGCCAAGCGCCCTTGCCTCCCCTGGAAACGCAAATACTTTCAATTTCAAACCGATCTTGTAAAAATTTCATACAATCCAGATCATCCTCCGCGGGGCGAAACCAAGTAGTAATCTCCCTCAATTCTTCCGTGTTCATTTTTAATAGATCGGCGTGCTGTAAGAGTTTCGCAACCCGCTCGGGCGTATAATGTGGGGGGCGCAGGTTCACATCAAAGACTTTATAATGGGCCGACTCTAATAACTTGTATAAGGTGGAACGAGATGGGTCTTGCCGAGTAATCAAGCTCCCATACACAAACATGTCGGCTTTCTTTACTTCTTCTTCTAATGCTTCCTCCCACTGGATATAATCCCAGGCTACAGGTTGTACGATCTTGTATACCACCTCTTCAGAATCACTAACATTGGCTTTAACTACTCCCGTTAGGTGGGTTTGGCCAAGCTGTACCAAAGAAGTATCTACAGACTTTTCTTCTAAAAAATCCATCAGTTCCTTGCCCAGGTCATCACTACCAATACGGCTAATAATCTTAGGGCTAAGCCCAAAGTTTTTCAAATGAACCGTGACATTCATGGGGCCACCTCCAGGTTGCCTCCCGCTTGGAAGTACATCCCATAACATTTCTCCGTAACATATTACTTGATGATTTTTAAAGGCTCTTGTCATAATACTAAACATTTAAGTGGATGGGCTAGATAATTTGGAATTGGATTGGGGTACCACGAAATCCTGCTCGAGGTCTTCCAGCGATATCCCTTTCGTTTCCGGCATTACTTTCCATACAAATAGGAGCTGTAAAACCATCATAAATGTAAAGAACAAAAAAGTATTTCCCCCACCGAGCTGTTTGGTTATATAGGGGAAGCTCAAAGCAATCAAGAAAGCCATAATCCAATGGGTAAAGCTTCCTAAAGCTTGCCCGTAAGCTCGTACATCATTGGGAAATATTTCAGAAATAAACACCCATATTACAGCCCCTTGGGAAAAGGCAAAAAAGGCAATGTAAACGAAGAGTGTCAGGGGAACTAAATAGCCACCAAGGGCCGAAAATGATTCATTGTAAAAGGCGCTAGAAACTAAACCCAGCGTCGCAATGAGACCAAAAGAACCTACCATCATGAGAATACGCCGCCCAAAACGGTCAATTAAATTAAGCCCCAATAAGGTAAAGACAAAGTTTACCAATCCTATTCCAAACGTAGACAATAGGGCTGTGTTTTTGCCCAGTCCGGTCATTTCCAAGATACGTGGTGCGTAATATATTATGGCGTTGATCCCCGAAATTTGATTAAAAACGGCAAACAATACCGCCAGCATAATAGGCCGTTGGTAACGAGTCGAGAAGAAAGCTGTATTGCGGCGACCTTTATCGTCCGAATCGTGCGATTGAACAATCGCTTCCAGAGCTTCATCGGCTTCCGTTTCATCAATCCAGGATAAGATCTCACGGGCTTCTTCGGTTTTACCCAACTTAGTAACTAACCACCGCGGGCTCCGGGGAACCCATAAAATCACAAATACAAACACTAAAGCCGGTAGAGTTTCCACCCCAAGCATCCAACGCCAAGCATATTCTCCGATGAATTGCGACAAATACACTTCATTATAGGCTATTAAATAGTTAGATAAATACGCGATAAGAATCCCGAATACAATATTAAATTGAAAAAGAGCCACCAAACGACCCCGGGAATGGGCCGGAGAAATTTCAGAAATATACATAGGAGCCGCGACCGAAGAAGCCCCTACCCCCAATCCCCCCAAAAAGCGGAAAAACAGAAAAGTATACCAATCAAAAGCTAGGGCCGACCCCAAAGCAGATACAAAGTAAAAAATCGCAATCCAGAACAGCGTCATTTTTCGCCCCAAACGGTCCGAAGGAATGCCTCCAAACATAGCCCCTAGCACTGTGCCAAACAAAGCCATAGATACGGTAAGGCCATGTTCAAACTCATTGAGCCCCCAAACCTTTTGGATTGCTTGCTCAGCCCCAGAAATAACCGCGGTATCAAAGCCAAAAAGAAAGCCCCCTAAAGCTACGGTAATGGACCAGAATATTACTTTATTGTTTTTCATAAAAATTTGATTTACCCAAAATTACTTGGATTAATAAAAGATAAATTTGTATTCTGTTTCAAATAGTTTAAAATTTGTATTCTGTTTCACTGAAAACATAAACACTTGTCTTACAAGCACTTATTAAGTTTAAATTTTACCCCAACAAAATAAACTTTCAAAATTGTATCGTGTAATTTAGAAATTGTCTCTAAGGCCTTGAGGCTTTAGTACAATTTTAATAGTATGCACTGGGCCAAACCTACATTTGTACTCTATTAATACTGTATTGAATATTTAAAAGGGCTGGCTCAGCCGAAGGGATAAGCTCTATAATTCTTGCCTCAAACAGCATACGAAGGATAATCCTTGGGGCTTACCCGCGCTCATAAGGTTCGTATCCTATTGAAAAATACCACCAGCGCGGGTCGGGCTGTCACTACTCGCCACCTCACACACGGCCAGCAGCGGGCTCAAACAGGCCGTTCCATCCCTAAGCCATTGGGAGAAATAAGGGTGTGCTTATTTTATGGGGCGACCTTACTCATTACTGAGGGCTTCACTATTATAGTGTAATCGGGGATAAAAACTTTCTAGTACTTGTATAATTTACTTACCAGAGGGGGAGTGCTGTTCTTTAAATTCTTTGGGAGTAAGCTCAAACCGGGCTTTGAAAGCCGTTGAGAAGTAAGCAGGTGAATTAAAGCCAACCTCATAGGCTATTTCAGCTATGGGCAATTCGTTTTCACATAAAAGCTGTCGGGCTTTTTTTAGTCTAACGTCTTTTATATAGTCATTTACTGTACAACCAAATAAGGCCTTCACTTTCCGGTATAATTGCACCCGGGACAAACCTATTTCATGGCAAAGTGTATCCACTTGAAAGCTAGAATTAGCTACATTCTCCTCAATAATGCTCACAAAGTGGTTCATAAATTTTTTATCTACCGAGTTCAAGTTTTGCGGTTTGTCTTCTAAGTCTAGTTGTAGCGTATACCGACTTCTTAAAATTTCCCGGTTGCGAAATATAGACTGGACCAATTCCTGTAAATAATTAAAATTAACCGGTTTGGTAAGATAGGCATCTGCCCCAACTTGGGCACCTTGAATATGCTTTTCAATAGACTCTTCGGCGCTTATAATTATAATGGGTATATGTGATGTACGCAAATCTGATTTAAATTCCTTGATTAATGTAATCCCGTCCTTGTGCGGCATCCGTAAATCACAAATGATCAAATCAGGGATATGTTCCAAGGCAACCGTTTTACCCTCCAATCCGTCCTCGGCTACCTGGACTTGATAAAACTCACTGAGTTTATGTCGCAAGTAGTTGCGCATATCTGCATTATCCTCTATAACTAAGACACTTGTGTCTGAGCTGGGAACTGCACTGTTGGTTTTTGTCGACTCGAGTAACTCTTCCATTTGTGATCTAACAAGCAGCTTATCGGGCTCAGGCTTCGTCTGAGGGTCTTGGGTCAACATTTCTTCAGGTCTTAGATGCCCTTGTCCCAATTGTAATCTGATTTGGAAAGTAGTCCCTAGCCCTTTTTGACTTTTTACCGTAATTTGTCCGTGGTGTAATTTGATCAGTTCTTTAGAGAGTGATAGTCCAAGTCCGGTTCCAATTGTGCGGTAATATTCTCCCTGGTAAAATCGGTCAAAGGCGTGGGCGACATGTTCGGGTGACATACCTCGGCCATTATCTTCTATTTCTAAACAGAGTGTACCAGCGTTTTGATCGGTTTGTATCCGGATGTGAATAAAGCCTCCATCTTTGGTAAACTTAAAAGCGTTTGATAGAAGATTGAACAACACTTTATCTAGTTTGTCTTCATCTATCCAAACAAGCAAAGGAGCCTGGGGATGATAAAAACGGTAATCAATGTTTCGTTTAAGGGCTGTCCTTTGAAAAGCTTCTCGTATGTCCTGTACAAAACGTATCAATTCTGTTTCTGAAGCCTGGAGTTTCATTTTATGGTTTTCAATTTTTCGGAAATCCATCAATTGATTTACCAAGCGCAGTAACCTGAGGGTATTTCGGCGGACAAGGATTAGGTCTCGATTGCCTCGATCGCCTGCTAGGGCCAATAAATCCTCCACTGGATCGAGGATTAGGTTGAGCAGGGTTCGGAATTCGTGGGAGATATTAGTAAAAAATTTCACTTTGGCTTCGGTAGCCTCTCGTACCTGCGTGGCCATAGCTTCTATTTCATTGCCTTGCTGCACGATTTGCTGATTTTTTTCTCCCAATCGCCGATTAATCCTTTGTTTGGCCCTTAGCGATAATAACGTAGCAATTCCCAGTATGAGGCTTAGGGCTAGGCTAGCCGAAAGGAAATACAAGAGGGCTTTTTGATTTTGGTAAATACGGATTTGTTCTTGAATTCTGTTTTCTTGACGCTCAATATCCGCTTGTTGGCTTAGAATACGGGAGGTCTGCATTTTCATGACCCGCACATTTGTAGAGTCGACCACGGTGCTTTGTAAGATATTTTCCTTCTCAAAAGGTGCGTTCTCAAGAATATCCACGGCTAACTGTATGGCCTCCTCTCCCCCCGTAGGATACAAAAAGGTAGCATCTAGAATGTGATCATGCACCATTTGAATACCCCCCCGAGGGCCGGCCAAAGCGTCAATCCCAACAAAGCGGACTTGTCTTTCTTGGCCATTTTTTTTAAACTCTTCATAAGCCCCCAGTGCCATCACGTCATTGTGGGCAAAAACCAAATCGCTCTGCTTAAACAATTCGCTTTGTACGGAGAGCTTATGTTGGGCCGTATCCTTGAGCCAATTCCCTTCTATTCGGGGGTTCAATTTAATCTCGGGATAATCTTTGAGGGCATCCGTAAAGCCTTGATGACGATCTTGGGCCGGGGAGGAGCCTGGGAGTCCCCAGATCTCGGTAATCTGCCCTTTACCTTTTAACAAGCTGGCTATATATTTCCCAGCAATTTGTCCTATTTCGTAATTGTTGGCCCCTAGATAGGCCGTGTAAGCATTTGAGGTAGTACGACGGTCTAGTATTATCACGGGCAGCCCTTCATTGAAGGCTTTTTCTATTACGGGGGTTATGGGGGCTGCTTCATTGGGGGACACAATCAAGACATCAACTCCCTCTTTTATAAATGTTTTAATGTGTTGGATCTGTTTTGACGTATTATTTTGGGCATCTTTTATTTTGAGAGAGATGCCTGGGTAAAAAGCCAATTCTCTTCTCATTTCCTCATGCATAGCTTTACGCCAATCATCCCCAGCGGTACATTGGGAAAAGCCAATAACATACTGAGATTCTTCTTTTGGAGAAGTACAGGTAGTGAGCAGGAACAGGCTACAAAATAAGCATAGCCACTTCTTGGGAAGGAAATGCTTGTAAAGCCCTGGTTTGTGCATAACAAGAAGCCTAATTTTCAGATTCTATACCAATTTATGGAATCTTGGAGAAACATACGGCATTTCTCCTAATAATTCACACTTATATGCAATTTATTAGGCAAATCCAAAGCTAATACAAAAGAGATTGGCTGAGGGATAGAGCGGCCTGTTTGAGCTCGTGGGGGCCCGGCGGGAAAAGGCAGCGAGTAGCGAAAGCCCGACCCCGGCGCCACTTTGCCTTCTGATTGGCAGAAATTTTCATCGCCGGGGGCAGCCCCTGGGGATGTGCCTGTTTATATTACAAGGCAATCAAGCCTTCAATACGGGAGGCTTCTTGATATTTTCGGATCACTTCATCGGCCGAGATCATCACGGTACGGGCGGTAACGCTGGTAAACTTCCCCTTACTCGACTCTTTTAGGGTCAATTGGGTATCTTCGCCAAACAAACTACTAATCCGGGCAATTTTGTAATTGTCGGAAGGAATGATAAATTTAAACATGTAGAGCAGGGGGAAAGAATGATTTTCATTCAGCTTTTCTCGGAGAGATTTATAGAAATCTTTTTTCATACCTTTTCGTTTTCAAGTTTTCGTATAGCCAAAACCCCCTGTAAGCACGTAAGGTTCAAAGCCTCTTGGAGTAAGCCCTTATGCTTGCTCAGGGCCCGTTTTTTTCTAAACATCTTTTAAATATAATGAATCCAAAAGACTTTTTAAAATCTCTTTCCGAGAAGGCCCAAGCTGGCATCGATAGCAAAAAAATATACGGTGAACCCATCCAGATCAAGGGAAAAACCCTAATCCCAGTGATGGAATATACCTATGGGGCGGGTGGTTTTTTTAGTGGAGAAAACAATCCGGAGGGCACGCTGCACGTGTACCCCGACGGCCAAGGCACGCACGTGGCCGGCGGAATGGGCGTGGGCGGCCAGGTAAAACCCGTAGGCATGATTGAGGTAAAGGAGGAACAAACCCGCTTCATACCCATTCAGAGCTTTCGCAAGGTGGCCGGTATTTTTGTCAGCGGCTTGCTGCTAGGCTGGGCTTTGCGGAAGGCTTTTTTTAGAAAGTAAGTGCTTCACCCAAGCCGTATTCTTTAACCCTTATTGCTCAAGCTATTGAACGCACAGACGCTCTCGCTCCGTAAAAGCACCTACTTGCATTTACGCTTTCCGTTTTCTATCCTACTCATGCCAGTGTTTGCTTTTGCCGGAGCCCTGGCCCAGCCCAGGGATGGGTTTGATATGGTATGGGTATTTATCATTTTACATCTCTTGGTTTATCCGGCCAGTAATGGCTTTAATTCCTATTACGACCGGGATGAGGAGAGTATTGGGGGCTTGGAAAAACCTCCTCCGGTAAGTTCACAATTGCTTTGGACGTCTTTGTTTATGGATGCCCTGGCCCTGGTTTTAGCTTTTTGGGTGGATGTTGGCTTTGCCCTATCCGTATTTTGGTATGGGCTGGCCTCCAAAGCCTATAGTTACCCGGGCACCCGATTAAAAAAAGACCCTTGGATAAGTTGGCTACTGATTGGGTTTTTTCAGGGGGCTTTTACTTTTATGATGGTGTACCAAGGACTCGCCCACCCGGATAGTCCATTTCCTCCTGAGGCCGTACTGGGTGGGGCTTTTTTAAGCTCTTGGATGCTGCTGGGCTCCTATCCGATGACCCAGGTGTATCAGCACCGAGAAGATGCCCGGCGAGGGGATTTGACATTGAGTAGAGTGTTGGGCATCCGGGGTACTTTTGGGTTTACCCTGATCGTTTTTGGAGCGGCCGGGATCGCCTACTTCCTCTATTTTTGGCACTTTTTTAATTTGAGAAGCGCTGTATTCTATCAAGTTGCCCTCCTTCCTGTCATTTTGTACTTTTTGTCTTGGATGCAGCGAGTGTGGAAAGATAGCGAAGAGGCCAACTTCCGATCTGCGATGCGACTTAATTGGCTCTCGGCAGGCGCTTTGAACCTATTTTTTTTCCTCTGGTGGGCTTATCTGGGCTTTGCCGGGCTTAACGCTAGATTTTTTCCCTGATTCTTACGCTTTCATAACTTCGGCTACTCCGCAAAACAATCAGAGCCTATTTGAATTATCTTAGCTTAGGACTATTTTTGAATTTATACCTCATCCCTATTTTTATGTCTCAAATCGCCAAATACGACAATCTGACTCTGGACCTGGAAGATGGAATCGCCATAATGACCATCCAGCGGGCATCCAAGCTGAATGCCCTCGATCACGCCACTATCGAGGATATCCGTTCAGCAATGCAAGAGGTGCACCATAACGTGGAAATCAAAAGTGTGATCATTACCGGGGAAGGGACCAAGGCTTTTGCTGCTGGGGCGGATATTGCCGAATTGGCCAAATTGAGTTCGGTAGATGCCAAGCGCTACTCCCAAAACGGACAAGATGTATACGCCATGCTGGAAAATAGCTCCAAGCCCGTAATCGCCGCCGTAAACGGATATGCGCTGGGAGGGGGTTGCGAATTGGCCCTCGCTTGTCATATGCGCATTGCCGTAGAAAGTGCCAAGTTTGGCTTGCCCGAAGTAAAACTCGGCACCCTGCCCGGTTTTGGCGGTACCCAAAGGCTTACCCAAAGCATTGGGAAGGCCAAGACCCTCGAGTTGATCATGACCGGAGATATGCTCTCTGCCCGAGAAGCTTTTGATTTAGGCTTGGTCAATCACGTGGTGCCAAGCCACGAAGATATGTTTAACAAAAGCAAGGAAATCCTCCGTAAAATCGCCACTTCCGGGCCTTTGGCCGTGGAAATGGTCATCAAATCGGTCAACTCTGTGTACAGTAGCTACGAAGCCGGCTATGTCAAAGAAGCCTCCTACTTTGGGCAGTCGGCCGGTACGGAAGATTTTCACGAAGGGATGCAAGCCTTCTTAGAAAAGCGCAAACCTAATTTTGAAGGTAAATAAAGATCTCGTCTGAGAATCTTAACGCCCTATGAGTATTTTTAAAAAGCTGGCCGGGGAAACGGTGCTCTATGGCATCAGTAGTATCCTGGCCCGGGCCATTAATTACCTCCTGGTTCCTCTTTATACCGATCTCCTCTTCGGATTTGCCCGAGAAGAATATGGTCTTTTGAGGCTCCTATATGCTTACACCGCTTTTTTTAATGTCATATTCACATATGGCATGGAAACAACCTTTTTCCGGTTTGCCGGCCGTTTGGGGAATGAACGGGCTTTCCGGCTCGCCCAGAGCAGTATTTTACTGACTACCCTCCTGCTGGCCTTGCCTCTTTGGTTTTTAGCCCCGGCATTGGCCACCTATATGGGTTATACGGAAGCCCTGCTCTACCTACGTTTTCTCGTCTTTATCATGGCCGTAGATACCCTTATGGCTATTCCCTTTGCCCATTTACGACAAGAGCACCGGGCCAAACGTTTTGCCCTACTGAAAGTGCTCAACATCCTGTTCAATTTAGCTTTCAACTTGATTTTCCTGCTTCTTTTTCCGTTGGTGCATCAATTTGACTGGTTTCCCTTCTTAAAACCGCTGGTTGAGACCATCTATGACCCCTCCTTTGGGATTGGCTATGTGTTTCTGGCCAACCTCTTGGCCAATGCACTTACCTTTGTCTTGATGATCCCAGAACTCACGCGCTTTCGTTGGGAATGGCAATGGAATTTCCTCCGTCCTATGTGGCGCTATGCCCTCCCCTTGATGTTGACGGGTTTGGCGGGGATGATGAACCTCATGCTCGATAAAATTCTGATTGAAAATTGGCTGCCTCCCGGTTTCTATCCTAACTTGAGCTCCTTGGAAGCCCTAGGCGTGTACAGCGCTTGCGCCCAACTGGCCATTTTTATGAACTTGGGGGTTCAAGCTTTTAAATATGCGGCCGAGCCCCTCTTCTTTGCCCAAGCCGAAGATCGTGAAGCGCCCGTGCTTTATGCCCGGGTCATGCACTATTTTACCTTGATCGCGATCCTACTTTGGATAGGGGTCTCCCTCAATTTAAGTTTGCTCAAAACCTTATTCCTTCGTAATCCTGCCTACCATACCGCCCTCGATGTGGTACCGATTTTACTGTTAGCCTATTTGTTTTACGGCATCTATTTCAACCTTACCGTTTGGTTTAAGCTGATCGACCGCACCGAATTTGGGATGTTTCTCACGGGATTGGGCGCTTTACTCACCCTGGGCTGTAATTATTGGCTTATCCCCCTCCTAGGCTATCAAGGGGCCGCTTGGGCCAGTCTTATTACCTTTGTGGGGATGAGCGCGGCCTCGTACTTTATGGGGCAAAAACATTTTCCTATCCCTTACCCGGTAGCTCGTATGCTTGCCTTCATTTTCTTGGGTTATGGATGCATCCAGCTAGGCTTTACACTACTGCCGGGGAGTATTTTTGGCGATTTAGGAGTATCTCTTATCATCTTATGTATTTTTATAGGGATAGTCCTGGGGGTAGAGCGTATCCATCCTCTTCGTTTTTCTAAAATAACAAAAGCTGAGCAATAGGGGCTGCCCCCCAATGCCATTGCATTAAGGGCTTACATATTCCATCGGGCATTG
>CAWUIO010000045.1:0-49538 GCA_963922455.1 uncultured Microscillaceae bacterium
CGGCCCGCGCGGGCTGGGATGTTCTCGTTTGAAACCCAATTTTTTGGCGCGGGCAAGCCCCTCACCTTTCTTTTGAGGCTTTCAAAATAATCCATTCTCCTCTTTCCAGGCGGGCTAGCTTTTCGGACAGGTCTAGTCATCTAGTCAAAGGCTATGCGTTGGGAGCACTGGTCCTTATTGAAAATTTGGGATGGGCCTGCGAAATATCTACTCACAGAGGGGGTGACTAGCCCTTAGCTCTATGTAGTTTCCTTATAATTAATTTTGATTTTCAAGGTTTAGCCCCTTAGCCCTCAATTGCTCAATAATTTGAGCATTTTTAAATTCTAATTCTTTTTGGGAAGAGATGTCTTGGGCCGTTTTTATAATATTGATCACTTTTCCGTCCAGGTTTAGTATAGGATTATAGCTGGCATAAATCCACACTTCTTTTCCCGTTTTGCTTATCCGTTTTTGTTCGCCGTTGATGAACTGCCCATCTCTGAGCTTTTGCCAAAAAGTTGCATAGGCGGGGGAATTTCGGTAGTCCTCCTCCACAAATATTTCGTGATGCTGGCCCAAAACTTCCTCCCGCTCGTATTCCATAAGGTTCAAAAATAAAACATTGACATCTTTAATGATCCCATCCGGGTTAAATACAATGTAAGGGCTGGAGCGGCGGAGGGCTTTCATTTGCCCTTTGGCATAGATGGCCTGTTCCTTTTGCTCGGTGATGTCGGTAGCCAATTTAATTATTTTGAA
Source organism: uncultured Microscillaceae bacterium (assembly GCA_963922455.1). Classification (GTDB taxonomy): domain Bacteria; phylum Bacteroidota; class Bacteroidia; order Cytophagales; family Microscillaceae; genus CAWUIO01. The sequence goes on from CAWUIO010000045.1 coordinate 742, forward strand.
AGGCCGGCCGCTCGAGTCATATACAGGAGTATAGGTAGCTTGCAACCATATTTCTGAACCATCTTTGGCAATCCGCTTAAATTCGGCCGTATGAGCCATCCCTTTACTTAAGTTTTTCCAAAAAGTTGTGTATTCTTCGGATTGGGCATACACCGAATCTACAAATAAGCGGTGATGCTGATTGCGGATATCTTCCATTTTATACTTGAGTGTGTTAAGGAAAATATCGTTGGCCGTAAGTACATTTCCTTGCAAATCAAATTCAATAGTGGCCAAGGTTCGATTGATGGCGCTTAGGTTTCCTTGCAGTTCTATTTCTTTGCGCTTCATCTCTTCCTGGGTCGTACTCATTTCTTCCAGGTTTTGTCTTAGCTCTTCCTCAATAGCGCCTAAACGCTCAGCTTGTTCCTGCGTTTTCTCGAGCAATTCCTGGGTTTGAACATTCTTGCTATTGACCAATGCCGCCGCCAAACCTTCCGAAGCCCTTCTTATATATTCCATTTGGTGCTTCTCGATGGGGCACAGTGTTGCTAATTCTAAAACACCTACGATTTCTTCATTTGTTATCAAAGGGAAAATCAGGATGTGATTTGGACTTGTTTCTCCCAAGGCAGACGTTATATGCACATAATCAGAGGGGATTTCTTGGATATAAATTTCTTTTTTCTCGAGAAACACTTGCATGCTAAGGTCTTCACTTAGACGATTTATTACTATGCTTTTCTGATGGAATTTTTTGCGATTATAGGCATAAGAAGCTAAAAGCTCGAGATGCTCCTCTTCCCCAACCGTTTTATGAGCCATCAAAGCCCCTAATTTTGCCCCCAGATAATTTACCATGTTTGCCAAAGCGGCATCGGCCATGAGCTGTACTTGATCTAAGTTGTTCTGCAAAATTTTGCTCAGCTGAGCGATGCCTACGTTGATGTAGTTTTCTTGGCTTTCTTTTAGGGCCGCATCTTTTAAATTTTCTCTCATCTCCAAGAGAGCCTTCCCTAGTATCTCTTTTTCATGGCTTACTTCATAAGCCACGTCCAGATTTCCTTTACTAATTTCCTGCGCAAAAACAATCCCTTTTTCCATCAGTCCAAACTGTTCTTCATACTCAAAATTGCGCTTGAGATTATCGTAAAACTTAATTTCCAATCGATAGGCTAGCAACGTATATGAGGCTGAAGTACTTAAAAGAAAAAAGAAGTAAATGCCTAGCTGTAGGCTTTCGTTCTTCTGTAAGTCTCCGCCCACAAGAAGCATGTCTCCAAACTCGGTAAGCCCACTTTGCCAAAATAAATACACAAGGCTGTGGTGTAGCAATACTAGCAAAGTACTCAGTACATGGAGACGCCAGTCAAAATACAACAGGATAAAAAGTCCATTGCTTACAAAGATCCAATGAACTGCTGTCACCCCCGGTAATTGCCATACTAACTGAAGGCCTAAAAGCGTGGCAGATAAAGCCATGATCAATCTTGATAGCAAGCCTTTCCTGAGTAAGTGCATGCCCAATACATACAGGATCATACTCAAACTCCCCATACCCAAGGCAAGGGCCCACGTATCGTGCAAGGGTGAGATCAGTAGGCCAAGCAAAAAAACAGTCAACAAATAGTAGCTGTTTAGGAGGTTGGCCCGATCGTATAATGCCGTAAATTGGGAGGAACTGAACTGATCAAATTCTGGACTAGTAGAAATTGGCTGGAAGGAATTCATGAAAGTGGTCTCAGGAAATAACTGGGTCATATCTTATACACTTATGCGTAGGAAATGACCTGTGTGTTTAAGTGATACCCAGGAATTCATTACCTCCTTAAGTTTATGAGCCTAAATGTTTCATTTGAGCCATGCACTCATGGACCCGGCTATCTATTACTTGGTTACTTGCTTTTTTTACATGCCTGGCTTAAAAAAAATTAACAAAAATAAATTAATCCCTATACGAGCCCTGAGAATGCTGGGCATTCACCAGCCGAACTCACTTTTTATTAGTAAATTATCCCTTCTTGCATGTTTAAACCAAAATCATGAGCATCCAAAAAGTAAATCTTGAAGAAAAACTAAACATATTTCACGACCATTGGAACCCTCGTATCGCGGGTGAGCTCAATGGGCAACACGTCAAACTCGCTAAACTGAAAGGTGAGTTCATCTGGCATACGCACGAGCAAGAAGATGAATTATTTCTCGTGCTAAAGGGATCTCTCAAAATGGAGCTAAGAGACCAAACCATCGAGTTGCAGGAGGGTGAGTTTTTGATTGTGCCCCGGGGAGTAGAGCACCGGCCCGTAGCCGAAGAAGAGGTATCCATCTTGCTGTTTGAGCCGGCCAGCACTGTCAATACCGGAGACCAACCCGGCCAGCGCACCCGCATACAGCTAGACCACATCTAAATTTTTAACTGTTCCGCTTCCTTATGAAAAAAGTCTTCCTTGTTCTTATCTTATTCTTAAGCTCAAGTCCCGAGCTGTGGGCCCAAAAAGGAAATTACGCCCCTGCCATTGAAAAAGCCCGTAGCCTCCTTGCGGAAATGCAAGAAAAAAATAAAATCCCTGGAATTTCCGTCACCGTGATGGTCAAGGGCCAAGTAGTTTGGTCGGAGGGCTTCGGTTATGCCGACCTGGAGCAGCAGGTTAAAGTAGATCCTAGTAAGACCAAATTTCGGGTGGGCAGTGTATCCAAAACCTTGACGAGCTCTGCCATGGCCAAGCTCTATGAAGCCGGCAAAATTGATCTGGACGCTCCCATCCAGACTTATGTTCCCGACTTCCCTCCCAAAAGAGCCCCCTTCAGTCTTCGGCAACTGGCTGGGCACTTGGCTGGGATTCGTCATTACCGGGGCGATGAATTTATGAACCCTAAAAACTTCGAAACGGTACGGGAAGGCCTTGAGTTTTTTGAAGACGACACCCTGCTCTTTGCGCCCGGCTCAGATTACTTCTACTCCAGTTATGGGTGGAATTTAATCAGCGCCGCCATTGAGCAAGCTGCCGGGCAAGATTTTCTCTCCTTTATGCAAATTTCTGTTTTTGATCCCCTCAAAATGAGCCAAACCCTGGCCGATCATACCGATAGCCTCATTGCAAATCGTAGTCGTTTTTACATCCGACTCGAGGACCAAAGCGTACTCAACGCTCCCTTTGTGGATAATAGTTATAAATGGGCCGGCGGAGGATTTTTATCCACCACCGAAGATCTCGCCCGTTTTGCCCAAGCGCACACCAAAGCGGGCTACCTCATGGCAAGCACCCTCGATGTATGGACCCAGTCTATGGCAAAAGACAATGGGGAAAAGACCGGTTATGGCTTGGGTTGGCAGATGGGTGAGGTAGAAGGGCATGCTTGGTACGGGCACAGCGGGGTTTCCTTAGGCAGCAATACCCAGATGATTATCTACCCCAAAGAAGAGGTCATCGTGGCGATTCTTACCAATATAGGTCCTTTAGATTTTGAAGATACCCATCATAAGATAGCCCAAACATTTATAAACAATTAAAAGCGGATGTAGGAGCTGCCCCCGGCGCTGAGGTCTTGTGGCCCTAGGGAAGTTGGGTGTCGCCGGGGTCGGGCTTTCGCTACTCGCTGGCCCCCGCACGCCCAGCGGCGAGCTCAAACATGCCGCTCTATCCCTCAGCTGAAGATCTCATCTGCCTAGAAAACAGCTTGCCCTGAAGCATTTCATGCCTTGATTTTATCCATACAAAGAATAAAAATGCATACATAGCAAGAACAACCCAAACAAAATGCGTGAATTTGGCAAAACGCCACGTAAAGCCTTCTGGCAAAAACTCCTCGCTATGTTTTTTAGCCCCTTCAATAGCCCAGATGTAGGCGATGATTTTGTCTGTCATCAGTCTCGTATAATCCAAAGACGGAGAAGAACCCTCTTCCGTAGAAGCAAAGTTTACCGTTAATAACTCGCATAAGCTAGTAGGTTATTTCCTCCAAACATTAGCCCGACAAGCTGGCTAAGGGAATCCGTAGTATAGTAAGTTTTAAAAAAAAACGGTAATATTGTGGCTATTCAATCAACCCAATTCCTTTCTAATAGTACTCCCATGAAACGATTCGTTTTCCTTCTTGTAATAGTAGGGCTATATAGCTATACTCTTAGAGCCCAGGTTAGGTTTGAGCCTGGTTATATCATCGATAACAACGGTAATCGCACGGATTGCTACATTAAAAACACGGAGCCTAAACAAAACCCTAGCGAATTATTTTACCGCCTCAGCCCCGAACAAGAAGGCCAAAAAATAGACATCCATTCCGTTATGGAGTTTGGGATCGGAAATGACCGTAAGTATGTACGTTATACAGGGCAAGCCGATTTGTCTTCTAATAACCTAGGAGAACTTTCATTCATCAAAGATCCCACTTACGAAACAGTTACCCTATTTTTGAGGGTCCTCACGGAGGGAGCCCTTACCCTATACAGCTACCGTAAAAAAGAAGGGAATATTTACCAATACTTTTATAAAAAAGGGGAGGAGGAACCCAGCCAATTAATCTACAGAAAATACTATAAAGAGGATAATAAGGTAGCGGTAAACGATTATTATAAACAGCAAATCCTTCCTTTCCTACATTGTGAAAGCACGGGCACCCCAACCCTAAACCCTAGTCAGTTACGGTACACCAAAAAAGTTCTCATTCAGGTTTTTGAAGGGTATAATTCCTGCTCGGAGACTCCATATACCAATTATTATAGTGAAGGGACAAAGGCTGCGTTTCATATGGCACTTCGGCCTGGCCTTAATATTTCATCCCTGGCCATTGATAATTCCTCGGGCGATACCCGGGACGCCGACTTTGGTAGCCAAAGCAATTTCCGTATGGGCCTTGAACTAGAATATGTGATTCCCGGCAATAAAGGTAAATGGAGCGTCTTTGTGGAGCCTACCTACCAGTACTTCCATGCGAGCGAGGCAGTATCAGTTGGGGATGCTGAAATATCGTATAGCTCGCTAGAGTTCCCCTTTGGAGCACGTTACTATTTTTACTTAAATTCTACAAATAAATTATTTGTAAATGCGGCTGTAACCTTTGATTTTCCTCTTAACTCGTCTATTAGTTTTGCTTTAAGCGATGATTTAGAACTGGCCAATACCATTAACTTCACCGCCGGTTTTGGTTATAAGTACAAGGATAAGCTCTCCTTGGAAACCCGGATTTATACCCCCCGGGGCTTATTGGGCAACTACCCCGCTTGGAGTGGAGACTATAATAACTTTTCTTTGATATTTGGGTATACTTTGTTTTAAGCCTAGTTATAAATAAACATTTGACCCCAGAAGGCTTAGGGATGGAACGGCCTGTTTGAGCCCGCCGCTGGCCGTGGGTTGGCAGGCGAGTAGTGACAGCCCGACCCGCGCCGGCAGTATATTTCATGGGGATACATCCTTCCACGCGCGGGGAAGCCCCTAACCTCTTTCTTTTGAGTAAAAAGATTTGACAAACCCAGTACCCCGGTCAAATTATTCTGAAGCTTTTTTACTTAAGTTTTTAAGCTCAAAAATATCCTTGCGCCGATCTTTGAGGTTACGAACACTCCCAAAAGTGTGTAACTCTCGAAGTAAATCTATATCTACGTCGGAAATCAGGATCATTTCGGTATTGGGAGTGGCTTCGGCTTTGAGCCCATTGATAGGAAAAGCAAAATCGCAAGGAGAGAAAACCATAGCTTGGGCGTATTGCATGTCCATGTTGTGCACCTTGGGTAAGTTGCCTACTCCCCCGGCAATGGCCACATAGCATTCGTTTTCGATGGCCCGGGCCTGGGCACAATAGCGTACCCTCGAATAGCCATTTTGCGTGTCGGTCAAGAAAGGCACAAAGAGGATATCCATACCCTCATCGGCTAGGAGACGGCCCAGTTCGGGAAACTCCACATCGTAGCAGATTAAAATGCCTATTTTGCCACAGTCGGTCTCGAAAGTTTGCAAGCTATTGCCACCCTTCATACCCCAAACACTGGCTTCGTCGGGGGTAACGTGGAGCTTTTCGTAGCGGTCAATCGTGCCATCTCTTTGACAGAGGTAGCCCACATTGTACAAGCTTTCGCCTAGGACTTCGGGCATGCTACCCGTAATCACATTAATATTGTAGGAAATAGCCAGTTTGGAGAGCTCCTGGACTACCCGGGAAGTGTACTCGGCCAATTTACGAATAGCTTCTGGCCCGCTCAAATGATTATAACGGGCCATCAAGGGCGCATTAAAAAACTCGGGAAATAAGGCAAAATCACTGCGGTAACTGCTTAATGCATCGATAAAGTATTCGGCCTGCTCGATCAATTCTTCAAAATGACTGTAGCGCCGCATTTGCCACTGAATAAGCCCGAGGCGCACAATTTTCTTTATGGTTGTGGCACTTTTATCGGGTTTTTCATAATAAATATTATCCCATTTGAGTAAGACCGCATATTCATTGGAGGCCTGATCGCCTTCCAGGTAGCCCCTTAAAACCCGCACGGGCCGAAAATCATTAGAAAGTTGAAAGTTGAGTACCGGATCGTGGATTTCCTTGGACCGGACTTTCTCGATGTATTCCTTGGGCCTTAAATCTTCTGAGTACTTGTGGTAATTAGGAATACGCCCCCCGAAGCCAATGCCCCGCAAGTTGAGTTTTTCGCAGAGTTCCTTCCGGTAGTCATACATACGCCGACCAATGCGGAGCCCTCGATAATCGGGTTTTACAAAGACATCAATTCCGTATAATATATCGCCTTTATTGGTATGAGTACTGAAGGTATAATTACCTGTAATTTGGCGGTAGGAGTGTTCCTCTTCAAAGGCTTCATTGCGAATGATGATGGATAAGGCGCAGCCGGCAATCTTTTCGTTGACCTTCACTACAATTTGGCCTTCGGGAAATTTTTTGAGTAGATTATCAATCTGGCTTTCTTTCCAATAGGCATTGGGCATGGTCTGGTAGGCATCGATCATAGCCTCTTTTAGCTCTTGGTAATCACTCAGCTCAAGGTAATCAAGCTCAATGTTATGTATTTCGGCTTGCATATCAATTTAAGGGAAAATGTTAAAGCAAGATAAGGTTTTTATCTTACATTTTCTTAGGTCCTACTACTATATTAAGCCTCTAGTGAGGCTTTCCATTTACCTTAGCCCCAGGCCTCGATCTTGGTATTCAAGAGAAACCCTTCTTAGATGAACGTCGCACAGGTTGAGTTCGTCCGGGATGCCGGAGCAAGCCCAAAGCCTCCCCTTGGAACCAAACTTGAATCTAGCTGTTTAGAAAGTAGATGTTTTAACATTAATTCAATTACTAAAATTCCTATGCCTAACCAAGCTTTGCTTACCTCTCTAAACTTAGGCTCTATCGAGCTTAAAAACCGGGTATTGATGGCTCCTTTGACCCGTAACCGGGCCAATAATCCAGATTTGGCCCCTACCGACTTGCATGCCGAATATTATGGTCAAAGAGCCGGAGCCGGCTTGATCATCACGGAAGCTACCCAAATCTCGCCGCAGGGCATTGGGTATATTAATACGCCAGGTATTTACAATGCCGCCCAAATTGCCGGATGGAAAAAGGTAACGGAACAAGTACACGCCAAAGGAGGAAAGATTTTCTTGCAACTTTGGCATGTAGGTTATGTTTCGCATCCCGATTTCCACGATGGCCAGCCGGCTTTATCTGCTTCGTCTATAAATCCTAAAGCTCAAGTTTTTACCCCTCAAGGTCCTAAGGAGACCGAAACGGCCCGGGCCATGACCTTGGAGGAAATTCAAGCTACCATCGAGGATTATGCGCGGGGAGCCCGAAATGCAATAGAATCGGGAATGGACGGCGTCGAAGTGCATGCCGCCAATGGCTACTTAATTGATCAGTTTGTGCAAGACCAAACCAACTTAAGAGAAGACGAATACGGAGGATCAGTAGAAAACCGGAGCCGCTTCTTGTTTGAGGTGCTAGAAAAAGTAGTAGCCGCCGTGGGAGATTCGCAAAAAGTTGGGATTCGCCTATCGCCTAGTGGTTTGTTTAACACCGCAGGAGATTCCGACTCCAAAAATACCTGGACTTACGTCATCAAACGTTTAAATGAGCATAATTTGGCCTATTTACACTTAGTAGAGCCCCTAGCTCCCCTACCAGATGATACCGATTTTGCCCGGGAAGTGGCTAAGTTTTACGCATCGCTATATGAAGGTACCGTGATTAGTAATGGGGGGCATACTCGAGAAAGCGGAAACCAATATATTGAGGAAGGGATTGCCCATGCCATTGCGTATGGTAAGCTCTATATTTCCAACCCAGATTTACCTGCTCGTTTTGTCCAAGATGCCCCACTGGCCGAGTGGGATTCTAATACGTTTTATTTACCTGGCCCCAAAGGGTATACAGATTACCCCGCCTTAGAGGCTTAATGTACAAGGCCGGAAGCTTTGGCTTCCGGCTTTAATCAAAGCTTAGCCCTAAAAAAAAATTAAACGACTTTTTCTCGAACCCATAACCCAGTATCGAGCATATGCCATCCAAATGTTTGCGAATTCTTCTAAGCCCCAAAAGGGCAAATTCGTGGAAAAAATTAAGCGTTTCATTCTTTTATTAGGCCTCAATCTATAAAAACACCCCCAAATATTACCTGAATCTTTTCCCAGTACCCTCGGTAGATTCCGTAGTATTTACCATCTCCCCTAAAATGTAAGTATTTTAGCCTATAAATCGGTAAACAACACAAAATGCCTAGCTACCTGAACCAAAGAATTGCTTCATTTTTTCATAATTCTGTCTTTCTTTTGCCCTAATAAGCGACCTTATACGTTCTATTGTAAATATATTTTTCTTATCAATCTGAGCTACCTTATGAACCGTACCGAACTTGCCGATATAATCTTGCATAAAATAGAGTCGGTCCAAGACAAAATCCGGAGTGATTATGCCCAGTCCCGCTCCCGTATTGGCCATTTTTTCATAGATGACTTACTTCCTGAAGACCTTGCCCTAGAAATTTATCGCGCCTTTCCCGACCCTAATACCATGCGTATGCGTAAAAGCTTACGCGAGTTTAAATACATTGCCGCCCAAATGGATCAGTACAATCCTATTCTAGAAGAGATTGTCTATGCTTTCCAAGACTCTCGGATTGTACATTTGGTGGGCGAATTATGCGAAATTGAATCCATTCATCCCGATGAGACCCTCTACGCCGGGGGAATTTCCCTTATGGGCCCCAAGCAATTTTTAAATCCTCATCTGGATAATTCCCACGATAACTTCCGGGAAAGATGGCGGGTTTTGAACCTACTCTACTACGTAACGCCCGAATGGAAACAGGAATTTGGAGGCAACTTAGAACTTTGGCCCCAAGGTGTGAATAAGCCTCAAATTACCGTTCATAGTAAATTTAACCGCTTGGTGGTGATGGCCACCCATAATCACTCTTGGCATTCGGTGAGCCCGGTAAGCCACCCCACCGATGCCCGCTGCTGCGTTTCCAATTATTACTTCTCAGAAGTTCCCCTACGCGAAAATTCCAAGTTTCACGTGACCAGTTTTAGGGGCCGTCCGGGGCAAAAGCTCCGCGATTTGGTCTTACAAGCCGATAGTGCCCTCCGTATGAGCATCCGTAAGGTATTTTCTAAAGGAGTTGTGAAAAACGATCACGTCTACAAAAAAGAAAACCAAAGCAATTAACCCGTACTGGGAGAGGACTTGGCCCGCCCGTAATCCAAACCGGCAATCTGGTCTTCTCCCCTACAATATTCGGTAGTGAGGCGCATAAACCCTATTAGAAAAAAAGGAAAAGAGTTTGGAATGATCGCTCCCAGGATAAATGCCGGTAAGGCACAAATCAAAAAAGAGATCGCCATAATGCCACTAAAAGGCAGCACCCGGGGCATGTAGGTATCATCAAAAACCCGAAAATCTTTGTATTCCTTCAACAAATACGATAAAGCAACCCCCGCGCAAAAAATAAGTCCACTCCTACCATACACAGCATAGGGGAAGATCAGTAATGACATAAAATTGTTGGTGTTATTCAAATAAATTTCCAAATTCTTGGCTTTTTGACTAAAAAAATATCCGAATTCGGGATCATTTAAGGCAAACACAAACAGCATGGGGGTCAGCAAACAGAAGGCAATGGGTATCAACAAAATCCCAAAGACCAATAATACCAAAAAAAACTTTCCAAGACTCCGTACTTGGATCAACGCCAAGAGCAAACCCATAGCAAACATAGTTATCCCCTCCATCACCCCATAAATCAACACATCTGCCGGGTCATCTTCGAGGAGGGTAAAACCTAGAATATAAAAGATAAGCACTATGTCAAAACTACCCTTCCCCAGGGTGCGCCGGAATACATTAAGCAGCATTTTTTCACGTTTTTTTGAGTTTTTACGGGTTTTTACAATATCCTGCTCAATTCAAAATCAGGATTTTGCTCAAGATTCCTACACTTGCTACGTTTTGAAGCTCTTTTCAGAAATGAGCCATGAGATTAAGTGAGCCTGCTATTTTATGAATTACAGCCTTAACAGGGCCTTAACAGCCCATAGCCCCCAAAGCAAATTTGGTTGAGCAACCCTTTTAAGCCTGCTTGGGTCATTGAAAAAAAATATATAAGCCAAACCTATTTTTAATCTCTTAACGATGCAATCCCAACCAATTAACCATTTTAGAAACATAGCCCTTGTGCTCCTTATTTTATTTTCCACCTGTCCCGCCTTCTCCCAAAATTTAGTCCAGACTATTCGCGGGCAAGTGATTGACGAAATCAACAAGGCGCCTGTCATAGGAGCCAACGTAGTGGTGGTAGGCACTAATCCGCTCCGTGGTTCCTCCTCTGATGTGGATGGAAACTTCGTAATTCCCGATGTGCCCATTGGGCGCCATACCCTCAAAATTACCGTCATTGGCTACGAGGAAGTCACTTTATCCGAAGTCTTGGTTAATTCTGCCAAGGAAAATGTGCTCACCATTCAAATGCGAGAATCTTTTGAAACATTAGAAGATATTGTGATCACAGCCGAAAACGAAAGAGGAAAGCCCAAAAATGAGTTAGCTACCGTGAGTGCCCGCTCTCTCACCGTAGAGGATGCCAAAAACTACGCTGCAAGCATCAATGATCCTAGCCGGGTAGCCCTTTCCTTTGCTGGAGTAACCACAGGCGACGATGAAACCAATGAAATCATCATCCGTGGCAACTCTCCTCGCAATATTCTTTGGCGGGTTGAAGGCATCGAAGTACCCAACCCCAATCATTTCTCAGAAGATAATTCGGGAGCCGGAGGCATCAGTATTCTCAGTGTCAACGTCTTAGATAATTCTGATTTTTTTACAGGGGCTTTCCCCGCCGAATATGGGAATGGGACCTCAGGGGTTTTTGACCTATCCCTTCGCAGAGGGAATAGCTTTAAACGCGAATATGCCTTTCAAGCTGGCCTTTTAGGCTTAGACTTTGCCGCCGAGGGCCCCTTTAAAAAAAATAGTGGCAAAGCTTCCTACTTAATCAACTACCGCTATTCTACGCTTGGTATTCTGGAAGGTCTTGGTCTTATAACTACCTTTGATGTCATTCCCGTCTTCCAAGATTTAAGTTTTAAAGTACACCTACCCACTCAAAAAGCGGGTACCTTTTCCATCTGGGGCCTAGGTGGGCTAAGTGATCAAAATGACGATGAAGAAGGCTTTAGCGAGCAATTTGGTTCCGACCTGGGAGTGGCCGGACTGAATCATCGCATTTTCTTAGGAAAAGAGACCTTACTAGAAACGGGTATGGTCTTCTCTTACCAACGCTTAGGCTCAGAAGAAGAAGAGGCCGACATTGCCTATAAATTTGAAGATGCATTTATCAATAAAACCCTCCGCGGCAAGCTCCAACTTAACCATAAGTTCAACTCTAGGTTTAGCATCCGGACGGGTGTGATCGGTGCCTTCTTAGATTATGAAGCCTTCGAGCGAGAAAGTTTTCAAGGCAATTCCGTCACTACCCTAGATGAGGAAGGAAACACCTCCCTCTGGCAGGGCTATTTGCAGGGCCAAATACGCCTAAGAGAAAATCTTAGTCTCAACTTAGGCCTGCATACCATGTACTTTAGCCTAAATGGCAACTACAGTTTGGAACCCCGGGCTGGATTCAAATGGAACCTAAGTCCTCGCAGCTCTTTATCAGCCGGGTATGGTCGTCACAGCCGTATTGAATCTATGAGTGTATACTTTGCCCGCAATTTGGACAGTGCGGCTATCAATCCTACCCCCAATCGTAATCTAGCCCTTTCCTTTTCTGATCATTATGTCTTGGGCTATGATCAATTTTTTGGGGAACATTGGCACATGAAACTGGAGGCCTACTACCAATACCTGAGTGATGTACCCATTGCCCAAGTGGGATTTAACTCCCCCGAGGCCCAGGTTTTTTCTGTAATCAATATACAAAGCAGCTTTGTCAACTTACCCCTCGCCAATGATGGTTCTGGCGAAAACTACGGTATTGAGATGACCCTAGAAAGGTTCTTTACCGATGGCTGGTATATGCTCTTTACAGGGGCCTGGTTTGAATCAAAATTTAAGGCCCGGGATGGGATCAATCGCGACACCCGCTTTAACTTTAATTATGTTACCAACTTTTTACTGGGCAAGGAGTTTAAAATTGGGAAAAATAGCACTTTCGGCATCAATGGGCGCTTTATTTGGAATGGTGGCCCTCGATTTTTTGACTATGACCGGGTCGCCTCCCAAGATGCTGGATTTCCTATTTTGGACTATGAGCGGGGCTATGCCCTCGAAGCTCCTGACTATTATCGCCTCGATATTCGCCTCAATATCCGGTGGAACCGGCCCAAGGTCGCCTCAATTCTTTCGCTGGACATTCAAAATGTTACTGGACGGACCAATGTATTTAGCTATGATTACTCTGTGAGGCAAGATGCTCTCATTCTGAATGAACAATTAGGTTTCGTCCCCATTCTCAATTATCGAATGGAGTTTTAATTGGAAGTGCACTTGCTTACAAAGGATGAACGGTTCGTTCATCTTTTTTTCTGCCCGCTTGCTGTAAATAGTTATAAAAATAGAATGAAGGGGCTTCCCCGCGCTTTAAAAGTAGGAAGCAGCGAGGACATCCCTCGCCGCGCGGGTCGGGCTCTCACTACTCGCTGCCTTTCCCCGCTAGGCCTCCACGAGCTCAAACATGCCGTTCCATCCCTAAGCCTGGTTTTAGTTGCGCTTAGCACATATGTAAGCCTGTCCTCATTCGAATCAAGCAAACTCTTTCCTGTAAACCCGGGTTGAGAATATAGATTATTCCCTTTCTTCTCATTTTTTATATGCAAAACTCAGAACCCGGAATTGTCATCCTTGGCGGGGGACTTAGTGGTCTTACCAGTGCCTATCTTCTCAAAAAAGCGGGATATTCCGCCCGAATCCTGGAAGCACGCCTCCGTTTGGGAGGACGCATCGAAACGCTATACCATGGAAAAGCCTCCTTAGAAATGGGAGCCACTTGGTTGGGTCAAAAACACCAACACCTAATCCCTCTCCTGGAGGAACTCGGCCTGGAAATCTGGGAACAATTCATGGACGAGCGGGCCATATACGAACCTTTTTCTACCAGTCCGCCCCAACTGGTCCAGCTCCCTCCCAACCCCGAGCCCAGTTACCGCATCCAAGGCGGAAGCAGCTCTTTGATCCAGGCCCTAGCCAGCCACCTGGATCCCCAGCAAGTACTTCAAGGGCAAGTGATCCATACGCTCCATCTCGAGAAAGATCATATTTTACTGGAGGGGACCCCGGGCAATCACGCCGCCTCTTTTGTAATCAATACCCTCCCTCCGCGCTTGATGCAAAGCCGCCTTCAGTTTCATCCAGATTTGCCCAAAGACGTACTGGAACTCAGTGAAAAAACCCATACTTGGATGGGAGAATCCATCAAGGTCGGCCTACGATATCGGGAAGCTTTTTGGCGGAAGCCGGAGTTTAGCGGGACGGTTTTTAGCAATGTGGGCCCCATCCAAGAAATGTATGACCACAGCGATGCCACCGGAAAAGGCTTTGCTTTAAAGGGATTTATGAACTCGGCCTTTGCCAGTGCCCGGAAGGAAGAAAGGCAAGCCCGGGTACTAAGCCAGTTGGAACGCTTCTACGGGCCCCAAGCCCACGATTTTCTGGCTTATGAGGAAAGAGTGTGGAGTCAAGAGCCCTTCACCTACCAGGCCTATGCCCAAAATGTATTGCCCCACCAGCACAATGGCCACCAGCTTTTTCGGGAAGAATTATGGAATGGCCATTTGGTCTTGGCCTCTTCCGAAACCGCGGCCCAGCATCCGGGCTACATGGACGGAGCCGTAGAAAGTGCTCAGAGGGCAGTAAACCTTGTGCTGGACAAGATCAGTCAACTGTCGCGGCCAGCGTAATGGATGCTTGGTAGTTTTTTAGCAAGATTTAAATGTAGAATTGGCCTAGGGATAGAGCGGCCTGTTTGAGCTCGTGGGGGCCCGGCGGGGAAAGGCAGCGAGTAGCGAAAGCCCGGTCGGGGGGCGCGGTACAAAACGTGAATTTGCCCATTATTGCCTAAGCGCCCCCCGAAGGCCCCCCGTTCTTTTATTTTACTACAAAATATAGGGAATAATGCGTCTGATTCTGTGGAGGCTTCGGGTTTTCTTGCAGGTCCCGGTCAAAGAGACGGTTGAGGTTATTGCCGGCCAAATCTTCTAATATGGCTTGAATCCTAATTTCGTAGCTAGCCGGGGGCCAAGGCCGGTCGGGTAGAAATGCCCATTGGTCTTGCGAAGGGACTGGGATGACGCTACCTGGCACTTCATCGCCTTGGGCCGTGTATACCTGAAAACACTTTTGTAACAAAGCGGCATCCAAACGTTCGCCTAAACGTATGCGAAGGGGCTCTTGGCTTTTGCTTTGGGGGCTTTCAATTTCCCAGGCCTTCGGCTGAGGGCTCAAGCGGTCTACCGGGCCTACCCAAAAAGTATGTTCATAAGGCTGCCCCATCAACTGCCCTTTTTGATCTTTCCAATCGGCCCGGACCCGAAATGTGTAGCGTTTTCCGGTTTTAAGGGGGCTACCTGAGGCCTGGTTGGGGCCCAATCCCCGTTTAATCCGGCCGGGGTCTAGCCATAAGGTAAGCCTTTGGTGGGGTGCATCCCATAATTCTGGTTGCAGGGGCACGAAGGGGAGGCCCAGTACTTTTCCGTTTTCATCGAGTAATTCTACTTTTTGATAGGCTTGTCCCTCGGCCATAGGCTGGCTAAAATGGAGGTAAATTTTCAGCAAGTTGGCGGGCAAGGTATCGAGTTGGGGGGATAAGGCCGCTACTGGGGGGGGCAGGGAATTGGCCTCGGGGGCTAGTTGAAAATCATAAGCTAGTGTATCGGCCCGGTAGATCCATAGGGCCCGGTACCAAGCTCCGGGGCGGAGTTTGAACTTGGGATAAAACGCAAAACTTTCCGCGTGTACTTGATACGAACCCCAGATAGCGTTTTGCCCTGGGCTTAGGCTCCGGGAAGCATCCAGGCGAAATAGTTTTAAGAATTGCCCAGGCTCTATGGCGTCTTGGGAAAGACTGTCTGTAAACGATAGCGGCAAATTTTCTGCTTGGAGGGCTCCTTTTTGCCACACCAAGCTTACTTGGGCAGGGCACACTACTCCCCAAGCTACTATGATAAGTCCTAAAAAGAAAAACCGGAGCCATGGCTGGGCGGCTCCGGTTGAGAAACGGTATAAAATCATAGCGCCAAAGGCTTACAGGCGACGGATATTGGGGGTATGGAGGTTTAAGTCTCCATTGGCCATGCGTTGCAAGAGCAACACTTTTTCGTCGGTAAAATTGTCCATTTGTTGTACAAGGACATAGGGCAAGGCAATAAACTCCACTCCGGCCGTGGCCGAAGATTCGCTTACGGGCTGGGTCAAAAAATCCTGGAAATTAGAAACTTTTTCCGGATCTATTTTCATCAAGCTGCGGCTGGAATTGGCCATAAGCAGGTATTCTTTTCCTTCTTTCGTATAGCTAATGATATCAAGCGGGGTATTGCGGTTGCCTAATTCGGCTACGGTTTTTCCCCGGTTAAGCTCTCCATTTTTTAATTGATCGATCGGGAAGATCACCAAGGGGGTACACGTATAACTCGCTACCAAGTATTCTTTGCCGGCCATGGTGTAAGGCAAAAAAGTTTTAATTGGGGCGTAGGTCTCATAGCGTCCGTGGGCTGCGTGGTAAATTTCCAAGGCAGCGTAGTTTTGCTTTTCTGTAAACGGGAAGGAAATGCTCCGGAAGGTAGAACTAAACTCCTCATTGGATAATCCCGAAACGTAGACTTTCCCATTTTTGTAGGCTAGGTCTGAAATAGCCCACTTACGTAGAGGGCGTCCCCGGCGGTCTTTGGCGTCGGCGGCGATGGCTTTCTCCAGAGAAATTTTGGAGTAAGATACATCTTCTAGATCAAACACTTCAAAAGTTTTTCCCGCCGTGCGCAACAAAACGGGTGCACCTTCGGGCGTTTGAACGGCAAAATAAATCATCTGGGACAGGGGGTTTACGGCCATGTCCTGAATCGTGATTTCATCGGCTTGCAAGCCCAGTAAAGATGCCATCAATACATCTACTCTTTTCAAAGAAATACTTTCTGGAGCTTGGCCGGCTTTTTCATCTTGGGTATCTAGGGCGATTATCTCTCCCTTTTGAGAATCTCCCATAAAAAGGATGCCCTCCGGGCCAAAGGCTAATGAGTTGATTGACTGGATTTGCGGATTGCCTTGGGTAAAGCCTTCTTTTAGAGAGGGATCGTTTCCTCCGGCAAAAACCAAACTGAGGCTGAGGCTAAGTCCTAAAAAGGTGCATAGGAGTTTTTTCATGATACTTTCTTTTTAAACTTGGAAGCAATAAGGTTATTAGGAAAGTTGTATCCCCCAAGGGCTTTACATTACATTTTTGGAAAAATGATGGGGGACAAACTTTGATTATGTACGAGAGGATTAGCAGGTAATTTTTTTAACCTCGCAAATATAAAAAGCAAATCTGTAGAAATACTGAATTCTCCCAAAATCCTCCTTAGCTGGAAGCTCTTCTAAAAAAAATACTGGAAAACGATTTGCAATTTTTGTGAGAGGCTATTAGTTTAGCGTTATACTTATTTAGACTTAATCTAAATACAATTAAATCTAATGTACCTATCACTTTTAACTATTTATGAAAAAGATCTCGTATAGTCGATTTATTTGGCTACTTGTAGTAGCCGTTCTTGGTGCCTGCAGTGATGATAACGATCCGGCTACCCCTACCTTAAGCGTTCCGGCTACTTACGAAAGTGCCAACTTCGATGCCAATGTCACAGCCGAGCGTACGGTACGAACCGAACTTGCTCAATTACGCACCGACCTCAATGCCATAGAGGCAGCCGCCATCGACAGTATTTTTTCGAATGGCCCCATTACTTTTCCGAGTAATCTCCAAGCAGTGACCTTGGGTACTTATGCTAGCCGGGTGAGTGCTTGGCTTACTGAGGTACGCAATGCCGCCAATTCAGGACTCCCTTTTGACTTAGAGAATGCCCCTTCTGGCGAAGGCGGAATCCTAGGTACCCGTCTCTTAGACGAAAATGGCATGGAGTACGAACAACTTATAGATAAAGGCCTACAAGGAGCTGCTTTGTATAATCACGCCTTGACGGTAATTAACAATGCTACCCTGAGCGCCAACGATATCGACAAGCTGGTAGAAATTTTTGGGGCCCACCCCACATTCCCCGGGGATGATTCGGACCCTAACTTCCCCGATGATTTTGCGGCCGAATATGCCGAGCGCCGCTCCAACAATACGGCAGGTACTGGATTATACTATGACATCCGAAACAATTTGATCATTGCCAAAGCGGCTTTGGAAGAAGGCAGTACTTTCCAAACCGTGACCGACTCTGTTTTGAATGAGTTTAAGTTAAACTGGGAAAAAAGCAACTTTGCCACCGTAATCTATTACTGTAATGATGCTCAAAGTAAATTGGCAAGTGCGGCTCAGGAGGCCGATTCGGTAGCCCAAAGAACCTTATTAGGCAATGCCTTGCACTCGTACAGTGAGGCTGTTGGTTTTACGTTTGGCTGGCTGGAACTTAGTGATAAGCAAATCACCGATACCCAAATCTTGGACATCCTAGCCTTTTTACTGGTAGATCCGGATGCCGCTCCAGATTCCTATCAATTCACAAACGACGCAAGCTTATTGACTAACTTTGACAGTGCCATTGACTTGATCCAGAGTGTTTATGGCTTCAGCGAAGCCGAAGTAAATGGCTTCTTTGTCAATAACTAGTTTGTTACGAATATAAAGTCTTTAAATAAATAAAGAACGAGAGTAAAAAACTGGATAAGACTTCAAACAAATCATTTACACAAGTCATATTTTAATTGTTTACTCTCTTCTTTCAATTTCACATACAAGCGCAATCTCCCCATGAAAACATCCGTATCACTCTTTGTTTTATTGAGCATTTGCTTGGTTTTGGGTTCTTGTTCTGATTCTGGCAGCGGACAGGACCCTAGCGATACGTTCAACCAAGGCGAAATGCTGGAAAACATGGCTGATAATCTTATTGTGCCCGGTTTTCAAAGCTTAGAAACCCAAGTAGGCTTACTAGACCAATCCTTGGATGCCTTCGTACAAAGCCCTAGTACCAACACCTTAGATGCTGCCCAAAGCCAATGGGAAAGCGCTTTTATGACTTGGCAATCGGCAAACTCCTATAATTTTGGCCCGGGTGACCGTAGTTTAGGAACCTTGGAGGTTTTATTGGGCACCTTTCCGGTCAATACCGCTAATATTGAGGCAAACATTACCGACCCTAGTTTTGATTTGAACAGCAGCTTTGCCCTGGATATCCGCGGGTTTTTGGCTATTGAGTATTTACTTTTTGGTACCAGCGATGATGCGGCGGTCGTAACTCAATTTACAAACTCGGCCGCTCGGGGTACGTATTTGCAAACGCTTTCAGAAAACCTGGTAAGTACCGTCCAGGATGTAAACACCGAATGGGCTACCTTCTCGAGCTCCTTTGTGAGCCAAACTGGTACCGACGTGGGTAGCTCTACCACCATCCTCTTTAATAATTTTGCCTCAGGTTTTGAAAGTTTAAAAAATTTCAAAGTGGGGCTACCCGCCGGAAAACGCCCCGGACAAACCCAAGCCGAACCGGAGCAAGTAGAAGCTTTGTATAGTGCTAAATCTCTTGAAGCCATTGAAGCACATTTGAATACCATTGAAAACATTTGGCGAGGCCGATCTAGTAGCGGTCAGGATGGTCTTGGCTTTGTAGAATATCTCAATTCGGTGGAGGGAGGCCCCGCCTTGGTGAGTGCTACCGAGGCCCAATTGACGGCCGCAAGAGCTGCTTTAAGTGCCGTTCCAGATTTGTCCCTTTCGCAAAATATTAGCCAAAATATTACCGCGGTTGAGACACTCCATACCGAACTACAAAAACTCACCCGTTTTTTCAAAAGCGATATGGCTTCTCTGCTAGGCCTGAGTATCACCTTTAATAGCGGCGACGGAGATTAATTCTCCCTTAATTATCACTATGCTACCCAATCCGGCTTCTCAGATGCCTATCCAATCCTGGAAATCTTATTTTGAGGAGCCGGTTTCTATTGCGGGCCTCGTTACGTTTCGGATCTTATTTGGCCTGACCATGGTATTTAGCACGCTTCGCTTTATGGCTTTGGGTTGGATCGAGAATCAATACACTCAGCCGATCGTGCATTTTAGCTATTATGGTTTTGACTGGGTTAAACCCTTACAAGTAGAAGGGATGTATCTGGTGTTTGGCTTGATGGCCCTGGCCTCACTTCTGATTATTTTAGGAGCTTATTACCGCCTAGCTAGTAGTGTCTTTTTTATCCTCTTTACCTACGTAGAACTCCTCGACAAGACCTATTATCTCAACCATTACTACTTTGTTAGCTTAGTTAGTTTTATGCTGGTCTGGGTTCCGGCCCATCGGGCTTATTCCTGGGATGTCTGGCGCCAACCAAAACTACAGCTCAGTCATATCCCACGTTGGATGCTCGGGGTTTTCCGACTGCAGCTGGCCATTGTCTATATCTACGCTGGTATGGCCAAGATAAGCTACGATTGGCTGGTGCTGGCTTTGCCCCTCAAAATATGGTTACCTGCTAAGGCCAACCTCCCTTGGATTGGTTTTATTTTCCGCTATAAAATGACCTCCTATCTTTTTAGCTGGGGCGGGATGTTGTATGATCTTTTCATTCCTTTTTTGCTACTTTACCGCCCAACCCGGGTTTGGGCGTATCTGGCCGTGATCGGCTTTCACACCATGACCGGGCTCTTGTTTCAGATAGGGGTTTTTCCTTTGGTGATGATCATGTTGAGTTTAGTTTTTTTCCCTACGAAGCTGCACCAACAGGTCTTAGACTATGTAGGAAAGGGCCTAAGAGCTGAGCCGAGCACTCCTCGCCCAAGAAGGTCTTTTTCCAATCGCATGCTCCCAGGTTTTTTCCTGGTCTTTATTTTCATCCAGCTACTATTTCCTTGGCGCTACGTCTTGTATCCGGGCAATTTTTTCTGGACGGAGGAAGCGTATCGCTTTTCTTGGCGGGTTATGTTGATGGAAAAGGCGGGTACTGCCACTTTTTATGTCAAAGATACCTGCACGGGCCGTGAGGGAGTGGTAGTCAATTCGGAGTTTCTCAATGCCCATCAGGAAAAACAGATGGCGATGCAGCCCGATATGATCCTCCAATTTGCCCATTTTCTGGGAGAACATTATGCCCAGCAAGGACTTTGTGCGCCCGAAGTGCGCGCCGAAGTCTACGTTACCCTCAACGGAAGGCCCAGTGAGCTCTTGATAGATCCTCGGGTAAATCTCACGCAAAAATCCCACGGTTGGGCCCATAAAGATTGGATTCTCCCCCACTCCCAACTGCCCAGTTTTTTTTAGTGAAAACCCGCTTCATGGGTTGTCCTTCGAGAGAAAAGGACGTAAATTTACGATGTGTTTATTTTGACTAAGTATAAATAAAAATTATTTATCTCGTGCGACCTTTCCTCTCCCTCTTGCTCATAAGCCTGCTCCCCAGCTTTCTTTTGGCCCAAAATGCCCGCCTCAGTGGCCTCATTCGTTCTTCTGAGAGTCAGGAAGGGATTCCCGGAGCACGCGTAATTATCGAGGGAGGGCGTCAGTTTAGCTCGAGTGATGCCCAGGGGTATTTTGAAATTAATGATTTGGCCCAGGGCTCTTACACCATTTCCATATTTGCCTATGGCTTCCGTACGCAGCAGCTCAAACAAAAAATCAAACCTGGGGCTAATACGCTCCATGTAAATTTAGCCCCGCTGCAAGATACCTTACAAGCCATCTCGGTAGAAGCTGCCAACACGGGTACCTTAGGGGGGGTAGGCCGGCTCAATAGTGTGGAAGGTTTTGGCATTTACGAAGCTAAAAAAACCGAGGTTATCCTCCTGGATGAGATCACCGCCAATAAATCGACCAACAACCCCCGTCAAATTTTTGCCAAAGTACCCGGGCTCAATATCTGGGAAAGCGACTGTGCTGGCCTCCAACTGGACATCGCCGCCCGGGGCCTAGGCCCCAGCCGTACCTCCAATTTTAATACCCGACAAAACGGCTACGATATGAGTGCCGATGCTTTGGGATACCCAGAAAGTTACTACACCCCGCCGATGCAAGCGGTAGAACGGATTGAGATCGTCCGGGGCGCAGCTTCCCTTCAATACGGAACTCAGTTTGGCGGGATGCTGAACTTCGTACTCAAAGATGCCCCCGAAGACAAACCCTTAGAGTTTCGTACGGAGTTGACCTATGGCTCATTTGGTTTTCTAAACTCCTTTAATAGCGTAGGCGGTACCCTAGGTAAGTTTTCCTACTACGCCTTTTACCAGTACAAAGAAGGCAACTGCTGGCGACATAATTCCGGCTTTGACCTACACAATGGCTATATGCGATTGGGTTATGAAATTAGCCCTCGCTTACGACTTACTCTTGATTACACCGGGATGAATTACGTAAGCCAACAACCTGGCGGCTTAACCGACCAAGAATTTCGCAACGGAAATCCCCGAGAATCCAAACGTCAACGCAATTGGTTTCGGGTAGATTGGAATCTCTTCTCCCTGAATTTGGACTACCATATCAGCGATCGCACGCAGTTGAACATGCGTAATTTCGGACTTCTTTCCGGGCGAGATGCCCTAGGTAACCTGGAACGCATCGACCGCATCGATCTATTGGGCAATCGTACCCTCATTGAAGACGATTACCGAAATTTTGGCAATGAAACCCGGCTCCTCCACCGCTACAACATCAAAGGGCAGCCTCAAGTCTTACTACTCGGTTTTCGCTATTACCGCGGCTTTACGGCCAAGCGCCAGGGAGATGCCAATGACGGTTTTGGGGCCGACTTTGAATTTCTCAATCCCGACAACTTGGAAGTCTCCGATTATGACTTCCCCAGCCGCAACTATGCCTTCTTTGCTGAG
Organism: uncultured Microscillaceae bacterium; assembly: GCA_963922455.1. Taxonomy (GTDB): domain Bacteria; phylum Bacteroidota; class Bacteroidia; order Cytophagales; family Microscillaceae; genus CAWUIO01. The sequence continues at coordinate 23,219 of CAWUIO010000045.1, forward strand.
CACATTTTTAACCTCAGTGAAAAATTTAGCATTACCCCAGGTTTTCGGGTAGAACATATCCGTACCAAATCTGAAGGGTTTTACAACCAGATCGTGCGTAACCGGGCGGGGGAAATTATTGTCTCCAATCAAGTTCCCGAAGAAACCGATGTCAAGCGTAGCTTTCCACTCTTCGGGCTGGGCCTTAGCTACAAACTAGACTCCGATATCGAGTTTTACGCCAATTTCTCCGAAAACTATCGTTCGGTCACCTTCAGCAGTCTTCGGGTAGAAAACAGCAACTTCCAGTTGGATAGTACCATCCGGGATGAAGAAGGATACAACTTAGACCTAGGAGCCCGTGGCATGTACAAAGGCCTCCTCAACTTTGATGTCAGCCTTTTTTATCTTCGCTATAATGACCGCATCGGTTTTATCAACCTAGAAAACCAACCTCCCCTCTTTCTCGACCAACGTTCGCAAACCAATGTCGGTGACTCCGAGCACTACGGCCTTGAGGCCTTTGCCGAGTTAGACTTATGGAAATGGTTCATCAGCGATGTTTCCGACCGTTCGCTTTCCTTATTTACCAATTTTTCTTGGATTGATGCCCGCTACCTCAATAATTCCAGCCGGGCGGCCGAAGGGGATATTGATGGCAATCGGGTGGAGTATGTGCCCAGCATTATGCTCCGCTCCGGCTTGAGCTTTCGGTATAAAAATCTACAGGCTACTTATCTCATTTCCTACCTTAGTGAGCAATACACCGATGCCACCAATGCGGGCGATGTGCCAGTGGCCGGAGCGGTGAGTGGTACCGTACCGAGCTACCACGTCATGGATTTCTCCATGCGCTACCGATGGAAATTTATGGAATTTGAAGGGGGGGTAAATAACCTCACCGATGAAATTTACTTTACCCGGAGGGCCGAAAGTTATCCTGGGCCCGGAATCATCCCAGCGGCCGGACGCAGCTTTTACCTTACCTTAAAAGCGGTTTTAAACTAGACCGCTGGCTCATTTTTCTGCATTCTTACTTAAAAAAGCTCTGCCAGATATAGTCTAGGGGCTTCCCCGCGCTATGTACTTAGGGCACCCATAGTTTTTATCTGCCAACGCGGGTCGGGCTCTCGCTACTCGCCGGCCCCCGCGCAAACCAGCGGCGGGCTCAAACATGCGCTCCATCCCTAAGCTTCCTACACCAATTATTACGTGAAAAACCAGGAATTTTAAATTTTACTTAAACTTCAGACTACTAATACATGGATAGCTTTAGCCCGATTTTTTGAAGAAATAGCTAGTGCCTTAATCAGTCTTTTGGTATCAGAAAAACGAAAACTGTTCGTTGTGCCGGAACTTTTTTAGAGCAGATTTGGGAAAAACATCTGGGATCTCCGGTTCAGGGCAGTCTTTGGGAGTATATTCCAGACAAATCCCTCCCCAAGGCCTCAGGCTTTTTCTGGAATGAGGAGATGTTTTTGATTAAAAAAGTCCTTTGTGAGTGCCTGTAATACGTCTAATATGAGCACATTTTTGACCCTTTATTTACGGCTGGCTTAGGGATAGAGCGGCCTGTCTGAGCCCGAAAGGGCCTGGCGGGCGGCAGGCGAGTAGCGAAAGCCCGGCCCGCGCCGGTATAAATTTTCAAGCGAATTCATCCTTCCTTGGCGCGGGCAAGCCCCTTCTCCTTTTATTTTACTGGCTAAGTCGGTAAACTTTTTCTGTAATTACCCCTCATCGAGCCTCAGATTAAGCGCCGCGGTCCTGGTATCTAGCTCCGTCGAGAGTGCCCTCTCGTTTAGCCTATAAAACTCCTCCCTTGCCTGATACCCAGAAGGAGAGTATGAAAAAAGGCCCTGTGTTTTACCCAAGATTTTTGCCAGAAGAGGCTCCTTTACTCATGACTTAGGGCCAAGCGCTTGGACACGCTGGCTAAAAAGAAACGCCTGCCAAAGCCCATACATATTCTCATTTCTCCTAAGTCTTGCAGATAATCATTTGCTTTCAATTGATTTGTTACCAAGGATGATTATATTTTCAAGGCCTACGAAAAGGAAAATGTATTTTGCCTTTTTTATACGTTTTTAAACAGTATCATCCTATATACTAACATGTTTACACTCTACAAAAAATATAGCTATGCCGTGATTCTGTGGCTGACTTGCATTTCCTATGTAGCCGGCCAGGAAACCAAAGCCCCCGCTAAACCTCTACCTGAGCCAGAATCATTTGTTACCAGTCACGAAATACGTAGCGGTGGCAAAACCATTAGCTATACAGCGATTGCCTCAGAAACCTATTTGAAGGATAAGTCCGGCGAAGCGCTTGCCTCTATATGGTCTGTAGCCTATGTTCAAAAAGGAATTCAAGACTCCCGGACCCGCCCCGTGACTTTTGTCTTTAATGGAGGTCCGGGATCTGCATCCATGTGGCTCCATATGGGCATGTTTGGCCCTCAAGTAGTTAAAGTCGATAGCGATGCCAAAGAAGATGACGGAGCGGCCCCTTATAACTTGGTACAAAACAACCAGTCCTTGTTTGATTTAACTGATTTTGTATTTATTGACCCTGTCGGCACCGGATATAGCCAGGTGATTGGCAAAGGTAAGGTGGAAGATTATTGGGGCCTGAACGAAGATGCGAGATCAATAGCTAGCTTTATCAGGCAATGGACCACTGAGAATAACCGTTGGTTTTCTCCAAAGTATATTGCCGGGGAAAGTTTTGGAACAACGAGAGCTGTTGCCGTAGCCAATACCTTGGAAGGAGGCGGACAAAATATGGCTTTAAATGGTCTGATTTTAATTTCTCAAGCTCTAGATTATGCTGGATCTACGTCTGTGCATGACAACATTACGTCTTACCTTACTTACCTACCCAGTATGGCCGCTACGGCTTGGTATCATAAAAAAGCTGGTCCAGGAAAAACCCTGGAAGCATTTGTGGAGGAATGTAGAGATTTTACATACAACACCTATGCTCCCGTACTTTATAAAGGCTCATTTGTAAAGGAGGAGGAAAAAAATGAAGTAGCGGAGAGGATGAGTTATTTTACTGGCTTAAGCAAGCAATATATTTTAAAGTCAAACCTGAGGGTCCTCATGCCTAGATTTCAAAAAGAACTTCTGGCCGATCAGGGCTTAGCCCTTGGCAGGTTAGATGGGCGTTTTATGGGCCATGAAGTAGATAAACTATCCGATGGCCCCCACCTTGGTGACCCCTCCAGTTATCAAATTTCGGCGGCATATACTGCCGCCTTAAATTACTATTTTGCTTCCCAACTTCTTGTGAAAATGGACCGGCCTTACAAAACCTCCAATAGCCAAATCTATACTATTTGGAATTGGAGGCCTGTGCCTAAAGGAGAAGGATGGGAACCAGCACCCGTCAATGTGGCTCGCAAATTGGCCGAGACCATGAGAAGAAACACAGATATGAAAGTGATGGTAGCTAGCGGTTACTATGACTTGATTTGTCCTTTTTTTGATGCAGAGTATACTTTTTCCCGCAATGGAATACAAAGAGACCGCATTACGATGACCTATTACGAAGCAGGCCATATGATGTATACCCACGAAGCCGATTTTATACAACTGTCCCAGGATATTCGAGCATTTTTATCTAAATAGTGCCTGTATTTGAGGCTAGGCTTAGCGCTGCAAGGGGGGCAGCCAAGACAAAATGGAGAACCAAATCATCACGGAAAATAAAATGGCCTTAAAAAAGAATTCGGATATTAAGGAAATCTGTTAAAGACTCAAGGAAGAAATGATGCACTATATTACGCCAGGTGAGACATCTTACCCAAAAAAGATGTTGAAACCTGCTTAAGCTTATTATCTGACTATATGGAAGAAACTGCTTCCAAGGAGGTAGGCAGGAAAATAGTTGAAAAAACCGTTCTCGCTCTGAATTATTAGAATAAATAGTGTGATCATGAACTAATAGAAACCGGAGCCCCTCCCTCTGTTAGCTTTCCTAAAAGCTGTATTATTTAGCTCGAGAGGTATACTAGGAAAGCTTAATCCAAGGATATCTGTAAAGAAAAATAGTAAAAAAAGAGGAAACCTACAAGTGAGCGGATTAGCCAAAAAACACGCTAAACCCTACTTTAAGTCCGTCGTTAGTGCTTGTACACTACATTCCTATCACAGATGGAAACACTACACAAAACCCGTTTTTTCTCGGTTAAATTTCTTGAATCGGAGAGCATTATCATTTCTACTTGGCTCCCAGAAACTGAAAGTATGAACGAGGCCGAAATGTACCAAGAAGTGGAAAAAGTATCCGAGTTGATTAGGTTAAAAAAGCCCAAATATTATCTCGCCAACGACCGTGATAATAAGTATACCTACAAAATAGATGAGCAAACTTGGGTGGCCCAAACCTTAAAGAAGGCTTGTTTTGAAGTAAAAGTCAAAAAATTTGCCTCGATCCTACCCGAAGATTTCATTGCCGAATTGTCTACCGAACAAACCGTTGAGGAAGCCAACTTAAAACAAAATCACTTTCAATATTTTGATTCCGAAGCGGATGCGATAGCTTGGTTTTCAGCATAACTAGGCTCCCACAAGGAGGCAACTTGCGGAGAAACAACTAGGAAATCTGTAAATTGCTTCTCTGCTATTTGGGATTTGTAAGCCCGGATTACGGGTCGGTTTGCAATCTGCTATACATGCAAGTTTACAGGGATTTAATTCTCTTATGCGCTACAAATCGAGATAAGCAGAATTCTTTTACGTTTACCTACCCAAGTCGACACCTATGAAGGTCTACCTATTTGGCAATGGCAATATCCGTTTTGCCGACTTTGAAGAACTTTACCTAAAACCCATCCAGCGATTGCTGGCCGAAGCACCCGAAGTGGAGTTCCTGGTCTGCGATTTTAGAGGAACGGATACTTTAGTGATGGAATACTTGAAATCAGAATCTAAAAATGTCACCGTGTTTCATATTGGTGAAAGGCCCCGCTACTTGCCCGATATGTTTAAAACCCAGGTAAGTCAGTGGAAGCTGGCGGGCAGTTTTGAAGACGATGCCTCCCGAGACCAGTCTGCCATAGATGCCTGTACCCACTTTATAGCCACCGACTTTAACTCGGACGAAAAACGTAAAAGTGGCACCCAAAAGAATATTGAGCGTTGTGAGTCTTTGGGGAAGATTCGTATTCGGGCTTGAGTCATGCTTGATACATTTATTTTAAAGTCTATCTTCTTATAAAAGCTTGAGTCACAGAAGTCTCATCGATATGCTAAGACTAGACGTGGGAGACACAAGTATTCCAACATTTCGGCTCTCTTCTCTAGAGAAAATGGCTTAGGGATGGAGCGGCCTGTTTGAGCCCGTCGCTGGTTTGGGCGGGGGCCGGCGAGTAGCGAGAGCCCGACCCGCGCGGGCAGTCATGTTCATAGTGCTAGTCACTTTTTTGGCGCGGGGAAGCCCCAAGATCTAAACCTATTAGCCGATACGCCAGAGCTCCTCCCAGGAAGTGGTGTAGCGCTTGGATAAAATGCTTTGTTGTTCTCGAAAGGCATCAAAATTGGCCTTGCCTACCATGAGGGCTTTCCGGCCCAAGCGTTGATTGAGCTGGTCCATCACCTTGCTGACTTTGTCTTGTTTTTCCCGGGTTTTTTCGGATTTTCCCTGAAATAGGTGTCCGTTGTGAGAGCCGGCTGGTATGATGCCACTCAGCATGACCCCGGCTTTTTTGTAGCGATACCCCGTGCGGTACATGGCTTCCAGGGCTTGGAGGGCATAATGAACCAGGTCGGGTGTATAGTTGGTGGCTTCGGGGAAAGAAAGTACGTGGCTGTTGCGGTATTGGGCATCGCGTTTTTGAAAACTATTGGTCCGCAAAAAAACCTGGATCATACCCGCTTGGGAGCCCTGCTTGCGTAGTTTTTCGCCGGCTACCGAGGCGTAATTGGCCACTTTTACCTTCAGGTCTTCGAGCTCTTGGATAGGCTGGCGGAAAGAACGGGAAACAATCACTCCCTTTTTGGGGGGAATGGCCAATTCTAAGGGAATGCAGGGTTCGCCCTTCAACTCGCGAACGGTACGTAGGCCGGTAATGGTGAAGTTTTTCAAAATCCAAGGTTCGGGGGCATTGCGCAGGTCCCAGGCCGTCTCGATGCCCCGGACCCGGAGTTTTTTGGCATTGCGGCCGCCTATTCCCCAGACTTCGGAAACATCCAAGGCTTCTAGGGCCACTCGGATATCGGCTTCTTTTTCGGCCATCCATACGTTTTCTCCTTGTTTTTTGGCGTAGCGATTGGCTATCTTGGCCAGCGTTTTGGTGGGGCCTACCCCAATACTGAGGGGGATGTCGGTCCACTGCCACACCACCTCGCGGAGCTCTTCCATAAAAACATGCAAGTCGCGGTCTAGGGCCCGCAAGTCGAGAAAAGCTTCGTCGATGGAGTAGACTTCTACTTGGGGGATGTAGCGCATCATGGTTTGCATCACCCGGCGGGACATATCGGCGTAGAGGGTATAATTGGAAGAAAAAGCTTCAATTTGGTGCTTGTCTAAGACATCCTTGACCTTAAAGTAAGGAGCACCCATCTCCACAAAAGGCTTGGCTTCGGCGCTCCGGGCAATCACACACCCGTCGTTGTTGGAGAGCACCACTACAGGTTTGCCTTGTAAGTGCGGGCGAAACACCCGCTCACAGGAGGCATAAAAACTATTGCAGTCGGCGAGGGCAAACATATTATCGTAGCATTCGGACCACACTACTCACCACTCCCCACACTCTAAATTCGGTATGGGCCTGAATAGCCATCTCGGGGTATTTAGGATTTTCCGGGCGCAGCCAGCAAGCGTTTGGGCTTTGGATAAGCCGGCGCACCAGGCTTTCACCGTCTACTACGGCTACTACAATATCCTGGGAATGAGGCCTTAAGGATTTATCGATCACCAGCATATCTCCCTCAAAAATGCCCGCTCCTTGCATGGCATCACCATCCATGTAGGCAAAAAAAGTCGCCTCCGGGTTTTTCACCAGGCGCCGCCCCAGGTCCAGGCGCTCCTCTTCGTAATCTTGGGCTGGGGAAGGGAAGCCTCCGGAAGCTATGACTTCTCCTTGACTGGAAGCAGGCGAGCCCTTCTCTAAATTAGCTTTAAAATAACGCATGATGACTTATTTTTTTAGCAAATGTACTAAATATTAGCTAACAAAGACTATACCGAGGTAACATTGCCGAGTGAGGATACGAGCATATAAGCTATCAAGAGCGAAGGATGTTTGAGGTAGGTCCCCGGTGCAAACGAGGTTGCCCAGCCTATCCCTTCACCCGGCGGTAGTGATTTTGCCCAATTTGCCCCAAAAACACCTCCGACTTCACCAATTCAAAGGACAAGGGGCTGGTGAGGTCTCCAAATAAGGAAAAGCCCCCTCCCAAAAGGATAGGGATCGTGCTGATTCGCAATTCATCAATCAAATCGTATTCTAAAAATGCTTGAATCGTCCTCCCCCCATCTATGTAGAGGGTGAAGTAGTTTTTTTCGTGAATGCTTTCTAAGATTTGCTTGGGTTCGCCCGCTAGGAGAAAAGCCTTATCCTGGTAAGCCTGGGGCATTTCTTTCAAACTATTACTCAACACAAACACAGGCTTGGGGTAGGGCCATTCTCCCCCAAAGCCGAGCACGGTCTCGAAGGTGTTGCGCCCCATCACGAGGGCATCCACTTCTTCCATGAGGGCCTTAAAGCCCATATCTTGATTCTCCGGATTGGAGATGGCGTCTAGCCAGTCTAGTTCTCCCTTTTTGCCTGCGATGTATCCGTCTAGGCTTTGAGCGATGAAAACGATGTTTTTGGGCTTCATGGTTTGAGTATGTATCAGCTGTTTAGAAAAAATTGTATGTTGAACTATTAAAAAACACATGCGCAATGCCTATCCTGTTAGGTCGTAGACTTTTACGAGTTTCAGGAACTTTGGGCGTAGGCCCGCATATCCCCTCAAACCCGCATCTCCCCCCCCACCACCGCATGCACCAAAGCATTCCAAAAAGCATGCAGTGCACCACTTGCCCGGTCCACTTTGCCAAAAATAAGCTCGGCGGAGGTGTAGGCTGCTTCAATAGCCTGGGATTGCCTATCCAAAAAATCAGCGATGCGTACTTGCTCCTCGTAGGGAGGAAATGTCAAATACGCATTCCGAATCGTCTCTTGGTTTAAAATTTTGGCCCCGTAAATATTTTCATGGGCATTATAAAGGAGTTGCTCGGGCAGGCTATAATAAAAATACCGCAAATCAAGCCCCTCCCGCGGGGGGATGGACATAATCGCTTCGTTGGTGTAACACGCCTTTCCCGCCAGTGCCACCTTGCCCACGCTCAGTTTAAAGCTGAACAACAAAGAGCCTTTTTGCGTGAGCTTGGGTTTAAAGTCCCGGATGGCTTGGGCACGTATTTTAGTTTCCGAATCACAGACAGTCCGTCCCTGCATATCGGCAATCGTCACCCAGGTGATGTCCCCGCCATAATATGCCCGGTTTTGGGTAGGTGGGGTAAAGCCCGTCGTAAAATCTAAGCCATACTTTAATTTTTTAAATTCCCAATGGGCTGGTATTTCTGACACGATATGATTTTTCAAAGCCCGGGTGGTATCATAAGGCCTGGGGTTTTCCACCCAGTTTTTTAGTTCTTGAAGATCCTGAAGCAGATAGGGATTCTTTTCGGCAAAAATCTGGAGCCAGGTATTCAACTCGCCGTACTCTTGCCGCTGGTAAAACAGCTTAGGAAAATTAATCTCATATCCCACTTTAAGGGCTGAGGCAAGCAAGCGGGCTTGCGGACGATAAGGCTTGATTTCAGAGGCAAAATACGCCTCCATATCGTTTTTAAGCAGTCGTCCCGTCTCCTCCTCCACGCACAAGAAGGGAATATTTTCATATGTCCGTACCCGGGAAGAATCCTCCAGAACGACCCGCCAATACGCAAAGTAAGCATTGGGGTATATTTTTGAGAAGGCATTTTCTTCAAAATCCTTATAGAGCTTGGCAATACATGCCGCCCCTTCTTCCGTGATTTCCCGGCGTTTTTTGCCCAAGCTACGCTCTAATTTTTGCCAAAAACGGTTCCCATTTCCGGTTTCTTTCCCTCCACGAGCATCTATCAATTGAATTTTCCCTTTTCGCACCTCCCTTTTGGCATTACTCAATATCCAGATATAGGTTTTGATCGCTGTATTGTAAAAAAGTTGGTCAGGTAAGGCAATAATCGCTTCCAAGTAGTCTTGCTCTATGATCCAACGCCGAATATTACTTTCTCCACTCCCGGCCACCCCACTACATAAGGGCGAAGCATTAAACACGATAGCCATCCGAGTACCGCTTGGCTTCATCTTCGAGAGCATATGTTGTAAAAACAGCAAGGAGCCATCGTTTACCCGGGGCAAACCCAAGCCAAACCGCCCTTGCATACCCAAACCTTCATGTTCTGCTTGAATCGTTTTTTGCACCTTTTTCCAATCCACCCCAAATGGCGGATTAGACAACATATAATCAAAAGTTTCCCCTGCCCACCCATCATCACTGAAAGAATTACCCAACTTGATGTGCTCCGGGTTTTGCCCTCTAATCAAAAGGTCCGCTTGACAAATGGCGTAAGACTCCGGATTGAGTTCTTGGCCAAAAAGCTGCAAATTGGCCCTTGGGTTCAGTTCTTTTAGATAATGCTCACCCATAGAAAGCATACCTCCCGTCCCACAAGCCGGATCGTACAAAGTCTTCACAAATTGATCCTGGGACAAGACTTGCTGATCCTCCGAAAAAAGGAGCTGCACCATCAAGCGAATTACCCCCCGAGGCGTAAAATGCTCCCCCGCCGTTTCATTCGACTGCTCCGCAAAGCGCTTGATCAAATCTTCAAAAACATAGCCCATCTCCATCGCATCCATACCTTGAAGGTCCAAGTCTCGAAAAGCTTTGAGCACCAAAAAGAGGATATCAGCCTTGGGGTCATCCATACGGTCTATCTCTGCCTCAAAATGAAAGTGAGACATAATCTCCCGGGCATTGCTAGAAAAGCCCTGCAAATATTCTTTAAAATTAGGGCCTAGGTTTTCTGGCTCAGTGAGCAGCTTATCAAAATCATAAGAACTCCGGTTGTGAAAATGATAAGCACTTAGGGCATTCAGCGCCCGCTCTTGTTCTCTTAATCCCAAAGAGGAAACCTGCGGTATATGCGCCAATACCTGGTGTTTAGTGGGGGCCAAGAGCGAGTCCAAGCGACGAAGTACCGTCATAGGTAAGATTACCTTCCCAAAGTCCGACCGCTTGTAGTCACCCCTCAGCAAATTAGCCACCTCTTGTATCTTATCTGCTTTCTCTTTAAAGTGCTTCATGGATTGCTAATATGCTAAAAAAAGGTTTTTTGGGGCTTCCCCGCGGGAATTTACCTAAGCTTGCCCTAGAAAGATCCTAGCCCGCGGGTCGGGCTCTCGCTACTCGCTGCCTTTCCCCACCGGGCCCACACGAGCTCAAACAGGCCGCTCCATCCCTAACGGGGTATGTGCAGGCACACAAGTCTTTGCAATGACATTTCAAACTGGTAATTTATCTTGAATTCGTATTTTTTTAAAGTGCTGAAAATCAGAAAATTACAAGCAATGTCATAGGTAGCCAATATGTACCAGGCGGTAGATTTACCTAAATAAGGCTAGCCTAATAAAAAACCCTCTTTGGAATAGCTTTGCTCCATGGGCCTATTGCAAGGGCCATAAAAAAACCTGGACGAGACTTTAACATCATTCGTCCCAGACATCCTGGGGTAGACTGATGCCAGGAGTAGCCCTTAGATGTACCCTTTCCGACTAGCTTTTGGTATTCATTCTAAAAAAAATAAAACCCGCACATTCCCCCAAAAAAGAAGGCTTTTCTTCTCTCAAAATCTAAAATCCTTAAGAATTCATTTCAGGGTTTCTGTTTTTTACAAACAACCGATATATGTTATGAAAGGGGTTTGAGGCACCGTAAAAATGCTCTAATTTCACACTATTCAACTAATAAATCTTCCCAACAAGATTTTAATTCAGCAGTAGTGTAACCGCACATTTTTATGATCCACTTTAAAAAACCTAAACAGGTAGGGTATACCCTATCTGTTTTGGCTATGTTAATTACATCAGCCCTAATTCAAGCAATCCCCCACAAGTTCATCTATTCAAACCGCCGGGGGGAAATTCCTAATCAAAAATACCGCTCAGAGCAAGTTGGTCATGCCATTAGTCCGCAAATGGGACAAAAGCTAAACAACCAACCTTTTGTTTTTGATGGTTATGCCATTCTTTCTGGGAATTCACAACATGAGATCTGGGATATTTCCAACCCCAGTGAACCCTTCCTCGTCAGTGAATTTGAATCCGACATTTATATTCGTGATCAAACCCGAGGAGATCAAGAGTCCCATCAAGTGACTATGAGCCGAGACGAAGAAGGCCACTATTATTTAGCCACCGCATCCGGGTTAGGAGTTGATATCTGGGACCTAAGTGATACCCACAATCCCGTAGCAATTACCAACATCCCTTTACCTGGAGTTTATTTCGGTGATTTGGATAATGCCGTATGGGGCCTTAGCTGGCAAGGGCGCTATTTATACGTAGGCGCTACTAATCAAGGGTTATTTGTCCTGGACATGCAGGACATTCACAAGCCCCAGCTGCTAAAGCACCTCAGTCTAAGCGAATTAGGAGGCGTAAAAGCCGGGCCCTTATTTGCCATAGGAAACCTATTGGTACTTACTACCCCCAAAAATCATTTTGGTTTGATCACTTTGGATATCAGCGAGCCCGCTTACCCAATTGTGCTGGATATCCATTCGCCCAACCAAATAGTTTCATATATCGGAGGTTTTTACGACCGATATGCGGTGATGTTAAACCCTGTACGTGTGTACGATGTAACAAGCGATCCGAATAATATCCAGTTGGTCAAAATTAAGCATACCGAAGAAAGCGAGTATCTCACCTTCGACCAAGGGAAAATGTTTCTTGGAGGAATTAGAGGAAGAAGTCAAGGAGTAAACGTCTACAATTTTTCCTTAGAAGATGACATGGAAAAGGTCATTTACATCCCAGGAAGAGACAGCCTTTGGGATGACCAATTCACCTGCCCCATCGGCAACTTGGTACTTATTTCGGATGATCAACTCGTCGCATCCCAATTTAATGGAAGCTTCTTAGCGGTTCATCAAGAAGAACCAGACACCCTGGGGCCTCGGGTATTATACACCAACCCTGCTGCCCAAGAACAAAAAGTAAAACTGAGCAGCTCCATTGGCATTTCCTTTTCCGACTGGATTGAGTTTAAATCGGTAGATTTTACGAACTTCATAGTCCGCCCAGTAGGTGGTAACCCTATTTCTGGTAAGTGGGGATGGCTATACACGACGTTGACCTTTAACCCTACTCAAAATTTACAAGCAAATACCGAATACGAAGTGATACTCACCGAAGGAGGTATCACCGATTTGGTAGGCAACCCAACTAAAGCTTACTCATTTACCTTTAATACCGGTCAAAACATCCAAAAAGATTTCTATACGCTTGATGTAAGCGGCAACTCGCCCAGCATAGCCGGGGAGCCTCTTACTTGGAAAGTAAAAAACCCAAAAGCTGATATTCAATACGAATGGATTCTCGATGGAGAACTCATTGGCGAAGGCCCCCAATTAACTTTTTCTGGGAAAGATACAAGTACTAACCCAATGGCCAAGATTGGTCGGTATAGTCCCTGCGTACAAATGGTCCAGAAAAATGCAGCCGATACCTTAACTAGTATTTGGGAAGCCGAAGAAGCTCAAGTGCAACGAGCGTCCATAAGAAACAACCACCCGGGCTTTCTTGGCTATGGATATATTGACTTTAGAGGAAATGAAGGCGATGATGTATGGGCTGAGTTTTCTGTCTTTCAAGAAGATAAAGCACTTAGTAATCTCAGGGTCCGTTATCTTAATAGTATTGGGCCATTCCGAAAAATGGGTGTCTATGTGAATGATACGTTTGTACAATGGCTTGACTTTCCTAAATATCCTCCGTACACTTGGTCAGATACATTAACCGATATAGAACTGCAAGCCGGATGGAACTCGGTCAAATTAGTGGCAAATGCCGGTACGATCGCGCCGCATCTAGATCAACTCCAAGTGGTATCCCGCTTATTTCCCAAAAGGGAAGTCCATGATTCAAAGTGCTTTTCGCAGATAGTGTATAAAGTAGCTGAAAATAGACCTAGCTCGAGTAAAGCTATGATAGCTGTTGGCGATACCCTGTGGGCGGTAAATAAAGACAATCATACCGTAAGTGCCGTGCATACAAAAACCCAAGAAAAGATTTGGGAAATACCGGTTGGCCAAACGCCCACTGCTATTTGCCAAGTAAATCATACTATCTGGGTTGCCAACCGAGAATCAGGAAATATCAGTATACTAGATCTACAAAGTGGAGCCCTTATAAAAAGCCTGAACCTGCCCTATGCTAGTCAGCCCAACAGTGTATTAGTATCCCCTAAGCAAGATTTTGTACTTATTGGTTTAAGTGCTATTGGCCAACTCGTAAAAGTAAACCCTGATAATTACAAAATCATGGGCCAATTAAGCCTTGCTAGCAGTCTGAAAGAAAGAGCCCCCCAATTAGGAGGGATGGCTTTAAATGCCAGAGGAGACACCCTGTTAATCAACCGTTTTATCTCTCAAGAAAATCAAGGCTTAGTATACGCCATTGATCCCAAGGCCATGCAGGTTCTTCAAAAAATTCCTTTGTATAGCTCAAAGGATATTGACGCTTCTAACAAATCCCGAGGGATTCCAAACTATCTTGAGAGCATAGCCATTAATCCGCAAGAAAATGAAGCCTGGGTTGCCTCCAAAAAAGATAACTTAGAGAGAGGTTCATTTCGGGATGGCCTAAGCTTAGATCACCAAACTACGGTCCGGGCCATCACCTCGCGCATAAATCTTCATTCCTTTCAAGAGCGTCTCTCCGATCGTATTGATTTTGATAATCGTGAACGATGTAACTTTATCGATTTCAATTCTAATGGGGATCTCGCTTTTGTATGCTTTCCTGGAAATCATAAAGTAGCCATTTTAGATGTCCATTCGGGGAAAACGCTGACGGAAATTAACACAGGGCAAGTTCCGGATGCCGCTCTGTTTGATGACTCTAGCCAGGTATTGTATGTGCATAATTTCTTATCTAGGAGTATTAGTGCTTTTGATATAAGTCCGGTTATCAATTCCTCGGGAAGCGAAACCTTCTTAGGTGAAATCAACTTGGTAACTCAGGAAATCCTATCTGAGGAGGTTTTGAGGGGTAAAATTTTATTTTATAATGCTTCCTCAACCCGATTAAACCAGGATGGCTACATGAGTTGTGCCTCTTGTCATCTGGATGGCGGTCACGACGGCAGCACTTGGGATTTGACTTCTTTAGGGGAAGGACTACGAAATACCATTGACCTAAGAGGAAAAGCAGGTACCGCTCAAGGCCCCTTACACTGGACAGGCAATTTTGACGAAGTACATGATTTTGAGAACCAAATCCGTCTCTTGGGTGCCGGAACGGGTCTCATGGAAACCCAAGATTTTCAAGCCTCTGAGGATCCACTTGGCCCTCCTAAGGCAGGGTTAAGCGATGATTTAGATGCTTTGAGTGCTTATGTTACTTCTTTGGCCAAAGTCCCAGCAAGCCCCTATCGGCCCGGTAGGGAGCTTCATAGTGAGATGGCCCTACAAGGTAGACAGATCTTTCTTGATTATAGTTGTACCATGTGCCACACAGGCCCCCACTACACCGACAGTCCTTCTGGAGTGCTCCATAATATAGGAACCGTAAAAGAACATTCCGGAAAACGTATAGGGAAGAACATTCCCGGGTTTGATACACCGGGCTTACAGGGGATTTGGTCAGGATTTCCTTTTCTTCATGATGGCTCGGCCACAAGCATTAAACAAGCCATACAGTCCCATCGGGGTTATCAAATTCCCGATCAGGATCTTGCTACATTAGAAGCATTTTTACTGGAGCTGGATGGGGAAGATTCTGCCATAGAAGAGCCCTCTAATGGGATAAAAAATGGCTCCTATTATCTGGAAGTACCCCAATCTGAGTATTACCTAGCTTACCACGATGAAAATAATCTTCAAATAGAGCAAAATGGGCATTTAATGAGTCAGTCTTGGCGACTTAGCCAGGTAAAAGGAAATGTATTTACCATCCGACACGAAAAAAGTAATCTATTTCTTGCTTCCACAAGTCAAGATTGTAAACAAGCTTCTTTTACTTGGCTAGACTCAAGTCAAATTACGCGTGATTCCCATCATTGGCTTATTCAGCCACAAGGAAAATACTTTGCTATAAAACCCAAAGGCTGGGTTAATCTATCCCTCGAGTTTGACGAAATAACTTCTCCCCAGGAGGTGAAGCTTAAGGCCTTTAGGAAGGAGAAAGTATCCCAGCTTTGGACGATCAAAGCCAAACCGGCACCCTTTGCTTTTGCCTTAGAAGCGGAGTGTAGCGCATTTGGAACAAACTGGAAGCTTTCCTACGATAAAGAAGCAAGTAATGGAGCAGCCTTGGTTTATGAATTGGCAGACTCCCCAAATACCTCCAACCATAGCCCAGACCCAATTGATAAATCAAACGATGCCAAGCTGAGTTTTACCTATGAGATAGACCACCCCGGAAGCTACCAAATCTGGGTGAGATGCAAAACCCTACGTCACGAAAAACCCTCCCTCTGGGTGCGCTTAGGCCAAAACTCTTGGACTGCATGGGCTCATGACTTTGATACGTTTGATGTTTACACTTGGGTAAAACTCAATCTGGAAGGAAAAGAAGGCCCCTTATTTTTGGAACAAGGGCAACATACCCTAGAATTTTTATACGGAGAAAGCCTGCTCTATTTTGACAAAGTATTTTTTAGTCTGAATGAGCTCAGTCCCCAAACCTGGGCTGGTACAGCTTTACATGCTTGCTCACTACCAGATGCCGCGGTTTCTCAAAAGAAACCTCAAGATCTTCGTCTTACTGGTACTTATCCTAACCCTCTGGAAGGGGGTAAGCTTACTCTGAAGCTGAGTGAAGCCATTTTGGGAGAAACGGAAATCCTTATCAAAAACGCACAAGGGGATGTGGTACTAAGGCTCCATCAGGATTTTAAAGAAAACACCCGATTAATAAAACTCACCCTGGATACACGATATAAAAAGAAAGGCATTCATTTTATTACCGTGCAAGTCGGTGAGTTTCGGACGCGCCCTTATAAAGTGATCTTTTTATAAATTTGCGGGCTTCTTTCAAAAAAACCGGGGCAAGCCCCGGTTTTTTTGCTTTAAAATGGCCCGCCAAATACTCCATTTTCTCTCTTGACTCTATAAATTGCGTATTATCTTGCCTTATCCCGAGTAAATCTGCCTTGAGAAGGGCTTGTTCCCCATGGTTACTACTAATTTTTAAGCCTCATGAGCTCCATTAACATCCGCCCCGGCACTCCAGAAGACGTCCCTCAAGTTCACGATATGATTTGTGAACTTGCCGACTACGAAAGAGCCCTCGAGGAAGTAAAAACCACTCCCGAACAATTGACCCTGGACGGCTTTGGGGACCACCCGGCCTATTACCTCATCGTGGCCGATGCCGGAGAAGAACTGGCTGGCATGATGCTGTACTTTTATCGCTACTCCACCTGGAAAGGCAAAATCATTTTTTTGGAAGATTTTTACGTGCGTCCCGCCTACCGAAGACAAGGTTTGGGGGAACAACTCTTTCAGGCCTTGGCCCAAAAAGCTGAGGCCGAAAACGCTCCTCGAATCTTCTGGCAGGTACTCGATTGGAACGAAGCGGCTATCGGTTTTTACAAAAAACTGGGGGCCACCATTGACCCAGCATGGCATAATGGTATTTTAGAGCGGGAAGATTACCAAAAATTACTCCATACCCCTTCCTAAGGCTAGGGAAGGAAAAGGCACCTAAAGAAAAGTGCTTCACGCCCCATTTGGCGGAGGGATAGAGCGGCCTGTTTGAGCCCGCCGCTGGAAGGAGGGTAGGCCGGCGAGTAGCGAAAGCCCGACCCCGGCCGCACAAAACCACCAGAACCGGGCTAAATGTTCAGGGCCGGGGGCCGCCCCAACTTAATCTTTCAGTTCCCGATTTTCCCGGGTAAACCACTGGTACAGAATGGGCACCACAAATAAAGTCAGAAAGGTACTCGATATCATCCCTCCAATGATCGTCCATCCCAGTGGCGACCACAAATTGGTGGCAGCAAAGGTCAGGGGCACCAGCCCCAAAATGGTGGTCATCGTGGTCAATACAATCGGGGTAAAACGTCGCTCGGCGGCAAAGCGGATAGCCTCTGCTTTCTTACGCCCTTCACCAATCAATTGGTTGGTATAATCTACTAGAATGATGGAGTTGTTTACTACAATTCCAATCAAACTGATAAAGCCTACAAAGGCAAAGAAAGAGAAAGACCAGCCCGTGAGATACAAGGCAATAAAAGAACCGGTAACCGCCAGTGGAATCGCCGAGAAAATCACCAAAGGCTGCAAAATAGAACGGAACTGTAAGACCAATACCGCAAAAATACCCAGCATAGCCACTATTAATAAGGCACCCAAATCGCCAAAGCTCTCCTGCTGGGTCTCATACTCCCCGCCCACGTAATAGGTGTAGCCTTTGGGCCAGTCAATCGCATCGATCTGGGGCAAGATTTCTTCGGTGATGTCCTTGGTGGCTTCGGCATCGTTTACATTGGCCGTGACAGCGATACTTCGTACCGTATTGTAGTGGGCCAACTCGGCGGTTACAGCTTCAAACTCCAATTCGGCCAGTTGCCGGAGTGGGATCTGGGCCCCGGTATTGGCTGTAACATACACTTTGTCATAATCATTGACGGATGGCTTTTGATCAAAGGGCATCCGTACAATCAGGGGGTACTCTTCGTCATCATCCATAGTTACCTGGTCAATCTCCAAACCATTCAAACTGGCTCGTACCGATTGATCAATACTCGGGATGCTTACTTGATAAAAAGCGGCTTTTTCCCGGTCAATGTTCACTTTTAAATCCGTTTTGGAGATGGCCAAGGGGTTTTTGACATCCAAAGTCCGGGGCGTTTTCTGAATAATACCTTCTACAACTTGGGCCAAACGCTTCAAGGTATCTATGTTTTTTCCCAATACTAAGATCTCGATGGGTGCCTCAAAAGGTGCCCCATTTTTCAGTTCCCGAAACGTAATCCCGGCATCGGTATATTTTTTAAAAGACTTGCGCAATTGCCCCATGCTTTGGTAAAAACGGCGCGGGTCCCAATTTTTGAAATTGATCAAAACCTGTCCGTGGTATTTTTTATACTCTTCCGGAATGCGGTTGTAATAGACTTGAGGATTACCGTGGCCCGAATTACTGGCGTAGGAGTGAACAAAATCCATGGTATCTAAGAGGCTTTCTACATAGCGCACGGCCGAGTCGGTACGCTCGATATTGCTGGAGTAGGGTGCTTCAATTTCTACCAAGAGCAAAGGCTTATCGGCCGTGGGGAAAAAACTGATCCCAATGGCAGGAAATAAGGAAACCGCTCCCCCTAAGAGAATAAAACTAAACAATAAGACTAGCCAGCCCCGGCGTAAGGAAAAGTGTAAGGCGGGGCGATAAAAACGAATAATCCCCGTATCAATCATCCGGATCAAGAAAGGTGGCTTATTCTTCATCTTTTGAGGCAGTAACTGACTGGCCAAAATGGGCGTAAAGGTCAAAGCCAAAAGCAAGGAAGCCGTTAAAACCAGGATTACCGTCAAGGGTAAGGTCCGCAAAAACTCCCCCGGGCCACTATTAAGCATCGCTAAGGGAGCAAAAGCCAGTACCGTAGTGATGCTTGAACTGATGATGGCGTACCCCACCTCCCGAGTTCCTTCGGCCGCCGCACTTATCCGAGAGTGCCCCTCTTGCCGGAAGCGCAGGATGTTCTCAATTACCACAATCCCATTATCTACCAAGAGCCCCAAGGCAATGACCAAGGCAGCAATAGATATTTGTTGTAAAGCATAGCCGATAATCCCCAAGACTCCAAGGGCAATCAAGATAGAGAGCGGGATTACCGTCATAATGATTAAGGAAGGTCGCCAACCCAAGAAAAAGAGGATAATGAGACCTACCAAAGCTATTCCTTGTACCAGGTTCACAATAAAATCTTGGATCCGGGCCTTTACGGCCGGGGCTTGCTCAAAGGCCGTTTCTAAGTCGATGCCGCGAGGAAGTTCTTTGACCATTTCTTCTCCGGTAGCCCGCAGTTTTTCGCTGAGTTGCAAAATGTTGGAGCCCCTTTTTTGAGTAACCAGGACAAAAATGCTCTTCTTCCCATTAAACCGGGCTTTCCAGCGCAGGTCTTCATAACTTTGCTCCACAGTGGCAAAATCGCGCAAATACACAATAAATTCCCCATTGGACTGGATGGCCGTATTTCTAATTTCTTCCAGATTCTCAAAACTCCCTGAGGATTTGATGTTAAAGCTCAGCATCCCCGACTCCACATCTCCCCCCGGAATATTGATGTTGTTGCCCGCCAGGGTATTGATCACTTGCGAGAGCGACACCCCCAAACGTGACATCTTCTGAAAGTCTAAACTCACCCGTACTTCTTCTTGAGGAGAGGCTTCAATTTCTACCTCTTTGACAAAGGGGATTACTTCCAATCGGTCTTGAAACGCTTCGGCTAGGTCATACAATTCGGGGTAATCGGCCGACTCCGATACGAGGGCAAATTGATGTACCACCACCCGGTCTTCAGGTTTATATTGGCTTACTTCTAGGTCATATAAACCTTCAGGCAGTTCTCCCCGGATATTATTGACTTCGGCCAAGATCTCATCGTACTTCTCGTCATAATCCCTCCCATAAAGCCCTTGAACCTTAATAACCGCCAAACCATTGGTGATATCCGTCCGGATTTCATCAATATCGTCCAGCTCGTCAATAACCTCTTCTATGGGGTCCACGACGAGTTCTTCCATATCTTCTGGGCTCGTTCCGGGATAGATGGCTATCACCGTATAATTGGGCAAGGATAGAAAGGGATCTTCGGCCCGGGGCATGGTTTGGTAGGTACGAAGGCCAATAAAGATACTCAAACTCACCAATACCAGGATAAACAAATAGTTTTGGATCGCAAAATGAGGCAGTCTCATAATTGGCTATTTTAAAATTTCAATAGAATCTTCTTCTTTTAAAAAGGCACTTCCGCTGGTGATAATCCAAGACTCGGGCAAAGCCTTTGCTTGGACCAAAAAGAAATCTCCTTGGATGCTCATCACCGGTACTTCGTGCTTCTCCACTGTTTTTTGATCTAGGGAGATAAAAATTTGGGCTTGCTTACGGTCTCCTTCTACCAAGGCTACCATCGGAATTTTGATATAAAACTGGGTCTTGCCCGGAAAGATGGATGTTCGGGCGATAAACCCATTTTTGAGTTGAGGGAAAAACCGATTTAGGCTCAACTCCACTTCAAACGTACCGGTACGAGGATCGGCTCCCTGGGCAATTTCACTGATGCGGGCGGGGAAGATCTCCCCAGGAAAGGCACTAAAACTAATTTGTGCCGTATCCCCTAGGCTAACTCGCGTTACGTCCCGGTCACTCACTCCTACCCGGACAATTTGATCCCTTTGCCCGGTACCCGCTAGGCGAAAGATGGGGGCCCCAGGCTCTGTAAGTTCGCCTACTTCGGCCATCTTCTTCAAGATTTTCCCTTGGGTGGGGGCCACGATTTGGGCGTATCGTTGATTGAAAGTTGCCACTGTAAGGTCGGCCGCTTGGATTTCTTCCAAGGTTTCCAAATCTTGCACCTGCTCCAGGGTGGCTGCTTCTTCTTTGTATAGGTTTTCTACCCTTTGCCGGTCGCGCTTGGTCTTTTCCAGAGAATTTTCGGCCTTGCTCACTTGGGCATTGATTTCGGATAAGTCCAATACCGCCAACACTTGGCCCGCATAGACCGTTTGCCCTTCTTTTACATAGATTCCTCGGATGATTCCGCCTATTTTGAAGGACAAATTGGCTTCGGTAGAGGAGGCCAGCAAACCACTCGCCTCGATGGGTATAGGCGCTTCACTTACCTTGGCTTTTTGAGCGTAGACCCGCTTTACCTGGCTTTGATTCACGGCGGTATCTGCGCCAGCTAATTGACTGTAATCCTGACGGCAAGCTCCCAGCAAGCTCAGGACCAGGGCAAAACAAATGACAGA
Source organism: uncultured Microscillaceae bacterium (assembly GCA_963922455.1). GTDB lineage: Bacteria > Bacteroidota > Bacteroidia > Cytophagales > Microscillaceae > CAWUIO01. Next base: position 44,441 of record CAWUIO010000045.1, read on the forward strand.
AAGATTTTTCATGGGGTTCAGGTTATGGTTTGGAAACCGTGTTTTATAAAAATTAGTAGTCATAGTTTTCTTTTTTTGGGGCTGTCCCCGCTTGGTTCTTGCCCGCTTGTTCATATCGGCTAAGCAAGCGCGGGGTCGGGCTTTCGCTACTCGCCGGCCCTCGCCCAGCCAGCGGCGGGCTCAGACAGGCCGCTCTATCCCTCAGCCTGGATTTGTATTTATAAAGCAGCTATCCGTTCCAATTCGGCTTTTCGGATCAAAACGGCGTAGCGGGCTACATTTTCTTCTATTTGAGCATTGGTAAACTGGGTCCGGGCATCCAAGAGTTCTACCAATAAAGCCTGGCCTTGCTGGTATTTCTTTTGGAGAATGTCAAAGCTTACCCGGGCATTTTCCAGGGAAGCCCCCCGGGCCTTCACCTGGGCCAAAGCCGACTGGTAGGCCCGGTAGGACTGAATTACTTGCAGTTGAATTTGCTGTTGTAATTCGCTTAGTTGGGTTTGAGATTGCTCAATCTCGAGCTGGGCCATTTGTACCCGGGTATTGTTCCGAAAGCCCGTAAAAAGGGGGATACTCAAATTAAACTGGGCCAACCAATAGGCCTGATCGTTGTTAAAACGATAGCCAAAGCCTTGAAAACCGGCAGAAGCTCCTACCGAGAGCTTGGGAAGCTTGGCTCCTTTATCTCGTTTGAGAAGATATTGTTGAGAATCGATTCCCGAGCGGACCTGACGAAACTCCTCTCTTGCTCTCAAGGCCGACTCTCGGAGAGTCAAGAGATTTTCTTGCACCAAGTCCGTTTGGGTAATTTGAGGATCTATTAAGATCTCCTCGTCCAGGTCCCGGTTGAGCAAGAAGTTGAAGTAGCTTTGGGCCGAATAATTTTGCTCCCTGGCCTCCGCTATTTGCCCATAGAGCGCTTCCAATTCTGATTTGGCCCGGTATACCACATCCCGGGTTGCTTTTTGGTTGCGGTACAGTACTTCATTGACCCGAAGGATTTCCTGTAATAAGACTTCGGTGCTATCATAAATATCCAGTAAGTCTTCGGTTTGTATATAGCTGTAATACGCCGTTCGTATTTCCTTGCTCAGTTCTCGTACATAGGTATCTCTTTGCGCCTCTTGAACCGATATTTGCGATTCCCGGGCTTTATACCCGTAGTAAATATCGGAGTTGAATAAAGGCTGTACCAGCGAAATCCGAGTGTCGTGGAAATTATTGGGCATCAATTGCTCATTGACATTCTCTATGCTGGAGAAGTTTTGGGAGTCGGTCAGGTCATTGAGGGTAGAATAGACCGGGTTGAGTAAATCCCCCACCGGAAAGTCAAGGGTACGTCCGCCTTGTACGAGTAAGTAAGAAGCTTCCACCGATATTTCGGGCATAAAAAAGCCTTTTGCTTCCTCCAATGCCATAATACTTTGGGTATACCTCATGTTTTCCTGTTGCAGGGCCAAGTTGTTTTTTAGTCCCTCTGCCAGGTAATCGGCCAAGATAGCAGACTGCCCCATGCTTTGGTTTGGAAGCCCTAAAAAGCTTCCTAGCAAGCAGAGGCCAATAGCAATTTTTCGTTTAAGAGATTCCATGGTTCATTTGGTAAACATTGATTACTTCGACGATAAAAAATAATGGGAGCATTCCCATTTGCCTCCCCAAGTCTTTTTTCCCGCGATTTGGTAAACAGTGTTTACCAATTGAGTAAAAAAAGAGGCCTTTCTTTTTGAGGCTTCGCAGGTATAACACGAAAAAGGTAAACAACGTTTACCAAAATCGCTTTTTTTTTAAAATTTTCTCAGCATGTCCACAAAAATCTCGTGGGCTTGTTCAATTCGGGGCACGGAATCCATATCGGGGTACATCTTCAAGCGTTCTCGGATATGCAAACTAACGAGTCCGTGCACTTCGGCCCAGATCATCAAGGCCAGGTGCTCGATCTCATAGCCTTGGAGGTATCCTGCTTTTTGGCAGTCGCTTACAATCGCTTTAAGAATTCCCTTGCTCTTCATTCCAATCTCGAAGGTTTCGTCATTTTCGTCGTGATTCATGGGAGAGCGAAGAATAAACATGAGATCATAATACCCGGGATGTTCACTGGCAAAGCTCAGATATTTTTGCCCGAGTTTACAGAGCCTGTCCAAGGGGTCCCCATCGGTGGGTACTTCTTGAAAATATTGAACGAATAATTTAAAAGCATCCAGGCTCATCTGGTAAAAGAGGTCATCCTTATCTTTAAAGTATAAGTAAATCGTTCGGGGGCTGTAGCCAATTTCTTCGGCAATGGCCCGGATGGTCGTTTTTTCAAAGCCTCGTTCCACAAAGAGCTGGGAAGCCGTATGGAGGATTTTTTCCCGCATTTCCATCTTCTCGCGGGCTTTGGGGTTTTCCAGGTCCATGATTGTTTTTCTAGTAATTCTCCAAGTAAACAGCGTTTACTTGGAAAAGGTTTGGGGAGTGGAGTCTTTTAGATAGGCTTGGAGAAAGATAAATTAGAGATTTTTAAGTTTTTGGTATAGAGCGACGATTTCTTCACGAAGCTTTTGATACTTTTCTTCCAAGGTTTGGAGGTTATGGTCTAGCTTTACTGCCGTTTGGGGGTTGGTTTCTCCTGCTAAGGCATTATTAACGGCCACAAGTTGATCATTCACCAAGGTTAAATGCTGTTTTTTTTGTTCTATCCGTGACTCTAGAAAATCTGTGTCTATTTTTTTTATGGGATCCTCAATTATGTCAATTTTAGGCTTATCAAGGACGTTATTAAGTGTACCTTCCTTTTCCCTATTTTCCACGGCGACAATAAGCTGACTGCTATGGGATAGCAACTCATTCAAGACTTCTTGTTTGGCAAACCCACCTATTTTATACAGTTGGTATTGCTTATACCGAGCGTTAAGGGTCAAAACAGAAGGAGCCAAATCCGTACCTTGAGTACGTTTTGATAACTCTTCAAAAAGTTCGGTAATTTTCAAGTGTTTGAGTAGGGTTTGTAGGGTGGACATCTGAATTAATGTTAATAATAGGTGTTTCCTCTTATATTTAATATTTCGGCTTCTAGATCACGTATTTTGTTTAATGTCACGCCATGTTCTTCAACTAACTTATTAATTCTTTCTTCTGTGACGACACTTTTTGCAACATCTAAATCTAAATTTAGCTCTCCTTGTAAAGCAGCTATTTGTTTATTAATTATTTTTAGTCTCTCCTTTTTTCCATTAATTCTTTTTTCCAAAAAGTCAACCTTTGTTTTTAAATATTCAAACTTCACTTTATCAGTCACATATTCAGAATATAAGATATCATTTATAGAAGACTCAAGATCTTTTATGCCAGCAGCCGATATAGTTGACCTCTTTCTAGTAAGTATGCTTTTTATCCAATAAGGTTTGACGTTAATATAACTGGCTGTTTGGGAAGCAGCAGAAAGCACATCTTTATTTTCATCATTTGCAGTTATCAATATATGGGGAATCTTTGAGACCTTGGTATTTTTTAATTTAGCTAGCTCTATACCGCTTGTATCTCCTTTAACAGATTCATATAAGTTTATATCAATTAACAATATATCTGGTTGGACTTCAACGATTTTTTTTATAATGCAATCAAAACAAAAAGATCTATGGTATTCAAAATCGAAATTTGATTTGATTTCTACAAGCTGCTTAAAAAGCAACATCATTACCTCGAAATTCTTTTTTTCTAAGTATTTGCCAATGGCATTTGCATCACTAGCTTCGTTCTCGATTATCAGCACTTTATCATAACCAGAATGAAATCTCTCTTTATCAAACTCCGATTGAAGTTTAGCTTCTTGTAATTCACGGCTGTGTAGATTGGCTTTTTTTAGCCTTGCTAACTGTAGCTTTGCCGCTTTATTGGGCAAGATGTCGAAACATTTTATCATCAATCTTGTTAAAAGTTAAGGAAAAATAACTACCGATATCAGGCGAATTAATAACAAATTCGCCCCCAATATCAGAGGTAAAATCATTGATTGACCTGAACCCGCCAAATCTTAAACCTGAATCATACTCATTTACTAGCAGCTCATCCAGTGGGCCCGCAATGCCCGTTCTTTGGTGAAACCCTTTAGGCCCATTGTCTTTCACTTCAAGACAATATTTTCCCGTTAAATCATTTTCTAACTTAAGGTTCACCTCAATAATTCCTGAATGTATTAGGTGGTTATCCAGATTTTTAAACGCGTGAAAATAAGCGTTAGATACTAATTCATAGATTATTAAACTTAATCGATGGTTTGTTCTTCGGTCAAACCTTATATATCCGTCTATGTCCCATGTTAATTGAATGTCAGCCCCTGGCACTTCGTAAATTGATCCTAATTTCTCTAAAATTTCTTCGGCTAGTTCAAGAAATGTAGGATCTGTTTCTTTACTATCGCTGTTTAAAACCTTGTAAATCTCACCCAAGGACTCTACCCTATAACTAATTTCTTCTATCAATTCATATTCATTTGACTCGGTATTCAATTTATCTAAATATCTATCAAATAGGCCACTGAGGTTTTTAAAAACTCCTTTCAAACGATGCTCCACATCAAACATTTGTTTCTCAATGGTTGCTTTTTGCTCTTGGATCAAAATACTTTGCTTCTCAATGTTTTCTTTTTGAGCTCGGGTTTCTTCAAGAAGTTTTTCTTCTTCTTTTAGTAATCTATCTTTTTCGGCTTCGCTTTTTATTAATGCTTCGTGTTTATGTAGTAACTCCCATTGTTGGGCTTGTATCTGATTCAGCTGTATTTGAAGGTTTTCTTCTTGGGCTTGAGTTTCCTCAAGGAGAATCTCTTTATCAAGTAATAAACTATTTTTTTCTTCTAATAATTTATCTTTTGCCGCTTCACTTTTGATTAATGCTTCGTGCTTTTGACTTATTTTCCTTCTTTTAGTTTTTTCGAAATATAGTCTTGTGATTATGAAGATTAACACCACAATTAAAATTGAAGAAAAAATAACAACTCCAATTATAATTTTTGCCGTTTCTTCTTTCCGTTTAGCTTCGGCTAATAGGGCTTCATTTTTTGCCGTATCTTCTTTCTGCTTGGCTAATTCGGCTTCATTTTTTGCCGTTTCTTCTTTCTGCT
>CAWUIO010000046.1:0-49039 GCA_963922455.1 uncultured Microscillaceae bacterium
TTTCTAAGATCAATATATTGGCTTTTCGGACAGCCCTACTGAGTTAATCTATCGCCATATAGCTTGGGTCAATGCCCTTCGGCTTCATGTACGTAAAGAAGATTTAGGAAATCCTAGCTGTTGGTGGGAACTGGCTCCTTACCTGGATGGAGATGAACTGACAGAAATTAATAAAGTAGTCAATAAACCAACCCAACTTTTATTAAAACAAGCCAAAGAAATACAATTTGCTCTTGAGGAGGGATATATCGAGGATTTAAGGCATATGCAATTAGATAACACCCTTACCCAATTATACAATTTACAAGGGGCGGCCGAACGAATTAAGAATACCCCCCTACCCCGGCAATACGCTTTCTTTACCAACCTCTTTACTTGGATATTTGTCCTCTTAATTCCTTTTGGTTTCATTGAAAACTTTCATTGGATGACTGTTCCTTTTTCCATTTTGTTGTCTTGGATCTTTCTAACCATAGAGCACGTAGGTAAATACACCGAAAACCCTTTTGACAATGTTGTTCACGATGTTCCTATGTCTACCCTCTCTCGCGTAATTGAAATCGACCTAAGAGAGCAACTCGGAGAAAATGACCTACCTGAACCAGCTCCACCCGTTGGGGGAATTTTGATGTAGGTGAAGGTGTTATAAGTAAGCTTTACCTCCACTGAAGGTAAAGTATCTATACCTTTGCCTCTACGCCGTGTCGAATCATTTCTATGGAGCTAGCCATCAAAGTCAATACCCCAGAAAGCTGGATGCAAAATTTTGCCCGAGCCTTTAACACGAGCATTCATCAAGGCAAGATGCAATTGGATGGGCCATTAGGGCAAGGGATCATTCAGAGTCACTTGGTAGAAGATGGCCTTAGAATGATCACACAGGAATTTTCCCTGTGGGAAGAGTTGATTGTTCATAAAAAGAAAGTCGAGGAAAAGGCTTATTACCCCATTATCCTTCAATATTCCGATTCGGGTATTTTTCATGAAGTAGATGGAAAGCAAATACCCCTAGGAAGGGGTAGCTTTAATAGTATAATTATCCCAAGCCCCCTACTCGAGACTTCTATTCATTATCCGGCAGGTAATACAATTCAAACCTTGGCTATTGTGATGAGCCGGGATTGGCTAGAAAAACACGTAAAACACATACGCGAGCTTAGTTCTTGGGAAGCCTCTATTATTTCGGATATTTTCTTGAGCCAGCGCCCCTTTTTTATCTATGAGGCCATAACACTTAATATTGCCCGGGTCATTGAGGAAGTTGTACAGTGTAGCTATGCTACTTCCGTCAAGAGTTTATATATGCGAGCAAAAGTGTATGAGTTGCTGGCCTTAATTTTTAATTTACTGTATCAAAGAGGGGCCGAACAACCACTTAATAACCTTAACAAAGATGATGTGCATACCGCATTTAAAGTACGTCAAATCTTACTTGCCCAAATGGATGCCCCTCCTACCATTCCCAAGCTATCCCGAGAGGTGGCGATGAGTGAAAGTAAACTAAAAAAAGTATTTAAATTAGTTTTTGGGCTTAGCATCTATCAATATACATTGAGCAACCGGATGCAAAAAGCCAAAAACCTGTTGGATACGCGACGTTATAATGTGACCGAAGTTGGGCAACTCCTGGGGTATTCCAATATGGCTCATTTTGCCAAGGCTTTTAAAAAGCAATATAATCTTTCTCCAAGCTCTTACTTGGCTACTATACGCCATTAAGACCTCTCTCTTGGCTTAGGGATGGAACGGCCTGTTTGAGCTCGTGTAGGCCTTGTGGGGAAAGGCAGCGAGTAGTGACAGCCCGACCCGCGCTGCCTGAGGTGCCCATCATAATTCCTTTCCTTCATCGCGCGGGGAAGCCCCTCAACATCATTATGCTTTGTCATAGCCTTCCTAATCTGGAAAGTTCTCCGAATCTTTATAAAAATGTTTTGCAACCATAATTCAGTCTATACGTATATTGTAAGTTATACCCCAAAAATATAAAAAAAATACTAAGCCCTAACAAAGCTTACGAGAGGGAGCCCTTGTCTAATTTTGGGAAGTTTGTGCTCATCTCTTTTTATGTAGTTAGTTGATTATCAGAGTTTTAATCTTGGGTTTGCCAAGTGGAATGATTTTTTAATATGTAAGGTTGATTTGACACGTACTTACTATGCGACTTAAAAAATTATACCTGGCCATTTTCTTGATTTTGTGCTATTCTACGGTTCGGGCACAAAGCTTTACTGAAATAGCAAACTCTTTAAACATTGACTTAAATGGCAATAAATCTGGTGGGCACGCCTGGGGCGATTTAAACAATGATGGTTGTCTAGACCTGGTTGTAAATACCGATGGCCGAGGGGCAAATCAGGGAACACACATGTTTTTTAGTAATTGTGATGCCAATCCGGATAATATCAGCTTTAGCAATGTTACGCTTACCCATGCGGCCGGATTGTACGGAGACTATGGGGATAATATGGAACGCTCCGTCGTCTTAGGCGACTTCAATAACGATGGCTACGTGGACATAGCCCGAAATGGCGCTGACAATGTACACGTGTTTATCAACAAGGGAGCTTTTGCCAGCCCTGCTTTTAGTTTTGGAGATGCCACCCAAGGACCCAGTTTTATCGTGGACGCTACCCTCTCCCCTGGCTTAAACTCGGAGGGAATGGCATGGATCGATGTGAATAGCGACGGCTGGCTGGATTTAGTATTTGATAATCACGGGCAGGGTACGGAAGTCCTTTTTAAGCAAACAGGACTTGACCAATGTTTGTCCACTTTCACCTTCCAAGATGGAGCGAGTATTGGTTTGCTTAGCTCAACTGGGCAGGGAGATTATATGGTTTCGGGAGACCTCAATGATGACGGGTATACCGATATCCTCGTCCGCAAGCAAGGGACAACCAATGACTTACTAATCAACCGAGGGGACGGAACCTACTCTCTGAATATAGGGATTAACGAAAGTGCCCAAAATGGTAATAAAGGCCCCGTAAATTTTTGTGATTTTGATAACGATGGTGATTTAGATATCTTTTGGGGAGATGGCCCCCGCAATATTATCTACGAAAACAATGGAGGAAACCCTCTAACGTTTACCCAGCACATCGAGGGGGCCGTTTTAGGCATCAACCCGAGTGAGGTGGTTGACGGATGTGCATGTGGAGATGTTGACTTGGACGGGGATGTCGATGTCTTTCTTTCTACCAATGGGGGGACGCACTACTTGTACCGGAACCGCCTGGATGAAGGAAGGCCCTTTGAGTTTTTTCAAGATAATGGAGGAATTAATGTAAATAGGAATGGAGAGTCGGTGGTCTTGGTAGACTATGACCACGATGGGGATTTGGATGTGTCTTTGAATATTCGGGGAAATAATAATCAATTATGGCGTAGTGATTTGATCACAAGTGCTACGCCGGCGAGCCAGCTTAACTTTCTGAAAGTAAAAATACTTTTACAAAACCCCTTGACTTTATCCACGGGCCTTTTAGGAAGAGATGTGATTGGGGCCCGGGCGATTTTGCGTAGAAATGGCAACATCCTGGGCCTCCGGGAGGTAAATGGGGGCCGCGGTCACGGCTCACAAGATCCGGCTGAGCTACACTTTGGTATTCCAGACGGGCCCGATGTCATGTATGATTTAGAGATTTCTTTTCCCGTAATTAATGGGTTTCGGTATCAAACGAGTTTACAAGTAAGGCCCAGTGATTATACCGACCAATTGGTCGTGATTGCCCAGCCCTCCCAGTTTTTTGGGGTAAATGGATGTAATACATCAGTCGCCCTGCCCGTTCGCTTACTCTCCTTTCACGGGAGAAACCGGGAAGATGGGATTGAACTGGTTTGGTCTACTACCTCCGAAACCTCCGAAACCCGGTTTATCTTAGAAAAAAGCCGGGATGGTAGGGAGTTTGTTCCCATTGCCGAGGTAAAAGGACAGGCTCAAGGCCATGACCGCTACTCCTATACGCATCTGGATGCCTTTGCCCAAGGGGGGGTAAACTATTATCGATTATTGATGCTAGACGAAAATGAGTTTGCCCAGTATTCCTCTCCAATCGCCATCAGTCGGGACAATCCGGAGTTTCGCTTGGGCATTTATCCCAATCCAGCCCGGGACGCGTTTACGGTGCAGACCAATATTCCTGAAAAAGAAAGTTTTCAGCTACAAGCCTTTGATGAGTTTGGCAGTGAAGTTTGGAAGGAAAGTAACCTGTTTACCCAAGAAAGCATTGTAATTCCCAAAGACCTGGGGCCGGGGATGTATTCCTTGAGACTAGTATGGGAAAACAGAATAGAATACGTCAAACTGGTCGTGCAATAGTACGTAAAAAACGTTTTACCCGGGACTTGGTACCAATGTGGGATTTTTTCCCAAAAACGAGACTATTGGCATCGGCTTTAAAAGGGCAGTTTTTTGACTTTCAGTGGATTAAGTATATAGGGGAGAAATGGTATAATTTTCTAACAGCATGAAGTAAACGAACAAAACTTCTTTCATGCGCACACAACTTTATACTATCTTCTTCATTTTATTAAGTCAAAGTTCAATTTTAGCTCAAAATTTTACAAATGTAGCGGGTGCCTTGGGTGTCGATCTAAACGCTATTAAAGAAGGGGGCCACGCCTGGGGAGATTTAAATAATGACGGTTGCCTGGACCTCATAGTAAACACCTCGGTCAATGGAATCGGTACCCGAGTGTACTTCAGTAATTGCGATAGCAATCCGGACAGTATCACGTTTAGCGATGTAACCCTTAGCCACGCAGCCGGACTGGTAGGAAATAGAGTGGATCGTTCGCTTATTTTGGGCGATTATAATAATGATGGTTACGTGGATTTTGCTCGTAATACCGTGGGGCAAATTCAAATTTTCATCAATAAAGGCCCTACTGCCAGCCCGGCTTACTCCTTTGGTGATGCTAGCCAAAACCCAAATTTAACCATAGCTGGAGGTGATGTGCCGGGCATAAATTCCGAAGGAATGGCCTGGGCCGATGTGGACGGAGATGGCTGGTTGGATTTGTTATTTGATAACCACGGGGATGGTACCGAAGTTTTATTTAAACAAAGTAGTGGGGGAACAGAGTGTGGGACTACCTTCTCCTATGTGGAGGGAAGTACGATTGGCCTCCCAAATGTGGTAGGAGAGGGTGATTATTTGGCAGTAGGTGATATTAACCTGGATGGGTTTCCCGACCTGCTTGCCCGTAAACCCCTGGGGGCTAGCGACCTTTTTCTAAACCAAGGAAATGGTACTTTTGCGGCTGTAGCCGCTTTTGATGAAGAAGCTCTAAATGGGGACAAAGGGGGAGTGGTCATGTGTGATTTTGACAATGATGGTGATCACGATATTTTTTGGTCGGATGCTGACCGCAATGTGATCTATGAAAACTTAGGGGGAAACCCGATTAGTTTTACCATACATAATGAAGGACCCATTGGAAGCGGAACGGGTATACAACCGGCCCAAGATATCGACGGCTGTGCCTGTGGAGATGTGGATCTGGACGGAGATCTAGACCTTTTTCTTAGCTCCAACAATGGAAGTACACAATATTTATATCGGAATGAATTGGAAAACGGAACTCCTTTTCACTTTTCCCAAAATAACGGAGGCATTTCTTCCGCTCAAGATGGCGAATCGGTGGCTTTGGTAGACTATGACAAAGATGGTGACCTGGATGTTTCCATCAGCTATAATAACAGCCCCAATGAGCTATGGCGAAGCGACTTAATTACAACGACGACTCCCAGTAGCCAGTACAATTTTCTCAAAGTAAAAATACTTTTACAAAACCCGCTTACTTTAAGTGGAGGACTTTTGGGAAGGGATGTGATTGGGGCTACAGCATTGCTTAGAAGAAATGGAATTATTGTGGGGGGCTTGCGCGAGGTCAACGGAGGGAGAGGCCACGGTTCTCAAGATCCGGCCGAACTGCATTTTGGACTACCAGACGGCCCCAATGTACTGTATGACCTCGAGATCAATTTCCCAAGTATCCATGGCAACCGATATCAAACTTCACTCCAAGTAAGACCAAGCGATTTTAGTGAGCAAACGGTGGTTATTGCCCAACCTGCCCAAAGTTTTGGGGTCAATGCCTGCAATATGATTGTGGCCCTTCCGGTTCGCTTACTTTCTTTTCAAGGCCGTAACCGGGAAGAAGGCATTGAGCTAGTCTGGTCTAGCACTTCCGAAACTCCAGAGACCCGGTTTATCCTGGAAAAAAGCCGGGATGGAAAAGAGTTTACCGTATTGGCCGAGATCCCAGGTAAAAACCAAAATAGTGCCCGCAATTCCTACACGTATTTAGATATCAAGCCTCAAGGCACCATGGTCTATTATCGTCTTTTGATGTTGGACGAAAATGAATTTGCCCAGTATTCTGCTCCCATTGCAATAAGCCGGGATGCGCCTGCCTTTCAAGTCGGACTCTATCCCAATCCGGCCCGGAGTACATTTATTGTACAAGACAATCAGCCGGAGAAGCAAGCCTTCCAACTGCAGGCCTACGACAAACAAGGCATGGAAGTGTGGCGCGAACCGCTCCTCTTTACTCAAGAAGCTATCCAAATACCGGAGTCTTTGGATCCTGGCATGTACACCCTCCGGCTTATTTGGGAAGACCGGGTAGAATACCAAAAACTGGTAATTGTATTAGACTAGTAAATAAACTATTCTTTGGGGCTTACCCGCGCGATGAACCTAAAGGCCAAGATCAAAGTTCCTGGCGCGCGGGTCGGGCTCTCGCTACTCGCTCCCTTTCCCCGCTAGGCCGACACGAGCTCAAACAGGCCGCTCCATCCCTAAGCCTTCTTGGGAGCTGTGTCTAGGCCAGACGGAGAGGAATAGGAGCAAGCTGCCTGCTTATCGTGAGAAATGGTTTCAAAATGGTTCTTTTTCTCAATTATGGAATAAATCAAAAGCATGCTGAAAGTTTGTGCGTTGATTATCAGGGGTTTATTTCTGGGAAGTGCTTTGGTATAATATTCTCATAGTATGAAGTAAACGATCAAGTCCATGATGCGAGTCCTTATTTTCTCTCTTTTATATATTATTTTACCACACATTTCACTTTTGGCCCAGAGCCAAGAAGACGAGACAGCTAAGGTGAGCATTCCCCTTCTTGCTTCCCAAGTGGCCCAGCAAGAGCGCCCCCAGCTTAGCCAAAAGGCTCCCCATACAATTGAAACGGAAGCGGTCAATCCTTTACGGGGCTTCCAAGGCCATGACACTCCAGAAGGGGTTGTATTAGATTGGACCACTGTGACGAATAAGCAAGAAACCCGCATCTTGGTAGAGCGAAGCTGGGACGGTAAGCGCTATCAAGTAATAGGGGAGGTATTGGGTTTAGAAGAGATAAATGCCGAAAATCGGCACCGTTTTACCGATAAATATCCCCGCCCCGGAGTAAGCTACTACCGCCTTTGGATTTTAGACGAAGAGAGTAAGGAACATTTTTCTCTACCTATAAGCATTGAGCGGGGAGAAGTTAAATAAAAATACTTGGCTGAGGGATAGAACGGCCTGTTTGAGCCCGCTGCGGGCCCTGCGTGGGCCGGCGAGTAGTGAAAGCCCGACCCCCGGCCGCAAGACTTCATTTGAAAAGCGAGTGCCCAAACGGGGGGCAGCCCCACCCTTGTAAAATCCTCTATTTTAGGTAAAATCCCGACAAACGTATTCCAAAATTTTGACAACCTGATCGGGGCTTTCGGCCACAGCCATGGCCTGGGCATCTACTTCTTTGAGCGCGTGGGTGAGATTTTCCGGATGGATCACGATATAGGGTTTACCGGACGCAGCCGCATAACCTGCCTCAAAAGCGGCATTCCATTGTTTGTACTGATCTCCAAATTTGATTACGACCACATCGGCTTGTTCTAAGGCCGTTTTGGTACGGATAGCATTGATTTTGGCCGATTTGTGGTCACTCCAAAAGTTTTCGGCTTCGGGACCTAAAATATCACGCCCTACATGGTCACTAGATTCATGGTCGGTAGTGGGGGTAAAAAAATCAATGGGCAAACTCAGGTCTTCAGATTCTTGAATGATCAGGTCACGCCAGTCGGTGTGAATTTCCCCGGAGAGATAAACGCTAAGGTCCATAGCAAGTAGGTTTAAAAAAATGAAGATACTGTACTCGTATAAAGATAACCTTAAAAGTAAGAAAGTGTTAAAGTTTGGAGCTATTCATTGTGGGGATTTTCAGGAATTACTTTTTCCATACGAAAACCGTAACTAGCGGGAAAATAGCCAATTTTATAGGTTTCTTCTTGTCCGTCAATAAATAATTTAAACAGGATATAATGGTCTTGGAGCGGTAACATCCGCCCGATTTCGTCTTCCTTGTTTTGGATAATTTCTTGTCGGTTGGCAATGCCCATGCGGAGGGTTTCCAGGGTTTTGGTGTAGTCTTCCCGGCTTTGAGCAAACTGAACTGCTTCCTCCCAAGTAAGGGTTTCTGGGGGGGGCTGCGGGGATTGGTTCTCCATTTGGGCCAACTCTTCTTGCATACTCATGATTTGGGCCTTCAGTTTGATGAAATCACTTACTTTTTGCGCGACGGTTTGGTAGTCCATAAGTATAATTAAAAATAGGAGTTACGTATCATCAAGAGGAGCATCGTATGGGATTTCCTCGGGTAGCTAATAACTTTTGGGGGCGGTACACAATTTCGCCATTTAGGATCACGGCCTCAATACCATCCGAAAATTGATTTGGATTGGCCACCGAAGCGAGGCCTTTAATTTTATGAGGGTCAAACAAGGTCAAATCGGCTATGTAGCCATCCTCAATAGCCCCTCGGTCTTGCATACAACCGCGCATGAGTTTGGCGGGCAAAGTAGTGATTTTGGCCAATATTTTTTCTAGGCTCATGCCTATGTCCAGTCCGTGGCGGATGGCGGTAGCAAAACAACCGGCCCCACGCGGATGGTTATTGGCCCTAGGCTCACTCTCAATGCCCCCATCGGAAGCGATAAGGCAAAAATCGGTCTGCAAAGCCAGGTCTACGGTCTGTTCCATGGGCATTGTGCCGGGTGGAACCGCCACCAAAAGTCCGGGCCGGTTTCGGTAAAGGCGGAAGGTATTTGGGTTGAGGGTTTCGCCTGAGCCTACCACTTTGAGGTCTTCGTAGCTTATTTTATAGCGTTCTTTCCAGCCCTCGTTAAATCGGGTTGAAGCCAGATAGGTAGCCCAATAGCTGTAGGGGTAGACACACGTTGTGATTTCGGTACCGAAGTTATTGGCCGATTGGATCAATTCGAGGGCTTTGGCCATTTGGTAGGTACCTCCGGTGGAGTGAAGGTGATCAATATGTATCCGGGCCCCTGCTTCCTGGGCCAGGCGAATGGCTTCCTTTACACCTTCCAGTTCGTCGGCCTCAGAAGAGTAGCGTAAATGCAGAAAGAGGGGGCGGTTGTAACGAGCGGCCAATTTGGCGTACTCTAAGACTTCAGAATAAGGCGTCGGCTGGTACTCTAGGCTATGGCATACCGCCAAACCACCTTCATCTAAGGCTTTTTCTACCAATTTGACCCGAGTAGCCACTTGGGTGTGTTGGTAACGGATCAGCATGACAAATACCCCAACCCCATAATTGGTGTAGTGAGGCCGGGAGTCAAAGCTTTGATGAAAGGTTTGTGGGCTAGCCGCGCCCCCGTGCAATTGTAAGACGGTGGTGAGCCCATCGGCCAGTTTATATTTTTCAAAAATCTGATAACTTCTTTGGGGGTTGCCCGCATTGTCGGCCAGTACATCAATAAAACCAGGACTCAGGATCTTACCGGAGCCGTCCAGTTCGGCATCGGCCGGTAAAGGGACATTGCTTACTTTAATACGGTTGTCTTGGCCAATCGCAATGTACTTGGGCACGATGGCCCCTCTGTAAAAGACCTTTGCATTCCGGATAAGGAGCTTGAAATTCTCTTTAGTAGGCGATGCTATGAGTGAGCCAGGATTAGTGACTAAAGCCGAACCTAGGGTGGCAGACCAACGGATAGCCGTTCTCCGGTCTATGTTGGGGTTTGGGATTTTTGAGGAGGAGCTAAACAAATCGCTATACAAGTACTCAAAAAATTGTTGAATCATAAAGATACGAATTTTTGGTTATAGCCCGAGGAATCTTTATTTTTATTTGATTAGGATCTGACACCATTACATATGTATAGAATAGCCCCCCACTCATTTTTTTTGTGTTTGCTTTGGCTATGGACACATCCAGGTTTTACCCAAGAATCGGTGATGGATAGTTTAAAGACTGTTTTAGACGGCACCGAAGAGGCAAGCTCTCAAGTAATACTAAACAACGCCCTAGCCCGGGAGTTGAGTGATATTGATAATCAAAAAGCTTTATACCACGCGGGAGAAGCACTTAAGATTGCTCGGGAGATTGATTTTCCTCAAGGGGAAGCCAGTGCCCTGAGTAATTTAGGGGATATAGCCTATTATCAGGATGCTTACCAAGATGCTATATCTTTTTACCTTCAAGCCTATACCTTATTTAAGAAAACAGAAGATAAAATTCCTTTGGGTTATACCCTCAACGATTTGGGGCTAACCTATTTTATTTTGAGTGAGTACGATTCGGCCCAAGTTTTTTTGAAGGAAGCAGAAGTACTTTTCTCTCAAAATAAGGATCTTGATGGTTTGAAAGACACCTATAATTATCTAGGGTCCTCTTATTACTTTCAGGCCGATTATGAAACAGCATTAGATTATTACCTTAAATTTTTGAAAGTAAGTGAGTCTATCTCCGACAAAAACTCTACCTTCCTGGCAATAAATAATATTGGTAATATCTATAAGAAGCTAGACAACCAAGACAAAGCCCTAACCTACTTTCGTCGGGGCTTACAGATGAGTAAGCAAACCAATAATGAATTGGGCATAGCCCAATCGCTGACCAATATGGGGGCGGTATATGATGATAAGCAAGCCTACCGGGAATCTTTAAACGCATATGAGGAAGCCCTAGCTATTTTTGAAAAACTGGATGAAAAAAACTACGGCGCCATCACTTTAAACAATATGGGAGAAGTGCACCGGAAAATGGGAGATCTAGACAAAGCTTTAGAGTATCACCTCCGCTCTATGCGGATTCGGGAAGAAATAGAAGATAAAAAAGGGGCTGCTTCCTCCTTGAATAGTATTGGGGTGCTTTATTTAAAAAAGAAAGATGCCAAGCAAGCCCTAATTTATCTAAAGAGAGGCTTACGCCAAGCCATCCAAATCGGGGCTAAAGAATTTGAGAAAGAAGCCTATGAAGGAATTTCAGAGGCCTATGCTTTGAGCGACAATTTCCAACAAGCCTATAAATTTCATAAGCGCTTTGTGGAGTTGCAAGATTCTCTTCGCCTAAGCAGTAGCGACTTGACAGACGTACTCAATCGTTATGATGCCAATAAAAGAGAAATGAATTTTCAGATTGCAGAATTACGAAAAGAATTGGAACATTCGCAACAAGCCAATACCCGCTTGACAGGATTTCTCTGGATACTGGGTATCGTATTCGTCTTATGCTTGGGCTTTTTCTTCTTAAATCGTTACAAAAAAACACAAATTACGGCCAAAGTAAGTAGCGATCCTACCTGATAAATTGCTTCCTTACTTGGCATGTGCCTAGGGGATATGGACGGAATAGCTATATTTGCCCCTGATTAGATTTTTGGGGCATTTCCCTGAGTAGAATGCCCTTCACTTGTCGAAAAGTTTGTGAATAGTCGAGACTTTGTTCAAATATATCAGCTAGACCCCTATTGTAGGATTGTGCAAGAATATCTTATGCTTGAGCATAAGCGACTGCACCTCAAAGGTCTCGTAGGAAGTTTGGATGCTGTGATGGCATCGGGCCTTATACAAAACCTAAAAGAGAAACAGCCTTCGGCCATCCATTTATTTATTTTACACGAGCGGGAAGAGGCGGCCTATTTTCAGCAAGACTTACAAAACTTACTCCCCGAAGAAGATATCCTTTTATTCCCTATTTCTTACAAGCGGCCTTATGAGTTTGATGAAACCGAAAATGCCAATGTTTTACAAAGGGCGGAGGTGCTCAACCTCATAAACCAAAGCTACTCGAAGGAGCAAGGCCAGATCATACTGGTAAGTTACCCCGATGCTTTAGTAGAAAAAGTGATCAATAAGAAGTCTTTACTAGAAAACACCTTCACGATACGAGTCGGGGATAATTTAAGTCTAGACTTTTTGCACGAAGTGCTTGTAGAGTACGACTTTGAAAAAACAGATTTTGTCTACGAGGCTGGTCAATTTGCCCAAAGAGGGGGTATTTTGGATGTGTTCTCCTATTCAAATGATTTGCCCTATCGCTTGGAGTTTTTTGGAGATGAGATAGAGAGTATTCGGGTTTTTGACCCAGATAGCCAGCTGTCCAAAGAAAAGCTAACGTTTATTTCTTTGATTCCTAATGTGCAGACCCGTTTGGTACAAGAAGTAAGGGAATCTTTTTTGAACTTTATTCCCGATCACACCAAGATTTGGGTAAAAGATGTTGAGTTTTGCTTGGAGGTGGTAGATAAGTATTTCCAAAAGATATCTTCTGAGTTTGAAAAGCTACAAAAGAGTAGTGGGAATGCCCCCATAATTCAGGAGCCAGAAGATCTGTTTTTAGCACCCTCCACTTTTCGGAAAGAACTATTAGGGTTTACAACCTTAGAATTTGGCAAGCGATTTTTGTTGGATTCTCAACATACCGTAAATTTTGACGCGCGGCCCCAACCTTCCTTTAATAAGAATTTTGATCTACTCGTTGATAACCTCAATGAAAACCAAAGCCACGGGATTCAAAACCTCATTGCCGTCGAGTCTTTTAAGCAAGCGGAGCGTTTACGGACCATATTTGCCGAATTGGACCCCACTTTGGATTTCCAAGCTTTAAATATCTCTCTAAGAGAAGGCTTTATTGATCAAAATCAAAAAATTGCCTGCTACACAGATCATCAGATATTTGAACGTTTTCACCGATATAAAGCCAAAGAACGCTATACCCGTTCCAAGGCCATGACCTTGAAAGAGCTACAAGCGCTCAAACCAGGAGACTATGTAACGCACATAGATTATGGGATTGGGCGGTTTGCCGGCTTGGAAAAGGTAGAAGTAAACGGTAAAAGGCAGGAAGCGGTGCGATTGGTTTACCGCGATGATGATTTACTTTATATTAATGTGCATTCCCTTCATAAAATTACCCGGTTTTCTGGGAAAGACGGGCAGGTACCGAGTATAAGTAAATTAGGATCTGCCGAGTGGGAGACCAAGAAGAAAAGAGTAAAACGCCGAGTACAAGATATTGCCGAGGATTTAATTGCATTATACGCAAAACGTAAATCGGCTCCTGGCTTTGCTTTTAGCCGGGACAGTTACCTTCAAGTTGAGCTGGAATCTTCCTTTTTGTACGAGGATACTCCAGACCAAGCCAAGGTCACTACTCATATCAAGGAAGATATGGAACAACCCCACCCGATGGATCGCTTGGTGTGTGGAGATGTAGGATTTGGTAAGACCGAGGTGGCCATCCGGGCGGCTTTCAAAGCGGTGACCGATAGTAAACAAGTAGCCGTTTTAGTGCCGACAACCTTATTGGCCATGCAGCATTTCCGCACGTTTTCCGAACGCTTGCAGAATTTTCCTTGCAAGGTAGAATATATCAGCCGTTTCCGTACGGCGGCCGAAGTGAGAGCCACGCTAAAACGGGTGGCCAGTGGTGAAACAGATATTCTGATCGGTACGCACCGGATCGTTGGGAAGGATGTAAAGTTTAAAGATTTAGGTTTACTCATCATTGATGAGGAGCAAAAGTTTGGAGTAAAGACCAAAGAAAAACTCAAGGAAATGCGGGTAAACGTTGATGTTTTGACACTCACGGCCACGCCTATACCCCGAACCTTGCACTTTTCCTTAATGGGGGCACGAGATCTCTCGATTATTGCGACCCCTCCACCCAATCGTCAACCGGTCACTACCGAATTGCATACCTTCAATGAAGGCATCATTCGGGATGCTATTCGAAGAGAGTTAGACCGGGGAGGACAAGTTTATTTTGTACATAATAGAGTGGGTGATATTGAGTCGATTGCTAATATCATCCTGAAGCTCATACCCGATGCCCGTATCGGAGTAGCCCATGGGCAAATGGAAGGACCTCGGCTCGAGAAAATCATGATGAAATTTATTGAGGGAGACTTTGATATACTGGTATCCACCAACATCATAGAATCAGGGCTGGATATCGCTAATGCCAATACGATCATTATTAACATGGCGCATGCATTTGGCCTGGCCGATCTGCATCAAATGAGAGGGCGCGTGGGAAGGTCCAACCGGAAGGCCTATTGTTACTTACTGGCCCCAGCCGCCACGCTTCTCAATCCAGACTCCCGGAAACGCTTGAGTGCTCTGGAAGAATTTTCCGATTTAGGCGATGGGTTTAAAGTGTCTATGCGGGATATGGATATCCGGGGGGCCGGAAATCTTTTAGGGGCCGAACAAAGCGGGTTTGTGAATGACCTGGGTTTTGAGACTTATCACAAAATCTTAGATGATGCGATACGGGAATTAAAGGAAACCAAGTTTCGTGATTTGTTCAAGAATGAGCTGGATGCCCAAACTTTTCACCAGGACTGTACCATCGAGACCGACCTACAAATTCTAATTCCAGAGGCCTACGTTCAAAATATTTCCGAAAGGTTAAAATTGTATTCTGACTTAGACAACATTAAAGATTCGACATCGTTAAAAAACTTTGAAGATGCATTGATTGATCGGTTTGGCCCTCTCCCTCAAGAAGTTGAGGATTTGATTAAGACGGTTGAGCTGCGTTGGGTGGCCGAGAGCATAGGTTTTGAGAAGCTAAGCTTAAAAAGCGGCAAAATGAAAGGTTATTTTATCTCTGGGGATGCATCTTATTTCAATTCTGAGCGATTTAGCCAGGTTATTGCTTATACTCAGGAGCGTCCTCGGGATACCCGTTTGAAGGAAGTGAATAATAAGCCCATGATTGTTTTTTCGGAAGTTGGAGATATTCAAAGGGCTATCAAAATACTAAGTGAATTAAATCAACGTTAAAAAAGTATCTGAATAAAGTGCTATTGGCGGGCTACTGCCTTTATCAATAAAAATCCCTATCATTGTAAATAGAGTTCAATTAATTAAACAGGTCATGAATAAGCGTATTTTTATTACCAAAATGCTAAGCGTTTGCGCGTTACTTGCGACCTTATTGCCTTCTTGCGGACGGAATAGCAACGTTCTTCAAAACAGTAAGAACGTTAGTGACCGCGGGCAGCGCAGTATGGTAACCGGAGTGACTTACAACGATGAAGACGATCAGGAAAATAGTATGATCGTGAGCGACTATGAAGGTCAACCCGATGCTCCCAACCTTGTATTTATTGAAGGGGGACGTATGGTAATGGGTTCTCAAGAAGAAGATATCTTATATACCCGAGATAATGTGGAGCGCACCGTAAGTATCCAGTCTTTCTTTATGGATCAAACGGAAATTGCGAATATCCACTGGTTGGAATTTATGAGCTATTACGAAAAGCCTGATAATGCAGACCGTCTCCCCGAGGGTGTGGATTTGGAAACATTTCGTAGAGAGGTATTACTTCCCGATACTACAGTTTGGGCCAGTGAGCTAGCCTACAACGATTCGTATGTTGCCAACTATTTACGATACCCTGGGTTCCGCTTCTTCCCGGTAGTTGGAGTTTCTTGGGTACAGGCAAATGAGTTTTGTAAGTGGCGTACTACGATCGTCAATGAAAATCTAGCTAGAGAAGCAGAAAAAAGTGGCTTGGTTGAGTCTTTACCAGATTTTGCCAGCGGAGAAAAAATTCCTTTGGAAACTGGGTTTGTCGTTCCCGATTATCGTCTTCCTACCGAAGCAGAATGGGAATATGCGGCCAAAGCCTTGGTGGGGACTCAATATAATGATGAAAACCAAACCAATGGCCGGATCTATCCTTGGGATGGGCACGCCGTACGTAACCCTTACCCTTCCGAAAGTTATGAAATGGGTCATATGATGGCCAACTTTAAGCGGGGCCGAGGTGACTATGCAGGTATCGCCGGTAAGTTGAATGATGGAGCCTTGATCACCGAATATATCTTCGCGTACCCTCCGAATGATTACGGACTGTACAATATGGCTGGAAATGTGAGTGAGTGGGTACAAGATGTTTACCGTCCTACGGCTTACGAAGACTTTAGTGATTTGAACCCCATTCGCCGGCAACGCTTGACCGACGATAAATTAACCGCCGATACTACTAAATCGGTTTACCTTGACCCGGCAATCCCAACCCCGGCCAATAATGGTAAAAACCCGTATAACCCAGGGGTTAACCCGAATGATCCGAGCAGCATTGTCCGCTTGAACTCTTTGGTTACGGACCGAGTACGTGTGTACAAAGGGGGGTCTTGGAAAGATGTGGCTTACTGGATGTCTCCTGGTACGCGTCGTTTCTTAGATATGAATGAAAGCCGTGCTTACATCGGGTTCCGATGTGCGATGATTATGGCCGGTGAGCGAGATGGTGAAAACCGACGCAGATAGTTTTTAATTAAGAGTACGCTATACTATATACACCGGAGGAGCTAAGCTTCTCCGGTTTTTTTATTTCCCTACAGCTATGGCCGCAATACTCACTTCTGTGCCGTTTACCGATTGTATTGCCCGGATACAGGCTTCCAAGGTCGATCCGGTAGTCACTACATCATCTACCAACAAAACGTGCTTCTTTAGGATATGCTGGGGGGTGGCTACTTCAAATACCCCAGCTACATTTTCCCAGCGTTCGAGCTTGCCCTTGGCGGTTTGCGTTGTGGTAGCTTTTACCCGTCTCAAGGCATGCGGGTAATATGGGAGTTTCAAAATTTCGGCAAGCCCCTCGGCAAAGCATGCACTCTGATTATACCCCCGGCTCCGCAACTTACTGGGGTGCAAAGGTACGGGTACAAGGCAATCAAAAGACTGCCCCAGCCCAGAGTCGGAAAGTTCTTGGGCATACCAGCGGCCCAGGAGCACGCCCAATTGTGGGTTTTGCCCGTATTTTAAGGATTGTAGTATCTTTTGTACCCCACTGTGCTTTGTATATTTCAAATAAGCCATCGCGTGTTTAAGAGAAACCCGGCTTCCCAGGCGTTCTTGGAGTTCATTATTTGGATAAACATGCAGTTGGGTGGTAGGGAAATTGTGCTGGCATTGGGTACATATTTGCTCTTCGCCCCGTACCAAAATGCCCTGACAGGCAACACAAGTATTGGGAAATAGCAATGACCAAAAATCAGTGACATAGGTTTTAAACATACCGCTAGAAGAAGATGCCCCAAACTCCGAATATAAAAAGATTTTCTTTAAATTGAATTTGGATACTAACAAAGGAGCAGGAATGAACTAGGCTTAGGGATGGAGCGGCCTGTTTGAGCCCGCCGCAGGATGACGGGTAGGCCGGCGAGTAGCGAGAGCCCGACCCGCGCCGGTAGCCTACTTATACGGAGGCACCTTCTTTCTTGGGCGCGGGTAAGCCCCTTTTCTTATTCTTATTGAGGAGTGGCAGAGAATGCCCGGCTAAGATAATGTGGCTAATCGAATAGAAAAATTATGGAACATACGGATGAAAAACGGATACTAAACCAAGAGCAAATCAATCAGAAAATACGCCGGATTGCGTATCAGATCTACGAAAATAATGCGGAAGAACCCGCTTTATTTTTGGCGGGTATCCAAGGAAGTGGCTACCAAGTTGCCCATCTTTTGAAGCGTGAGCTAGAAGCTATTTTAAAGATACCGATTCAATTAATCCAAGTAAGCCTGGATAAGGACCGGCCTATCCAAAGTGAAGTTAGCCTAGATCAGGATATTTCTCAACTGGAAAGTCCCACGGTAATTGTGGTAGATGATGTACTGCACACGGGGCGGACACTTTCATACAGTTTGAAGCCATTTCTGACGATCCGGGTCAAAAAGTTGCAAACGGTGGTTTTGGTGGATAGACAATATCGGCAATTCCCGGTAGCGGCCGACTATGTGGGTTTTCAAATGTCTACCACCCCGCAAGAAAGGGTAGAAGTCTTCTTAGAACCGGGCAAAGTGGGGGTATATTTGTCTTAAACGATGAGAGGGCAAGGGCTTGAGCTTACAGCAACTCATTCTCAAGGTCCAACTGCTCACTAAGGTACTTGATCATTTTATTTTCTTCCTCTCCACTATTTTCGGACGTATTGGCAAAAAGAAACAAGGTATCCAAGATGGTAGCCTTGCTCTCCGGATAAAGTTTTAGATGCCCTTTAAGGGCACTGATATATTTTTCTTGCCAGAAGTCTAAGTTTTTAACAAGGTACTCAAATTCTCGAATGAAAATCGCTTGTAGCTCGCGGATTTTTTTGGTCCCCAAGCCATCTTCAGAAAAGACCTGGGCCAAGCTTTTAGCCAGCTTGGCTAGGTAGATCCGTTCTTGTTCATCCAGCGTACCATCGCTCAAAATAATGAGAAGGGCCGGAAAAAACTCGGCAAAAAGAGTAAACTGCTCCAGCGTTAAGTTGACTGGCCGATCTCCGATGTATTGTTCGTATAATTCTTCAATAGAGCTCATAATTCATCTCATTCTTCTTGGTACTTGCTCTTAAGCTTAACTGGCTCAGACTGTTTTCTTAACCGCATGTTGAGTAACTCAACAAATAGTGAGAAGGCCATGGCAAAGTAAATATACCCTTTTGGGATGTGAACTTCCTCCCCATTGACTACAAAAGATTCGGTTACTAAAAGAAAACCAATTAACAGCAAAAAGGATAGAGCAAGCATTTTTACCGTGGGGTGCTTCTCCACAAAATCACTAATCCCCTTAGCAAAGGCCAGTGTGATGAGCAAAGCTATGATGACCGCAACGATCATGATCTCCACTTTATCGGCTAGGCCCACGGCGGTAAGGATCGAATCAAAGGAAAAAACCACATTCAGCAAAACGATTTGTATCAAGGCACTCGCAAAAGAAATATTCTTTTTTTTCGCGCCTTGGGTATGAGAGCCTTCCAGTTTCTCATGAATTTCGGTGGTGGCTTTATATAACAAGAAAAGTCCTCCAATCAACAAGACCGCTCCCTTTTCTGATAATTGAATTTGAATACCTAATATAGTAACGTCGATCAACCAATCTTTTAAGCCGATTAACCAAGAGATAAAAAGCAAAAGGATAATTCGGGGTATCAGGGCCAAAATTAAACCCCAGTTGCGCGCTCTATCTTGTTGTTTTTCAGGGAGCTTTCCGGCAATAATGGCAATAAAGACCACATTGTCGATCCCCAAGACCACTTCCATAAAGGTCAGAGAAAACAGACTAATCAAGGCATCACTAGTGAAGAACTGATCCATAGTATCCTATTTTGTTGGTTATCTTGAGGTAAATTTTTTCCAAAGAGCAAAAATCTGAAAAAAACGATAACAACTAAAATAAAATATTCGGAAGCTCTAAATAAATCGTCTCTTGGCTTTGTTTTTTATGCGAATCACCAGGAAAAGAACCTTTCTTGTAACAAACCCAAAGCCCTAGGGTATGCGTATAATGCAAAAAGGCGGGAAAATCCCTGAACCCGCCCCTTAAGCAAGACCGTGTATTATTGATTCGTGAAGTAAACTATCTCATTTTTTGAGCGTAAATACCTCGATTACCAATATACAAGGTATTCAATTTCTAACTAAAAAATTCTGGAAGCATGGCCAATAAGTTACACGAGTTATTAGCGGTCGAACAGGACCGAAAGCACAAAGCCAACCAAGCCATTGGGGAAGCTAAAAGTATCTTCACCAAAAAAGATACGCATTTTGATGGAATGCTTAAAAAATATGTTGCCCTCGAGGAAGATTCGGAGGAAATTCCCGATGAGCGAAAGGAAATGGTTTTTACCGTCAAAGAAAAACTAGACGATGTAATCCAGACCATTGTCACCGGGATTGATGCGCATATCTCGAAAGAGGAAACCAATACCACCCCTGAGGCCAAGGCTGAGCTCAAAGTAGATGAGACCGTTTTAGGGACATTTTCGGCCACTGCTTTACTGGCCTTGGAGTCTCACTTGAACAAGATCCGGGAAATGTATCAGGCCATTCCAACCTTGGATGCGACCAAAAAGTGGGATTTTTCGGAACAGGAAGGAAATTATAAAACGAGCCCTGAAGTAAAGTTTCGTAGTGTAAAACGGCCCAAGGTCATCGTTAAATATGAAGCCACCGACAAACACCCGGCCCAGACCGAATTGTTGTATTTAGATTTTCAGGTAGGTAAATACGAAACAATCTACTCATCTGGTAAAATACCTCCCGCGAAAAAAGCGGAACTGATTCAAAACATTGATAAGCTCCTAGAAGCCGTCAAAGTGGCCCGTTCCAAAGCCAATACTGCCGAAGTCCGCAATGTTAACATCGGTCAAAGATTATTTGATTTTATTCACGAAGGGATTATTTAAGCCCTTTGCATGAAATTATGGGGGTAGGTCAAATTGTCCCCATTCACAAAAAATACCTAGGGGCTGCCCCGGCCCCTACCCACTTCCCTCCCCGCCGGGTCGGGCTTTCGCTACTCGCTGCCTTTTCGCGCAAGGCCTACACGAGCTCAAACATGCCGCTCTATCCCTCAGCCATGGGCATGCTAGCGTGTGAAGAGGCTCAATGCCCCCTTTTGTTAGTATAAGCCTACTTGGTTTTGATAAACTATAGCCTCGGAGATGAAATGTTCTCGAGTGCACAATCGGAGAAACTCTCCCCTAGAATATAGGTCTCATGATAAATTGCGGGTGTATGTAGAGAGAGTATGGCTTTATTAGGAAAGAAAAACAAGAAGGAGTGTATTGCCCTACCTGGGTAGTGATAGAAAAAAATTGCAAACAATGGCCCGCGCAGAAAGTTGAGTAAATCAAGAAAGGCCTAGGGAATTGGGGCCTGAGGCTCAAATTCTCAAACTTTGTTACGTGCGTTATGTGAGCCAATAAATTGAACCAAAAGTCCAGAGATTCCGGGGTGGGTAAAATTTCAATTCCCTCAGGTTTGTTTATCTTTGGCCAAATTTTTAAATGCCGCATGGAAAAAACGCGTTTACTTGATTTTGACTATTGGTTAGAGTTTGCCAGGAGAAAAAACCTATTTCAATTTGTCCGCTTCGCTATGGCCGGGGCTTTTTGTGCCAGTGTAGAGATATATCTTTTTTATTGGTTGGTCGAAGAATTTGGCGAAAGTAATTTGTACTTTTTTAATTCTATGGCTTTCTCTGTGGCGGTGTTAATCAATTATTTTTTGAGCCGCTATTGGGTTTTTCACAGAAGCCGCCATTCGGTCCAGCGAGAGTTTTTAACCTTTGTTTTCATGGCAACGGTAGGTTTGGGCTTAAACTACCTAGCGATGAATTTTTTCTGGGAATACTTGGGTATTTACCATTTATATGCAAAAATAATCGCCATTATCCTGGTAGTAGCTTGGAATTTTACAAGCAAGAAATATATTGTTTTTAGACGATAAATAGCCCGTAGATATATTTTTTTACTATTCGGGTTTTCCTTTGTCGAAGCTGAATATTGTATATGAAGTATTAAATCTTTCCAGGAATTATTCCAATATCCGTTCAACTTACCCAGATTATTACAAGTCCATTTTCTTAATTTTTTTAAATTTTCTAATAAAGCCTCTATATTGGAGTGGTCAAACAAAAGGCAAGAAAATGGAGATTCTGCTCTTTTGACCAGGCATCCATATTTTAACCAGATAGCATGTCACAAACCATACTTGTAACCGGAGGTGCCGGCTTTGTCGGTTCTAATCTTTCCATTTCTTTAAAAAAGCATCACCCGGATTATGATGTTTGGGTCTTGGATAATCTGAAACGTAGAGGCTCAGAACTGAATTTACCCCGACTTCGTGAGCACGGGGTTAACTTTGTTCACGGAGATATCCGTAACCGCGAAGACTTAGAAGGCCTAGGTCAAAAATTTACCCTCATCATTGAAGCCTCGGCTGAACCATCTGTGATGGCTGGAGTACACGGAAGCCCCGATTACCTGATCAATACCAACCTTTTGGGTACGATCAACTGTCTAGAACTAGCCCGGAAGTGTGATAGTGGCTTCCTTTTTTTATCAACTAGCAGGGTTTATCCGATTGAAGCCCTTGAATCTATACGGTTTCAAGAAGGGCTTACCCGTTTTGAGATAGACCCCGACCAAGTACTTCTCGGGATCTCACAACATGGCATTTCCGAACAATTTCCTTTGGATGGGTATCGTTCGCTTTATGGAGCAAGTAAATTAGCTTCTGAGCTTATCATACAAGAGTATGCGCACTTCTATCAGTTACCCGCCATCATAAACCGTTGCGGTGTGATTACGGGGCCTTGGCAAATGGGTAAAGTAGATCAAGGGGTGATGGTATTGTGGGTAGCCCGCCACTTTTGGCAGAAACCTTTGAAATATATTGGTTACGGCGGTACAGGTAAACAAGTACGGGATGTTTTGGACGTGCGTGACCTGTTTGATTTGATTGACTATCAGATCCAAAACCTAGAAAAGCACCGGGGGGCCTTGTATAATGTGGGAGGTGGTCCGGATATTAGCTTTTCCTTGCAAGAGCTAACTCGGGTTTGTGAAGAGCTTAGCGGAAATGTGATAGACATCGGTTCGGAAGTAGAAACCCGGTCGGCCGATATCCGGATGTACCTGAGCGATAACCGTAAGGTTCACTCAGAAACGGGTTGGCAACCAAAAATAAAGCGTGAGCAAATTATCCAGGATATTTACACCTGGATAAATGAGCACGAGAGCACCTTGAGACAAATTTTAAATTAAAAATATGAAAATTGCACTTATCACCGGATCAGCTGGCTTGATTGGAAGTGAGGCGGTCAGTTTCTTTTCAGAAAAGTTTGACCAAGTAGTAGGGATTGATAACAACCTACGACAATATTTTTTTGGAGAAAACGGTTCGGTAGATTGGAACCGTAACCGCTTACTGGAAACCTATACTAATTATAAACACCACAGCTGTGACATTAGAGATCTAGAGGCTTTGGATAAGCTGTTTTCGGAGTACGGAAAAGACATTGCACTCATCGTCCATACGGCGGCCCAGCCCAGCCACGATTGGGCCGCCAAAGAGCCCCTTACCGATTTTACGGTGAATGCTAACGGAACACTCAACTTGCTCGAGATGACCCGTAAGCACTGCCCAGGCGCGGTATTTATCTTTACTTCTACGAATAAAGTATACGGTGACACGCCTAACCGGCTCCCTCTTAGAGAGTTAGAAAAACGATGGGAAGTAGATGAAACCCACCCGTATTATGCCGAGGGGATTGATGAACTGATGAGTATTGACCAGAGCAAGCACTCTCTATTTGGGGCCTCCAAAGTAGCGGCCGATGTTTTGGTGCAAGAGTACGGAAAATACTTTGGTATGCCTACTGGCGTATTTAGAGGAGGCTGCCTTACCGGACCTAATCATTCAGGCGCACAGCTCCACGGCTTCTTGTCTTATTTGATGAAATGTGCCATTAGTGGTGACCACTATACCATTTTTGGATATAAGGGAAAGCAAGTTCGCGATAATATCCATAGCTGGGATTTGGTAAATATGTTTTGGCATTTTTATCAGAAGCCCCAATTGGGTGAGGTATACAATGCAGGAGGGGGCCGCTTCTCTAACTGCTCCATGCAAGAAGCCATTGGCATGTGTGAAGAGATTACCGGCAATACCATGAATTATAGCTATTCGGAAGATAACCGGATCGGAGACCACATTTGGTGGATCAGTGATTTGAGTAAATTTCGTCAGCATTATCCAGAGTGGCATTGGAAGTACCGCCTAGAAGATATTTTAGAGCAAATATTTACGAGTATGCGTGAGCGGGTAGCTTAGCATCGGAGATACTTAATTAAACACCATGGCAATTATCGGCAGGCGTACGGAAATATTCGCACAGGCCGGGCTACTTTTTATTCCTATAGTGGCCTATTTTGCCATGGTGTGGCAGTATGCCCAAAACATTCCGCACTGGGATGATTATGACGCGGCTTTGGGTTTTTTAAATACTTTTCTCCAAAGCGATAGCTGGCTAGACCAAGCAAAGCTTATTGTATCCCAACACAATGAGCACCGGATTGCCTTGACCCGGGTACTTACTTTGCTTACGTATTGGGTCTTGGGAGAGGCCCATTTTCCGAGCTTGATTTTTTTAGGCAATTTTTTTCTGGCAGGTACGCTTGGGGTGCTGGCATTAATTCATCGCGAGCACTTTAAAGAGCCCCTAAGGGGTTTGTGGTACTTTATTCCTATCTCTTTTATATTTATCAATTTGCAATTCCACGAGAATACCCTATGGGCTATGGCTTCCCTACAAAATTTTGGGGTTCTCATGATGGCATTAGGTGCTTTGTACCTTTTAAACAAAGCGCAAGAAGGCATGTACTTTGTGGGAGCGGTCCTTATGGCAGCGGCGGCAGTATTTACGAGTGGTAATGGCCTACTCGTTTTGTTGATTGGGGCTTGGATGTTGTGGCGGCCCGGCATTTCGTGGGCCAAGTACTTATGGTGGATTGTGATTAGCTTGGGCTTATTTGCTTTGTATTTTTGGGCTTACCAAGCCTCTCCCCGGAATATGAGTGTAGCGGCATTAATTGGGTTACACCCTGAATTAGTGTTAAACTTTGTTTTGTACTACTTAGGAGCTTGGGCCAGATGTTTTTGGGGGGTTTGGCGATTGATGAGTTTGGTATACGGCTTGGGAGCGGTTTTAGGCATTGTCTATCTTTTGTCTATCCGTTATGACCGTAGGTCGCCTTTGTTATTTGGTATCATCCTCTTTATTCTCATGAGTGCCGGCCTTACCGCGATTGGGCGGGCTAGTGAGAGTCTTGACTCCGTATTTTATTCTCGTTATCGGGTGTATTCGGTTTTGAGTTTGGTGGTATTGTATTGGGTCTTGCTGGACTTATTCCCCCATATTTTTCAGAGAGCGGGCGTTTGGTATTCTGTGCTTGGGTTTACAATTGGGCTCTATGGGTTGTCTTTTTGGCACGGGCGGCCTTACCTTATTCAACAGAGTTATTATTTAAAGTACGGGATGACGGCCTATCAAGCGGGCTTAGGAGAGCCAGGCTTGAGTTATCCGTCTCAAGAGCTGGCGCGATCTATTTTGGAAGAGTCACGTAGATTGGGTGTATACGAGCCCCCAAACTTGCCAGAGGAAGAGTTGAATGGCAAAATCGAGGTGGAACTGCCCCAAGAGTCTAAGGGAATTTTAGATTATGCCTATGAAGCGCATTTGGATACCTTAGGTAACCTAAGAATTGATCACGGCTGGACTTATTTGAAGGGATATTCTACCTATGGGTCTGAGATTTTTGTGGTTTTGAGATCGGAAAAGGAATCACTGGTCTTTAAGACGATGCGCGAGTTACGGGCAGATGTAAGTAGGGCCAAGAAAAATCCGGGCCTAGATAACTCAGGATTTACGTTTTTTTATCCTTGTCGCAAGCTTAAACCAGGCAAATATAGGGTGGGTCTTTACGTGCAGAGTGTATATTGGTTGTTTCCAGGGTGGGTCCGGGAAGGCTTGGAGTTTGGTAACTATACGGTCGTTATAGATAAATCGGGAGAGGCAAGAGTAGAAAACGCTACCTAAGCATTTAAAATAAGCACTGGCTGAGGGATAGAGCGGCATGTTTGAGCTCGTGTAGGCCCGGCGGGGAATGGCAGCGAGTAGCGAAAGCCCGACCCTGATGCGTGAGCGGGGAGGATGAGAGGAGGAGAAACGAATCAGGGGCAGCCCCAAATATTTTTGGATTAGAGGCATCGTTTGGCTAAGTAAATCAGTCTAGTTAAGGAGGCCAATAATTTGTATGAAACGTTCAACCTTTTAAAAACTATGAAATTAAGTATTGTAATTCCAGCGTATAATGAGGAAGGATCTATCCGAGAAACGATAACAGCCCTGTTTGAAACACTCCGGGATGAGGGAATTGATCACGAGATAGTTGTGACCAATGATAACTCCAAGGATCAAACCGAAGCCATTTTGAAGGAAATGTGTACGTATATCCCGAGTTTGGTATACTACAATAACAGTGGCCCGAATGGTTTTGGGTTTGCGGTGCGCTATGGTTTGGAGCGTTTTTCTGGAGACTGTGTGGCGGTCTTTATGGCCGATATGTCGGACGACCCTCAGGATCTGGTCAATTTTTACCGGTGTATGGTCGAGGGTGATTACGATTGTGTTTTTGGTAGCCGGTTTATCAAGGGAGGAAAAACGATTGATTACCCTTACGTTAAATTGATGATCAACCGTTTGGCTAATTTTATTGTGAGAGTATGCATGGGCATGCGCTACAATGATACAACCAATGCTTTCAAATTGTATAAACGAGAGACGATGGAAGGCCTTAAGCCTTTTCTTTCGCCACACTTTAACCTGACTTTGGAATTACCCTTGAAAGCTATTGTAAGAGGGTATACGTATACGGTTTTACCCAATAGTTGGACCAACCGGAAAGCGGGGGTGTCGAAGCTTAAAATTAAAGAGATGGGAAGTAGGTACTTCTTTATTTTACTGTATTGTTTGATAGAAAAATTCTTCTCACGAGGAGATTATAAAAAGCAGCAGCAAGAGCGTATGGCTAACTTGAAAGCCGAAAAAGCATCCTAGGGGTACTTTCAATTAAACCAATAGGGCCAAGAGGCTTCTAATGCACTCAGAAGAAGCTTGAGTTAAACAGGACATTAATACACGGGATTGAATTTTTTTAAAAAATATACTAAGCGGATCAGCCAATTACAAGATCGAGGGGTTTTGAAAAATTTCTTGGCCCTGGGTTTAGTCCAGGCCACCAATTTTATATTGCCCTTGGTCTCCTTGCCCTATTTGATTCGGGTGATTGGTTTAGAAAAGTTTGGTGCCATAACCTTTGTGATGGCTTTGATGAGCTATCTGATGGTGATTACGGAGTATGGCTTTGATATTACGGCCACCAAATTGGCTTCTAACCATCGTCATAACCGGGATGCCCTATCCCGGATTTTGGGAGATGTTTTGGTGACCAAAATTTTTCTGGCGGTGGTTTCCCTCCTCTTGATGATAGCCTTGGTAGAGTTTGTGCCCCATTTCAGGGAATACCGGCATTTGTTTTATATGAGTGCTCTATTGGTAGTAGGGCAAGTGTTTATCCCCAATTGGTTTTTTCAGGGGATCGAGCGGATGGAATACCTTACCTATATCAACCTGATTTCTCGGACGGTATTTGTCTTATTGATTTTTGTTTGTATTCGGGAGAAGAGCCATTACATTTATGTGCCTTTTATATACGGACTCCGGAATACCGTGCCGGGTTTGATCGGTTTTTATTATATGTATTTTAAGTTTGGGATTGCTATGCGCCTCTCAAGTGTGCGGGTAATACCCTATCAAATTAGAGAAGGCGGGCCTATCTTTTTCTCTTCTCTGCTGGTGACGGTTTTTATGTACTCCAATATTTTGATATTGAGCTTTTTTGCCGATAAGCAGACCCTTGGGTTTTACAGCGCAGCCGAGAAGATCGTCATGATTGTGCGGCAATTGGTCTATGTGTTTTTCCAGGCTACGTATCCTACTGCTTGCCAGATCGGCTCGAGGAGCCATATTGCCTTGAGAGATTTCTTTAAGAGGTTGCATCTCCCTTTTAGCCTAATGGCCTTGGTGGGGGCTTTTATATTTGCCAGCTTTTCGGATACCTTGATATGGCTTATTTCTGGGAAAGAAGCGCCTTATGCCAGCCAAATCTTGATGATCATCGCCTTTGTACCCTTTATTGCCGCCTTAAATATACCGGCCAACCAGACCTTATTGATTTATAATTTTAAGCGAGAGTATACTTGGGTTTACTCTCTGGGAGCGATCTTGTATATTATTTTAGGGCTCATGCTTAGCTATCATCTCTCCGGGATAGGAACGGCATGGGCAATTTTAATCACAGAATTATTTATAACGCTATCTTTATACGGAGTTCTCGAGTTAAGAAAACCCCACCACTCCCTATTGAGAAAATTTAGTGATTGAGTATGGAAAAGTTTTACGTAAGTAAGGGTGATTTTTATTTTTCCGAAGCCCGGAACGACTTAATCTCTCTCATGCCTCAAAAGCCCGAAAACCGGGTTTTGGAAATAGGCTCCGGGAAGGGAGGGACGCTGATGAGCTTGAAAAACAATCAATTAGCCCAGGAGGTGGTTGGGGTAGAGCTTATGGAGATGGAAGATTCTTACCAACAAGCTCCCGAAATTGATAAGATGATCATTGGCGATATCGAGTCTATGGAGATTCCCTATCCCGAAAACTACTTTGATGTGATCTTATGTGGGGATGTTTTGGAGCACTTACACGATCCTTGGGCCGTTTTGAAGAAGCTACATTCGCTCTTAAAACCAGGAGGAAAGGTAATCATCAGTTTACCGAATATTCGGGAGTTTAACGCCATGGTTAAGATCTTTGTCCGTGGTGACTTTACCTATACTGATTCCGGGACCTTTGATGAGACACACCTACGATTTTTTTGCAAAAGGAATATGAAAGCATTGGTGGAGTCATGTGGCCTAGACTTGGTTTCCATGCATACCAATCTGGAATTAAGGCCCGAAGCTTGGCGTCGGAAGATGATTAATCGTTTGAGTCTTGGCCTTTTTGAACAGTTTTTGGCTTTACAATATATTTTAGTGTCCCAAAAAAAAGTATAATTGGTCAAGCCAGGCACACATAGTTTAGCCGGGTTGGTAGTCTTGTACTTCCCACCCAAATCATTAAAAGCCAATGTGTTAAGCTATTTGGAAGACTTAGATGCTTGCTATGTACTAGATAACTCTCCGGAGAGTCAAGCCCACCTGATTCAAGATTTAATACAAAAGTATCCTGTTCATTATCAGCACTTTCCGGAAAATATAGGAGTGGCTAGGGCCCTCAATGAAGGGGCTCGTTGGGCCCTGGGCAAGGGATATGATTACTTGCTCACCATGGACCAAGACTCTGCTTTTCCGCCCGGTTGCTTGGCCCGTATGAGCAAACAACTACCCTCCATTCAGGACAGTCCTTGGGGTATTTTGGCACCGGTGGTAGATAGTATGGAGGAAGATCCGGTTTTCAAACCGGAAAAGGATAAAATCAGAGAAGTCCCCTGGCTTATTACCTCAGGAAATATACTTAACTTGGAGGCTTATCAGACGTGTGGCCCCTTTGAAGATGACTTGTTTATTGATCATATTGACCATGAGTTTAGTCTCCGTCTCCGCCAGGCAGGATTTAAGTTGGGGATTTTACCCGAAGGGAAGTTATTGCACCAATTGGGAGATAGTAAGCAGATACGATGGGGAAATACAAGGCTTTTGAGCTTTTCTAGTCACAGCCCCCTGCGCCGATATTATATGATACGGAATGGCTTGTGGGTTGCTCGAAAATACCGAAAAGACTTCCCGGAGTTTATGAAATTAAACCGACGCTTGATTGCCCAGGAAATTTTTAAAGTTTTATTTCTGGAAAAAAATAAATGGAAGCAAGTCCGCATGATCTACCGGGGTTATCAGGACTATTTAAAAAACCGCTTGGGTAAATACCTAGCATAGTCGCTTCGGATACTTAAGCCGATGTAATATTATTAATATGGCCAATTCGCTCACAGTACCTACCGCCAACACCTGGTTATTACGATTCTTCTTTGGGGTCGTATTAATGGAGCTCTTTTTGGGAGGAGGGGGGCGTTTGATAGATGTAGGGATACTGAGCCCCCGGATGTACTTATTTTTTCTGAGTATGGGCTTGGCCTTGTTAATTTTATTTGTGTATCCCTTCCTAAGCCGAAGCGTTTTAATCCTCACAGCGGCTTTTACCTTTTTATTGGTGATGTCTAGTATACTCGGTTTATTTAGAGGGCTGAGTGTGTCAGAGATTTTTGCTTCAGATATTAAACCCCTTCTCTTTTTTTATATCATTCTGTTCTTGGATATCAATATCCGAAATATTTCAGGAGTGCATCAAGTAAGCCGTCTCATTCGGACGGCGGCCTTTATTTTGGCTCTGCTGTACTTACCGATTTTTGTATTGCTTAATGCAAAAGTTATAAATTTTCAATGGCTCTGGCAGATTACCTACGATACAGAGGAGTTTTTCTTCCGGGATGATGTGGCATTTTTGTATAAAGGCTTTGTTTACCTAGCTATTGGGTTCTTTTTCTTGCTCCGAAGTCCTTACCCAGGGCATCAATGGATGAAAAGGATTATTGTTTTAGCCTTGTTTTTGACCTTAACCCGCGGGTTTATCGTGGCTTGGGCATTGGTATATGTGGTTTATTTACTTTTATTCGGACGAAAAAAAATCTTAGTATTCATATTGGTAGCCGCGATTCCCGTGATGGCTTTGTACTACTGGCAGTTTGTAAACCAGTATTTGAGTGATAAGATGGAATCGGATAATAAACGGATAGAACAGATCCAGGAAGTATTTGAAATGCTTACCCCTGCTTCTATTTTATGGGGGCACGGATACGGGGTAGGGACAGCTAACGTGGAAATGCATTTTGAGATTGTCTATTTAGAAATTCTCCACAAACAAGGCTTGGTTGGTCTATCCTTTTGGATCTTTCTGTTTTTAGGGATCTCTTTCTTATTTGCCAAAGCGGTACAGCAAGGTAACCTGGAATGGGCCTTGCCTTATTGGCTAGCTACCTTATTTATATACGTCGAGTCCTTTACAAATCCCTTTATTTTGAGCCCATTAGGGATGGTGGTCCCGCTAATTTCTTGGGTTTGTTTGAGAGTATTGAGTAAAAAAGACTATGGAAGTATCCGTATGTATGGCTACGCATAATGGCGAGCCTTATATTCAACGCCAAGTGGATTCGATCCTGGTACAGCTAGGCGAAAACGATGAATTAATCATCTCAGATGATTCTTCAAGCGACGAGACTTTGACGCTCCTTCGGAGTTATGGAGATCCTCGTATTCGTCTATTTGCAGATAATACATTTTATAATCCAACCCTCAATTTTGCCAATGCCTTAAAAGAAGCCCAGGGGGACTTTATTTTCTTGGCCGATCAAGATGACTACTGGCACCCTAATAAGATCGCTACTCAAAAAGAATATCTTAAAAACAGTGATTTGGTAGTTTGCGATTGTCGTGTGGTGGATGGGGAAGGGCAAACTATTCACGATTCTTATTTTGATTACATCAAAGCCAACACGGGCTTTTGGACAAACTTTTTACGGAACCGCTACATCGGCTGTTGCATGGCTTTTAAGAAAAGTTTGTTGTCTCATATCTTACCCATACCTTCTGAAGAACTGATGCACGATTGGTGGATAGCCCTGGTGGCCGAAGTATATGGGGAGGTGCGTTTATGTCCGGAACCCTTAATGGACTTCATTCGTCACGGGAAAAACTTTTCCAATTCAGGGTTTAAAAGTACCCGTAGTTTATCTCAAAAACTCAAAATCAGGAAAGACCTTCTCCAAGCGGTAATCCAGCGAAAATATCTAGGTTATTGATGGAGCAGGCGAATACCTTGACTATGCAGGAAAACATAAAGAAATATGGTCCGGAGGTATTGCTTATCGGCTTTATATTACTCATACCCTTTCATATCCGGGCGAGTAACCTGATGCTGCTTGCTTGGTTTGCAAGCCTGCTTTTTGTAGGAGACCTGAAACAAAGGTGGGAGCGATTGGCCTCCAAGCGATTATTTTATTTGTATATCGGTTTTTTTGGCTTGCACTTGTTTGGGATGCTATACACCGAAGACTGGGCCCGGGGCGTGATCGACCTAGATAAGAAATTAGTAATTTTCTTTTTTCCTTTTGCCTTACTCTCCGAAGAAATTAAGCCCCACATATTCAAACTAAGACTCTACGCTTTTTGGGCATCCTTGGTAGCCTTGATTGGGGTATTACTATGGTTTAACTATGGCATGTTTTTCAATTTTAGTGGTGATATTAATGATTTGGCGTTCCGGGAAGCGATGACCGAGACCCCCTGGGTAAAAGTAGGCCACGTTTACTTGGGGCTCTTTTTGACTTGGACCATCATCATGATTCTCGCTATTTTTCTCAAATTGTTCCCCCTTCCCTTTAGTAAGCTGGAAAAAGCCTGTTTGTTCTTTTTGGCCTTGCTTATGATTTTTACGCTGGTAAAGATTTCGGCCAGGATGGCTATTTTAAGCTTATTATGCGTGGGTTTGGCGATGGTTTTGGTGGCCCTTACCCAACTACGGCACAAGGGATATGCCCTGGGCCTTTTGCTGGGACTGCTTCTTTTTGGGGCCCTCTTAGGGCAAAGCAAAAGAGTACGTTTTATGCTGGAGAACTCTTTCCCTACAGAAATTCGCTATGATAGCCCATACTGGTACGATTGGACTAGTGGAAGCACGATACGGATGGCCATTTGGAATTCGGCTTGGCAGACATTCACTTGGGAAAGTGCTGTATTGGGAACGGGTACGGGCTCGCCCCGGGGGCGTTTGAGAAAGGGCTACGAAAAAATGAATTTCAAATTTGCCTTAGAGAAAAGCTTCAATGCCCATAATCAATTCTTAGAAACCTATTTAGGCCTAGGGTTGATAGGCTTGGCCTATTGGTTGGCTTGTTTTTTTATACCGGTATACCAAGCTTTTAGATATCAATACTATCTTTTATTTTTCTTTTTATTACTTTTCTTTCTGTCCGGTTTGACCGAATCGGTATTGACCCGGCAAAAGGGCGTAGTGTTCTATGCTTTTTGGAATTCCTTATTAACCGCTCAAATGCTTAAACCAAGAGGGCCAAGTTCCTAAGCATCCGGTATGTTTGAACAATTAAAATTACGATAGAGCTCCCAAACTTATGGATTCATTAGACTTAAGTGCATCATTAGTAACCTATTCCAATGCTCCGGAGGACCTCAGCCAAGCCCGAGATTGCTTTTTAAATACGGACCTTCGGGTTCGCTTGTCGGTTTGGGACAATAGCCCCGACACCCGTTTGGCCTCCTTATTTGATGATCCGCGAATATTGTATGAGTCTTGTCCCGACAATCTTGGCTTTGGTCAGGGACATAACCACGCGATGGGCAAAGTCTGGCAACAAAGCCAATACCATTTGATTTTAAATCCAGATGTACAATTTGAGCCAGGAACCCTTGAAAAGCTCTTGGCCTACATGGAAGCCCATCCCGAGGTAGGCGGCATTGCTCCCCGCATAGTCTACCCTGATGGAAGCTTACAGTATTCTTGTCGTTTGATTCCTACGCCTTGGGAGATGTTTATGCGTCGTTTACCAGGAATGGACAGGTTTTTCCGGGAGCGGATGCACCGGCACGAGTTACGGTTTACAGGGTATAACAAAACCATGGAAGTGCCTTTTTTATTGGGTTGCTTTTTATTGGTTCGCTCCAAAATTTTGCGCACTTTGGGAGGGTTTGACCCGCGCTTCTTTATGTACATGGAAGACCTGGACTTGTGTCGCCGTATTTCTCGGGATCATCCTCTAATTTATTACCCTGAGGCAGAGGTATGCCATGCCTATGCCCGGGGATCGGCCAAAAAACTGAAGCTGTTTCGGTATCATTTTTACTCGATGAGCCAGTATTTTCAAAAGTGGGGCTGGTTTTTTGATGTGGAAAGAAACCAGATCAATGCCCGGGCCTTAGAAAAACTCAATTCCCAAACTGAAGCATCATCGCCTATCGAGTTAGAAAATTAGGGGCTGCCCCCGGCTTTATCCTTCTATGTAACAATTGCAAAGTAGCTATCTAGCCGGGGTCGGGCTTTCGCTACTCGCTGCCTTTCCCCGCAGGGCCATACGAGCTCAAACAGGCCGCTCTATCCCTCAGCCATTTTCAAAATCAACCATTCATCCGCGTTCACCTCATAATTTACCGAAAATTGGGACTTTTTTAAAGGAGAGGAGTCTATCCTATACACGAAACCCATCTCAAAAAACGGAAAGAGAGGCCTTCTAACCTAGCTGGGGTTTTATTTCATTATACAAGCAAAAAGAGCTTGTGAAATACAAAACTTATTTCGTGAACCACGTATAACTAATGAGAAAAACTGCCACAGACTGGACGGATAGAGGTAAACTTAAGAAAACTAAAAAGCCATCAAAATAGTACGGATGTGCTAGACTATATTGGATTAGTACAACTCGATAAGGCTTAAGTTTAGTAGTTTTACGAGTACTTAAAGAGTCTTGTTAATGACTATGCTTTAACACATTTTTTTCATTTTTTTTACGTTACAATACAAGAAAATAACCGAGCGGTATGACTGGCAGGTATTCCATTTTTCTTAGACCAATCATTTTGCTGGGTGACCAGATAGCCCTTAACCTAGCATTTTTTATTGCCTTTTGGCTCAAGATAGGACCCGAAACGGATTATCATATTCCGGGGCCCTACATATGGCTATTACTCTATCTAAACGTGCAATGGCTCGTTTTATCCCTTCTTTTAGAGAATTATGACCTATCGCGCCTTATCACATACCGGCGCTCAGCTAGGCAGATCCTACAATCTATCTTGTTACATTTCTTTTCGCTTACGGTGATCTTAGTTTTTATCAAAACGACCTACTTTTCTAGGGTTCATATTGTATTAAATTACTCGCTCTTTAGTTTTTATATTATTTTATGGAGAAGTTCCTTAATTTACCTTCTCCGTATATATCGTAAAAAAGGGTATAATTATCGAACCTATGTAGTAGCTGGTTATGGCGATTTATCCAATATATTGGTCAATTTTCTAAATCGTCACCCGGAGTATGGGTATCACTTCAAAGGTTTTTTTGATAATAGCGTAAAGGGTAAGGATATTGTAGGAGAATTATCAGAGATAGAAAAATATGCGCTGGAAAGTGAGATAGATGAGGTCTATTGCTTGCTACCCAGTTTGGATAATTTCTTCGTGAAGAAATTAACCCAATTTGCCGATAATAATTTAATCCGGGTGAAACTCATTCCCGGATTTCACGAAAGTATAGAAAATGGACTTAAGGTAGAGAGTTACGGGGAGATACCCATCATTCTAAACCGAAAAGAGCCATTAGAAAAATCCTTCAACCAGAACATCAAACGAGCGTTTGACATCGTTTTCTCCTTACTCGTAATCCTGGGAGTGCTTTCTTGGCTTGTGCCACTAATTTCGCTCTTAATAAAAATCACTTCTCCGGGGCCGATCTTTTTCTTACAGAAGCGTTCCGGTAAAAACGGGAAAGTTTTCTGGTGCTACAAATTCCGCACGATGCGGGTGCAGAAGCAAGGGCAAGACCAGCAAGCGTGCCGAAATGATAAACGGATTACCGGTTTGGGAAAAATATTACGTCGGACCAACTTAGATGAACTACCTCAATTTTTCAACGTGTTATTTGGAGAAATGTCGGTAGTAGGTCCTCGGCCCCATATGCTGGAGCATACTCGTCATTATTCACATTTGGTAGACAAATACATGGTGAGGCATTTAATCAAACCCGGTATAACCGGCTTGGCCCAGGTTAAGGGATTTCGGGGAGAAACTAAGGATATTCGTTTGATGATAAACCGGATCCGTATGGATATCTTCTACGTGGAACACTGGAATTTTCTTTTGGATTTGAAAATTATCTTACTAACGGTAATTAAAATGATAAAAGGAGACAAGAATGCATTTTGATACTCGTTATGCTTAAGCGTTCCGAGGGATTATATTACACGGCTCCACCGGATGTTTATTTAAGTACTATATTTGTCGCCGTAATCAGCAAAACTAACAGGTATGAATTTCCTCTTATTACTGGTTTTACCAGCAATTACCTCGTTTATCATTACGTATTGTGGAATACCCTCTATTATAAAAGTTGCCCAGCAAAAAAGCCTTTTTGATGAACCCAATGAATTCCGAAAGATTCATACAAGCAGCACTCCTACCCTAGGGGGCGTAGCCATCTTCGCCGGGGTTTTGATTTCAGCGACCATCTATATTGACTTTACGAGAGTACCAGGACTTAGCTATGGGCTAGCCGCTTTATTAATTTTGTTTTTTACGGGAGTAAAAGATGACATTATCCCGCTTTCGCCTAATAAGAAGTTGATCGCTCAATTTCTAGCGGCGCTTATTATTGTAATTCGTTGCGACATCCGTCTTACTAGTATGTATGGCTTTTGTTGGGTGTATGAGTTGTCGTATCCGGTGAGTGTTGTGTTATCCATCTTTACCCTGTTGGTGATTATCAACGCTATCAATTTGATTGATGGTATTAATGGCTTGGCCGGGGGTATAGGCTTAATAATTTCGGCGGTATTTGGCTATTTGTTTTATTTGATGGGTCAAATGGAAATGGCCTTGCTAACATTTGCTTTGTGTGGGGCACTCATTGGTTTTTTGCGTTTCAACCTAAAAAACCGGGCCCAGATCTTTATGGGAGACACCGGGTCTTTAATAATTGGTCTTTTGCTGGGGATCTTTACCATTAAGTTTATAGAATTAAATCGAATTACCGGAACGCTCTTTCATCCGGAATTTGCCCCAATATTCGCTTTTTCCTTATTGATCATTCCATTATATGATACGTTGCGAGTCTTTGTTGTTCGCATAAATAAGGGTAAATCTCCTTTTTCGGGCGATCGGAACCATTTGCATCACCTGCTTATCGACAGTGGTTTAGATCATTGGCAAGCCTCCATTCTTATGTACCACATTAATATTTTATTTGTAGTATTTACCCTTTTGTTTCGGGATATAAGTTACCCTTTCCTATGGCTGGGTATCTTGGGATGCTCTATTTTATTAAGTGCTTTGCTCTTCCAGTTGAAATTACGTAAAGATCTAGCCGAACAAAAAATCGGTTTACAAAGACAAACCAATATGTCTAAAGCGGGTTAATACCTTGGCAAGGATTTTCTGAGGCGATAAGGCCATAAAAAAGGTGCGTTGAAAAACGCACCTTTTTTATTTGAATCTTCCTTGGCTTAGGGATAGAGGCTTTGTTTGAGCCCGCCGCTGGTATGCGGGGGAGCAGGCGAGTGCCGAAAGCCCGGCCCGCGCCCAGACCGATGCGCGCTCGTTTGAAAGGTAATTTTCACAAGGCGCGGGAAAGCCCCAAAAGCAAGCTTAAGACATTAAAGCATACGCTCTACTAATTGCTCCACGCTAATTCCTTCGGCCTCGGCTTTAAAGTTACGGACGATGCGGTGTCGAAGTACCGGAAGGGCAACTCGCTTGACATCTTCAATATCGGGAGAATATTTACCACTAAGCAAGGCATTACATTTTGCCCCAAGGATCAAGAATTGAGAAGCCCGGGGGCCTGCTCCCCATTCTAAGTAAGAGTTTGTCTCGGCGGTGGCCAATTCGGTATTGGGGCGGGTTTTGTGGACCAAGCGCACAGCGTAATCAATCACATTATCGCTCACGGGGACTTTTCGGACTAAGCTTTGGAAAAAGAGGATATCTTCGGCGTCTAGTATGCGGTTGACCTGGGTAGTTTTTTCGGTAGTGGTATTTTTCACAATCTCTTTTTCTGATTCAAAATCGGGGTAGGTCAGGGTGATGTTAAACATGAAGCGGTCCAACTGGGCTTCGGGTAAAGGATAGGTTCCCTCTTGTTCGATAGGGTTTTGGGTAGCAAGGACAAAGAAAGGCTTGCTTAGATCGTATTTTTTACCCGAAATGGTTACGGCATATTCTTGCATGGATTCTAATAGGGCCGACTGCGTCTTGGGCGGGGTACGGTTGATTTCATCGGCGAGGATGATGTTGGAAAAAATAGCTCCTTTGACAAAACGAAAATTTCTTTCCTGGTCGAGGGTTTCCGATCCTAAAATATCTGAGGGCATGAGGTCGGGGGTAAACTGGATACGGTTGAAGTTTAGTTCCAGTGAAGAGGCAATGGTCTGGATCAATAGGGTTTTGGCCAGACCGGGCACCCCTACCAAAAGACAGTGTCCTTGACAAAAAATTGAGGTAGCCAGATAGTGGATTACCTCATCTTGACCGATAATAACTTTGGATATTTCTGAGCGGATCTCTTTGTAGGCCGCGTGTAGGGCGTCGGCCGCTTCCGCATCCGATTGGTACGTTTTCATTTAGTAAAAGGAGTAAATGGTGATATGATATATATTAAATTACTGCAAGCCTAAGATGTTACAGTAATTAAAGTCCTTGTCTATAAAAATGTATAACTCGTCTTTGGTGGTTAGAAACCATTGGTTGATAGCTTGATTTCGTTTGAAGTTGAAAGCCATGTTGCTTATTTTCTCATAATCGGCATCCAAAGAGGCTTTATGGGGAGCATTCCGGGATTTGTAGTAAATCAAACGAACGGCATCTCTTCCATCGGCCGTACGGAATTTTACGGGGGGGGTAATGTTGCCTACCTGCATCGTGTCAATCACAAAAAAGAGGTAGGAGTCAAGGTCTTCCAAAAATATTTTGGAAGTACCACTTACTTGGCTGATAAGGGACCCTCCATTTACATTGGTGTTTTCATCGTCTGAGTAGAGGCGGGCTGCCTGTTCGAAGCTGATGCTATCGTGTAGGATTACCCGGCGTAAGCTATCCAGTATTTGGCTGGCGTATAATTTATCTACCTCTGCCGATTCGGGGCGTAATAATATATGAGAGGCGTGGTATTCATCTCCCCTTCGTTCGTGGAGCAATATTAGGTGAAAGCCAAACTTGGATTCGACGATGCGGGAGAGGTCTCCCGGTTTGGTGCGGAGGGCGGCGGCTTCAAATGCGGGAACCATGGCGCCTCTTTGGGTCCAGCCCAAATCTCCCCCTTTTTGGGCTGATCCGAAGTCTTCTGAATGATTTTGGGCCATTTTTGAAAAATCGGCCCCTTGCAAGATTTCGTTACGGATTTTATCTAGCTTTTCCCGGGTTTTGCGTTTTTGTTCTCGGTTGACATCCGGGA
The DNA here is from genome assembly GCA_963922455.1 of uncultured Microscillaceae bacterium. GTDB lineage: Bacteria > Bacteroidota > Bacteroidia > Cytophagales > Microscillaceae > CAWUIO01. Next base: position 38,927 of record CAWUIO010000046.1, read on the forward strand.
TTTTGACAATGTGGCTTACTTCGACTTCGGCGCTGAGTTGAGGTACGCTATCCCTGGGTATTTCGTTAAAAAAGCGTTTTACTTCTTTGGGAGTAGGCTTGTCTACATCTTGGCCTATCTGGCTTTGCATTTTGGAGACTACCATTTGTTCTCGTATATCGTCTCTTAATTCGTCTATAATATCTCTTTTGGTTTTTCCAAATTGCTTTTCTACCATTTTTTCATTCCCAATTGTCCCGATTAAGTACTGCCATCTTCTTTGTAACTGGCTCTCCACCTGGCGTTCGTCAACGGTTACCGAATCGATTTCGGCTTTGGCCGCCATCATTTTTTGCACAATGAGGTCTTCAAGCACCTTACATTTTGCTTCCTTTTCGCTGAGTCCTTCAAAGGCTCCATCATAAAGATATTGATAATATACTTTATCTATCTCGGAGTTTAGGACGATATAATTATCCACTTTGGCCACGATTTTATCGATGACTTGGGCTGAGCTCTTGGCGGCCCATACCGTGAGGATAGAAAATAGAAAGAAATACTTTAACTTATCAAAACACATCATAGTCCCTAATCTATTGTGGAAAACCCAAAGGTTTTCCTTAGTCATAAATTTTCAAAAATTTCAAAGGCATTTTCTTTGGATGCCTGTTCCATTACGTTTTGCTCAAGATCACGACTTAAGCGAATCTTTCTTTGATTAATGATTATATCTTTGATACGGTTCCCGACATAATCTAATGGAGCTGTATTATCTGCGCTTATAAACTCTTTTATATAAATAAAGCACAAATTTTCATTACTTGCGGCTTCATAAAAGCCTTGGGGGTTTGGGGTCTGCGCATCGGCAAAACGTTCTTGAAATGGTTTATTATTTAGCAAGTCTTCCGATTCAATCCAAAGAGAGTCATTTAAATAGTAAAATATTGCGTGTTTGATACAAAGTTCCCTAAGTTTTTCAAGATCTTCGGGATTTTGACTTTGCATGAGGCTACGAATTTGCTCTTTTTCGGCGAGCTCGGCCGGGACCTCAATAAGCCGGGCTTTCAAGATGTTCTCTTTGAGCTGAAAACGTTCTTGGTTGTCTTGGTAATACTGCTCGATGGTAGCCCGGTTTACGGTAGTATCTAGGTTTTCCCGGATAAATTCTTGCTCAAACTGGTAAGCAATTAAATCGTATCGGTAATTTAATAATTTTCGCTCAATTTCCACTTCATCGATTTCTACACTACTGCGTGCTTTTTCTAAAACTAGTTGTTTTCGGATCCAGGAGTGAATGTATCGATCTACAATGCTCGTACTATCTTCTGAACTGGCCCCAATAGGAACGAGTCCTTCCAAATCAGACTCAAAGAGTTGATGGGTAGCTGCTCGGGCAATGAGGCGGCCTTTTGGGTCTTCCTTAGGAGATTGCTTACTGATAAAGTTTTGGCAAGCGGATAAAAAGAATAGGGTAATCAAGACAAGGCCTTTATAGTTTGCCAGTCGCCTTGAAATCATGCAGCACATCGTAACGGGAGTACTCGATAAATTGAAAATATACATACTTTATTGGGTCAGCTCCTCTACCACTTGATCGTTGATTTTTATAGGATATTTCTGCCGGAGTTCACGTAGCCATTTTTCCTCTAAGACTTTTTGATAATCGGTGATTACGTAACCACGGGCTTCGTCATATTCTTTTAATCTGGGTTCTTTAAGATCGTATATCTCCACATAGATCAACTTTCCATCCGAATTAAATTGCGCGGCCCCCGGTTTCCAGTCAACTCGATCTAGGAGCGGATTATCGCCTTTTTCATACACTCCTTCGGTTAATTTAAGGTTTTTTTGGTTGAGTTTGTTAAAGATTTTCTCGAGCTCCTTTTTGTCACTTGTATATAGCTTTAATTCTACGCGACGGTTCTTAGACTTATCTCGGGAAATGGGTTGGGTATTTCCAAAATTTTTAGTGCTGATTCGGTCAGGGCTTATACCTTTAAAATTAAAATAAGATAGGACGGGTGAGATTCGTTTTTGAGCCATCGCACTATCTTCACTAGGGTCGGCGTGTCCGGCAATCTCAACGATAAAGGAGGGGTTGTCTTCCAGGGTTTTGACAAATTCGGATATAATCTCAATACTTTTTTCATCCAGGGCGTTTTGATCTTCGTCAAAATACAGAAAATCGGTTTCTGTGTCATAAACGGGATATAGGCCTTTTAGCAAATAGCTTTTCAGTTGTCCTAGGATGTCTGGTTTGCCCAATTCACAAATTAAGGCATTAGCTCTTTGTTTCCAGCGATAATTTTCCCGATTTTTTAGGAAGTATTGTTTGCAGCCGGAGGTATCTTGAATGGCTTTTTGCCACACCTCATCGGTCATCATTTGAAACAGCATCATGCCTTCTCTATATTCTTTGATGAGTAGGCGGTATTCGGGGTATTTTAGGCTTAATTGCTCTTTTTCTAGCTCCAAGGTTTGGTATTCCACAAATTTATCAAAGTAATGGCCCATCAAATCTCTGGGGTCAGGCCAATCGGCTCTCAAAGTTTGTTTATCCGAAACGTAGGCAAAAAAGTCTCGGGCAAAGAAGTTTTTACTGGTCCCGTTCAAGTTGAAAGAGAGAATCCGTTCATAGGCAAGATTGTCCTGGCTATTATAGCTCCAAGCGCCATCCAAAAGACTGCTGTCGGTGGTATTAAGGGACTTTTCACGCACTTCCTCAAAGATTTTCATTGCATACGTGGATTGAAGGCGTTTGAGAAGACTATTACGGGCTAAACTATACCGTTCGTCTTTTTCTACTAGCTGCTTGATCTGAGCCTTTTGATCGGCATAGCTAGGTCGGGGATTTCTAGAAATCAACTTAAATATATGCCAACCGTAGGGGGATTGGACAGGTTGAGAGTAGCTATTAACTTGCTGGATAGATTGAGCGGCCTTTTCGATGACAGGAAGTACTTCTCCTACTCCAAATTCGGGTAATAGCCCTCCTTTGGTTCGCGAAGTAGCATCTTGTGAATTTTTTAGTACCAGATTGTCCCATTCGGCTCCATTCTGTAAGGCTTTGTACAGAGAATCAATTTTTTGTTGAGACTCTTTTTTCGTTTGATCGCTAGAACTAGGAAGGACCTGGATCATTAAGTGGGCAACCTGAAACCGTCCAGGGTTGGGTTTGCGATCTCTTACTTTTAGAATATGGTAGCCGTATACCGACCTTACAATGTCTGATACTTGTCCTTGAGGTGTTAAGTAGGCGGCATTTTCAAATGGGTAAACCATTTGTAAAGAGGTAAAATAACCCAGGCTTCCACCCGTGTTACGGGCGCTAGGGTCTTCAGAATATTGCGTAGCCAGTTTCTCAAAGTTTTCTCCAGCTTCGGCTTTTTGATGTATTTCTAAAATCTTTTGATAAGCCTCGACGGTGTCTTCCCCTTGCGCATTGGGAGCTAAGCTTACTAAGATATGCGAAGCACTAATTTGCTCCGATTGTCTATCGTAAGCTTCTCTCACCAGTTTTTCCAAGACTTGTTGGTCAGATAGGTAAGGTTTGGCTAAGATATCTTGATAGCTATTGAGCTCTTCTTGAAATGCTTGAGATGTATCAATACCGTTTTGTTGCGCTTCGGCAACTTTTAATTTGAAGTTGACAAATAGGTCCAGATAATTTCGGAGGCTCTTGGGAGAATATAGGCTATCTTGAGCATTAATATTCTTCTCGTAGACATACTGAAATTCCGAACGATAGACTGGTGTATTGGCAATAGTCAGAATTACCGGGTCTTTTTTACTGGCGACTTTGGTGCTTTGGCAAGCCGCAACCAGGGTAATTACTGAAATACAAACGAGTGCCCTGAAAGGCTTGAAATATATCTTTACCATAGGTAGGTGGGTGATTTCTTATATTTTGACGCAATTTTAAGGAATTATGGGCAAAATAGAAACGAAAAATTGGGCTTTACCTTATGAGAAGCAGAGGATTAACGGGGAGAAATCTGTTTGCCAAGACGCCAAATATTTTGAGAAGACTCTTGTACTACCTCAACCCGGTCCATAATCTTGTGGACTAGAATTAAACCAACCCCTCCTTTTCGGCGATCTTTGACAATTTTATTGATACTAGGGTTTTGATATTGGGATATATCAAAGCCGTCGGTATCTTGGTCAATAATCTCAAATAAAATGTACTCAGGAAAGGATTGAATTATAATTTCAATGGAGCTTTCGGGGTTGCATTGGTGGGAATGAATAATCAAGTTGGAGCAAACCTCATCTACGGCCAAGACCAATTGATTAAGCTCTATTTCATTCAAAGTAAGGCTCTTAAGAACAGTTAAGACAAACTCTCTTATAAGCTTTAAATTGTCTCTGATACAAGATACCTTATATTGGTGAATCATGATTTCAGTTTTTGGCCTCTTCTGCCGAAGCAACGATTCGCATCAATTGATCCAAGCCCAAAATTTCAAAAACATTTCTTACGGTGTCTTTCATATGAAAAAGGGCGAAATGTACTTCTTTCTCCCGAAATTCTTCAAGATATGACATAAAAACACCCAAACCGGCTGAAGAAATATAATTTAAATGGGAGCAGTCAATCAAGAGTTTGCGGAACCCTCGTCTGAGGGATTCCTCAATGGCCTTATCTAAAGTAATCGAAGAAGCTGCATCCACATCCCCATAAATTTGAATAATGTAAAAACCGTCTTCTTCCGTCTCAGATATACGCATACATGTATAGTACGTTTAGTTAAAAAAAATGTTTTGAAACTTACCGTTATTACTCACCTGTAAGAAATCTTAAAAAACTGCATCATAAGTCTTATAACGCTAAGTTTGGGGGCTTTCCGGGACTTATTTGCTAGATAACTATTACTTACCCACCCATAAAACTGATAAATTTGTGCCAAAAAGCCTGCTTGGATAAAAAATTTCTGGATAATTTTTTTGGAAAAAAATGTTAATTCAAAAATAGAAAGGAATCGCTAAATAAAAAGCTATACAAGACTAGTTAGCTTTGCTTTTTTTAATGGGGGGTACTCTTTGGCAGGTATTCACGTATCAGGGCCTCCTGCGTATTAGTTATCTTTCATACCTTTTCTTTAATTAGCGAAAAATAGCAAATACTATGAATGACTTCTTAAAGTCTATACTTCAACATTCTCAGAACACCCCTCGAGAAATGTTTGATTTACTCAATCAATACGGGTATATCGGTCAGGATAAAGCCAAACGAGCGATTTGTTTGATGGCCTATCGGCATATAAACCGAATTGTGAAGCAGTATATGCATGGAGTTCCCAGAGAAGAACTACCTAGTAAAGAAAATTATTTATTTATCGGGCCTACAGGTTCTGGAAAGACCTTCCTCGTAGAACTGCTATTTCAAAAAATACTAAAAATCCCTTCGGTTATTGTGGATATCACTAACTTTTCAGAAACAGGATATGTAGGGCAAGATGTTCCTTCTATCCTGACCCGCTTAGTGCATGCTGCTGGAGGGGATGTTCATCTGGCTTCGGTTGGGATAATATGCCTGGATGAGTTTGATAAAATTGCCTCTGGAAAAAACTCAGCCGTTTTTTCTGGAGCGGGAACTACCAAAGATGTCACGGGGATAGGCGTGCAAAGAGAATTACTCAAGATGTTGGAATCCTCGGATATTGATATTCCAGCAAGTATTTCTCACTCATCCTACGGAGAGCGCTTTACTTTTAATACGTCTAATGTAGCCTTTATAGCTTGTGGCGCTTTTTCTGGTTTTCGACAAGTCTTGCAGGCCTCCGACCAAAACATAGGTTTTGGAAAGCAGCCAAAAAATATAGATACCGGTATTTCTGTAACATTAAATCAAGAAGAGGTTGAAAAAGCGGTCAACTTTGAAGCCTACGGGCTTATGCCTGAACTTGTAGGGCGGTTTGCCCGGATTATCCCGTTTAATGCCCTAAGTAGGGAAGACCTGAGAAGAATCCTATACGAAAATACAATCCAGCAATACCAGCATGAGCTAATCCTTGACGGGATACATCTTAAAATTGAAGAAGAAGTCTACGATTTGATTGTGGAGAAAAGTTTAGAAAGAGAAACAGGGGCCCGTGGCTTGAAATCCTACATTGTTGAGTACCTAGAAGATGCTTGCTTTGAGATTTACTCAAGTGATAAGCGAAATATCCGCTTGTACAAGTCGGAGGAGCAAATTGCCTGGGAAATACATTAGCATTAAAAGCGAATACCAAGGACTAATACATCATCGGTTTGAGGGCCATTTCCTTTCCATTCTTTTAATTCTTCGGATAAGGCCATTTTTTGTTCGGTCATCGGAAGTGGCGATATTTCCGATATGAAATTTCGGAAGCGCTTAGTCATATATTTTCGCTTTTCTTTTTGATTGTATTGGTCCTGAAAACCATCAGAAAAGATATAGTAAGTATCTCCGCTTTGTATTTCTATTTCGTGCAAATCAAATACCTTGTCTTCTTTGTATTGCGAACTCCCCACCGGAAAGCGAGATCCTTTCACCCGGTTTAACTCCCCATTTCGGATTTGAAAAAGCGGATTGTGCGCGGCCGCAAATTCTAATACATTACGTTCTTCATCCACGGTTATCACGGCCATATCCATCCCATCGTGAATCGCTTTCCCGTTGTTACTGCGTTTTTGTAAGGTTTCACTCAGCTTTTTATCTAATTCTAATAAAATTTGATCGGGCCGGGTTAGGCCTTGCCCAGTGATGATCTGATTGAGCAATGAATTTCCAATCATAGTCATCAGGGCTCCTGGAACCCCATGCCCCGTACAATCACCCGCAATAATCACTTTGCGTGAACCGTGTTGGGCAAACCAATAAAAATCCCCACTCACAATATCCCGGGGTATGGCGAGGATAAACGATTGAGCAAACAATTGGCGAAATTGTTCGGGCTCCGGAATAATGGCGTCCTGGATGCGTTTGGCGTAACGAAGGCTCTTCGTGATATTGGTGTTTTGTTCCTTCATCATGAGGCTTTGCTCATACAGCTGGTCGCGATTACTTCGGATCTGGCGGTTTTTCAAATCTAGTACTTCGGTCGCTTCGCGGAGAATCTCATTCTTCTGGCGGAGTTCTTCACTGGTTTTGATCAAGTTTTCATTGATTGCCTCGAGCTCTTCCATATTTTGCCTGATTTCTTCTTCCGAAGCACTGATTTCCTCATTTTTATGCCGGATCTCTTCTTCCGATTTTTGAAGATTGGCATTTAGGTTCTCTAAGGTAATTTTACTGCGGTCTATTTCGGCCAGATAAGAAAAAATCATCCCCAAGGTAGGCCGGAAAATACCCAGGGTAATCAAAAGCAAAGCGAGCAAGGTCAAGAGCAAGATATACAGCTCAATTTGCCCTATTCGCTGCAGCCTTTTACTAACAGTACGGTCGTATTCTAGCGTGATATCGTCCATGATCATATCAAAGGGCTCATCCGCTTCGAGCATTATGCTGGCATAATAGGCCAAGCTATCACCTTCTTGAAGCAAAGAGAGCTGAGTAATTGCTTGGGCCGATCGGGTGAGGTTTTGATAATGGGGATCTATTCGCTTAAATAAAAGTATGACGGGCTCCGGATTATTACCTGGAAGTCCTAAATTAGAGTCGCCATTTTTTAAACCATTATAAAAAAGCTCCCACTCAATCAAGGTTTCCTTGAGGGATTCTTGAAAAGCTTTCTGTCGGCTGGGGCTTTGGGATAAACGGAGCTGAAGTACCGTTTTTACCATTTTCTGGCAAAGCATTTCTTGCTTCCCAGAAATATTCAAAACCCGGGCATCATCTTTCTTTTTCTCCAAGGAAGATTGGACAATCCAATAACTGGCCACCGTGAGAATGACCAAAGAACCAAGGGCTAAGGTGTAATTGAATATTAACTTTTTTCTCAGAGAAAAATGCATGCTCAGGTATTAATATAGAGTTTCCAAGATAGAATGTCTAAGCTCCATGGGGGATAGCAAGTACTTTAACAGGAAATAAAGCGCCTAATTAGTCTCCTGAAAAAGAAACCTTAGCAAAAATAAAGATAATTCGGGAACCCTTCAGGAATTTGATTAATAAAGAAATAATAAGATTAATCTAAGTGGCTGAATAATGGAAAGAATGCCCGCGATTATGTACGAAAATAGGGCTAGCCAATGCTAATTTTTTTTGAGGAAAAATTGTTTTTAATTTTCAAACAAACGAAATTCGCGAGCTATTTTACTTAGAGCTGAATTACCATTTACGCTTATGAAAGCACTCGCATCGCATGTATTAGCCGAGTTTTATAATTGTGATCGGGATATACTTAACAATACCAAACTCCTTGAGGATGTTTTTAAGGAAGCAACTCGTTTAAGTGGCGCTACCTTGGTGGGAAGCCACTTCCATACCTTTAGCCCTTATGGAGTAAGTGGGGTGATTGTGATTGCCGAATCCCACTTGTCGGTCCATACTTGGCCCGAGTATGGCTACGCCGCCGTAGATATTTTTACCTGCGGGGATACCATTGAGCCCGAAAAAGCTTTTGCTTATATCAAGGAAAATCTCCAAGCCAGCCATACCGCAACGATGGAAATGCGTCGGGGGCAACTCCACGATATCGAAGGAGAGCTCAAACATAAACCTTCTGAGGAGGCCGGTCCCATCACTACCCCCCCTACTAGTAACTCATGAGTACTTGGTTTAGAGAAAACCCAGATGCTTCTATTCATCAAGCCATGGCTTCTTTGGCCGTTGAGGTAGAAGAAGTGCTGTATACCGGGCAGAGCCCCTACCAAAAGCTAGAAATAGTCCGTACCAAGAGTTTTGGCAATATGATGATTTTGGACGATTGCATCATGCTCACCGAGGCCCATGAATATGCCTACCACGAGATGATAGCCCATGTACCCCTCTTTTCGGGACATCCGGCCCCCCGCGTCTTGATCATTGGGGGGGGAGATGGGGGAACCGCCCGAGAAGTACTCCGGCATCCCAGGGTGGAATATTGTAAAATGGTCGAGATTGACGCCCTGGTCGTTGAAAAATCCCGGGAGTTTTTTCCCCAGGTGAGTGTTGCCCTAGACGATCCCCGCTTGGATTTACACATTGGCGATGCCATTGAATATATTCAGGATACTTCCCATACCTACGATTTGATCCTGATTGACTCTACCGATCCCATTGGCCCGGCGGCTGGTCTCTTTCGTAAAGCGTTTTATGAGCAACTGACCACCCGGCTCAATCCGGGAGGAAAGCTGGTTTCCCAAGCCGAAAGTCCTTACTTTTTTGCCCAAACCCAGGCCGAATTTTATGAGACCTTGAAGTCGGTTTTTGCCCACGTACACATGTATACTTCGGCGATTCCTTTCTATCCGAGTGGGTATTGGGCTTTTGTGATGGCCTCCCCTAGCCCTTTGTCTCTCGATCCTGTACGCCTAGAGGAAGCGGTGCACATTCAAGCCGATTTACACTATTATAACCCAGAGATTCACCGGGGGGCTTTTGCCTTGCCTAATTTCTTGCAGCGAAAATTAGGATTACTTGCCTGATCATTGCGTTAAATCTCCCATGGGGCGCCCCCTCCCCCGCCTAAAAAATGGGGTAAACTGTTCTTATCTGCCCAGCGGGGAGGGTCGGGCTGTCAGGCTAGGCCCCGAGCCTCCTCCCCGCCAGGCCCATTCGGTCTCGGCCCTTCGGGTTTCCATCCCTGCGCCAGCGAATCTTGCTCCATGTATTTATGCCTAAAAATTAGGAATCGCCATTTTTATGCATGAAACGGTTTGTTTTAGTTTTTTTGAGCAAAAAGGGCCCATTTCCATAGGAATACGGGGTTCTGAGGGGATCAACCCTGTGCGCATAGTGTTCCTGAAAGAACCCTTTAAGAAAAGGGGGGCAAGGTCCATGGTGGCATATGGGTACTTCACGGGCCAAGAAAAAAACTTCTAGGCCAGAGGTGCCTTAATTCCGGCTGAGGGATAGAGCGGCCTGTTTGAGCTCGTGTAGGCCCGGCGGGGAAAGGCAGCGAGTAGCGAAAGCCCGACCCCGGCGGCACCCAAATCCCTACAGGCTCCGCTTAGAAAACGCCGGGGGCAGCCCTAGGCCGTGCAAAGTATAATATTTTTTGAAACATTTTTAAGCCCCTTTTCCCT
>CAWUIO010000047.1:0-48766 GCA_963922455.1 uncultured Microscillaceae bacterium
GAAAGTAAGTAGCTTATTATCAGCGCATTGCAGATAATGTCATAGGTAGCCAAAAAGAATAAAGCATCTTGCTCAATCCTAGGCTACATGGAGCCCGCTGTGAGCTTAGACTCCGAGTCGAGGGGTAAGTTCATAACCATTTGTACTGCTTTGAGCGATTTCAAGTTAACTTCCTCGAGCTTAATGTGTGTCCCATCATAAAAGAGGTCCTGAGGAAGATAATCCATACTGCTTTGATAATCGGCAAAGGCTTCACTTAGCTGTCTGGACTCAATTTTGGAAAAGTCTAGATTGGCTACTCCCTCGCGTTTGTTTTCGGGAATGGGTCCCGCCAAGACTCTAAATGTAAGGTTTCGTGTTTTACACAGTTCCTGGATTTTCACCAAATACTCAAGAGAAATCGGGGCAAAATAAGCCTGGGGGTCATCATAATAAGCCGCATCTTGGGGATTATATTCGGGGGCCCAATTGCTATACTTGATAATGGGGATATTGGCCAGGTAATACATGGGCACCTTTTTAATTTGGCTGGTGGCCAATTCGCTAAAATAGGGTTGATAGGTGCTATTATAAAACGATTTGATTACGTAATGAAAGGTATAGCGTTGGTCCAAATTATTTCGTAGAGAAAAGGGATTCATTAATAAGTTCACTTCAATATCCCGTAGGTCGGGGTTGGCTTCTAAGAAATTATTTAGGTAAATGTAATGGCCCAACATAGAGACAGCCTGGTTGCTGCATAATGAAAATAAGCTATCATTGTACTCTTCACTGTTGAATAATTGATTGCCTACGCTGTCACCCAGCAATAGCTTCACTACTTTTTTGCGCTTTTTTTGGCTTTTGTCCAGTACTGCATAGACTACTTCGCCGGTTTTCCGGGGCAGGCCAAACAGGATCAAAGCCGGAGAAAGCATCCCCAGGACAACAAATAAAAGGGTCTTGGCAATAAATCGGCTCATAGGACTTAAAATTGAAAATAGATGAATTGTTGTTTTACAAAATTACCATTATAGGCAATAAAGTTAATCATCGCCAAATAGGCCGTCCAGCGCCACACGGGGGCTACCTTCTCAATCTGTAAGGGATGCAGTTTTTCTCTTTGTACCCACTCAATGAGCAATAATAAGGCGATGGATATGAACAAGGGCACATTTAAGCCATATTCAGGACGTACCAGGATCGTGGGGGAGAATATTTTCCCCAATATATAAAAGGCTTGCCCCATACTGGCCGCCCGGAAGAAAATCCATGCCAGTACCGTAAGCAAGAAGGTAGTTAGTATTTGATACACCTCCAGAAAACTCGGGATTAATCGTCCTTCGGCGGCTATGCCCAGGTTTTTGCGATTTTGTTTGAGTAATAAGAGGGGAAGAAAGTATAAGGCATTTAAGAAACCCCAAAACATAAAAGTCCAATTTGCTCCATGCCAAAAGCCGCTAACTACAAAAATGGCAAAGGTATTTCGGATTTGTTGCCAACGCCCTCCTCGGCTTCCGCCCAATGGAATGTAAAGATAATCTCTAAACCAAGTTGACAAGGAAATGTGCCACCTTCGCCAAAACTCGGCTATATCTCTCGAGAAGTAAGGATAGGCAAAGTTTCGCATCAAATTAAAGCCTAAAACCCGGGCCGTCCCGATGGCAATATCGGAGTAACCCGAAAAGTCCCCGTAAATCTGGAAGGCAAATAAGAAAGAGGCCACCAAGAGGGTACTTCCCGAATAATCTTGGGGGTTATCAAAAATGGTATTGACAAAAATAGCACAGTTATCGGCTATAACTACCTTCTTAAACATACCCCAGAGTATTTGCCGCATCCCATCGCTGGCGTGGGCGTAATTAAATTTACGGAAGGTGTAAAACTGCGGTAATAGATTACTGGCCCGCTCAATAGGACCTGCCACCAACTGAGGGAAAAAGCTTACATAAGCAAAAAAAGATATGAGGTCCCGGCAAGGCTCCAACTTTCTACGGTACACATCGATCGAGTAGCTCAGCGTTTGAAACGTATAAAAACTAATTCCCACCGGCAAGATAATCTGCATCGTGGAGGCGTGCACCTGGATACCCAAGGCCGAAAAAGACTCTACAAAGCTATCGAGGAAAAAGTTATAGTATTTAAAAAAAACAAGCAGCCCCAAATTGACCACCAAACTTATGGCCAGTAATGCTTTCCGGGCCGATTCTTTTTCTTGACGGGCTAGTTGGATACCCACCGTATAATCTATCACGGAGCTGAAAAAAATCAGGGATAAAAAACGCCAGTCCCACCAGCCATAAAATAAGTAGCTGACGGCCAGAATGAGGAAGTTTTGTATCTGAAGATTTCGGTTTGTCAAAAACCAATACGCAACAAAAACCAGGGGCAAAAATATTGCAAACTCTATAGAGTTAAAGAGCATGGCCTAATCGATTTAAATATGCAACCAGCAAATAATTTGAGATCAAGAATGAGTTGATGAATGTTCCGGTCGGAAATCGTATTATCCAATGGTTGGGCTCCTTTAGGGTCTATGCTTGGAACCATACGAGATTTATAAAACTTACGAAATGTTAGTTCGTGAGTTGTCTTTTTTCTAATTTTTTACCCAATAAAACCCAAGCTGAGTCCAAGTCCTCGCAAATATAGGCTTTTATTTTATTCGAGTAGGCCTGCCTCTTAATTTATGATGCCGGTGCAATTTCTTCCTACTTAGCTACACAAAGAGCCAAACGGAGGGCTCCTCCGATTGGCTCAATGGGCATATTTGTAAAAATACTTCCTTTTTCTTAGCGAGGATCTAACATCATATCAATCCGAGCCAGAATATCATCGTAGTGATATCGCGTCATAGTATTTCCTCTACCTCGGGCATTGCGAAGCAGGGTTTGGATTTGCTTCAACTCTCCCCGAGCCATGGGGCGTATATCCGACTGACTTACATCAATAGGTGTGTAGGCAGAAAAGGCTTGGATACTGCGGGGTAAGCGAGGCTGTTCATCAGTCATAAGCTTCTCCAACTGCTCAATGTAAGCTCTTTGCAAACTACGCCGATACGTATCTACTGAGCGACCCGTATACGCCTCTCTCCAAATTCCCCGACGTAGGTCAGAGAGCATATCCAGGCAAGGGTAAGCCCGATTTGGCTCGCGGGTTTCCATCTCAATCATCCGAGCCAAGCGACTGAAGTCTAATACTCTTCGTAAAATCCGTTCTTGATATCCCCGGATGCGGTCTATCACCCCTCCGGGCTCCACTCTATCCATAACATCTTCCCGGATCATCCACGTTGGGGTGTTAAAAGCTTGCTCGATTAGGAAGTCCATGGCTTCTTTTTGCCGCTCCTTGGGGACAAAGGTATACACATCGCCCTCTTGATCATAGGTTTTATTCCAGATATACACCCCACCAATATTGGTAGCTACGTGCCCCATATAGCGGTTCCATTGGTTAATAACTTGGCCATATAACTCGGCCAAATCACTGAAGTCTTTGGCATCTTCCTTCGTCCACTCAATGAGCTTGGGCATGATACGCTTTAAATTGGCAATGCCGTATTGACTGGCTTTTACCGAATTATCTCCCAAGTCTTCGGTTTGAGAACTGGGATCTAAAGGATTTCCCATCTGGCGCCCATAGCGGTACATCGGGTCGTTTTCGTGCTCCCTTACCCATGTATTGAGCGTTGCGCGCTCTTCTTCGGGCGAATTGGCCTCTAAAATGGGTCGGTAGCCCCATTTGGTAGCATACTTATCATATACCCCAATATCCGGCATCAAGCCTACGCCTTTGTCTTCAGGTTGGGCCACATAATTAAACCGGGCATAATCCATGATAGAAGGGGCCGTACCCATTTTTTGGGTAAAACTAGCCGATCGTAAAGAATCTACCGGATAAGAAGCACTAGCACCCATGTTATGCGGGAAGCCAATAGTGTGGCCTACCTCATGAGCCGATACAAACCGGATCAGGCGCCCCATGATTTCATCTTTAAACTGAACTTTCCGGGCTTCAGGGTTAATGGCCGCCGTTTGTACAAAAAACCAGTTGCGGAGCAGGTTCATCACATTATGGTACCAAATAATATCACTTTCCAAGATCTCTCCGGTACGGGGATCATGTACGTGGGGGCCTTGAGCATTTTGAATGTTGTTGGCGGTATACCGAATTACGGAATATCGTATATCTTCAGGGCTAAATTCTGGATCTTCCTCGGGGCTGGGTGGGTCTTTGGCAATAATTGCATTCTTAAACCCGGCCTCAGCAAAGGCCACATTCCAATCTTCTACGCCCTGCTTGAGGTAAGGACGCCATTTTTCGGGGGTACTGGGATCTATGTAATACACGATAGGCTTTACGGGCTCTACCAGCTCCCCTCTACGGAAAGCTTCTGGGTCTTTAGGCTCCAAGCGCCAGCGGGTAATGAGACGTTTGGGCGTGGCCCGCTGATAATCATCATCGTAGTCTGTTTGTTGAACAGAAAAATAACCAACCCGCTCATCATAATACCGGGGTTGCATCGGATCGGCAGGCAGTAAAATCATAGACTGGTTCATCTCGAGAGATAAACTATTGGTGAGGGCATTGCTCGGCATCTTGGTAGCATTATACGTCAAGACGTGACGTACCTCGATATTCTGGGGATAGCTCTTCACCCCCATAATCATGCTCCGGCTCTTGTCCAGGCTTCGCACCCCAAAACGCTTTCGCTGGCTATCCCTCAAAGGGCCAATCATCGGCACATCAGTAGTAAACAGGGAAGAAATTTCTATGACGTAGCCACTCGAGTCTGGCTTGAGGGCGGCAATATCAAAGGCCTTGATTATAGGCTCAAAGTTATTGTTGCGCACCGACTTATATATGGGCAGCTCTTCACTCGCTATACTGTTATAAGATACTGAGCGTAGCAATATTTTATTATCCTTTTTTTGCCAACGGATTACTTGTTGCGGACGGGTTTTTTGTCCGGCTCCCCCAAAGGTCAAGCGATCAATGGTACCTGAGAGCCTACTCACGATCAACATCTCCTGCTCTAAGAGGGAATCTGGGATCTCAAAATAATATTTATCCCCTACCTTGTGGAAGGTAAATAAACCCGCATCGCTTTGGGCATCTTTGGTAATTACCTGAGAATAGGGTTTAATTTTAGACTTAGCCCCCGGCTTGCGGCTAGGTGGTGACTGGGCTGGGCTTGCGCTCTTTCCCTTACTCTTTTTCTTCTGGGCTAGGACTTCCTGAGGGAGTACCAAGGCCAACAGAAAACTGAGGCTAAGGATTATTCCTAAATTTTTTAAAGTAATGTTCTGTTTCATCTCTTCGTTGTAAATTAAATTATCGTAAGACAAAATAATAACAAATATCTTTCATAACGGTTTTAGATGACTGGTTTAAAGGCTCGACAAAGGATAGATTACCAAAAATTTAACACGTATGGCTTCTCATCATACATCAGAATTACTTTTTCCTAAGTGGTTCACCCGATTTCTTCGTTTTGCGGCCTTTTATAATATGGGTTGGGGAGTCCTAATTATGACTCGCCCCGAAATTTATTATCAGTCCTTTTATCTCATCCCCGTCGAGGCACCCTTTTGGATGGCTCCTTTTGGTGGCTTAGTCATGCTTTTCGGGATTTTTTACTTTCAAGCTTCTTACCACCCTCTTAAGTATCAAAACCTTCTGTATTTAGGTTTGCTTAGCAAAATCCTAGGACCTGGGGTCCATTGGTTTTTGTTTATGCGGGGGCCAAATGTGAATTACTTGAATTACTATTTGAGTGTCATTTTCAATGACCTGCTCTGGATTCTCCCACTGTATATCATATGCCGTTATGTGTATCTCAAAAGCAGATCATAAGCTGGTAACTTTTGCCCAAGAGGCATCGTAAACCTTCAAAAAACCACGGCAATCCGCATGGATATTCTACCATCTCCCCTTACGCTAAAATATATCCTTATTCCTTTTTTAAGTTTTATGTTTGGGCTTGAAAAAAAAGCCCCGCCCCCTCAAGTACCCCCCGAAGTCCCTGGACATTTGGTTATGGTATTTAAGGCCCCTGATAATGAGGAAGAGTCCTTAAATCGATGCCGCCACGTTATCCTCAATCGCTTGAAACTATACGGCATGAAAGGGCAAAGTCTCGAAATTCGCCCCGAAAGGGCTGAGCTGGTTCTCAAAGTTAAGCCAAGCAGTTCTCGAGAAGTCTTGGTTCCCTTATGCACGGAGGTTGGGCATTTACGCATGGAAGCTATTCACGCTGAAAGTGATTGCGAACGATATAATATTGCCTTCCGGGAAAACTACCCAAAACTCATGGGAGGTTTAAATCTTTTGGTACAATACCCGATTCGCCTTCGCTTGGAAGACCATTTTTCTTTGAAAGAAATTGAGCAATACCTGGATAGCCTTCAAAAAAAATCTTTGCTTCCCCCAACTACCCAGCTTCGCCCCCGGCTCTTTGAAAACACCGAGTTCAAAAAAAGAAATGTGCGTGAGTATTACTGGCTCAATGGCGAGCAGTTTTCCCTGGGAGATTCCCTGAAGCACCTGCAGTGGCAAATCGATGAGACCGGTACCCACCAAATCGAACTGGAAATCCTGGATGAAAAAGACAGTATACTCGCAGATTTTACCCAAAAACATTTGGATGCCTACGTTGCCCTCCTTCTTGATGAACACGTTTGGATTACCCCCAAGGTCCTGAACGTAATTGAAGATGGGCGTCTTATCATCCATTACCTCGACGATCTAAACTTTGAGGGATTATTACTCCTTGAAGCCTTGCTCGAGGGAGGTACCCTACCTTTTCCCTTAGAATTTACCCAAGAATATTTTGAGCGCCCTTAACCGAAGTAAACGCCTCTGGGGCTTGCCCGCGCCTATACATTTTGAAGTAAAATTGAGCATGAGTGCCGGCGCGGGCCGGGCTCTCGCTACTCGCTGGCCATCGCTAAGACCAGCGGCGAGCTCAAACAGGCCGCTCCATCCCTAAGCCGGTTTTACTTGCTTTGTATACCTATGTTTTTAAATGGCAAGGGCCTACTGCTTTCTCCTCGATTTTTTAAAAATCTCTTAACAATTTTTTGAAGTAAGCTTGAGGCATAGATTCAGATTCTCGTCTTAACTTAGAGACTCCATATTCTTCACCGGCTATCAGAGCCTATACACACAATATTCATGACTCCGAGCAATCCCAATCCGGGTTCGAGTTTTCAAAACTCCTACCACGAACTAAGAGCTAACTTATTGAAGACCAGTTCATGGCTTCGCTTACAAATCAAAGCTTTTTTGGACGATTACGAACTTACCCAGCAGCAATTTAATGCTTTACGAATTTTGAGGCGCACCCATCCTGAGGCCATCAGCACTCGAGAAATTACCGAAAGAATGGTAGATTACCATGCTGATACCTCCAGGGTGATTGAGCGGCTTGCCAAAAAAGGCTTGGTTCAAAAAAAGGCGAGCAAAGAAGATAAACGCAGGGTAGATATCACCATAAGTCCGGATGGCCTGCACAAACTTGAGGAGATTGACCTGGAATTTCACCTCCTGGACGAAATACTGGGAGCCTTAAACCTAGAGAAAGTTTCTCAGCTCAATAACTTACTGTATCAGTTAAGGGGAGAGCGTTCTTAAAACGCTTCCTTTTAATAAGTCCTTGAAAGCCAGAAAATTGCTCATCAACTACTCTAAAAAGCCGCTTGTTTATACAGAAGGAAATATTTCCCCTTAAATTTTGTTAAAAAAAAAGACGTACCCAAAGGCCCAAGCAAGCATGAAAGGATTTTTTAAGTATTTGACGTGGTCAATCATTTTTTTGGCCCTTTATCAAGCCTACCGCAGTAATAAAATTTCAAGTCTCCAGCTTCCTTCTATTTTCACTAAACCGGTGGCTATTGACTCCCAACTTCCCTTTGCCGTATTTCCAGTAGCAGGGGCAGGAGTAAAGGATATCATTAGCGACTGGGATGACCTGCGGGGGGATCGCCTCCACCAAGCTATTGATATACAAGCTCCCCGGGGAACCCACGCCCTGGCCGTTTCGGATGGGATAATTCACCGGGTAAGCACGCACGAGCTTGCCGGACTCTATGTCGTTTTACATGACCCTGCCCGAGATTTTTATCTCTACTATGCCCATTTGGATAAACAACTCGTGCGGGAAGGTCAAAGGGTAAGCGCCGGAGATATCCTGGGCAAGGTGGGGGACACAGGCAATGCCAAGGGCACAGTTCCGCATTTGCACTTTGCTATTCGCCTGCCCGATCAGCGTAAGATAGATCCCATGCCCTACGTGCAGGGGCCCAGTTTGTAAACACGAGCTAAATTTACCCAAGTTGAACCTGCAAAGCCCCCTTAAACTTCAATATGGTGCCCTAGCCTGTGGCACGACTCCCGCAGGAGGGCTTCCGGTTCCTTTCTTCAGCTTAGGGATAGAGCGGCATGTCTGAGCTCGTGTAGGCCCGGCGGGGAAAGGCAGCGAGTAGCGAAAGCCCGACCCGCGCCGGCACTTATTACATAATAAATCTATATTGCTAAGCGCGGGGAAGCCCCAACTTCGCTTATTTTACCAAAATCGGCAAAATAAATTCCTCCATAATCCGCTCTGGCTGCTTGGTCTTACCGGTTCGGTAGTTTCCCGAGGTGATGACAGCCGTGAGTTGAAGCTCGGGTATGATAAAAATATACTGCCCCCCGGCTCCCCGACATTCTACCGAAGCAAGCTTTTTATCCCCAACTTGATAGTCCCAATGCCAAAATAAGTAGCCATAGGGATTTTTATCTCGGGTATTTTCCAAAATATCGTGCTTCTGCATAGAGCGCTCTACCCAAGCTTGGGGAATAATTTGCCTGCCCTCCCACGCTCCTTTTTGAAGGTACAGTCGCCCAAACTTGAGTAAGTCTCGTGGTCTTAGGTACCAACCCCCTCCAAAATAAGGAAGCTCTTTATTATTGGCTTGAATGCGATAATTTTGAAATCCTAAGGGGCCAAATAATTTCTCGTGAATGTAAAACCCGAGTCGTTCTTCTATTTGACCTTGGAGGATGGGAGCCAATAAATGGGGGTTGGCAGAGCCATAATTGCTTACTTCACCGGGTGAAGATATCATGGCTGAGGATAAAATATGGCGAGTCCAGTCTTCCCGGCTTTGATAAGCCCCTTCATTGGCAAATGAATTTTGTTTGGAATCATCGGCATCCAAACCCGAGCTCATGGTCAGTAAATGAAATAAGCTAATTTGGTCTTTATCTTGACTCCAATCAACATTCGGAAATTCCTTTTCTAAATAAGGCTTCATTTTAACTTGCTCGTCAGGGAAATAGTCATCGGCAATGGCTATGCCTAGCATGGCCGAGGCAAATGTTTTGGATAGTGAGCGGGTGTCGTGAGGAATATCTGGGCTGAAGCCATCAAAATATTCTTCCAAAATAATTGAGTCTCCCAAAGCCAGCAGTACTGCGTGGGTGCGCTCTAAAGTATCTTGCTCAATAGCGTCTATCATGGCCTGAAATCGCGGGTCAGGCCTAGGCGAATTTCTCTGTGGGGCTTTGTCTAAATCGCTTTCTCCAACTGCCCAGTCTTCATAGTCGGCAGGTAGCAGAAGAATTTCTGCTTTTTCTTTTAAAAAGCTTAATTGCAAAGGAATTTCCCCCTCCTGAATCGAGCCAGAAAATGTTATCCCCGAACGGATATCGCGAAAGGTAAAGCTTTGATCTTTTACTTGGAGATCTTGCCCGTACATATAATGATAGCTGGGAGCCTTAAAATACGTTGCTGCCTCGTAGGTATCATCGTTTAGTTGCTCAAAGGAGACGTAAAAACGAGGCTCGGAGCTCCCTTCGGAGATGAGCAAATCCCAATGGGCTTCCCAAGTACTTGATTCTGTGGGGCTAAAGTCTAGGTAGGAAAGGTGATGTCCGGTTTGGAGAAACACCATAGGAGATTCTGAACCTTCTCGTACGTTTACGCTAAGTTGGTCGCCATAGCTGGCTTGCCAAAGCCCCGCTCTGGTTTCTTGTAGAGGCAATTGCAGAGAATCATCTTTTCCCCAAAAAATCATCTGATAGCCTTCTAAGGAATCTTTTTGTAGTTCTATACGAAAAGCAAAAGGGCTAGGCTCAGACAGGACCCCGGACCAGCCGCCCAAAAAGGCTACCTGCTCAGCGGAATTTTGGCAAGCTATCGTGAGGAGCCATAGGCTCCCAATTAAACTATTTCTTATCATGGTATTTGGTTGTTATGGTTATGTAATCGCTTTGCTTTCCCCAAACAGCTATCCGGGCTTATGAAAGCCTAAGGAGCTTACAGGTTCAAGCGAAGTGAACTTTCCTTGAGTATTTTTTTCCTTATGATTTCTAAGGTATTATGAAATTACCACTTTTGTGGCCCTAAATAACAAAGAAATTACCCAAGCTTGCTTTAAAAAGTGGATATAAAAAAAGCCAGACAGCGTAAAACAGTCTGGCTTATAAATTATTTTAAAAAAAAATTTACCTAACGGATTCGGTATAAATCTCCTTCCTCAAAACCCGTAGTAATTACGTGTACTTGCTCAAATAAACCTGGGCTCTTAAATTCGTTTACCAGGGCGCTTTTCACTTTATTGAGGACTTCCATAAGATGGTATTTTTTAGAATTCCGTCCTAAGCCCAGGTCTTTGTTTTTGGGTTGATAACCGACCCGTTCTGCCCATGTGTCATCTTCTTGGGAATACTGTTCAGAGCCGGTGATGGAGATTTTATATTCCTCTTCTTCTTCTATTATTCCAAAATTGATAGCGACAATCTGCTCCGGGATCACCTCACTTCGCTTAAGACTTTCTACCCAATGCTTTATTCTGGATTCCATGTGGTTTTTGTTGTGTATCGTGATAAGATGCTGTTATTTATCCCTACGAAAATTTAAAGCTATGGGCCGGGCCTTCTAAGACAATATGAACTTGAATTTAGGCACTTGTGAGATTTCCCTCTGTTTTTAAAAAGGGATGGTTTATCATACCTTATGTTTTTCTGCCATAACCAGTGCATAAGCCTGGGCAAAAGAAGCCACCGAACGGCTAATATCTTCTGAAGTAGTAGCCCAAGAACACACACTAATACGGATGACTTTTTTACCTTCCCAGAGAGACCCACCAGCCCAACATTCGCGTAGTTCTTGCACATGTTTTAAGGTTTGTTCGGTGATTGCGTCACTGGGGCAGCGGATAAGCACCTGATTAAACACCACGTCGTTTAGTACTTCAAATCCTTCTAACTGGGAGATTTCCCCGGCAAATTGACGTGCACGCTCGTGCATGGTATTGATCATGGATTCAAGTCCTTCCCGACCTAAATATTTTAAAGTAGCCCAAAGCTCTATCACCCGAGAACGGCGAGACATTTCAGGGGTGTAAAACATGCCATCCCGTTTATCTCCTAATATGATATAGGACCCACTCATATGTAAGGCAGAAACCATGGCTTCGGGGTCTGCGCAAAGGATAATCCCCGAGTCATAAGGAGTATTTAGGGTCTTGTGCCCATCTAGGGCCCAGGAGTTGGCCAACTCTATTCCTTGGGTCAGATGCTTTAAGCTCTGGGTAGCCCCTGCCCAAAGGCCAAAGGCTCCATCAATGTGCACCCAAGCGCCGGCATCTTGGGCCTTTTGGCCGAGGGATTGAAAATCATCAAAGGAGCCACTATTTACATCCCCGGCTTGGAGTATCAAGAGACAAGAGGAGTCTAATTCGGGAACTTCATCGGCTCGTATCCTTCCCTGATTATCTACGGCTACCCACTCAATGTTACCTTTGCCCAGTCCATTGAGAGAAATTGCCTTTAAAATGGTAGAGTGGGCCTGCCGTCCGGTAATGACTCGTATAGGAGGAGCACCGAAAAGTCCTTTTTCACTAACATCCCAACCTTGGTGCATCAAGATTCGGTAACGCGCCGCGGCCAAGCCACAAAAGTTGGCCATAGAGGTGCCGCTTACAAAACCGGCTTTGCTGGTCGAGGGAAGCCCTAGTAAATCTATGAGCCACTGCTCTACAATTTCTTCTAATTTGGAAGATATGGGGGAAATAACTTGCATGGCCGTGTTCTGGTCCCAAAAGCTAGCTAGCAACTTGGCCAAAAGTCCTGTCGGTACAATACTTCCGTTTACAAACCCAAAGTATCTTCCTCCGATATGCGTTACGGCATTAGGGCTCCCCCAATTATGGAGATCTTCCAAAATTTGTCTTGCCTCACCAAGATGCTGAGGTAGGGGTTCCTCAAATTGATTTAGTTTAGGTAAATCTGTGGCTTTGGGAAACACGTGACGCTCAAATGCTTCGTCTAAATATCTCAATCCATACCCTTGTACTTGGGCAAATAAGGACTCATCTTGGAGTTCCTTACGCATTTGTTTTTGGAGGGGGGTAAGTTCTGGCATTGCTTCTTTAATTCATTGAAGCATCAAAATTAAACATTAGGAACTTCTGCCAAAGACTTTGGGTGAAAATAGCAGGTTTGTCAGGCTGGTTGTCTAAAACGCCAGGCTTTGCGATCTATGGATACGAGATTTTCGGCTACCCATTCACCTCGCTTTTGAAAGCCTTCTTCAATTCGCTTAATAAAATGAAAGCCATTTCGTAATAGGACTTTTTCACTGGCTTGGTTCCAAAGAGCATAGGCCGCTTCAATTTTTTCTGCCTCTAAGGTAGCAAAGCCAAAGTCTAAGACCATTGCCAGGGCTTCGGTCATGACGCCTCGGTTCTGGAAATTAGGATGGGTCCAAAAACCTACGCTCCAGACCGAGGTCTCTTTCGTTTGCCGAATAGAAATACGTCCTAAAAAATCTTGAGTTTTCTTGGATTCGATAACAAAAGCATAGCCTTTGCCTTCTTCCCAAGCTTGAAGATGGGCTTGATAGGGTGCTTCTAACTCGTCTATATGTTTGGGAGGGTCCCAGGCCATCCCTTCATTAAAGCCCGTGTGCTGACTAGCCGAAAAAATATGAGGCATGTCTTCTACACGAGGCGCCCGAAGTTGGTAGCGGTCTGAATCTAAGGTGAAGGCAAGAGATATGCTCATAAAAAATTGCTTAGGCAAAGAGTTCTATTTGTGTCTAGTATTACTACAAAGCTTGTATAAGGAAATCACTTTAACTATGAAAACTTTAGACAAACTTGACTGGATTCTGATTGTATCATATAAGTAATAAAAAAAAACTACTTACCCATGACAATCAATCAAGAGTCTTTTCACTATTCCTTGCCAAGAACTATTGACCTCCCAAGCCTTTTTAAAAGAGTTTATGATAATTTAGAAAAAGACATCAAATCCATCGTGAGACTAAACAACAGAATTTAATCTTTTTTGGGCAAGGAGAATGAGGTGTATTTTCTATGCAAATATTATATTTTGAGCAGACTTTGGTTTATACAATTCGTTAAAAATAATAAGTTAAGATTTGTAATTAGAAACTGTTTAAATTTAATTATATGGGCTGCAAAGGGCCATTTCGGGAACCTGATTTCATCAAATTCATCGCCCGTAGCGCTGCTATGCGCTCCCAATTTGATTTCATCAGAACCCCAAACTGACCCTTTTCGCCGACAAAAAATAAACACGAACAGTTTCTTAGACTTATTTTTGTTTTTCGAGAAAGTACCCATCTCTTCTAACGGCAAAATAACTTGGAAGTTAAACGCAAAGCCAAACTATTAGGACAGACGTTTGAGCATAACAGCAGTTTCGTTTGACCTTCAAAAAAACAGCTCCTAACAAACAGATATATTTTCCTAGCACAATACTTTATCTTTTCCTAGTTGTTTAGACTTAGGGCTTCTACTTTTCCATCTTGCATCCCATGAAAACATCCCACAAATCTCCCTAAGGCTCTCACTTTAAAGTCAGAGTTTTCTCGTAATACGGCAAACATCAAGATAGGCCTAATACGTCTTGGTATATATAAAAATTGGCCGAATCATAACAGACAAAGATCACCTTTTCTAGATGCTGAGGGGAAAAGCTTTGTACCGTTTCAATAGCTATGGGGGCTGCTTTCTCTCGGGGAAAGCGATAAATTCCGGTGCTTATGTTGGGAAATGCAATACTTTTGTATCCCTTCTCATCTGCTAATTGTAAACTATTTAGATAACAGTTTTTAAGCTTGGACTCTTCGGCAGATTGGCCCTTATTCCAGACAGGGCCTACCGTATGGATCACTTTTTGGGCCACTAAATTACCGGCGGTAGTTATTACAGCTTCCCCAATGGCACATCCTCCTTGGCGGTTTCTAATTTGTATACACTCTTCCAATATCGCCTTTCCCCCCGCCCGGTGTATCGCCCCATCTACTCCCCCTCCCCCCAAAAGAGAGGAGTTGGCGGCATTGACAATCACATCTACGCGCACCTGGGTAATATCGTCTTGTATTAGCTCAATAATCATTTTGAAGCGTCCTTCATTTCTATAAAATAAGCCTTAACGTCTATGGCCCCTCCCCAATATTGATACATCCAATAATGATAGCCGTTCAATTGCTCATCATTTCGTATACTGGAGAGCGCCACATAGGTATTTTCTAGTGCGTCGTAAGATGGATTTCCTCCGGGGCTTGCATCCATACTTATCCAGCCATAATCCTCAAGGTAAACCTCTGCCCAATCGTGGGATTTATTAGCTACATATTCCAAAACATAGCCTTCCTTAAAACGGGCCGGAATCTGGTTGGCCCGGCTCAAAGCAATAAACAAATCCGCAAATTCGGTACAATCCCCTCCACCGCTTTGCAATGCTTTGAGGGCACCAATATCTTCTCCTTCGTAGCCATCATATTCTAAATACGTACGGAGAAAGTTAAAAATACTCTCGAGGGTATGTAGCGCACGATTTTTTTTAAGCTTACGGGCCAGCTTACGGATCTTGGGGTTTTCTATTTCAATATATTGTTCACTACGAAGATATTTTGGGGAAACCGACCCAGTATGAGCCTGGGGAAATTGAAGCCTAGTACTCAAATCTTGCTTATAAATCCTGAGGTTAAGCTGAATTTCCAGGGTGTCTATGCTTGCCGGCTTTTCTATCCAAAACTCTGCATAGCGGTTTTCCTGCACTTGAAAAAGCCGGTACGGCTCTTGGGAATATACCACTTCCCTCACTTCTTGCCTACCCGGTATTTCCTGCGGAAGTAAACAACGGAGTTTGACTTTTTCTGTATTATCTGGGCAATACAGCACAAAACCCATAACAACCTTTGTATCTTTAAAATTTTGGGCCGGGCTAAACCCCCAACTCGTACAAAGTAAAAGAATGGGAACGTAAAACTTCCAAAAAAGCCTTTGAGCTATCACTTTCATCTCTTCCATCTTAATTTTTGGCTAATACCACGGGGCTTGCCCGCGCATCAAAAATAGGCACACAATCCCCAAGGGCTGCCTGCGCGGGCCGGGCTTTCGCTACTCGCTGCCTTTCCCCTCCGGGCCCCCACGAGCTCAAACAGGCCGCTCTATCCCTAAGCCTTCTTCCTTATAAGTCAAGATGAGCCCAAATGAAAACTTCCACTTTTTAATTCCATCAAGGAATCAAATGTTCTCTTTGCCTACTCCTTGGCTTAGGGATAGCCACCCGAATGGGCGGAGACCGAAAGGGCCTGGCGGGCGAGGCGGCTCCGGCTTTGCTGGCTAGCCCGACCCGCCGGGTACATACTTCCATTACTACCTAGATTATATCTGGCGGGGAAGCCCCAGAACTCAAGCAAAAGCGTATTTGGCGGGCTCTTTCTCAAAGGATTCCTTACAGCCATCGCAACAAAAATAATACGATTTTTCCTCGTACTCGATGACATGCTTAGCCGTACTTTTCTGTACCGGGATCCCACAGACGGGATTGACAAAAAGGTCGGGGTTTGCTTGCAAAGCTGAGGTATCGGCTTGAGGGATGAGTCCTTCTTCCGGCTCCGCTCGCATAAATTCAATTATCTCGGCTAAGATGCTTATCGCCACTTCTTCAGGCAGTTTCGCATTAATTTTCAAACCGGCGGGGGTTTTGATTTGCTTGAGTTGGTCAAAGGTAATTCCCCGCTTACGGAGTTGATTAAATACCGCATGGGCCTTTCGGCGGCTGGCTACAAATGAAATATAAGGAGCTTTGCAGAGTAGGGCCTGCTCTAGGGCGTCTTCGTCATTCTCTCCTTGGGTACAAACCACAATGCAGGTATTGGCGTGTACCTGCTCACTTCTCAAATCGGCTTCGCTCACTTGCTCTACCCCCGGAAAAGCCGATTTATCAACTCCTTTGGCCAATACCTCCAAGCTATAAGCCATTGCCTGACTAATCTTGGCCAAGGCCATCGCCACGTGAGATTTACCCAAAATAATGAGATGCGGTCGAGGTAAAATAGGCTCGATGTAAATTTCTACCGAGCCACCACTATGACAAGTCATGGGGTATTCCTTTACGCCCGAAACTTCTTCTCCACTACTCTGCGGACTAATCCGTACCAAGCGTGGTTTGCCTTCTTCAATAGCCAAACTCGCTTCTTTGAGGACAATCCCCCGGGTACACCCTCCCCCAATCCAACCCGAAATTTTACCATCTTTTCGGATGATGGCTTTATCACCGGGCTTGCCCGAGGAAGGAATCTGGCGATTAACTACAAAAGCCAAAGCAAAGGATTCTTTATCTTGGTAGAGGTTTTGAGCCTCTTGTAAAAATTCTTTAAACATGGAGTAATAGGTTTTCCAGTTGTAACAAACTGTCTAGGTTATGAGCCGATTGGAATACATCCAAGTCGGGCAAAACCGCCGACATCCCTTTTTGGATGGGCTGATAGCCTTGCATGCCCTTGAGAGGGTTTAACCAGATCAATTGCCGGGTACGGAGTTTAATCTTCTTGAGCTCGGCCTCCAAAACATTTGTATCACCGGTTTCCAGTCCATCACTTAGGATAATCACCGAAACCGGTCCGTGCATAATTTCTCGGGCGTAGCGCTCATTAAAATCAAGCAAACATGCCCCGATTTTAGTTCCGCTTGACCAGTTATCGGCTTGGCGGGAGAGCAGCCAAAGCGTTGCTTCCAAATTACTAGAATTAAGATAATCCGTAATCCGTATGAGCTTGGTACTAAAAATAAAAGCCTCGATCGATTCAAAATGAGTGCGTAGCGCGCAAATAAAACGTAGTAAGTAAAAACTATAGGTATCCATAGACCCACTCACGTCCAGCAAGATGAGCAATTTTTGCTTGCGGGGCTTTTTTCTTCGTTTCCTTAGCTCTATCATTTCTCCCCCCCGGCTTATATTGGCTCTTAAGGTATTGCGGAGGTCAATTTTATCGCCTTTGGGAGAGGAGCGCATTTTTCGTTTTAAACGCAGGCTCATTTGTTGCCATAACTTGGTGGCAATCTCTTCCAGCTCTTCGCTTTCCATTTGGGTGAGTTTCCCAAAATCGGTTTTACGCAGCCTTTCTTGTTGGTTGGCGCCCGAGGTTTTCCGGGCTTCTTCTTCTCGTTCTTCTCCTTCTTGACCAGAGCCCATCCAAACCAGGGAGGCGGGAGATTCTTTGCGAATATTGGAGGCGTTTTTCATCGTAGTCCGACTCTTGATCCGCATTTTTTCTCTTCCCCAAAAGTGTTCAAATAATTGATCAAACAAGGCCCGGTCATCCGGTCCGGTACAAAACAGGGCTTTTAAGGCATATCGAAAGGAACTTTGCGTATCCAAGCAGCCATAGGCCGCTGCCTTCAAGGCGTCTTTACTCTCCTGGATACTGATGGGCATTCCTTCTTCGCGGGCCCAATGAACGAAGCCCAGGACTGCTTCGCTGATATTGTCAAAGTTACGATAATGGGGAAAATCACTCATGATTGCCTGAGCTGATATCACTAAGTATTTCTTCCAGAACCGTGCCCCGAACCAAATTTAAGTCTTCGGAAGATTTGAGTAGGCAACCCAGGGTTTTTTCGGCCAATTGCTGGTCCAGTTTTTTACAACCGAGAGCCAACATGGCCGAGGCCCAATCTACTGACTCAGAGATTCCGGGGGTTTTGGCCAATTTACGGGCTCGGAGAGCCTGGATACAATGGACCATTTGCCCTAGCATTTTTTCCTCAAGCTCGGGAAGGTGTTTTTGAATGATGCGGACTTCTTTGGTGAAATCGGGGAAGTCATTCCAAATATACAAACAACGCCTTCGGAGCGCATCGCTCAATTCCCGGGTACGATTGGAGGTCAGGATAACGATGGGTTTGCTCTTGGCTTTGATGGTGCCCAACTCCGGAATACTAATTTGATAGGCTGATAAGAGCTCTAACAAGAAGGCCTCAAACTCTTCATCGGCCCGGTCGATTTCATCGATCAACAATACCGGTGATTTTTCCCTAGAAATTGACTTCAAGAGGGGGCGGGCCAGTAAAAAGTCTTCTCCGAAGATGTGGTTTTCTAATTCCCTTTTACTCCTAGGCTCTCGCTCTTCCATTTTGATGGAGAGTAATTGCTTCTGGTAGTTCCATTCATAGACGGCTGCGTGAACGTCTAATCCTTCATAACATTGCAAGCGAATTAAGGGAGTATCCAATACCTGAGCCAAAATATTGGCCGATTCTGTTTTGCCTACCCCCGGATGCCCTTCCATAAGCAAGGGTTTTTCCAAACGGATGGATAAAAACAAAGCCGTGGCCAACTCTTCATCGGCGAGGTATCCCTTTTGTTCGAAAGAGGAAATGATGCGGTCAGGGCTACTGACCGCATCTAAATTCAAATGTATCACCTACTTAGGATTTACGTCCAAACAAGCGGGCAAAAAAGCCCCGAATAATTGCCGCCAGAATCGTAAAGACACTTAGGGAATTATCTTTGGCGGGGGTACTGGTATCCGTTGGAGCAGCCGCTTGCGTTGCGGTAGCCGTATCCCCTCCGGTGCTAACTGTTTCTTCGGTCGTATCGCTAACTCCATCGGCAAGGGCTTCATTGTCCAATTCTTGTTTGAACTTTTCAACAAACTGCTTTACCAATTGGTTAGAAACATCTACAATCAAACGGGAGCCAAATTGGGCAAGTTTTCCACTGACCGATACTTCCATAATGTAGCTTACTTCGGTGAGTTGTGGTTCTTTTACCTTTAGAATCCCATTCATGGTCATACCGGCACTTCCACTCCCCTTTGCGTCCATGCCCTTACCGATAATGGTCATGTGGTGGCTTGGCTCATCAAGTTTTTCTATGGTAATCTGGCCATTGTATTTTACCCCAACGGGTCCAAATTTCATAGACACTTGCCCTTTATAATTTTGCTCGTCCAATTTTTCGGTAATACTAGCTCCGGGAACACAAGTAACCACCTTTTCGGGATTGCTTAGAAAGTTCCAAACGCGGTCTACCGGATGTTCGACGTCAAAAATCTTCTCAATATTAGCTTTCATGATGTTTGTTTAAAGCTTGATGATCAATTTAGACCACTCCTTTCTCCTTTAAGATATTCCAAATTTTAGGAGGAGTAATCGGAATGTCAATATGCGTAACTCCTAAATGGGATAAGGCATCCACTATGGCATTGGCGATGGCTGGTGGGGCTCCTACGGTAGGAGACTCACCCACTCCTTTAGCTCCAATGGGGTGATGCGGAGAGGGTGTCACGGTGTGGCCGGTTTCCCAGTTGGGAGATTCTACCGCCGTAGGCACCAAATAATCCATAAAGGTACCGTTCAGGATGTTCCCTTCCTCATCGTAGATTAATTCTTCATACATAGCAGGAGCCATACCCTGGGTCAGTCCACCGTGTACTTGCCCTTGCACAATCATCGGGTTGATGATGTGCCCGCAGTCATCAATCGCCACAAAACGACGAATGGTAATCTGAGCGGTTTCATTATCGATATCTACAACACAAATGTAGGCTCCAGAAGGGAAGGTTAGGTTGGGCGGATCGTAGTAGTGCGTAGCTTCAAAGCCTGCTTCCATGCCCTGCGGGTGATTGGTATAGGCCGCAAAAACAATTTCTTGGATGGTTTTGCTCTTTTCGGGCGCACCTTTCACGAAAAATTTACCGGGCTCCCATTCAAGATCGTCCTCGCTAACTTCCAGTAAATAGGCAGCAATTTTCTTGGCTTTGTCTCGAAGTTTTCGGGCGGCCATAGCGGCAGCGGCCCCAGCGGTAGGTGTACTTCGGCTCGCATAGGTACCTAAACCATACGGTGCGGTATCGGTGTCTCCCTCTTCTACTTGGATATTTTCGGCAGGGATACCTAGCTCCTCAGCGATGATTTGCGCGTAGGTCGTTTCATGCCCTTGTCCTTGCGATTTGGTACCAAAACGAGCAATGGCTTTCCCAGTAGGGTGTACCCTAATCTCGGCACTATCAAACATCTTGATGCCCAGGATATCAAAGTCTTTGGAAGGTCCAGCCCCTACAATTTCGGTAAAGGTAGAGATCCCGATTCCCATAAACTCGCCTTTGGCCCGTTTTTCGGCTTGTTCTTTTCGAAGCTCATCGTATCCGATTACTTCCATGGCCTTTTTCAAACCGGCTTCGTAGTCACCGCTATCGTATTCCCATCCGGTTGGAGACTTCCATGGGAATTGCTCTTTTTTGATAAAGTTTTGGAAACGCAATTCGGCCGGATCTTTCCCAAGCTCTAAGGCTAGGCGGTCGGTAATTCGCTCGACGGCGTGCACGGCTTCGGTCACCCGGAAAGAACATCGATACGCCACGCCCCCTGGGGGTTTGTTGGTGTAGACGGCATCTGCTTCCATGTAAGCGGTATTGTAATCGTATGATCCGGTACCGATGGAGAATAAGCCAGTAGGAAACTTAGAGGGGTTGGCCGCGGCATCGGTGTAGCCGTGGTCGGCTAAGATTTTGAAGCGTGTCCCTAAGATTTTCCCATCTTTGGTAGAAGCCATTTCGGCGGTGATATGATAATCACGGGCAAAGGAATCGGCTTGCAGGTTTTCACTTCTGTCTTCAATCCACTTCACGGGTTTTCCGATCAAGAAAGAAGCAGCAATGGCGATCACATACCCGGGATACACTGGAACTTTCCCTCCGAACCCGCCCCCAATATCGGGAGAAATTACTCGTACTTTTTCCTCGGTAAGCCCCACATGTCCGGCTACCAAAGCAATTACCGTTCGGATAGCGTGGGGAGCTTGGGTTGTCATATACATCGTTAGGTGGTTTTCTACTTTATTGTAGTCGGCCACACAACCACAGGTTTCTATGGAAGCTACGTGGATACGGGGGATGTGCATTTGCTCTTTTACCACGACTTCAGCATTGGCAAACACTTTTTCTGTTTCCTCTTTGTCTCCTACTTCCCAGTGCCAGATGTGGTTACCCGTTTTTCCTTCTTTATCGGTACGGAGCACGGGCGCATCCTGGTTCAAGGCTTTAAATGGATCGATGAGTGCCTGCATAGGTTCATATTCAACCTCTACGGCTTCTTTACCATCCCGGGCTGCATACCGACTGGTAGCAATTACGGCGGCTACTTCTTGAGCTTGATACAGAACCGTGTCGGTGGGTAATACCATTTGCGTATCCGACATCAAGGTGGGCATCCAGTGCAGATTATATTTTTCCAGGTCTTTCCCGGTTACTACAGCCAATACCCCCGGTATTTTGAGGGCATTTTCGGCGTTTATATTCAAAATTTTTGCGTAAGCAAAGGGGCTTCTTACGATATCCATATAGAGCATACCGGGAAGCTTAACATCATCGGTGTAGTTTCCTTTTCCAGCCACGAAGCGGGCATCCTCCTTACGTTTCATGGAGTGGCCCATCCCGCTTATTTCCTTGGAAGTTTTACATTGTATCATAGGATTGGAGTAATTTCAAGATTAAGTACGAAGCGTTTATACAAATTGAGGATCGGTAGAAGGAGTTTCCTCCCCTCTCATCTTAGCCCCGGCATACTGAATGGCTTTTACGATATTGTTATAACCGGTGCAACGGCAAAGGTTTCCAGAAATACCCCAACGAATTTCATCTTCGCTAGGATTATTATTCTTCTCTAAAAGTTCTACGGCCCGCATAATCATACCCGGAGTACAAAAACCACAGTGTAGTCCGTGATTTTCTTTAAAGCCTTCTTGAAGGGGGTGCATTTCTCCCTCGGGAGCCAAGCCTTCGATGGTGGTAATTTCTTTGCCGTTAGCTTGGATGGCGAGAACCGTACAAGATTTAATCGATTTTCCGTTTAGCAGGACGGTACAAGCCCCACAACTACTGGTATCGCAGCCAATGTGAGTACCGGTCATATCCAGGTTTTCCCGAATAAGATGAACCAAAAGGAGCCGAGGCTCTACCTCCAGGGTATGCTCTGTTCCGTTGATCGTAACTGTAATTTCTTTCATAGGAGTAATTGATCGGATGGGTTTTTAGCAACCCAAATAAGGAATTAAAATTATAAATCAGCTTTGGCCCGCTCGATGGCCTGATTGATCATACGCTTGGTAAGAACGCCAATCATCGCGCGCTTGTACTCTTCACTTCCCCGAAGGTCTGGCGATGGATTACAATCTGCTGCTGCCATATCGGCAGCCTGTTTGATAAGATCATCCGTTAGCGTCTGTCCACGCAGGGCATCTTCTGATCGGGTGGCCCGTAGCGGGGTGATATTTACATTGGTCATACCAATGCCCACCTCGGTACAAGTACCTGAAGCATCGACGGTAATTTGAACCGCTATACCCGCCGTAGCGTAATCTCCAACTTTTCTTTCCAATTTATGGTAGGCGTTTCCGGTGCCCTTGGGAGGAACCGGTACATGAATGGCGGTGAGCAATTCTTGCTCTTGCACTGCCGTCATATAGAAGCCATGGAAAAAATCATCAATAGATACCATACGGGCACCGCTATCTCCGGTGATCTCGATTTCGGCTCGCAGGGCCAGCATCACAGCCGGTTGATCATTGGCAGCATCTCCGTGGGCTAAATTTCCCCCGATGGTACCCATATTACGAACCTGGGTATCGGCAATAAGCTTACCGGCATCGGCAAAAATAGGAAAACGGGTTTTGGCCGCCTCCGACTCTTCTAATTCTGTTTCTCGGGTAAGGGCCCCAATTTTAAGCTTCCCATCTTCTTCTTTTAGAAAAGATAGTTCAGCAATGTTGTTGATATCGATTAAGTGCTCAGGCGTGGCTAGCCTTAACTTCATCATCGGTATCAAACTGTGGCCCCCCGCCAAAATTTTAGCTTCATCTCCGAGCTCTTTGAGAAGGGAGATGGCTTCTTGCACCGTGGAAGGAGCTGAATAATCAAATGACGCAGGTATCATAAGAAATAATTAAAGATAATTGAGATATTAAAAGCTAATTAGTCCGATTTAAGATAGCACCCTTGGAGACAAGAATGCCTTTTTGAAAAAATAGAGGAAGCTGCCATTTATCCAAACTCCCAAAAGCAAAGCCGCGGCCCCATAGTAATATTCGCCCAATTCGCCTGTAAATAGTTCGGCCTGGATGATGAGTAAACTTCCTAATACCACCAACAAAGCCGCAAACCAAGTCCGCTTGCCGCGGTAATTTAGTATAATGCCACTGAGGGTGATAAAAGCAAGGATGACCGAAAGCCAAGAAGTCCATTCGGGTGTGTATACCACCTTGGCACTACAACAAAGGCTAATGGCACTACTATAGGCTAGGATACAAAATGGGCATTTAGGGATCAGAGCAATCAAGATGCCGCCCATCCATGGGAATGAGCGTTTAAGAAAATTGGTGTTTCTTTTTTTTTGACAATGGCAATTTGGAAGTAGATCGCTCATGCAGGACGAAAATATGTTTAATGGATATCATTCCAAATTAAACAAAATTTTTAAACAATACTATAATGGAATTGTATTTTATCCACAACACAGACAATAACATGAAACTTTTATACAATTTGCCTGAGGCAAAAAACCGGGAAAATTGAACAAATTGCCTTCTATTCTAAATATTAATCTCTAATGAAATTATTGGGTGTTACCGAGAAATCAGGCGGAGCTGAGGTATTCTTGGATGCCTTCCCGAATTCTTTGGAAGGTTTCGCGTAATATGCTTTCGTTTTCTTCCAAAAGGGTTACCCGGAAGCCTTGTAATTCGGAGCAAAAGGAAGAGATGGGCACTACGCAAACTCCCTTGGCCGCCAAGAGATAGTAGACAAATCTTTGATCCAAGGCAAGCTGTTCGGGGGCAGTCCAGCCTTGTACGTGTTGCGCAATTTCTGGGGAATCTATCTGCATAAACTGTCCCGGCCTCAAGGTTCCCTTTTTAAATATAATGGTATTGTAAAAAGCCCCATAGGTAACATTAAAGCGGATATCTTCTAAATCTCCCAGGATTTCCCGGATAATCTCGCTGCGGCGGCCAATTTTTTGGTTTTCTTCCTCTCGGTATGCTCGGTACCGAGGATCTTGTTTGATGAGGGGAAGGGCCAATTGGGGAAGTTTGGTGGAGCAGACCTCAATCATTTTGGCATTGTCTAAGGTCTCACACAGTTTTTGAAATTGGGGGTCGCGGTGGCGGTTGTAGTATTCTACCCAACCACAACGGGCCCCTGGCCAGGGCAATTCTTTGGATATGCCTTTCATGGCAATACCGGGGACTTCCCCAATGACTTCGGCCAGGCTTAAAGGGCGTTCTGTATGATAGTAGATTTCATTGTAGATCTCGTCGCTGATGATAAAAAGATCCATTTCCCGGGCAATTTGGACGATTTCCCGGAGAATCTCTGGTGGGTATACCATCCCCGTGGGATTATCCGGATTGATAATGAGAATACCGACCACGTTGGGATTGTACTTTACCTTATAGTACAAATCATCCATGTCGGGGTACCAGCTATGATCAGGGTCTAAACGATAGGTGAGTGGCTCATGATTGGCATGGGCCGCTTCGGCAGAGGAATGGGTAGAGTAGGCGGGAGAAGGGCCCATGATGCGGGAAGTTGGTACAATAAACTGATATACTTTGGCTATGGCATCTCCCAAGCCATTAAAAAAGGTGATATCCTCGGCACTGATTTGTACCCCACCCCGGGCATTGGTTTCTTGAGCTAAATACTCCCGGGTTTTCGGTAGCCCTTTGGAGTGGCAATACCCGTAGGTGCTATTATCTTTGAGTAACCGGGAAACGATTTCTTTCATCCATTCAGGGAAGATGTTCCGCTTTTGAATGGGGTCTCCGATGTTTTCCCAGTAAATAGTTTGGCCTAGTTTTTCTAAAATTTCTGCTTTCTTGACGATGCCCCGGATCTCATAATTTAGCTCATCGGCCCCATCTTGTACCAATTTTTGTCTCATACTATATGTCCATACCCTTTGAGGCTTCTAAGATCTGTCATAAAACAGGTTTGGGCTAATTTGCCGGGTATAAGAAAGCCGAAACGTCCCATTGAGACCAAATAATATATCCTTTCTAAGAGTATTTTTACCTTTTCTGATCTGAACTATCCAACTTTAGGCAAATTTTATGGCTTTGGGATGGAGCGGCCTGTTTGAGCTCGTGTGAGCCCGTGGGGAAAGGCAGCGAGTAGCGAGAGCCCGGCCCAGGCCTGGCAGGCATGAAAAAATTGGCCGATACTCTCTAGGCCTGGGCAAGCCCCAACAATTTTTACAAGAAACTGATTCTACATTAATCTAGGGAGCCAAAAAATCAGAGTCGCCATCCCGATGCCAATGGCCGTCGCCACACTAGCTAGGCTGATCAGGCCGGCACTCACATATTTAGCCAGGGGACTGCCCTTTTCTAAGGCCCAAAGGTAGAGCTCTACCATCGCCAGAGGAAGTAAGGAGCTGGCATAGGCCAGAAATATATCAAAGGGGCCGTCTAAATTATTGGTCATACCCACGGCTTGCCATTGCATGATAAATATCCAAAAGCCGTAGCCTAGGCGCATAAACCAGACCCCGCCCATCATTATAAAGGTCCGCAAGGCCCAAGGCCAGTGCTGGGATATATCTGAACGACGGGCCGCCCGCCAAGCCATCACCGCAAAAGACATAATAAGTAAGGCATTTATGCTTACGCCGATGTGGTTCCAGACGGTACCAATGCTGTTACGGGCAAAGGTGAGGTAAATACCGCCTCCACTGATGACAAAAGCGGAACTCAAATAAATCCGGCCCAAGTAACGGTGAAAGTTGATAGCCCGGGCGCGAATCCAGGGAATAAATTGTAAAACGCCCCCAAAAGTGACCAAGAAGGCCAAAAACACGTGGGCAGTCAGCAAAAGATTGCTCAACCAAGCCCCAGGAATGAAGCCGGTTCCCAAGGTCTTGTTCATTTCCTCATAATTGCCTTGGGGCACGTGATATCCGTAGTGGATGATGATATACAAGGCAAACAAGAAATGACCAATGGCGGCAATGATAAACCAAATTCGGCCCGATAAAATGAGGGCTTTCTTCGCTTTTTTATCCAAGCTAAAGGTGGGTTCTGCTAATGTTTTTGAGTAATTCATGGGTTTCATGGTTTGGAATGTAAGCAAATGAATATCCAGCAGGCCACCCGCCCAAGGAAGATTGATGGGAGGCAGGTTTTACGTGACCAAAGGGGGTTTACGTGGGAGAAATTATTTTTTAGAGGCTTTTAGGCCCAAAAGCAACGCTTATACTCCCTTGGAGGACTTTGATCACTATTTTAGCACATTTGGTAAATTGTTTTGGATAGAAAAGCGGAAACTGCGTATCTTGTACTATGCAAAGTTTTAAAAGCCTCTCACTTGAGCAATATTG
The DNA here is from genome assembly GCA_963922455.1 of uncultured Microscillaceae bacterium. Lineage (GTDB taxonomy): Bacteria > Bacteroidota > Bacteroidia > Cytophagales > Microscillaceae > CAWUIO01. The sequence goes on from CAWUIO010000047.1 coordinate 26,664, forward strand.
GTTTGTACGGTATAAGCTTTACCATATCCCTTTTTGGGCTTTATATCATTTTTTATGGGGTGTGGCCGAGTTTAGCCTGGTGGAAGTGCTCTCTATGATTTTCTTTACGCCCCGCTATATGATGTTTATCAGCTATGTACTCTTGCATACCGTGGCGGTGTACATCAATTTGTATTTTCTGGTACCCCGATTACTGGCTAAGAGCAAATTAACTTGGTATATCCTGTCTTTGGTGGGGCTCATCATTGCTACCAGCATCACCCTGATTTATAGTTATTATGGGGTAGCTTTTTTGACGGGAAAAAGCATGGAGTACTTTTGTGGCTTCGAGGCCAACCAAAACGATGTGGTTGCTTTTTTCTTTAGTCAAGCCCTTCCCTCCACGGCTGGGGCCATGCTCTTAGGCTTGAGTATCAAACTGGCCAAAAACTGGAGTCAGGCGCAAAAACGACAACAGTTATTAGAAAAAGAGAAATTGGAGACCGAATTAAAGTTTCTCAAATATCAATTCAACCCCCACTTTCTTTTTAATACCATTAACTCCATCTTTTTCTTGATTCACAAAGACCCCAAGATGGCCTCCAATGCCTTGGTGGAATTCTCAGAATTACTCCGCTACCAGCTCTATGAATGCAATGAAAAACAAATTCCCCTACACCAGGAAGTGGCCTATCTGGAAAACTTTATTGCCTTAGAGAAATTAAGGCATAATGAGGATTTGTCCTTAGTCACGCGTATCGAGATGGGAGAATACGCTTCCCACGAAATAGCCCCTTTTATTTTGATGACCTTTGTAGAAAATGCCTTCAAACACGTGTCCCGTCACAAAAATGAGGACAACTGGATCCGGATTGAGCTGGATATAAAGGCAGAAGACACCTTAATTCTCTTGATAGAAAACACCCGCAGCCCAGACAATCAATTGGGCCAAGAAGCCGTGCATTACGGGGGTATTGGCTTACAAAATGTGCAAAGGCGCCTAGACCTGTTGTATCCTGAGGTACACGAATTGGCGATAAAAGAACATGACAAGCGATTTACAGTACGCCTCCGTCTTCCCTTGAAAGTGCCTCGTTTAAACAAGACAAATCCGGCCCCTACTCCCCTACTTAGTAATGCCTAACTTATGCTGCGCGTTGTAATTATAGATGATGAACCCTTGGCCCGGGAGGGCCTCGCCCAATATGTTCGGGAGGTAGATTTTTTAGACCTCCTAGGGGTTTGTGAAAACCCGGTCGAGCTCATCGGCATTCAGGATAAACACTCGGTAGATCTTATTTTTCTGGATATCCAAATGCCTAAAATGAATGGTATAGATTTCCTCAAAATACAGCAAAACCCACCCATGGTCATTATCACCACGGCTTATCCCAGTTATGCTTTGGAGGGTTATCGGCTCAATGTTTTAGATTATTTACTCAAACCCATCCCCTTTGAACGTTTTGTGCAAGCAGTACACAAAGCCAAAGAACAGCACCTTTTGCTTCACCCTCAAGAAGTAGCAAGCCAGCCCCCGCCCAATGATCATTTTTTTGTAAAATGTGACCACAAATACGAAAAGATTTACTTTAAGGATATGCTCTACATCCAAGGAATGCAAAATTATGTGGCCATTCACACCGTCAAAGGGCAGTACATCACGCTACTCAATTTGAAGGACATCTCTGAAAAATTAGATCCCAATTTATTCATCCGGGTCCATAAGTCCTATATCATCTCCATCTCAAGGATTGACTCGGTGGAGAGCCACGAAATCCGCATCCAAGGCACGCCGATTCCGCTCAGTAAAAACTACAGGGAGGCCGTACTGCAAAAGGTTGTACAGGGTAAGTTGTGGAAGAAATAAGTTGTATCTCTTGCCTATTGGGCCTTCAGCCCATGGTTGAACCGTTTTGCTTCTTTTCGAGACCAGGATCACGTTTGCGGGCTATTACCGCCCAAAGCGGGTCACTCCCTGGACTTGGGCTGCGGTCTAAGAGTTCAGGCTCGGTCCATTGGCCCGTTTGCTTAAAATATTGGCCTACTAATTGCATTTTGCCCATACCATCCAAGGATAGCCAGGCCGCTATCGCCTTGGAAGGAAAACAACGGTTAGAAAACGTAATCACCAGCGGGGCACCGGGTTTCATCACCCGGGCCAGTTCGGCAAACACCTCCAAGGGTTTAATGAGATAATCAACCGAAACACAGATCCCGGCCCCATCAAAAATTTCTGATTCCATATCTAAAGTTGGGTGCGTATTCAAGTTTTGCACGAGATACGTATCCAAACGCGGGTTTCGGGCCAATTCAGTTTCATTCATGCCCAGGCCAACTACTTTCTGGTATTTTACTTCGGGGGGTAAATGACTTATCCAGCTACTCATCAAATCTAGAATAGTACCCAGGGGAGGAAAGTATTCGCGGTACAACTGCGTTACAGCGGCGATGGCCGCATCATCAATGTGCGTCACCAAACGGGCTTGAGCATAAAAATCTTCGTCTGGGCGCTCGTCCATACGCCGAAAAGCTTGCGGGTTTACGTGCATTTTTTACTCTTTAACCCCCAAAGCATAGGATTGTTATCGGCAAATTTTGAAATACTAGGGGCTGCCCCCGGCGTTGGGCATATCATTCCTAGAGCACCTTAAGTACCGCCGGGGTTGGGCCAAGCACTAGTTTTTTTAAGGGTAAGCAAATTGGCTGGCGCGGGCAAGCCCCCAAAAATTAGGCAGTTTAAGAATACGCTTACAGAGAATTACTTATCAAAAAGGTTGTCGCAAAGGCTACAATGGCGTATAACTCCGGGAATACGGCCAATATCATGGTACGGCCAAAGACATCATAACCAGCTCCAATTCCTTGAATTCCGTTGGCGGCTACCTCTCCTTGTTTCATGGCCGAGAGCAAACCCACCGAACCGAGGGCAAAACCAGCCGCAAAAATGGCAATCCCTTGGGTCATGGTGATAGATTCCGTCAAAAGTCCTTGAGAATTAATGATAAAGAACCCGGCAAAACCATACAGGCCTTGGGTACCCGGTAAGGCGCTCAAGAGCATATAGTTACCAAAGGCATCTTTCTTTTTGAGGGCTCCCAGGGATGCGTTTCCTCCCATCGATACACCGATGGCGCTTCCAATGCCGGCCAGGCCGACCATCAAAGCAATCCCTAAATAGGCAAGAACAATCGCAGTAGACATAATGGTACATGTTAAGGGTTATGAGTTTGTTGCGGTTTTGGAGGCTCCTCCATAGGGGCGATAAGCTTTCCCACCGCCCTGAAAACCAGCATTTTTATAAAATTCAACAAAGGTGAGGCGCATGGGATGGACGAATGCCCCCAATGAGGCAATCAAAAGAATAAGCCCATGCCCCAAGAGTAAAAACAGTATAAATAAGAGCCAACCCACGTAGGGTATCTCCAGAAATTGACTGGCGATATCGTTGATTACAAATCCTAGGATGGCACTGGAAACCCCCAGGGCAAAGAGCCGAATGTAGGATAAGACATCGCCAAACAAACCCGTGATATTGTATAGGTCCCAAAGCCCAGCTCCGAGACGCAAGCCCCAAGCCGCTTTGGGACTATTGAATAAAACAATAAGTCCTAAACCTAGGTACAAGGTCCATCTTGTGAGTGGAGTGCCTATCTCCAGCATATACAAGTCTAGAAGACTCAAAATGAGAACGGTCCACCCTATCGGACACAAGGCGTGGGCCCAGCCCCACTGCCGGTACAAATTGATAGATTTTAAGGAAAGACCAAATAAGATTTGTAATATTCCCAATGCTAAGGCCAATTGGAAGACCTGATCATTGTCGAGTATGTAATCCCGCCAAGTACCTAGGGCTTCTATCTCCGAAAGCTTGGCCCCAAAAAAGGTCCCGGTAAGCAATCCGAAGCCCATGGTAGCGAGGCCTAGGAAGCCCAAGAGATAAGCCGTCTGTCGCATAGCCGGAGCCCCTTTCCAGCTTAAAGCCATGGCTGCGAGCAAGAAAATGGTTCCGTAGCCGCCATCTCCTAAGCAAAAGCCAAAAAAGAGCATAAAGAAAGGAGCAAAATAGGGGGTTAGATCTAACTCTCCGTATTGGGGAAGCGAATAAAGTTGGGCAATTGGCTCAAAGAGCCGAGTGAAAAAATTATTTTGCAACTTCACCGGGATAGGCTCACGTTCTTGGATCTCGATGGGTTCAAAATGTACTGCTCGTTTTTGGAAATAAGCTAATAGCTCCCCTTCTTGGGGCCGAGGGATCCAACCTTCGAGTACCCGAAGTTTATCCTCTAATACACCTAGGGTCTGATTACGCACCTCTTGTGTGTCTCCCCTTTCTTGCTCTGCCCTTAAAAATATTTTAAAAGCGATTTGATGTTTCCGGGCAAAGTCCCGCAAGCGGGCTTCGGCGTGCTCCAAATCGGTTTCCAAGCCTGAGATACCTTCCTGAATTTGCTCGAGGCTTTCTTCGGGGAGGTTCCAAGCTTCGGCGGCAAGATCGGGCCTATCGGGATGGGTTCTGAGTACCACAAAATAGATATAACCGGCTTCCTCTCGGATGGGGTGTAGGTATTCATCCTGATTGGCCAGTTTTTTCCAATGGGAGGTTTTTACCCGAAAGAAGTGTAGGTAACAACCTTGTTGAGCCAAAAGCTTCTCTTGTTCACGATCCATGGCTCCCCAGGGCAGCCATCTTTGGGCTTTCTGGTTTAAGTCTAACAGTTCTTCCTTCTGTTGCGCTACTTGCCGTTTAAGGGCTTGAAATGTGTCGGCAATTTCTTCGGCGGGCACTTCGGTCTCGGCGGGCACTTGAGGGTGACTCAGCTCTTGCATTTCTTGCAGTAGGGCTTGCTGGTAAGCTTGCTTCTCGATAAGCAGGTCTTGCTCAGCCTTATTTAGGCTTTTCTTTTCGGCGATATGTACCAGGCCCAAGTCGCGTAGGTCATCCAAAAAGGACTCAAAATCGGCGTGGTAGAGCAAAAAACGATACTTGGCCATGGGTGTGATCATATTTTCTCGGTTTTGGCTTGGGCTATGCGTTTTTTCACAATTTTCTGAGAGGCTTTGGAGAGGTTCTCCTCATCTTCCATGGCTCGTTTGATTTTGGCTATGGCCTCCCGGAACTGGGGAATCTGGACTTTTTCGTACAGATTGACCTTTTGGGTCGTTTTCTTTCGGGCGTATTCTAGAATTTCCATCTTTTTCTCGAGCAAGTCTTTTTTAATGAGCAGGCTTAGAAATTCTCGCATAACGTGTACCCCCCGGGCAAACCATTTAGGCCGGGCGAGCACACTAAATTCCTGGAGTTCAAGCGATAAAGAGTCCAGTTCAGGAACGGCTACGCCAGCAATTTTTCTATGCCGGATATTCACATCCTTTAAGCGTATTAAGTCAGGATCAAATTCTGACCAGAGGCTTAATAAGGTCTCCTGGGCCTTTAATTGTTCGGCAAAGGCTTTTTCTAATTGCTGGGCTTGGTCCCGTGCCTTTTGTACCTCCATGCGTAAGGCTGTTTCTTTGCTTTGCAAGGTAGGCAGGGCATGCTCCCGGATCTCGAGTTGTTTCTCGATTTTCTGCCGGGCGGTTTTGTTATATTGGATCTTGAGGGCCATGGTTTAGGATTTTATTTCATGCTCAGGCTTCCAGTACTGATCCATAAATTTTTGCTTGATCGCTACTTCTTCGGCCCGGAAATACTTCATAAATAATTCCCAGGCCCGGTCTAGCATGGCATCGATGCTCAGGTTTACATCAATATCCAGCAAGTCCCGTCCGTATTCTTTGGCAAACTCCAGGCTTCGCTTATCGTAATCACTCAAATCAAAACCATTTTCCAACTTAGTGCGGGCATTACTAGCATCGGCATACAAGCGGATCGCGGCATTCATAACCTGAGGATGATCTGCTCGGGTCTTTTTGCCAATAACTAATTGCTTAAGTCGGGACAAGCTCCGGAAAGGATCAATAATAACCCGGCCTATGCTAGAATCCTGACGGAGAAATAACTGCCCTTCGGTAATATATCCGGTATTATCCGGAATGGCGTGGGTGATATCCCCTCCCGAGAGGGTAGTCACCGCGATGATGGTGATGGATCCGCCATTTTCTAATTGGGCCGCCTTCTCATAGATGCGGGCCAGATCACTATACAGGGAACCCGGCATACTATCTTTAGATGGGATTTGGTCCATACGGTTGGACACAATACTCAAGGCATCGGCGTAGAGGCTCATATCGGTGAGTAGCACGAGAACCGACTCGCCGTGGTCTACGGCAAAGTATTCGGCGGCGGTTAAGGCCATATCGGGAATTAACAGCCGTTCTACCGGAGGGTCTTCGGTGGTATTAATAAAACTCACGGTGCGTTCTAGGGCTTCATTTTGCTCAAAAATCTTTTTATAGAAAAGATAGTCATCGTTGAGTAGGCCCATACCCCCTAAAACAATGCGGTCAGTTTTGGCCCGGGCGGCCACAGTGGCCAGTACATGGTTGTAAGGTTCGTTGGGGTCGGCAAAAAAGGGAATCTTTTGCCCCGATACCAGGGTGTTATTTAGGTCAATCCCGGCGATTCCGGTCTCAATGAGTTCAGAAGGTTGTTTTCGTTTTACCGGGTTAAGGGAGGCACTGCCAATTTCTCGAGTTTCTCCCATAATTTTGGGCCCTTGGTCTAGGGGCTCTCCATAGGCATTCAAAAAGCGTCCGAGTAAGTCGGGCCCTACGGCCAAGGTGGGGGCGTGGCCCAAAAAAACCACTTCAGAATTGGTTTTAATCCCTTCCGTCCCTTCGAATACTTGCAAGGTGATCTCATCGCCCACGATCCGAACGACTTGGGCCAGGCGGCCGTCCACCCGGGCAAGTTCTTCATAGCCCACTTGGGGTGCCCGGACCGTACAGGTAGCTTTGGTAATATTGGCCAATTGGCTATAAACAGGCTGAAAAGCAAGGGTAGTCATGGTATTTTAATTAAACAGTTGGAACGGCGTGTTCTTCTAAGGCTTCCCGGAGCTTTTGCTCATAGGAGCGAAAACCCTCCGATTGAAATTCGGAGTAATTCATTTGCTTCATTCCGTGAATCAGGCGTTTGAAATAAGGATTCACTTCTTCAAAGTGGGTAAAGCTAAATTCCAGATCCAGGATTTCGCTCACCAGCTTGACCATGTATTCCTGTCGCTCCAGGGGAGTAGATGCATCTATAGAGTCAAAGGCATCCTGTTGAAGGAGGACAAAATCAATCAGTTCCGACTTCCAGAAAGTGATGTGATATTCCAGCGGCACGCCGTCATCGCCTAAAATATTGATTTGGTCGGCGGCTTCTTGTCCCTTTCGTAATTCGTTTTTTAAACGGTCAATGGTATCGGTCCAATCGCCATAGTGTAGCGTATTGAGAAAGTCTCGGATATCAGGATATTCCAGGTATTTGGAGTAGCTATCAATGGGGTTTACGGCTGGATAGCGTTTACTATCGGCTCTGTCTTGGGATAGCGCATAGAAACAACGGGTGGCTTTCCGGGTAGACTCAACGACGGGGTCTTTAAAATTACCCCCAGCCGGAGATACTGTCCCAATAATCGTAATAGACCCTGTATGATCATTCCGGAGGCGTACAAAACCGGCCCGAGCGTAAAAGGAGGCAATCACAGCGCTCAAATCCATCGGAAAAGCATCGGGGCCGGGCAGCTCTTCCATGCGGTTAGACATTTCACGCAAAGCTTGGGCCCAGCGAGAAGTAGAGTCGGGTAAGATCAAGACTTTCATACCCATGGCTCGGTAGTATTCGCCAATTGCCATCGCGGTGTATACCGAAGCTTCACGGGCCGCCACGGGCATACTCGAGGTATTGCTGATAATGATGGTACGTTCCATCAGTTTACGCCCGGTCCGGGGGTCATCCAGCTCGGGGAAGTCTTTAAAAATCTCTACGACTTCATTGGCCCGCTCCCCACAGGCCGCGATGATGATTATATCGGCATCGGCTTGCTTAGAAAGAGCGTGTTGAAGAATGGTCTTTCCGCTACCAAATGGACCAGGAATAAAACCTGTTCCTCCTTCGGCCATCGGATTTAAAATGTCTAAGGTACGAATTCCGGTCTCCATAATCCGGCTAGGTCTTGGCTTTTCCGCATGCACACGGAGGGCCTCTTTGATAGGCCAGTATTGTTGCATGGTCACGGGTACGAGTTGCCCTTTGCCATCTTCCAATTCGGCAATAGTATCTTCTAAGAAATAGGTTCCGGCTTCTTGGATGGAGACAATTTTGTAGCTTCCTTGTAGCTTAAAAGGAACCATAATCTTGTGGGCAATCCAGGCCTCTTGGACTTCCCCTAGCCAGTCGCCAGCCCTTACTTTATGGCCTACTTGTGCGAGGGGCTTAAACTCCCAAGCTTTTTGCTCGTCCAAAGCATTCAGATACAAGCCTCTTTCTAAAAACAAGCCCGGTAGGTCGCGCAGATTGTTTTGTAGGCCATCGTAAATTTGGGAGAGTAATCCTGGCCCTAAGGAGACTTCCAGGGCGTGCCCAGTAAAACGGGCCCTATCCCCTACCCGGAGTCCTCGGGTACTTTCAAAGACCTGGACCGAAGCCAAATCGCCACTCACCTTTATTACCTCAGCCATTAAGTCGGTGACTTGGCAATTCAAATAACATATTTCATTTTGAGATACCGGGCCTTGGAGGCGAACGGTAACCAAATTGGCAATTATTTCCTGAACGGTTCCCTTACTAGTTTTCATATGTATTTTTTTTCAGGCGTTTTGCATCCATTGATTTTCCATGTGCCGAATGGCTTGTTCAAATTGGGCTACTCCATCAGAGGCTTCCATCTCTTCCCAGCGGTGCCGCAATTGCAATTGTATTCCGTAAATCAGGAGTGATTCGATCCCAAAGTGTCGGGAGAAGCGTAGTTCTTCCAAACGTTCAAAAAGCAAGTGGTCCATAGCTTCCTCTCTCTGCCGGATATCTGGATTTTCCCATATCTTCCGTAAATCGGGGTGGTCTTCTACCAAGCTATGATAAAAGTAGGCTCCTTCTTCCCGAAAGGGATTCAAGTCTTCTGTCAAAACTGTCGCCGCAGGCTTTTCCATATCTTCTCGAGCCCAGTCGCTTAATTGGGTTTTGTAGGTGGCATAAAATAGAAACCAGGTGCGTAGGAATCCTTGAGGTAGTTTTTGAGCTTGACGGTAGTAGAGTTCGTATAACTTTTGCTCAAGCTGGGCTTTGGCTAGGGTCTTATCGGTTTCCTTCCATAAATCCCAAAAAACTTGAAAATGCGGGACTATATTTTCGGGCTCACTCGCAAAAGTCTCCAGGGTCTCCCGATCAAAGTTGGCCAGGGGTTTCCAAGACCCTGAGGTAGCATATCGTATGTGTAAAAGATTATCCAAGTCGTACGGAAAGAAAAGAAATTCCCACCAAACCTTATCCTGGGGTGCTAAGTGCTCTCGGATCTCCTCGCACAGGCCTTGGATGTCTAAGTGAACTTTACGCTCAGCCCAGGAAATACTTGGCAGACTGCTCAATAAATAAATATATTTAGGCTTGATCAGGGGCATTGGCGCTAGAAAATAAAAGGGTATATAACTGGGGTCTCAGATACAATTTGAGGAGGTTTTGGAAAGCTTCTTGGCTAAACTCCAAAATATACCTACCGTCCTGAGGGCCAATTTTAAAGCCCCCTTCCAGATCGGGATCGGCCGAAATTTCTAAAGTAGTATCCAGTACGTGGAGGGCACTTCCTTTGAAATGTTCAAATATTTCTTCTTCCTGGTTTGAGGGGATGAGGATGCGCAGAGGCTCGTTTTGTTGGAAAGGGTCTTTAGACCACCGTTCCAGGCCTTGTTGAATGAGCTTTTTAAGGTATTTGGTATCGGCAAACACCTTACGCGTTGTTTCGGCAGTTAATTTTTGAGAGATAACTTCGCTAATTTCCTGCTTGAGGGAATTGAGCATTTTAGTTCCGGCCAATTTCAGTTCGTTTTCTGCCATTCGGCGTACTTGACCTGACTGCTTTTTGGCCGTATCAAGAGTTTCAAGAGCTTGATTTTCTGCCCTTTGAATAATCTCTTGGGCTTTTGTTTGAGCCTTTTGCAAAAGCAGTTCCGCTTCTCGATTTGCCTTCTCTATACCTTCTTGATAAAGTTTATGAGTCAGTTCCTTTAACTTATCCGGGTTTTGAGGAGCAGTTTGGGTTTTTATATGATTGTTTTGATTACTCATCCGGCACGTATTTTTTATAATATTACGCCGATGATAGAGTACATACTATGATAATTGTCAGTTTGACCCGGAGAAATCTACATAAAATTCAATCATCCTATTAGATTAAAAAAGAATCTTATTTCCTTACAATAGTCCTAATTGGTCTAACAAGAGGTATCCGGCGTCTACACTGTTAAAGTCTGTTATTTGGGGAGAGAGTAGATAAGCTCTAAATTCTTCCAGGCTTAAGGTTTTTACTTGAATAAACTCGAGATCATCGAGCTCTTGGGCTTGCACTAGCTCACAATCTTGGGCCAGGTAAATGTACTTGGTTTGGTTGGTGTAGGCATGGGGGATTGATTTCAAAAAACGAATATTGGGGCTAGTATATCCCGTTTCTTCCCGTAGTTCCCTCTCTACGGCCTGCTCTGGCACTTCCCCAGGGTCAATACGGCCTTCGGGAAAACTGACCATAGAAAACTCCGGGCCGGGCCGGTACTGGTCTACCAGAATGATCTGTTTGTCTTTGCTTATGGCCGCTATACAGACAAACGAGGGCACGTCCATGATATCAAAATCGGCGGTTTTTCCATTCGGCAGCCTGAAGGTCTTACGCACGATATTGCGGAAGCCCTCGTACATGGTCTTTTGGCTCAATTTTTCCCAGTTACTCATAAGATGCACATTTTTAGGCTCAAAGCTAGGGGCTCCCGACCAAACAAAAAAGGAGTGAGGATGTAAATTCACCCAATTACTTTCATGATCCATAAAGAAAGAAAGATGGGGCTTGCCCGCGCCAACAATATGGAGCCCAAGATTCCCAATACGGCCGGTGCGGGCCGGGCTGTCACTACGCATCGGCTCCCCCACAGCCAACGGCGGGCTCTACCTATTTTAGATTTTGGATATTAGACTTACGATATGGTAATATTAGACTCTGGGAGGTGAGTAGAAAGTTAAATTCTAAAATCGTAATTCGTAAATTGTATATCTTCTAGGCCGGACCGGCCTTAAGCCTTGTAAGAAGAGAAGTCGGAGGAGAGAGTATGTGCCTTCCTAATTTACTAGCTCTTAGGGAGCAGAAGTTTTATCGGTGAGCTGTGAAATGCATGCCCGTCCTCTTGTATCTTGCTACACTTTGCATAAATTTATCGTTTATGAGCATTGGCTGAGAAGTCTTTTAATTTCTTCATGCCTTTGGAGCCTCGTGATAGCCTGAGTCCTTACCCATACTGCTCTTCATAATTTTGGGGGGAGCATTTCTTTACTTTTACAATACCCACTTAGCATGAAACAGCACATCGCCCATATTGCCCTAGTCGTCCACGACTACGACGAAGCTATTGCGTTTTACACCCAAAAATTAGATTTTAAGCTCATAGAAGATACCCCTCTCACTCCAGAAAAGCGGTGGGTCTTGCTGGCTCCCCCCGGAGCCCGGGAATGTTGCCTCCTTTTGGCCCGGGCCGCCGATCCCGAACAAGCCAGTCGCGTAGGGAATCAAACGGGCGGGCGAGTTTTTCTTTTTTTGTTTACCGACGATTTTTGGCGAGATTATAAAAAAATGCAGGCGCGGGACATCCCATTTGTACGCCCTCCCCAAGAAGAACCCTACGGAACCGTAGCTGTCTTTGAAGATCTTTACGGCAACCGATGGGACTTACTACAGCCCAAGGAGCCTAATCAAGGGGTTTTGCCAGGTGAATAAATACGTGTACACGAGGCTCTTTAAGGCGCTTTCTTCTTTATTGGCTGAGGGATAGAGCGGCATGTTTGAGCTCGTGTGGGCCCTGCGGGGAAAGGCAGCGAGTAGCGAAAGCCCGACCCCGGCGGCACTTTTTATCTCCCTACATATGGAGTAGAATAGCCGGGGGCAGCCCCAAGGCTTTACTTCTAGCTCTCCTTAAATTAATTCAAGGCTTGAGTGTATGTTAGGGATTAATATTGCGAAATTTTATACCGAATTGCTAAAAGAAAATGCATAATATCCTAAAAGAGCAAATTGAAAAGATAGGCCCCCTCGCGGACAACCTTTGGGAAGAAATTCAAACCTACGCCGAAATTTCCCAGGTCCGCAAAAACGAGATCTTAGTCCCTTACCAATCTCTCAATAAATATGTGTTCAAAGTTATTTCTGGGAGCTTCATGTGTTCGCAAATATCAGAGAGCGGCACCAAGAAGGCAGTATGGTTTCACTTCGACGATGAATCGGATATTATGTCGTCTCAGGATAGCTACTTCAATAATGAGCCGACCAAATATGAGTTTAAGGCGCTGGAAGATTCTGAAGTATTTAGCATTCATAAAACCCACACCGATCGTTGGATAGAAACCTATGAGGTGTTTAACCGCTTTTACTTGAAAAATATTATAAACGATTTTATCATCGTTTATGAAGCCCGAAGTTGTTTACTAACGTACACTTCCACGGAGTTTTTACTGTATATTCAAAAGAAATTCCCTACGATATTCGAAAAGATCCCTGATCGCTATATTGCTGATTTTATGGGAGTTACCCCCGAGTGGTACAGCAAATTACGAAAAAAATTACGTTCTTAAACTTATTTAAGCGATCCTCCAACCCTGGCTCGTATCTTCTGCTTTTTATACAAGTAAATTTACCATCATGAGCGTAAAAATTCAGGACTTACAGAGCAAGTTTACCGAAGCACTTAACACAGCCAAAGAAAAGGCCTTGGAAGTGCAAGAAAATCTAAAAGCCACTGGCGAAAGCATGAAGGCTAAACTGGATAAAACAGGAGAAGACCTAAAAACTTCTATGGCCGATGCGCAAAAAAAGGTCGCCGCAATGCAAAGTCAGTTTGCCGAAAAAGCGGAAACTTTTAAAGCCGAACGTACTCTCAAACACGCCCAGCATAAAGCTGAAAGAGCTGAGGAATATGCCGCGGCTTGTGTGGAAATGGTTTTTGTGGCCATGCACGAAGCTGATGTTGCCATCAGCGAAGCATTGTTAGCCGCCCAAGAAGCTCAAGAACTCTCCTAAGGAAAGAGCTCCCTCATTATACCTTAGGGAGCTTTTTTATGCCCCAGGGAAGTTGCCCAAACAAGTTTTAAATTAGTTCAACATTTCTCCGCAGAATACCTCCTATCTTATCTTCCTCAAATTCATCTCCTAAATGTGTCAATTACTATGAACCAAAACTATACGTGTACTCTTCATGAACGACTCAAGAAGGCACTAAGCCTTGCGCAAAAAAAGATGTTAGAGGTTAAAGACAATATGCATGCTTATGAAAATTGGATGCATTCCCACCTAAAAGTAGAAATTAGCCCCCATAAGTCCCCCTTGCCAGAAGCGCATTTTAAAGCCCGTTTGTTAAAAGCTGATTTAGAAGCCAATACAGCTGCCTATCGGATCATACCCAACGCTAAAATTGCTCAGAAAAGAGCCGAACACGCCGAAGAATACGCCATGGCGTGTCTGGAATTGCTCTATGCCACTATGCACGAAGCCGATATGGCCATAGCTGAGGCCATTTTTACCGCCTACCGTGCTCAAGATATTGACTAAATACAGAGGCCTTGTTTTTTTACTTTCTTCCTCCAGCTTTTCTTTGTATGATCGTGGGCCAATTCTAGTAAAGGCACTCCATTATGAGCGTAGGAAATACCTTAGAAACCGATCGGCTTCTTTTAAAACCTAGTGTCCCAGAAGATGCTGGCTTTATATGTAAATTGCTTAACTCTCCCAAGTGGCTACAAAATATTGGAGACCGGGGCGTTCGTACCGAGGAGGATGCCTTACTGTATATTCAGGATAGAATCCGCCCCCAGTTTGAGCGCTTAGGGTATGGCAATTTCACCGTTATACGCAAATCGGATGGGGCCAAAATGGGTACTTGTGGACTTTACGACCGGGACGGATTGGATGGCATAGACATCGGTTTTGCTTTCTTGCCTGCTTTTGAAGGAAAAGGATATGCCTTGGAAGCCTCCCGTTTACTGAAAGAAAAAGCGTTTGATGAGTGGGGCTTAGACAAAATTTTGGCTATCACCACCCAGGAAAATGTCCCCTCCCAAAAACTATTAGAAAAACTTGGCCTAAGGTTTCAAGGTCATATCCGCCTGCCTCAGGATGATACTGACTTACTGCTTTACCAAGTCCTTAAACCCAAATAAAACCCAGTTTTTATTAAGCCATTCTACGCATTTGGGGCCATATCTCCCAGCCCGCGGCAACCCTCCACGTTTTTAGCCATCCTTGTGAAAAAGGAAAAGGATCAGGGATAAACACCCCCTGTGATAGCGCTAATGGGAGTGACATGCGAATTATCATAAGCATACTATGTGTACTTTTAGGACTGAGCCTGGAAGCCCAGGTACCGGTGCAAAAATTTCGGCAATTAATTAGTTTTTTGCCCGAACGCTTGGCATCTGTAGGTACTCTAAAAGTATACTCCCCAGGCTATTATCAGATCCCCAATACCCTCCATTTATATCGCAAAAGCTACGAAAGTCTCAGGAGTTTGGCCCTGGAAGATCCACAACTGGAAGAAATTGATGCTGATATTGAGAATTTGGCGGCTATTTTCTTTGAAAATGGCTACTTACTCCGCTTGAAATGGGCCGGGGGCATTGCTGGTTGCCCTCAAAAAGCCTATGTAGTCAAAGAACTTAAAGAGCAGACTTGGACTTTGGTATATGTCTGTGACAACTGTATGGGGTTTTCCCGATTGCAAATGCGGTTTATCCGGGTCTTTAATGGCCGGATGGAGGACTTAGCCTCTCAACCTTGACGCTTCATCCATCTCCCAAAGCCCTATGTGGCAGATTGGAAATCCACAAGCTTTTTCTTAACTTAATCAAACAAGCCATCGCCCAAGACTATGCCTGCAGGTTATTCTGGCACTCCCTTAGCCAAAAAATTAGGGATTAAAGCGGGCTTTTCCGTTCTTCTACTGGAAAAGCCTAGCTATTATTTTGACTTATTTTCCGACTGGCCCGATGAGGTAAACCTCTTTGACACCGATGCCCCTGAGGGAAGCCTAGATTTTGTTCACCTTTTTTGTACCCATAAGGAGGCCTTTGAAGAACAGGCTTTGTTAGCCAAAAAATACCTCAAAAAAACCGGAATGCTCTGGGTAAGCTGGCCCAAGGGAAAATCATCTATCCCCACCGATCTCAAACGGGATCCTATCCGCGAGTTTTTGCTGGCTCACGGACTCGTAGATATAAAAGTAGCGGCGGTCGATGAAGATTGGAGTGGCCTCAAATTTATGTACCGGGTTAAAGATCGTTAATTAGGCTTGGGGCTTCCCGGCGCAAAAAAGGGGGCACTTCATAGCTCCTCCCTGCCTGCGCCGGTCGGGCCACCCAGGCAAGCCGGAGCCGGCCCTCGCGCAAACCCACTTCGGTCTCCGCCCTTCGGGTGGGTGTCCCTAAGCCAAAGAGAAAGTCAAAAAAAGGAGCCCATTACTATATAAACTTTACCATGATCCGATTGCTACAACTAGAAGACCTGCCTACCCTACAAAGGATTGCCCAAGATACCTTTTTGGAATCCTTTGGCGCAGAAAATAAGCCACAGGATATACAGGATTACTTGGAGGAAAAAATGAGCTTGAAACACCTCCACCAAGAAATGCAAAACCCAGAATCGGCTTTCTACGGGATTCCTGCCCAAGCGGGGCTCTGTGCCTACCTTAAGCTCAACTGGGGCCAAGCCCAAAGCGAAAAAATGGATGCCCTAGCCTTAGAGGTGGAGAGAATTTATGTTCGGGCTACCCATCAAGGACAAGGTTTGGGACAGGTTTTGTTTGATAAAGCCTTGGAGTTTGCCCGGCTCAGGAATGCCTCATACCTATGGCTCGGCGTTTGGGAGAAAAATCTAAAGGCTATGCATTTTTATCAAAAGCAGGGTATGCAAAAATTTGGGGAGCATAATTTCTTGTTAGGAGAGGATCTTCAGACGGATTGTTTGATGAAATTAGAGCTAAATCACCAAAAAACGAACATACCCTTTCATTCAGCCTCCCATAATAGCTGAGGGATAGAGCGGCATGTTTGAGCTCGTGTGGGTCCTCGGGGGAAGGCAGCGAGTAGCGAAAGCCCGAACCCGGCGGCACTTTTTTGCCTATGAAAAGCCAAATATCACCGCCGGGGGCAGCCCAAAAAATCTTTAAACTATAGTTTTCTTAAAGTTGTTATAGCTTATTAGAAGAAAAAATGCGTATATGAATCCATCCGCTCTTTTATATATCATCTTAGGAGTTGTTGTCTTTAATTTTGTTTTAGGCAAAATTTTGACATTTCTTAATCTACAATATGCCCAAAAAGACCTCCCCCCCGAGGTGGCAGACCTTTACGGAGCCAAAAAATTAATTAAAGCCAGGGCCTACCAAAAGGCCAATACCAACTTTTCGCTCCTGAGCTCCATCATCAGCTTTGTTTTTACGATTACTTTGTTGGCAACGGGCAGCTTTGGCTGGTTTTATGGGTATTTGGAAAGTTGGGGGTGGCGGGGCATAGAACAGGGCTTGGTGTTTTTTGGCCTGCTGGCTGTATTGGGAGATGTCTTGAGCATACCTTTTCAACTATATCAAACCTTTGTGATTGAAGAAAAATTTGGTTTCAACCGGAATACGCTGCCTAATTTTTTTATGGATAAACTGAAAGGCTACCTATTGGGAGGCATTCTAGCCGGGGGTTTGATGTATTTGCTATTATACTTAGTTCAAAATATTGGGCCCAATTTCTGGTGGATTTTCTGGTTGGTGTTTCTGGCCTTCAGTCTGTTTATGAATCTATTTTATACCTCGTGGATTCTACCTCTATTCAATAAACTAGAGCCCTTGCCCGCCGGGCAACTTCGGGAAGCCATTGAAAGTTATTGTGCCCAAGTGGGATTTCCCTTAAGCAATCTGTTTGTAATGGATGGCTCCAAACGCTCCTCGAAAGCAAACGCATTTTTCAGCGGATTGGGGAGCCGAAAGAAGGTTGTTCTCTTTGATACCTTAATAGAAAAACATAGTCAGGAAGAATTGGTGGCGGTATTGGCTCACGAAGTAGGGCATTATAAAAAAGGACATATCCCCCTCAATATTAGTTTGTCTGCCTTACAAACGGGAATTGTTTTGTTTATACTTTCCTTGGTACTCTTTTCCCCAGAGCTTTCCCGGGCTTTAGGCTATGAGCAATTGAGCATACCCCTCAACTTGATGGCCTTTAGCTTTTTATTTTCCCCCGTTTCTATGGTAGTTGGCTTGTTTTTTAATATCCTCTCTCGCAAAAATGAGTATGAGGCCGATCGATATGCCCGTGATACATACTCAGGTGATGCCTTGGGAAGTGCCCTAAAAAGGCTTTCGGTGGATAGCCTTAGTAATTTGAACCCTCATCCCTGGTATGTGTGGTTTCACTACTCTCATCCTCCCGTTTGGAAACGATTGCGTGCATTGGGGGAAAACTAGGTCGCTGTAAGTTTGGACACATGTCTAATTTGAAACCAAGGATTGAACCCAGAGAGGAAAATATTTGAATAATCTTACTTCTCGCTACATTTCAAGCAATATATAAATCTATTGAAGGATTTTTGCTGTTATGTCTATATACAATGATTTAAATTGCTATGATTGCCCCTTTACACTATGATTTATTCCAAAGAATAAATCATCGCCTAGACCAAACACTTCCCGGCACTGAAGCTCATTATCGAATGGCTCCACCTGGCCGCTTTAAGAAAGACCGTTCAAGTCATTACAAACCTAATCCTAAAACCCGGCAGGGAGGGGTATTGATCTTACTCTACCCCAAAGAGGGTGAATTGCACTTTCCCTTGATACTTCGTCCGGAAAATACGGGAGTACATAGTGGACAAATGGCTTTACCCGGAGGAAAATTGGAGCCTAGTGACCGTGATATAATTCATACCGCGCTGCGAGAGACCCAAGAAGAAGTGGGTGTCCCCGTAGAACCGTTCCACGTACTTGGACAATTGAGTCAGGTATACATTCCTCCAAGTAATTTCATGGTAAGCCCAACGATTGCTGCTTTAAATTCCAAACCTGAATTTGTACCTGAGCCGGGTGAAGTAGATAAGGTTTTCGAGATAAAAGTAAATGATCTCAGAGACCAAAATCTACAAGTAAGTAAAATGATGCGGTTTGGCAATTTTCAAGTAGAAGTGCCCTGTTTTGAGCTCGAGAACCAGATTGTGTGGGGAGCGACGGCCATGATTCTCAATGAGTTTTTGGCAGTTTTAGAAGAGTTATAAAATAAAACCCGTAACTAGTTTAGCTACGGGTTTGAATAATTTAAAAACAGTTGGCTAATTAACCACGAGACTCAATCGGTACATATTCTCGGGCATTAGCTCCAACATATATTTGGCGAGGTCGGCCGATAGGCTGGCGCTCTTCTCGCATTTCCTTCCATTGAGCAATCCATCCAGGAAGTCGCCCCAGGGCAAACATAACCGTAAACATTTCTGTAGGAATCCCTAAGGCTCGGTAAATGATCCCTGAGTAGAAATCTACATTGGGGTATAATTTACGTTCTACAAAATACTCATCTCTAAGGGCCGTTTCTTCTAATTGTTTGGCAATTTCTAAGGCGGGATCTTGGATTCCAAGTTTTTCTAAGACTTTATCGCAGGATGCTTTGATAATGCGGGCCCGAGGATCAAAGTTTTTGTATACCCGGTGTCCAAATCCCATCAATCGGAAGTTATCATTGGGATCTTTTGCTTTATCGATAAAGCTTGAAACGTTTCCACCATCTTCAATAATCCGCTCTAACATTTCAATTACTTTCTGGTTGGCCCCTCCGTGTAGTGGCCCCCAAAGCGAGCTAATTCCGGCAGAAATAGCCGAATATAAACTAACGTGAGAAGACCCCACCAAACGCACGGTAGATGCCGAGCAATTTTGCTCATGATCGGCGTGTAAGATCAGGATTTTATCCAATGCATCTTCAATGTCTGGATCTACTTCGTACTCGTCTGTGGGAAGAGAAAACATCATGTAAAGGAAATTAGACACATAGCCCAATTTGTTTTTGGGGTAGTTTAAGGGATGTCCCAAAGAGTTTTTATACGCCCAACTGGCCAAGGTTGGCATTTTAGCCAGCAGACGGATTATAGTAAGCTTAATCTCATCCTCAGAGCGGTTGGGGTCAATTGATTGAGGATAGAAAGTAGCAAGGGCTGAGGCTAATGCCGCCATCATGCCCATCGGGTGGCCATTTACTGGAAAACCATCAAAGATTTTCCGCATATCTTCGTTTACGAGGGTATGAACTTTAATCTTTTCGTAAAACTCCGTGAACTCAGTTTGGGAAGGAAGTTCTCCGAATACCAATAAGTAAGCTACTTCTAAAAAATTAGCTTTTTCAGCGAGGTCTTCAATGCCGTATCCCCGATAACGTAGGATTCCTTGCTCGCCATTTAAAAAAGTAATAGCACTGGTGGTAGCGCCCGTATTTTTATAGCCGGTATCCAGGGTTACCAAGCCAGTAGTAGAACGCAAGCTGCGAATGTCAACGGCCCGTTCCCCTTCGGTACCCACTACAACGGGTAATTCGTAGGTCTGGCCATCTATGATTAGTTGAGCAACATCAGACATAGGATCTTATATTCAATTGGTTATTAGACTTACATTTTCATTCTAGCGAATTTACGCAAATAATTTGATTTTCGGTTGGATAAATGGGAGCCCCAGGTAAGAAATAATACTAATTAACTACTTCTTTACGATTAAGCAATTCACAAACAAAAGATACGCGAAGTGAAAATACGAGACATGGCTTATTTATTAGGTGAACTCTCAGAAAACAAGCTTATTTCCAAAGGAAGTATGTATGATCATATTTCCTATATGGGGCGTTTTTGGCGATATTTTTAGTAACAAACTCAGCTTGATCAATGCCGTAAAATGTCGTATGTTATTGACATTCAGAAACCTGAATTTTGTTCAAGGAAGTGTATTATTTAATTGTAAACTTTCTGTATCCCTTGGCAATAGAATATTGAAATAATACCAAAAAACGCCCCTCTTTTTTTAAAGGAAGCTTAATACAATTTCCTTCTGAAGCCTCGCTTAAGCCTGTAACTTCACTACTTGAAACAACATTCACTAAACTCATTTCACAATCATGATGCGTAAACTTTTTACGGTAATACTTTTACATCTTGTATTAGTAGCCGGTTTGTCAGCGCAAAGCGTGTTCATCAATGAATTTCATTATGATGACCAAAGCACTGACGAAGGCGAATTTATCGAGATTGCCGGACCAGCCGGAACCAACCTGAACGGTTGGAGTGTAGTACTGTATAATGGATCTTCTTCTCAAAGATCTCCTTACAATACAGTAAACTTGACCCAAACGATTGCCGAACAAAGCAATGGTTTTGGTTTTGTCGTGCTTAACTTTCCAACAAACGGTATCCAAAACGGTGGCCCAGATGGCTTCGCTTTGGTAGATGCCTCAGGAAATGTTGTCCAGTTTTTAAGCTACGAAGGTTCTTTCACCGCAGCTTCTGGCCCAGCTATGGGCATGACCAGTACTGATATTGGGGTAGAAGAATCTAACTCAACGACTCTTGCCGGACAATCGCTTCAACTAAGCGGGAGCGGGTCTGAAGCAGGTGATTTCACTTGGAACAGCCCAGCTAGCAACACTTCGGGAGCAGCGAATAACGGACAGACTTTTGAAGCCCCGGTTACGGGTCCTTCTCTTTTGGCCAAGGAAGATTTTGATGGAGGTGACATCAACTTGACAAGCAGCAATGTAGTAAACCAGGATGGTGGCGGAGGAGACTTCTTCGGCGTAGGAAGCATTGCTAACTGGCCTCAATCGCAAGGCGTGCCTTTCTCCTTGGTCGATGACAGCCAGTCTGATGTAAGTGGTGGTGGGGTTTTCCCAACCGATAATGAAGCAGTGTACGGACAAGCAGCCGATACCGATAACGACTTCTTTGGCATCTCCGATAGTGACGAGTTTGGTAATAGCCAAACCGCTTCTTGGACTTTTGATATCAGCGGGGCTTCTGATTTGGAGCTAAGCATTGATATGGGGGGTATCTCCAATGGTAATTCTTTTGGAGGTTTTGGCCCGCAAACCACGGTATTTACGGTATCTATTGACGGGGGAGCTTCTCAAACGGCATTCTCTTTGGCCGCAACTACCAACACGGGTGCTTTTGCTTTCCGTCCTATGGATAGCGGTACTTTGACTCCAGTAGGTGGGGTTTTAGAAGTAAGCGGTGACAACCCAGTTACCAAACTTTTGGCCGAAGATGGCAGTGTAGCAGCTAACTCGTTCTTGGATAAATCTCCTGCCTCAGGTGCTGGTGCCGGAACCTTAGACCAATTCAGAACCGCCATCAACGGTACGGGTTCTACGCTAACCCTTACTGTGGTAAGCAACTTCGCTTTTGAAGCGATGGCTTTTGATAATATCTGCATCTTCCAGGATGCTGGGGTTGTAACGCCACCTACAATGCCTACTGTAACGATAGCGGCAGATCCATCAGAAGTTGCCGAAGGACAGCAAGGCTCTTTCGTCTTCAATCTAAGCAATGCTATAGATTCTGACCTAACCGTATTTTACATTTTAGATGGCGGTTCGGCCTCAGAGTCGGATTACGAAGCTAATCCTTCACTTACAGGTACTATTACCGTACCAGCCGGTGAGACTCAGGCCTCTATTGAGATCCTAGTAAGTGATGACTCCGAAGTGGAAGGAAACGAAAATTTGGATTTGGCCATAGAAGATGGAGATGGCTACCTTGTGGGTGCTGATTTCGAAGCCACGATGACCTTCCTAGATAATGACGATGATGTTACTCCTCCTACCCCTGGAAACATCATTGCCAAGGAAGACTTCGACGGAAATGCTTTGCGCTTATTAAACGGATTTGATCCTTCAACTGGAAACCAAGACGGAGGTGGAGGTGACTTCTTCGGCGTAGGAAGCA
>CAWUIO010000048.1:0-46625 GCA_963922455.1 uncultured Microscillaceae bacterium
AGAACCCCAAACTGACCCTTTTCGCCGACAAAAAATAAACACGAACAGTTTCTTAATTTATGAAAAAAAAATATCTCTGCCAGCATATTTTCATACATTTTGAGGGGCTTCCCCGCGCTAAAACGAGGCTAGCCTTTGGCAAAAGTGTACCGGCGCGGGTCGGGCTCTCGCTACTCGCCGGCCACCCCTCAATCCAGCGGCGGGCTCAGACAGGCCGCTCCATCCCTAAGCCAAAGATAAGAACCAGCAACCGGGATTTTTTTACTTGAGAGTGCCTGTCTCTCATGATCACAGACTAGCCTATCCAAACCATCAAGATCAATCTAGCGGCTAGAAAACTTAATTGATCTAGTACAGATAGTAGGATTTATACACCGAATGCAAATTAAAGACAAGATATACGCATAGGTTGAGATAGATAAGAAATTGTACTAAAATCAAGATAAACCTGGTTTTTTCGGAATACCGTTTGATTGCCACTTCTTGATCAGGACTTATTTGAAGGGCTTGATCCGAGCCTAGCTCTACCCCTAACCCGGGTTCCAGAAACAGGTGCTCCGTTTTGATGAAAACCGCTGAACGATACACGATGTATCGAAGAATAGAATTGATCAAGCTCCCCAAAAGCCAAATGTGCCGAAAGGTCTTAGTAGAGAGTATGGGCCATACAAAACCTAAAAGTACCCCAATTACGAAGTCCTGGTATAAGACGCCATCTTCTAACTTATTGACATATTTTGAGAAGATCTTTGGCCGAGATTCGGTAAAATAATAGCAAATACGTTCTAGCAGGTTTATACTAGTTCGTAGGAGCTGTCCGAGCCCGAGAAGGAATGCAAGGCCCCAGGCAATAAAAAAATTAATTATAAACGTATGAAAGCCAAGAAGCATTTGGTAATCACTCCTTGTGAAGTATGTCCATAAGGCTACGATTAGGGTATTGAGAAGCCATAAAATAAACAGCGATTTTTTATAGGATTTTATAAAGGCATCTACTGGGTCGGCTGTTTCTAGGAGTTTCGGGAGGTAGGGATCATCCAAAGCCTGGAAATCAATGCCGGTGCTTTCTTCAATTTCCCCCAGTACTGTGTTGATTGTTTCCATTAACTATCTTTTTTTCGTTTGGCTTAGGGACACCCACCCATGGGGCCGAGACCGCCGCTGGTATGCGGGCAGGCAGGCTCGGGCTTTGCTGGGTGGCCCGCCCGGCGCAGGCACCCTAGGTCAAATAAGCCCCTATTTCTTTGCGCCGGGAAGCCCCATAGTTTAAATGAGCGGTTGAGGATGTTTCATTTGCCAAGCCTTGGCTACGGCAGCGCCCGCATCTACTCTCCCCCAGCCATATACCAAACTGTGCCCATTTTCATTATACGCATCTGAGTAGGGGTTTTGCCAAGTGTCGGTATATTCTTGAGGATCATCTACATTAATTTTCACGGCGGTTTCCCGAAGTATCTCCCGGATTTGGGCCACATTGAGTTCGGGGTTGACCGAAAGCATGAGGCCTATAATTCCGGCTACCATCGGAGCCGAAGCTGAGGTGCCCCCAAAATTGTCGGTATAGTCAGATTGGTAATTATAGCCTTGGGCCCCCACGCGATCGGTTGTGAAAACGCTCAGAGAGCCTCCGCTCGAGGGGGCACAAACCCATACTTTTGCCCCATAATCGCTGTATACGGCTTTTTTATCTTCATTGGTAGAAGCTGCTACGGCAATGACCTTTTCGTAATTGGCGTAGCCATCGAGTTCTAAGGATTCATTCCCATTGCCCGCGGCAAAAATGATAGGAATCCCGCGGCCATCCCGGCCCCGGTCTACGCATATATCCATCACGAAACGGGTCATACTGGGCAGGGGCCATTCTCGGTTTTCGTAAGCATCAAAGGGCCCCCAAGAGCAGCTAATGATATCAGCTTGATGCCGGAAAGCGTGGTAAAAAGCCAGGGCTTCGTCATAATCTCCGAGTCTACCAGCATTGCGGATGGGCATAAAACGGCAGTCAGGGGCCAAACCTACGGTGATCCCCTTGCCTCGGGCAGCCAGGGCTACCCCGGCACAGGCTGTACCGTGGTTTTCCCGAAAATTGGAGGGATTAGGGTCTTCATCCCGTTCGGTAGCATCGTAGGGAAACACGATTTTGCCCTCTCCCTCAAAATCGGGATGGAGTAGGTCAAAACCGTCGTCAATGACGGCTACGGTAATTTCGGGACTCCCCCAAGTGTAGTCCCAAGCCGATACAACGTTACAGTCGGCCCCGGGGTTTCCTTCCCCTTGCCCTGTATTGAGCAAGTGCCATTGCTGGGGGAAGCCCGGGTCATTGGGTATAGCCTTCCCTTCTTTGGCCTCGATAAGACAAGGCTCCACGTGCCGCAGGAATTTATCTTTTTGCAGGCTTTCGCTGATTTTTATGGGGTTTCTTTGGGCTTGTTCGGTGAGCTCAAAAATGAGCCCTCGAGGGTCTTCGGGGAAGCGCCAGATGGCTCGCAGGTCATAGGTTTTTTCAATACTACGAATGGTCTCACGTTTAGGGCTTTCGTAGAATTCAATAAAGAGCTTGTTATCCAAAGCAATCTCACTGCCCGGTAAATCTTGATGGGCAAACCTTTGAAATACGTGAGATACGTACTGAATCTGCTCTTGGGCCTGGGGTGAACGAAGTTGACTCATCACCCGGTCACGGTCGGAACCAGCTACGTGAAAAATACCAATTCTTTGCCCGGGGTAGCGTTTCAAATACCGGACGTGGGAAGGAAGTTGCAGGTCTCTTTGTAAGCGGCCCGGTAAATTTTCGGGTACGGAATTGTCTTTCATCCGTACGGCAATCAAGTTGGGAGATTTGTAGAGGGAGATACGCATCCCCCCCCGGCTGAATTCAACAATTTCGTCCGATTGAGACATATTGCCAGATTTTGATTTTTTAAAAATAATTAGGGGTTTAAAATACGAAAGATTATCAAAACCTGGCGGTATGCCCTCATTTATTTAAAGGCTTGTACCCGAAAACTGGCCACTCTTGGGGTAGAGTGGCCAGTTTTAAGAAAGACCTTGTCTTAGGCTAGGGTCAAGAGATTATTTGACAATCACTAAGTGGCCGCTTTCGCGTCTTTTGTGATATCTAATAATGTATTGATATTGTCCGGGTTCAAGCGAATAGGTATCTACCTTTAAGGTATTTTTACCCGGGAGGGTCTGCTTAAACGCTTGGCTAAGTTGGAGTTTACCTTTTTGATAAATATCAATATATACATCTGAGCTTTGCTCCAGGCTTACTTCCACTTGGGTATAATCCCGGGCCGGATTTGGATATACGAGTGTTTTAGGTTCTTCAAAAGGAGTCGTAGTGCTCACGTTGTTCGGGTTGGTTTTCACTAGAAGAACTACCCAGTCTTGTGAGGTTTCTTGAGGAGGAGACCCTAAAAACTGAAAGCCATTGCTGAAGTTTACATCGCTCGTGGGGAATGCTTCGCCAGTGCGTGGGTTGTACCACAAACGAGTGTACGTACCAGAGAAGCTTTGAAAATTCAAGAGTTGATTTCCACCATTTTGTAGATACGCCGCGTAGATTTCTCCCGGCTTGGCCAAGCAGTAGGCATCGGATATGCTAAGAAGGTCATCCCGAGAGTTCATTTCCCAGAAAGGCAGATAGCTTTGGAAAAAATCCAGGGCAATGGCATTATAATCCCACATTTGGTCTCGGCTTCTCCAGTTTTGTGCTACCACATCGCCTTCGGGATGTAAGTAGCCAAAATAGTACTCAACCCCAGCCCCCCCGGCCATTAAATTTCCCCAAAGGGTCAGCTTTCGGATTTGATCCTGAGAAGGGCCTTTGCTTGGATCATAGCCAGGCCAGCCCAAATCGGGGGGTACTCCGTACTGGAAAGGCCCTTGTTCATCATTGGCAACCACCCAGGGTTTGCCACTTTCTTGGGATTGATTGATCCAATCAAGCGTTACGGCGTGTACTTCATCGAAGTCTACTTGAAGAGAAGCCCCCGTAAGCTCCGATTGATCTCCCAGCAAAGGTGTATAGGCAGATTCTCGGCCAAATGGGAAGGTGTGGAGTACGACATTGTGCCGATAAGGGTCGTGGTCGGCAAAATATTGGATCATTTCTACTCGCTGTGTATTGGACTGGGAATTTTCTTCACCCAAGTTCCAATTAAGGCCCAGGTGTTGAGAGAATCGAGCAATGAGTTCGCGGTAGTATAATTTCCGTTCGGGGCCTACATTTCCATTATCCAAGGCCCATACATTGTTATTATCATTTTCCGTTTCTTGGGTTTTGAAGTGGAGATACATTCCCATCGCATCGGCGTGGTTGAATACTTCATTCCATTGGTCTAGCTTAGAGCAGTCGTACCGGAGCTTTTCGTCGTGGGCCGTGAAAGGCCATACGTTTTTACCATCACCCCCGGCGTTGTAGGTTAGAAAGCTTATGGAGTTATTCCCTTTGCCGGCTAGATAATTTAAAGCCCCGATTAAGCCCTTTCCTTTCCCTCCATTCCACGAGGGGTCACCGGTTTCCCAATCTTGTTCGTGGGCATCGTAGTTTTTGAGGTTATCAATTCCGTTGTGGTTGTAGGTACCATCAAAATCTTCGTAGGCCAGTAAGGTCTCTGGGGCGTCGGCTCCGGCTTTCAAAAAGTATTCTCCTGTTCCGGCAAATTGTAAGTAACGTTCTCCTACGTATTGGAGGCGGCCTTTTGCCCGGAAGTCCCGGCCTTCTTTATCACTCTCCCGGATGCTCACTCTCCCGCGTATGCCATTAAAATAGACCCCTTGCCCTTCATCAGGATTATCGCTCACGGCAATATTGGTACCGTAGCGGAAAGACGCTGTAAACTCCCAAATACCTTCTCCATCGGGCGTGAAGTGGACACGCCAAACATTTCCTTCGTTGGCCCCGGTTTCAGAAGCATTCCCATCGGCGGCATAATATCCCGGTACCGTATAGACCTTATCTCCTTTTTTAAATTCTACATTTAAACGGTAATTCATAAAAGGGTTATCTTCATCGGTTTCACTAGTTTCGGGGCCTCGGAAAGAAATATCAAAAGGATGCCAAGTTTTTAATTCGCCTTTTACCTTAGGCAAGAAATTGGTCAATGGGTTTTGGGCCACGGTGTAGACCAATACAGGCTCGCTGTAATCCGAATAAATTCCATTATAGCGGGTACGAAGGCGATAGTAATAGGCTCTACTGGGTAAGAGACCATAAACGGTAAGGCTGTTCCTTTCTTGACCTAAACGGGCAATGGTTAAGTAATTCCCATCAATTGAAGTAGATTGTTGTACTTCGTATTGGTCGGCAAATTCGGCTTGTGTCCAAAATAGGTTGACAATCGAGGAGCTGACCGATAAGGCAAAAATATTACTAGGAGGTACAACTACTATAGGGTTGGAGGGGGTAAGTGTGGTAACGGCTATGGGTTCGCTGAATTCAGAGTTTTGGCCATTGCCTAGACTTCTAACCCGAAAATAATATGTCGTACTTGGCTCAAAAATACCCGAGGAAAACTGATTGAGAAAACCGGCAACGATGGCTTGTGTCTCATAGCCAGTATTAGGATCTAGAGAGCTTTGTACTTCATAGCTTTCGGCTCCATCTACCAGTGACCAGCTTAATAAAATAAAATTAGGGCTAAGGGCAAAGCCTACTACATCTCCCGGGCTAGCAAGCGCAAGCTCATTATTTTGGAT
Organism: uncultured Microscillaceae bacterium; assembly: GCA_963922455.1. Classification (GTDB taxonomy): domain Bacteria; phylum Bacteroidota; class Bacteroidia; order Cytophagales; family Microscillaceae; genus CAWUIO01. Next base: position 5,701 of record CAWUIO010000048.1, read on the forward strand.
AACGGTGAAGTTGATACCGTACGAGCCGCCACCTTGTCCATTTCCGGGAGAGCCTTCATAAGCCGTTGCGTTTAAAGTATAATCTCCCAATGTAGGGATCCAAGGATTATAATTTTCTCCAGAATTTCCAAATGCAGCATAGGGAGCGCTGGCGTCGGTACGATTCCGGGTTTCGGTACCTCGGAGATAAAAGTTGACATGACCCACTTCGCTGGGGGAGGTTTCTGCCCGGATGTTTAATTGCTCCGTACTCAAGGTGGCAAGGTTGATTACATCCCCATTTTGTATTTCACCTATGTCCTGGTTGGTGGAGGCATCTACCAGGATAAACCGGGTTATCGCCACTTCAGCCTCTACTTTTTCTGGCTCAGGGAGTTGAAGGCTCTCAGAAGTGATCCATTTGATTGGATTTGAAGCCAAAGACAGGCCGATGGCTGTACTGGGTAAAGGCGCAATGCTTTGCGCAAATAAATCACCAGATAAATAGATAGTTAATAAGAATACAAGTAGTACTCTTGGTTTTATGCGTTTCATATGTGTATACTACAGACAATTGATAATGCTATGCAATGGGTTTGCCTTCGGACATACAATGTCCATGATCCCCACCAAAAGCTGCGTATACGAGACTTTCATATATACTAAGCCAAGGGCAGGTCGATGAAATTATAGAAAATTAAGTGACATTCAGGAACTCGTAGCGTGGTGAGCTCCGCAAATTAGAGGAAAAGCTGGGTAAATTGTGTTATCGTTTTGAAGAATGTTGTTACAACCCGTCGCAAAGTTAGACTTTTACAAGAAATAGAAAAGAATTGGGATATAAAACGCCAACTTTTTTAAGATAAAATCAAAAAATAGTATTATTTAAGATTTACGTCTATTGTTTGTTTATGATGCTCAAAAAATGAGGGTGCCTGATTTATAATTATTTACACTTGTAGATATCGGGTTTATCGGTCAACTTAAATTTCACTTAACTAAGACAAAATAAAGCAAAAGGGGCTCACGGAGCCCCTTTTATCCTTGTGTATAGGGCTAATCTTTTATTTTTCGGCTTGAACGATCGGCATCACGCGTCCGTCTGCTTGTACGATATGGTAGGAGGGGTTTTGCTGATATTCGCGTAAATCTAAGTTGGCTAAGATATCGTCCATACGGTTGTGAATATCCAAAGCATATTGCTGTTCTGACTCGTGCGAAACAAAACGATTCATTAAATGGGCACTTTCTTGATCAAAGGCTTTGAGAAGGGCTTTGGTATCTCGGTGCTTGGAGATGATAATCTTATTGAATTGGTTGGCATCTTCAAAAGTTGCATTCTTTTTGGCCGCAATACTAACTAACTCCGTATACTTGGAGTCGGCAATATTTTTGAAATAATTGATTAGCTCAAAAGCTTTGTCTAGGTAGTTTCTTTCTCCCTCAAAACCATTCATTTTTTCTAATTTCGCCAGGGCCAAATTGGCTTGCTCTATAAGTTGATTGCGATGCTCTTCCATAGATACTTGTTGGCGCTTTTTCATGGCTTTAAAAAAGTCCTTATTAATATCTGAAAGCTTGACATATTCTAGATAAATGTCGCGGCAGTAGTGATTGATTTGCGCAATGGTAGCAAAAGAGTACAAAGCCTCTTGTCTTTCTTCTTTTTTAATCCCGTGCTTTTTGGCAAATGCCTTATGGGTTTTAGTAAACTTTTTACCAATTTCTAAAAGCTCTTCTTCAATCTCATTCCGAGCATCAAAGTAAGCTTTGACTACTTCGTAACCCGACTTATCTTCCACTTGGATAGAATCGGCTTTGCTCTCTTTGACTGAATAAACCATTTTGTAAGCCGATAATACTTCCAGAGCAGCTTTTTTCAAGGAAGCATCTCCCTCAAAAGCAGGAAGGCTTTGTACCCGGCTGATGCTATTGTCTAACTGACGGATGATAGACTCTCTCTTTTGGTTATTTTCCATGGCCTTGTGATCATGGATAGACTTGATCATGTAGGAAATACTCTTGTTAATCACGCGGGCTTGTTCGGCCAAGATGTAACTGTAATATCCCGTAGAGCTTTCAAAATTTTGCGCTTGGAGGCTAGTAGTAAATCCAACCAAAAGGATTACAAGGGTATAAAGCATTCTTTTCATAACTCTGGTATTTACTTGGGTTTGTTGTTGATCTGTAATGGGCTGTTTCATCCAAATAGATCTCAGGACTCGCTGAGAACTTAGTGTGTGCTAAAATGAAATTTTTATTAATTTTAGATGCATGTATGAATCTGTCCTAAATTTTACAAAGGGAGTGCCATACCCCATTTTTTAATACAATTGCTTAATTTTATTGGAAAAAACCCGTTTTTTTCCATAAAAACTAGCTTTATTCATTTCTTTCCAAAATATTACACACATAGGTTATTAAAGTTTTGGGAGGGTTTTTCCAGCTATGGGAAATTTTTTAGCCCTCCAAAACACGGAGAGGCTTTTATACAAAAAAGCTTTTTTTCAACAAAATGAAGTAAGCTTAGTTATACTTATTGTTTCATTTATTTCTCATTATCAGGTATTTATAAATAATCTATTGCAGAATGTATAAGAAAACTTGTGGGGTTATCGGGGCGGGGATAGCCGGTTTAGCCGCCGCCATACGTTTAGCAAACAAAGGCTACGAGGTAACCATAATGGAGGCAAATGCCTATCCGGGGGGTAAACTTTCCCAGATTGAACTCCAAGACTTCCGCTTTGATGCCGGCCCTTCTTTATTTACTATGCCTCATTTGGTGGATGAATTGTTTCAAATTACCCAAAAAGACCCCCGAAAGTACTTCAATTATAAATCCCTTGATGTCTTATGCAAGTACTTTTATGAAGACGGCACTGTGTTAAGAGCCTATAAAAATTTAGAGAAATTTGAAACCGAAGTAGCCCAGAATACGTATGAAGCTCCCCAAAAGGTACGCGAGTATCTTCGCAATAGTCGGGTCAAGTATGACCTGACTGCCAATATTTTCCTACATCGCTCCCTGCACCGCTGGCAAAATTACCTAAAGTGGGATGTCCTCAAGGGGGTTCTTAACTTCTATCGGCTGGACACCATGCGTAGCTTGGATGCCTTAAACCGCAAGCGATTTGAAGACCCCCGCATGGTGCAATTTTTTAATCGCTATGCTACCTACAATGGTTCAGACCCCTACCAAACCCCGGGGATTATGAACATCATTCCGCATTTAGAATTTGGCTACGGGGCTTTCTTCCCGCAAGGGGGCATGTATGCGATCACCCAAAGCCTGGAAAAACTGGCCCTAGATATGGGGGTTCGGTTTTTATACAATACCAAAGCGGTGCAAATTCAAACCCAAGGACGCGAAGTGAAAGGGATTGAGTTTGAAAAAGAAGGAAAGACGCAATCTATGAATTTTGACATCGTATTGAGTAATATGGATGTAGTAAGTACCTACCGCCATCTTCTAAAAGGTCACCGGGGCCCCAAGAAAGTTTTAAATCAGACCAAATCCAGCTCGGCCATTATATTTTATTGGGGGGTAAAAGCTGTTTTTCCGGAGCTTGAGCTGCACAATATCTTTTTTAGCCAATCGTATGCGCAAGAATTTGCGTCTATCTTTAAAAAAGGCAGTCTACATGAAGACCCCACAGTATATATAAACATCAGTAGTAAGGAAAATCCCTCGGATGCTCCTCCGGGGGCCGAAAATTGGTTTACCATGATCAATGCGCCACACAACTCGGGGCAGGACTGGGATACACTCATTGCCCAAAGCCGGGAGCGAATTATCCATAAACTAAGCCGGATACTCAAAAAAGACATTCGCCCGCTCATCGTTTGCGAGGAGATCTTAGATCCGCGTCGTATTTTTCTCAAAACAGCCAGTGACAAGGGAGCTTTATACGGGAGTAGTTCTAATAATCGCTTTGCGGCATTTTTCAGGCATCCTAACTTCAGTTCCCGGATCAAGAATTTGTACTTTTGTGGGGGGAGTGTGCATCCGGGAGGGGGTATCCCCTTGTGTTTGCACTCAGCCAAAATTGCTACCGATTTTTTATAAAAATGGGGCTTGCCCGCGTGATAAAATTGGGTATTCCCTTGGCCCTTCCTGCCCCCGCGGCCCAGCCTATTGGGTCAAGGAGTTCATTTTTTTCTGGCGCGGGCAAGCCCCAAAATCTTCATCATTTATTTCTTTAGGATTAAGCGGGAGTTTTTATAAGTGGTATCTTCGCCATTTTTACCGGGTACCCGTACCTGAGCTTCCCAAAGCAAAGAATCTCGCTCAGGAATAGCTAGGGTAAAGGTAGCGACGCCCTTTTGGGCCAAAACGGTATCTTCTTGTAAGATCATTTGCATACCTGGGATGTCCAAATGGAGGCCGTAGTAGACCCAAAGCAGGGAGTCTTGAGGGCTTAAGGTGTCACGAATCGGGCTAAATAAGACCAAAGGGAGAAAGGGCGCTTCTAATTGGGGATGTATGCAATAATACATATTTTGAAAAATCGTATTTTGATGCTGTAAAATCTTGATCTGCAATTGCGTCAAGGTCGTCCAAGCTCCGGTAAAAATCGTCTCTCCAAAGTTTTCTTCCACAAAATCGGCCCTAACGCCACTGATGCGCTCGAAGGGTTTTAAATCTAAGAAGGCAAACTCTTTATTGAGGTAAATTATAAATTCCTCCAAACGAAGAATAAGCTCATAGCCTTTTTCTTGCTCAATAAAATAATTACGCACCCTGGTATTTTGCAGGGAAACTGTTTGATCAGGATCCAAGCTTGTAGGGAGGGCCTGAATTTCTTGTTCTAAGTACATTTTGGCCATTTGTATAAGTTCGATCTGGGAACTCGTCTCTCTTTTAAGGTTTTCGATAGACTCTAATTTATCTTGTACCTGGCGTGGGTTCATTTTGAGGAGCCAAGATTTGAGTTGATCGGCCTGGGTTTGGCCTTGGGTATAGATGTCTTCCAGTTCTTGATTGTGCAAAAACTGGTAATACATAAATTTGTCGAGCAGTCGGTTTAGATCGGGATCTTTCCTTTTTGAGCAATTACAAAAGAATAGTAAACTTAGAAAGATGAGGCTAATTTTGGGCATAGGTCTCCTATTGGGCAAGGGTGTCTAGGATATAAACTTTATGGCTTTGCCAACAGCTGTCGGACAGGTTGCTGCGATGGCGGTAACAAAGGCCGGCTTCTAGGTGTATTTCGGGTTTTGTTTTGCTTATGGCTTGCGCAGTCCATCCCTTGTGTAAAGGCAGTTCTTGGCTTTGAAGCATATGTTTTTGAGTACTTAATTGTATGAGACGTTCGGGTGGACTTAAAAATACACGGGCGATGAGGCTATCCGAACGTTGCGTGGTGTCCAATACCCATTTTACCTGAAAGTTGGCGGCTTCGTCTAACATTCGGGCACGCGATTTATTTTCTAATGCCTGCAAGTAACGATGCTCCCACTTAAGTACCTGGTAACTTAATCCGGTTAGGGTGGCAATGAGTAAAGTACGTTGGGGAGTGCTAAAATTGAAGCGAATAAATTCTTCTAAATGGCTTAAAGAATCAGACCAAAGGGGGTTCATATCGCTGTCAAAGCGAAGGTTTTGGAGTATGGCCGGCTCCCCGGATTGGGCAACTTCTTGGGTAAAGGCTTCAAAATTCAGCAGTTTTTGGTGTAAAATATGTATTGGATTCTCCTCGGGGTTTGTATTCTTGTGCAGCCAAGAACGGGATAGGCGATTTACACTGTACACTTGGATGATCCGGTTGCGGAGCGAATCAATCCAGTGATCCAAGGACTGGCTTCGATCATGAACAAGAGAGGCAATATGGGGAAGGGAGTCTATATGGTAATGAATTTCATCCAACTTCTTTTTATTTTGTTGGCGATAGGTCTGGTTGAGCTGGTTCAAAAAGTCTTCGGAATGAATTAGTACTTTTTCCCCGCCAGTTTTGGGGCCTTCACAGGCTCCAGAAAAAACAAGGATTAGGGAAAAAGATAGGAACATCACTTGCTTGGTAAAGGAGATAATTGCTTGTATGATCGTATTCGTATTTTAAGGGTGGAATAAACGCTCTCATCAGTAATGGGGGCTAAGCACGAAGTTCGTGTTGGCCTTTGCTGTGAAGGGACAAAGCTAGTAAGGGTAGATTTCTAAATCCAAATTATTAACTAATATTTTATCCTCGTAGCTCCATTAAGCAAGATCAAGGACCTGGCACGAAGCGCATCAAAGGAATTAATTTGGCTCTTGGGCTGTATTTTAATAGGTATTTGTATTTTTTTTACCAGATGAAAGCACCTTCCTTTTTACATGATGCCCAAAAACGCAGCCGCATCATTCAATTACTTAGCAGCCGAGATTCTTCCAACATTGATTTGGCCTTTCAACTCATTCTGGACAAAGATATTCCCTCTACTTTGTTTCCATACTTGCAAAAACACGTTTTGAAATGCCTTCATTATGACACCTTGACTCCTTTACAAGAAAGTACGGTATTAAACTTGGCAAAACAAAAACTAGATAAATTGCCTCCCAACCTTGAACGCTTGACCCATATTACGGAATTAAATTTATATAGTAATAACTTAAGCTTCTTAGCTCCCGAAGTATTTGCCTTGGAAGCTTTAAGCCAAATATCCTTAAGTCAAAATCCCTTGGAGGAGTTGCCCGAGAAGATTCGTAATTGGAAGCATTTAGAACATCTACATTGTAACCGGGCCAAAATTAAATCATTTCCTTTGGGATTATTTGGCCTTAAAAAATTGGCTGTTTTAAATATGCATTCCAATCAATTGGACCAAATACCTGGGCAAATTAGCCAATTGAAAAATCTGGAATATCTTTTATTGGGCAATAATCGAATCAAAGCCCTTCCGCCTGAGTTGGGAAATTTACCGCATTTAAAAAGCTTAGATTTAGAAAACAATGATATCAGGGCCCTCCCTAAAGAAATTGGAAACTTGGGTAGTTTACGGCATTTAAACTTGTTAAGGAACCGCCTAAGGGAACTTCCTGATACACTTGCTCAGATGTCTCATCTCAAATCGCTCAATTTGGAGTATAATCAATTACGGAGTATTCCAAGGCATTTGGAAGGCCTCAAAAATCTGTATGTTTTCCGTATCAATGGAAATCAGATTAAAGAGCTCCCCCCTTCCATCGGAACCCTTCAAAAGCTGCAGGAATTAAATCTCTACAAAAACCAGTTGACCCGGGTACCTGAAGAAATCACCTTACTCAAGCATCATTTGAAAAAGCTAAATATTATGAGTAACCCGCTGGAAAAATCAGAAAGATTGAAAATCAAAGAATTACTTCCATACACGCGTATATATGACTAAGTTACCCTAGTCTTTGATCTTAAAATGCGTTAAATATTGCTTCGGCCCCTCCGGCTTTTCTTTTTATTTTCTAAGAATTAAAGTATATTTAATTGTATAAAGAACCAATTATGGCTACATTTCTGATAATCTTTGCCTTAATACTGGTGTTTAGCGGCGGTGTTTATTTTTACTATCAAGAAAGTGAAAAAAACGCAGCGGTACGCATGAAGATTTCTAATAGTGAAGTTGTTCGGCTTGCCCAAGACCACGAAGGAAAGCTCACCCCTCAATTACTTAGCGAAAAAACCGAGCTTTCTCGCAGCGAAGCCAGCCGTAAATTATATCTTATGCTTTCCGAAGGAGTATTTCGCTACGAATACGATGATAATTATCTGCCCGTATTTGCTCTCAGTAGCGTAGTCCGTAGAGCACTGGAAAATACTCAAGATATTCCTTACACGACGTATTTACAAGCTCCCCCTACCCAACTCTCTGATGGAGAAGTAATCCAAATAGCCGTAGAATCTGGTGGGAGAATATCGGCCACCTCGCTCTGTGTCAAGGGAAATGTATCTATTGATGAGGCGCGCCATCTCTTGGAACACCTACACACCAAAGGCGTATTTGATGTGGAAATCAAAGAAAATGGATCCTTGGTGTATTTTCTTAATGACCTGGATTTACTTACTTAATACCACAGCCCTTATACGTACCTCCTCCTTCCTTCCTTGGTTTGTCTCCAATATATAAATACCCCCTAGGAGTATTTTTTTAGATCCTATGCATACTCAAATTATCCAAAAAGCTACCCAAGCCCAATTACTTCAATGGGACTTTCCAGAAGCCGACATTCAACACCTAGCTTGGGACAGCCGTAAAATCTCTACCAGCCTGGAAGGAACACTCTTTATCGCAATTAAAGGAGAAAGGCATGATGGTCATGATTTTATAAAAAAGGCTTACGAAGCTGGGGTTCGTAATTTTTTAGTGGAGCGGGCCGAGGTCCCTGATTTATCTTCGGCCAATATTTTTTTGGTACGCAATAGCTTGCAAGCTTTGCAAGAAATTGCTCAGGTACACCGAGAGAGCTTCTCTTACCCAGTTTGGGCAATTACCGGGAGTAATGGGAAAACGATTGTTAAAGAGTGGCTTCATTTTCTCCTGAGTGCCCGCTATGTTTTGGTGCGGAGCCCCCGTAGTTACAACTCCCAATTGGGCGTGCCTTTATCGGTTTGGGAGATGGAAAAATGGCACGAGATGGCACTTTTTGAGGCAGGAATTTCTAAGCCCGGAGAGATGGCCCGTTTGCAAAAAGTGATCCAGCCCGAACTTGGAATTTTCACAAATATCGGTTCGGCCCACGATGAGGGCTTCCTAACCCGTCAAGAAAAGGTTCGGGAAAAATTACGGCTCTTTGAGCAAGCCAAAGTCATCGTGTATAGCCGGGACAATCCTAGCCTAGACAAGGAGATCCTTCAGTTTGCCCAAGATCGGGAGCTGGAGCTATTTCATTGGAGCGAAGATGAAACGCTTGAATCTGTTTTACGCATCCTGCCTTCACAAGGCCTAGAAAAGCGGATTGATTTTGAATACCAAGGGCAAGCTTATTCCTTGCAAATACCTTTTGTAGATAAGGCTTCTCGCCAAAATGCTATTCACTGCCTAGCGGCACTCCTGTACTTAAAATGGCCGCCCGCAGAATTCATTCCCCTGTTTGCTCGCCTTCCCCCGGTAAAAATGCGCCTCGAGCTAAAAAAAGGAAATGGCGATTTTTATCTCATTGATGATAGTTATAACAATGACCTAGGCGGCTTGCGCATTGCCCTAGATTATTGGCAGGCCCAGGTACAAATGCCTCGTAAAATTGCTATTCTTTCGGATGTCCTGGAGTCAGGCAGGAGTCCAAAAGATGTATATAAAGAAGTGCATTCCCTGCTTGAGCAGAAGCACGTAGATGTCTTGTACGCCATAGGGGAAAATATGCGTAAGTATCTCCCAACTTCCGGCTTAACTGTAGGATTCTTCTCAGATACCCATTCCTTTTTACAGCAATTAAACCAGGAAGTATTGCGGAATGCCATGGTATTAGTAAAAGGAGGACGGAAGTTCGCGTTTGAAAAAATTATTCAAAAGTTAGAGGAGCAAAGCCATACCACGGTCCTCGAAATTAACCTAGATGCCTTGGTGCACAATTTAAATGTATTCAGGAGCCTCCTCAAGCCAGCCACCAAACTTCTCGTGATGGTAAAGGCTTTTGCTTATGGAAACGGCAGCGCCGAAATTGCGGGTTTATTAGCCTACCATCGAGTAGATTATCTGGGGGTAGCCTACCCAGATGAGGGAGTAGCTTTAAGACAAAACGGGATCAAGCTCCCGATTTTAGTACTTAACCCCGAGCCGGGAACCTATGATAAATTAATTCAATACGATTTAGAACCCGAGCTTTACAGTTTTCAAAAGCTGGAGGAATACCGCCAATTTGTTAAAAGGCATGCCCTCCACTCTCCATCAAAAGTGTATCCGGTACATCTCAAATTAGATACAGGTATGCACCGCTTGGGCTTTGTGCCCCAAGATTTACCACGTCTTTTAAAGTACCTAGAAGCGGAGTCTTTATACCCTTTGAAGCTTATCTCAGTATTTAGCCATTTAGCGGCTGCCGATGGAGAAGAGCATGACGCATTTACCCAGAATCAGATCGCTTGCTATGAAGAAATGACCCAAAAAATTGAGAAGGTATTGGGATATTCCTTTATTAAACATATTTTAAACTCTCCTGGGATTACCCGCTTTCCCGAAGCCCAGTTTGATATGGTGAGGTTGGGAGTAGGACTCTACGGAGTGCAAACCCCCGAAGGAGCACTGCCCCAATTGCGGCCTATCAGTACCCTCAAAACGCAGATTTCACAAATTAAAAACCTCAAGGCCGGAGATAGCGTAGGATACTCTCGACAAGGTACTATTCATGACAAGAGGGTAATTGCCATTATGGCGATTGGTTATGCAGATGGTTTTCCCCGGGCCCTAGGTCAAGGGGTTGGTGAAGTATTGGTTTATCCCCGCAATTACCCAGAAGAAGGAGTCCGGGTACCCGTCATGGGGAATGTGTGTATGGATATGACCATGATTGATATTACCGGCATGGAGCTGGAAGAAGGGGACGATGTCATTATTTTTAATGAACAATTAAGCCTAGAGGAAATGGCAAAAAGCCTACATACCATTCCCTATGAAATTCTTACCAACATCAGCACACGCATTCGTAGAATATTTTATACGGAGTAATCCAATTTTTATATATAAATTTTGTAAATAGTCCGTGGCTGGTTTTTTGCCGGTTAAGACCTAGTCTTGCATCGCTTTTTTTATTTTAATTTATAAACGTCCTTAGGTATGAATACGGCCCCTGTATTTGATAATTCCTTCCTGCCCCCCATGACGAGTGTGTTAAACTCAGATCATTGGGGGACAGTAATGAACCTGTACGATGAAAAAAAGTACAAAGAGTCCATTCACGGTGTGCTGGAATACATTCAAAAAGGTCTGTCCGAAAAATCGGTAGACGCCGACAAAAATGAATATGTATTTCCACACGGTTCCATCGTGGTAAGCCTTAAAATTAAAGACGATCGCTTATTTATTGAGGCCCCCTTCCTGAAAATCCCGGCTAAGTATCTTATTCCTTTGATGCGCCAGGTTGCTGAGTTGAACTTCGGGACCTTGGTTTTGGCCCAGATTGTACTGGAAGGTAATGATATTTATTTTCGTTACGATGCCCCCTTGGAGCTTTGCGAACCTTACAAGATCTATCGGGTGATAGAAGAAATTTGTATCCAGGCCGATGCCAACGATGATACCTTTATCGAGAAATTTGGCGCCCAGCGCTTTGCTGAGATGCAAATTGAGCATTTTACGGCTGAGGAAAACGACTTGGCTTGGGCCAAATTTCAGGAATACCTGCAAAATGCCCTAGATTACTACAACTACTTCCAGTCAAAGCGCTGGGATGCCTACGGTTGGGACGCTTTTTTCCTCTCTTTTACCCGAATTGATTATTTTATGCGCCCTCAGGGAGTACTTAAGTCGGAAGTAGAAAAAGCGGTGAAAGATCTAAACTCAAGTGCCTCTCCCAACGAACGGGTAAATAAAGCTTACAGAGCAGCCGAAAAACTCTTGAAGATGGAAAAAGAAAAATTCATCGAGTCCATCTATCGCTCCAAGCAGTTTATCTCCGAAAAACCTACCTTGGATGTAGCCGGTATCCATAACTATCTCAACAAGTACCACAATACTGGTAAAAATGAGATGAACAAGCGCGACTATATCGGAGCTAGCCTTACCATGCTTACGGGAATGTACGGATTACTGTATTATTATGTGATTCCGGAAACGAGTTATAACATGATTATCCAAGGCCTGGAAAAAGCCGGGAGCAAGTCCTGGGGAGATGCCGCAAGCAGTTTGTGGGCAACCTTTGGGGAAATCATGCATCAAGACCAACGCTCGGCCAACCGATACGGCTACCGAGATATCTAATCATATCAAGCGATCAACATTAAATTAAAGAATCTAAAAAAATTGGGATTTATGGACTCAAACGCTATACATCAAATAAGCACCAGCGTGGTCAAAATCGGGACCTCCTCTGGTAGCGGTAGTGGCTTTTTCCTCAAACAACACGGGATTGTAGTCACCAATTACCACGTTGTATCCAATCATAAAATGGTCTCCATTGAGAACCACGACAAAGAAAAAATTACCGCCAAGGTCGTATTTTTGAACCCCATCGTCGATCTGGCCTTTTTACAGCCCTCCAAACCCCTGGATCACCTGCCAGATATGTACTTACAACCGCCCACCACACTCCAAAACTTGGACCGGGTGGCCGTTTTAGGCTATCCCTATGGCATGCCCTTTACCATCACCGATGGCGTTATTTCCTCACCCCGCCAATTGATGGATGGCCGTCACTACATCCAAACCGATGCTGCCATCAACCCCGGAAACAGTGGAGGGCCACTCGTTAACCTACGCGGCGAAATCGTGGGAGTCACGACAAGTAAGTTTGCCGATGCCGATAATGTAGGTTTTGCCATTCCGGCCGGCGACCTTTTGGTCGATCTGGAATCCTTTGCCGAAAACGTTGAGATGGAGTTTTCGGTAAAATGTCCTTCTTGCGGAAGCTTGCTTTTTGAAAAAGTTGAGTATTGCCACAACTGTGGGGCCTCCATTGATCAAGAAACCCTCTTTGAAGAGCCTAAGCTTAGCAACCTGGCCGGTTTTGTAGAAACTGCCCTCACAGAATTAGACATTGATCCGGTGATTGCCCGTAATGGCTACGATTTTTGGGAGTTCCACCAAGGAAGTTCCATGGTTCGCATCTTTGTGTATAATAAAAATTACCTCTATACCACCAGTCCGCTGGTTAAGTTACCTAAGCAAAACTTAGAGCCCGTATATCGCTATATTTTGAGCAATCCGGCCCCTCCTTTCTCTTTTGGAATTTACAAGGGGATGATCTACTTATCTTATCGGAACCATATGAGCGATTTGCAAAGCTCCTTCCTCGAGGAAATCCAACAGAAAATTGCCCGATTTGCCGAAAAAGCCGACGAATTGGATAATTTCCTCATCGAGGAATACGGCTGCGAGCGCTCCGAATATTCCAAGTTTGACGATTAATTTGAGGGGCATTCCTTGCCTTTCCTTCCCCTAAGGGATCAGGAAAGGCAAGGACCGGGCCGTCGGGCAAGCCCCGAGCCGGCCAACCCGCAAGGCCCTTTCGGTCTCGGCCCTGCGGGCTTCCGTCCCTATGCCAAAAAGCCTGAAGTGCTATACTCACGGCTTATCATGCGAGACTTCATCCTTCACCCCTGTCCCCAACTGTCCCAAACGCTTATAATTTCCTTACTCCTCTTAACAAGGAAAAAAACAAAATAAGTGGCCCCCTACACTTAACATCTACCCTAGCCTTACGTTTTAATACAAGATAATCCTCATGTGATCAGGAATTTCATTTGCACCCAACTATCAAATACAATGAACCGTACTTTATCATCCTTCCTGCTAATTTTCTGCCTGGGACTCCTTTTCCAAACGTGTAATAACAATTCGGATAATGAGCCCCAACCTAGTTTTGATATTCTAGAATCTCTTAGAGCCCTTGAAGCTATTAACGACCTAGTCACCGATGCCCGCCAAGAAACGATTAACGGGCAAGTGGTCTGGATCATTACCTTTGAAGAAGCTGACTCCCTCGTGATTGAAGGCTCCGATTTAGATTCCGTTCTAATTGATCGGGATAATTGGGAAGCTACTTTTTTTGCCCCAGGTGGGGAACAAGAAGCCATCGATTTTCTAGGAAGCTCTTTAAATATTCCCAATAGTGCCATTCAACTCAATCCCTCCGGTTTTGCCCCATTAGCCGCTCAAGTCAATATGCAGACCCCGGTTCAAGGTAAAATAGCCGTACAAGTCTTGGGCAAAGGCCCAGATGGGGTATCCCTTGGAAAACAGTTTTCCCGTTTTGACGATAACCACCAATTTCCTATCCTGGGCTTATACCCCGATCACCTCAATGAGGTAAAAGTCACCTTCACAAATTCTATGGGCAAAGTGCGCGTAAGCGAGACACTCCAGATTCAAACCGATACGATAAGCTTACCCGATCTAAACATCATCCAGAATAATCTGCCCACCAGCGACAGTGCCCTGTACTGGGTAGCCAATTTAAATATGGGCTTCGACCGTCAAGGGGAAGTCCGCTGGGCTTGGACCAATCCCGATGCCTACCATATGTACGGCCGTACCAAAAACGGAAATTTTCTTATCAACACGCAAGAAAACCGTATCCGCTACTACTCCTCCGGATTTTTTGAAGTAGACCCCTTGGGGAATATCGTGCAATTTTACACAGTACCCGAATATATGCACCACGAGCTATTTGAGTTGCCCAACGGTAATTTTTTAGTGGGTGCCAATACCGCTCAACCCATCGGCACCGACGACGGACAATTACAAGATGACAAGCTCTTTGAAATGGAACGGGGAACAGGCAATATCGTCAAAGAGTGGGATATGAACCTAATCTTGGACAACCAAAGACGCCGCCTTCCTGGTGAAAGGGGAGATGATTGGCTCCACCTCAATGCCGTTTACTTAGACGAAGCCGACAATAGCTTGATCATTTCAGGACGGGGTCAATGTGCCGTGTATAAAATTGACTACGATACCGGAGATTTGAAGTGGATCTTATCTCCCCCTGAGTTTTGGAATGATAGCCTAAGCCCGTTTCTGCTTCAACCCGACTATGCCAATAGCATTGATACGGTAGATTTTTGGCCTTATGGTCAACATACCCCGGTTCGTATGGAAAATGGCAACATATTGATGTATGACAATGGGAGATACCGAAATTTCTACTCCGATTCTACGGTAAGCGTAGCGAGTTATAGCCGGGCCGCCGAATATAAAATTGATGAAGTGAACAAAACCGTTTCCTTGGTCTGGGTATTTGACGAAAACAAGCAATACTTTACCACGGCTGCCGGATCTACCACCTTAAACCCCGAAAATCAAAACAAGTTGCTTGGCTTCTTATGGTCGGGAAATGGCGGCAATACGCCGAGGCTATATGAACTTGACGCGCAAAATCAAGTGATTTTTGAAGCGGTGGTCAATCCGAACAATAATTATTACCGCTTCTTTAAGTTCCAAATCTATCAAGGGGTAGACAATGGGCTCTAAGTAAACTAAAAATTTACCGCTCACGGCGCTCTACACTATAATACTTTATTATTTTCAAGTGGTTCTTCTTATTTTGCAATTATCCAATTGCTTTATAAGAAGAACCCTTTTATTATAATTTGCGGGGCAAACCCAAAAAACGTATCAAAATGGAAAGAGTCAACATAGAAATCAAAGACCATATCGCAAAGGTCACCCTAAACCGTCCGGAAAAGATGAACGCCTTGGACGTTCCCATGTTTGAGGCAATCATTGAAGCTGGTGACACCTTGGCCCAAGATGCTTCGGTCCGGGTAGCTGTTTTAAGCGGATCGGGCAAAGCCTTTTGTGCCGGTTTGGATGTAGGTAGCTTCAGTGATCCGAATGGTGCGGGCAACCAAGCCTTATCTCCTCGTACCCATGGCATCGCCAATATGTGGCAGCAAGCCGTTTGGACATGGAGAGCCTTACCCGTACCGGTCATTGCGGCAGCCCACGGAGTGGTTTTTGGGGGTGGTTTACAGATCATGCTAGGGGCCGATATTAAGTACATAGCCCCCGATACCCAATTGAGTATCATGGAAATGAAATGGGGTTTGATTCCCGATATGGCCGGTACGCAATTGATGCGGCATTCGGTGCGAGATGATATTATTCGGGAACTCACGTATACCCATCGGGTTTTCTCGGGCGAAGAGGCGGTACATTATGGCTTTGCTACCCACCTATCGGCCTCCCCTCTGGAAGATGCGCACAAATTAGCTCAAGAAATAGCCAGCAAAAGCCCTAGTGCGATCGTAAAAGCCAAGAAGCTGTTGAATGAAGCGCCGTATTTAAGTGCTGAGGAGGGCTTGATGTTAGAATCGGTGGAGCAAGATGCCATCGTCAAAAAGAAAAACCAAATGGAGGCTGTTTTCTCAAGTATGCAAAAAAGGCCCGGAAATTTTGAAGATTATCGCTAGAGTTTTAGCCAGATGTGATCCCATGTAATTTGGGGCAGCCCTCTGACTAAACTTTCTCATTTGGCTTAGGGATAGAGCGGCCTGTTTGAGCTCGTGTAGGCCATGTGGGGAAAGGCAGCGAGTAGCGAAAGCCCGACCCGCGCCATACATTATGTCAAGTGTGGCCCAAACCTTCCCTAAGCGGGTAAGCCCCCAGGATTGCATACGCTAAGGTTTGATTGTTTAGATAAAATTAGGCACCCTTTTCCAGGATGTGGAAAGGATGCCTACCTATGTCTCTAAAATGCTATTAACATGGTACCCTTTTCATTCAGGCAATACAACCTGAAGCAAGGCCTCAGTTAAAAAACCGAGTCAAATTTTAGAAAACATGATACAATTTACAGTTAATTTTTGGGACTTTCAAGGGGAGGCCTTAAATTTTGCTTTTTTCTTATAGAGGATCTTAGCAAACATTGGATAGGAGTTGGCGGTTCTGCTAAAGTACCCAAAACAAGAAACTATGTTCGGACTATTCAAAAAGAAAAGCGAGTTAGAGAAACTACAAAAGCAGTATCAGCAATTGATGAAAGAGGCCCACCAGCTATCTCATCAAGACCGCAAAGCAAGCGATGCGAAAATGGCGGAAGCTGAAGAATTGGCCAAAAAAATAGATGAAATCCGACAAAAGGAAAATGAAGCGGGCTCCTAAGCTCAAGACATTTTCCCTTTGTTGGTATGTATGCCTTAATAGTATGGGACAAGGACTACTTCTTGCCCATACTGCTCTGAACTCAAAATTAAGCGATCGCTGCTTACATCAATCAAGGTAATACGGTCTTCGTAACCCACCTCATTGCGGGCGATGATGGTGCGTCCGTCGGGCTTTAGCTCCCAACGGCCTTGCTCAACGGTTTCTCCCGATAGGGTAACTTCAAAACTAAAATCAGCACCGAACATGAACACGGCTTTTTCTGCCTCTGCTTTCATGTTTTCTAATACATTTCTCCGCTTATAATCAGGTAAGAGTTTGAAGGACTCCCATTCCGGCTCGCTCATATACCGAACGTGGCGGTACTCATCAAAAACCACTTTCCACTTTTTGTCTAAGAGCGATGGGCTGATTTGGGCCTGGCTGGTGATAAAAGAGCCCAAAACGAGAAAAAAGACAACACAACTCTTGTTTATAAAATTTTTCATAGTTTTTTATTTCGTTACACACTTGTATACTTGAAAACCCGGCGTATAAGTTCCGAAATATAGTACTTCAAATTCTTTATCAAGTTACGAATGTATTAATATATACTTATATTTAACAAAGGTCTTTTTTTCAAACAACGTTTTTGTACAGATCCTTAATCATTCTTTTTGATTAACGAAGAAAAGATATATCCAGTATTATATCGTTTAATTTATACGGTCCCTATGCCCAACCATCAAAAACACCGGGGGCAGCACTCCAATGATCCAAAATATTTTAGCCCTAAGCAAATTTGTATTCTCCGGGAAGCCGTAGAGGACTTGAGTTTTCTTTATACCCGGGGCTATTCAGAAGAGGCCTCCTTGGAATTGGTTGGGAATCATTACCAACTACACAAAAGGCAACGTATGGCCTTAAGGAGGGCCGCCTGTTCAAAACAATCTCAAGATATTCGGGGGCAAAAAGTACTCATGCCGGAGCAAATGAAAGATCGTGCCGTTGCTATCGATGCGTATAATTTACTCATTACGGTAGAAAGTCATTTGTCGGGGGCCTTGCTATTTTTGGGAAAAGATTTTTGCTACAGGGATATTGCCAGTATCCACGGCACCTACCGTAAAGTAGAAGAAACGGTTCCGGCGATTAAATTAATAGGTAAAAGCCTGGCGGATGTAGGCGTAGCATGTACCCATTGGTATTTGGACCGGCCCATTTCAAACAGTGCCCGGCTCAAAAATCTCTTACTAGAAACGGCTCAAGAACAGGCTTGGCATTGGGAGGCTAGCCTGGAATATAACCCTGACAAAAGCCTGGCTGCCTGTTCTGAAGTAGTCATTAGCTCCGATCGGTGGATTTTAGACCGAGTGCAATATTGGTTTAACTTTATGGAATATATACTTCTTTCCCCCAAAGCTCACAGCAATATCCGAATCCTTACATAAGTAATGGCCAGTTTGTCTATCGGATAGCCCAGGGTATCTTGCATATTTGGCATTGATTTTTCTTATTTTTGCCTGTAAACTTTTTTATTTGTTTCCTAGTAAAGGTTGTAGATTGCATTTTTTCATTAAATAGCAAGTTATTGAGGAGTGGATCGTATAAGAGAATTTCTTGATTTTCTTCTTCTCACTCGATAGCCTCCAAAACAGTGTAGTACCCACTTTATGAGTAGTAAGCACCTAAGCTTTTTTTTAGCGCTCCTCCTAAGTGTTGCTTTGACGGAATTGAAAGCGCAACAAACCCGCTTGGACAGTGTGGTAGAGCTTTTGAACCGCTCCCGTCAAAACAGCATGGATAAAGTGCGTATGCTGGACCTAATGTCACGAGAACTTCGCAATAGGTCGCCAGAAAAATCCTTGATATACGCCCAGCAGGCTTTATTGATCGCTCAAAGGATGAATTTCCGGGTGGGGATGAATGATGCTATTTTTAATATTGCCCAATCCTACTGGGCCATGGATAACTTCCCGAAGGCATTGGAATATCTGCAAAAATCCCTTCGTTTTTATCGTAATTCCGAAGATCAAGAAAAAGAAGCCCGGGTGATGAGTTTCTTAGCTGGAATTCATTATGAATTTGGAGATTATGATTTGGCTTTTGAATACTATATCGGGGCCTTAAAAATATATCGTAAGATCGAGCAAACGTATGGGGAAGCCCTATCCCTTTGCAATATTGGGAAGACCTATACGGTAACCCGTAATTTTAGGGAAGCCTATAAGCATTTTGGTATGGCCAAGCAACTCATTGATACCCTGAAAAATCCTCGTTTGATGGGTATCATCCAATTAAACCGGGGAAATACGCTCCAAAGCGAGAAAAAATACCCGCAATCCCTCCTCTCCTTCCAAGACGCTCAACAATACTTTTTGGCAAGTGAAGATCAAATCAATGAGGCCGAAGCACTCTATGGAGAAGGAAAAGTCTTTTCGGCCACGGGCCGTACAAATGATGCCCTGGCCTCTTTCTTAAAATCCCTACAGTTTAATGAGGAAGCCCAAAACCGGGAAGGGATCAGTCAATGTTTTTTAGGTATTGCCGAATTATATCTACAAACAGGCAACCCTACCCGTTCTATCGATTATTTGAATAAAAGCATCACCCTGGCCCGCAAGCTCCACAACAAACGCTTGATCCGGGACAATATGCAAAACTTCTCCCTAGCATTTGAAAAGCTGAATGTTCCCTCCCAAGCTTTAAAATACCATAAGCTGTTTAAGGCTTACAATGACTCCATTTATAGCGAAAATAAGCTGGCCGTTATTTCTGGTTTACAAACTCGCTACGAGCTGGAAAGAAGAGAGCAAGAACGGGTCAATGATAAGGAAAAAATTGACTTCCTCAGTAAAAAGTATATCGAGCAAGGGATGGTCCTGATCAATAAAGATTATGACATCCGTAGACAAAATATTTTGATAGGTGCCTCTGTAGGGATTATTATTCTTACGGTATTACTGGTTATCATATTCTATAGAGCCAAAACGCAATCTAATCGGGCAAACAAGCAATTAAAAGCTCAAAACGAAGAGATTATGAGGCAAAAAGTAGAAATTGAAAACCAAAAAGAACAATTATCCCGAGCTTTTGAGAAAATTAGCGATAGTATCCGTTACGCTGAAACTATTCAAAAGGCCATTCTCCCGAGCGAATATAAACTCCTGGATTGTTTGGGAAGCCATTTCTTAATCTCCCAAGCCAAAGATATGGTCTCTGGTGATTTTTATTGGGTGAGCCGCTTGGAAAAGCTTACCCTCATGGCCGTCGTAGACTGCACGGGCCACGGTGTCCCCGGTGGCTTTACCACCATGATCGGGCACACCTTGCTCAACGAAATCGTAAACCAAGAAAAAATAAGTGACCCGGCCCTAATCTTAAGTTACTTAAACCGTGGCATTGTAAGCGTGATTGAAAACAAGTATGAAGATGTTGCTATTGGCATGGAAGCGTGTTTGGCCACTTTTCAAGACGATCCCGTAGACCCCGATTATGTATTATTACATTTTGCCGGAGCCAAACGCCCCTTATATACCATTATACCCAATGGAAAAGTAGGGCCCATCACAGAGATTAATGAATTGAGAGGAGATCGGGTATCGATCGGCCTAAATAATTCTGATACATCCGAATATACTACCCACGGAATCCGTATCCCCAAAGGTAGCCTGATTTACTTGACCAGTGATGGTTTTACCGATCAGGCAAATCCTCAGAAAAAACGCTTTGGCTCCAATCGCTTCAAAGACGTTCTCAAAAAAATAGCCCGGATGAAAGTGGAAGAACAAAAGTCATATCTCGAAAGAACCCTTAGAAATTATCAAAAAGATGCTAGTCAGCGGGATGATATCACCATTCTTGGGGTTAAAGTATAATATAAGATAGCTCAATTTGAGACGGCAAGGCTATGATAAAACACATAAACCCATTGTATAAACTATTATTTGCTTACCTCCTGTTCATCTTATGGCTCCCTCCTGTGCTAGGCCAAGAAATTGAAATACCAGAGAATATGAGCTTTTTGCCTGCCGCCCAAGTAAAAATTGGTGCCGATTCGGGGGATGTAAATGAAAAACCGCGTTTTGATATCTATGTGACTTCTTTTTTCATAGACAAAACCCTCGTTACAGTTCGCGATTTTCAACTCTTTGTTAAACTCAATCGCTATGTAACCCAAGCCGAGAGACGAGGTGTATCGTGGGTATATCAAGCCGATAGTGCGCAATGGAAAGAAGTAAAGGGGGCCAATTGGCGTCATCCTTGGGGACCAGATGCTCCTCCATCCTTACCCAATGAAGCCGTGCGGCAAATAAGTTGGGATGATGCCCAGGCCTATGCCAACTGGCTGGGAAAGCGCCTCCCCAGCGAGTATGAATGGGAATATGCCATAAGAAAAGCCGGAGCTCCCCCCGCCCAAGACACCCTCTGGCAATGG
Organism: uncultured Microscillaceae bacterium; assembly: GCA_963922455.1. GTDB lineage: Bacteria > Bacteroidota > Bacteroidia > Cytophagales > Microscillaceae > CAWUIO01. Next base: position 26,801 of record CAWUIO010000048.1, read on the forward strand.
TGTACTAACTGGTACAGTCTCTATGCCGAAAAATCATACTTTCAAAGGCGCTTAAACCGCACCAAAGTTCTCCGGGGAGGGAAATATAAATGGGATCAAAAGGAAAGTCCGGTTTATAGACTGACCCGTCGTTGGGACTTGAAACCACAGGAAGCCAATTCAGAAACCGGATTCCTGTGTGCCAAAAGTGTAGAGTAATACCACTTACTCTTCTCCTCGCGATTCTTTGTAGGCTTGAATTTCTTCTTCGCTGACTTTTAATTGAGTAATTGATCTCTGGTAGGTATTCCACTCCATCATATTCCTTTGTTCATCATCCGAATCATTGGAGCTGTCGTCAGACTCAATGACTTGCAATAACCAATAAGCCGCTTTTACTCGGTCTTCCTGACTATGGGTGTTCAGAAGATCAAAGACTATTTTTTCAAATTCTTCGTCGGAGTATTGTTTGGCGTGGCTGATGACATTTCGATAGTCTTCCGCCGATAGGTGATGCTCTTCACTGGTAAGCTCGACTAGTAAATGTTTTTCCTCTTCTTGCAATTTCCCGTCAGCTTTTGCTCCAATCAGCATCAAGCCAAACACGAGTTGATTATAACTAAGTTCGATATCCATTCTGAAAGAATTAAAGCACTTTTCTTGTTGTATACCAAACAAATCTCACAAAGTTTGGGAGCATTTGCAATTTATTGAGTCATTTTATTGCAAGATATATATTCAGGTAATAACTCAAGCCGTCTTATTGTACCACCAGGCTGCATTTAGCTTGTTGGCGTTTGAAAGCTTTTTCCTCTTTACTACCCAAATACTTGCATAGCGGAGCATTCACATATTCCAGTTTTGGTAATTTATACAAAGGAGAAAGATCTTGTACAGTCGTTCCCCAAATGTATAACTTTTCCAAACTATCGAGTGCTGCCAATGGGCTCAAGTCTTTCACTTGAGTCATCCCAGCTTTAAGTATTTTCAAATTTTTTAGCGAACGCAAGGGGCTTAAATCTTCCGATACGCCAAAGGATACATTAACTTGTTGTAAATGTTCAAGACCAGAGAGAGGGCTTAAATCATGAACATTCGTTTTTTCTGCCCAAAGTACCTCTAGCTTCTTACATGCGTGTAGAGGGTCCAGACTATCAATAGCCAGATCAGAACAGATAAGATGGGTGAGTTCAGACAACTCACGTAAGGCCTCTAAGTCTTTAATCTTCGTTTTAGAGCAGTTGAGGGTTTTGAGATGGGTAAGAGACCGCAATGGATCTAAATCGTTGACCTGAGTAGAATGGCAAAGAAGAAGTTCCAAATTACTCATGGCCCTGAGGGGTTCCAAATCTGTGATCGATGTATATTGACAAAGAACCTCCTTTTGACTGCGAATTTGTAGGATTAGTTCTGCTTGTATTGGGTAATCATCCATACGAAATGTTTGCCCAAAAAAGTCTTTGTATATTTTACGAGGGTGATTATAATAATAACTGCGAATGCTAGAAGTCGCACGTAGTTTATTGTGAGCAGACTTTTTAGAAAGCTGATAATTAATCATCAAAATTTCTTGCCACTCCGAATCTAGTTGCTGCCACCAAATCATGGGGTCGGTGATGAAATGTTGCGAATTTGCAGTCATTTTATAAAATTTTCCAGTGTGTTTAGGAGTTTTGGCTTATCTATCTATTCTGGCAAAGCAAGAAATATATATCGTGTTTTGCTTAGTAACTTTTATTATTAATGTAAAGCCAAAACAATCTTTCAAGAGTATATACCTACTCAATAGCTACATGAAATTAAAATAGGGCAGTCAACTGGTGCAATGAAAAAAGAAAATGAATTTCTTCTTGTGTTGTATGTGGAGCTGTCAAATAAAGACAACAAAGCTAATACAATCAGCTTTGTTTGTTAAGTAGTGGTCAAAAAATGGAATTCCTTTCTAAATATTACGGGAAATATGCCCCTAGGTTTCACTATTTGCCACTTAAGTAGGATCAAATTTCCTCTTATGGTCTCCTGCTACAGGATCTTTATTCAGAAACCAGAGTCATAATCTAGCTATTCTTCTTGCTATCAAACAGTTAAAAATCTATCTCACCAAACACATCTCCATATAGATTTTTTCTCAGCCCATCTGAGTTTAGAAAATCGTAGGGAAATCCCATTTCTACCGAACTGATCTGGGATAATTTTTGAAAATGGTTTTCATCTGCTTCCAAGTTCAGGCAATGTAGTGACTCCTGTAATTGTTTCACATTCCGGGCTCCGATGATAGGAATGATATTTTGTCCTTGACGCATCAACCAGGCCACTGCTAGGGCCGAAGGGGGCACTTGCAATTCATGAGCAACATCACTAAGTACCCGGGCTATAGCCAGGTTTTTCTCGTTAAATTTGACACTTTTTTCCGAAAGCCGCCCCCCTTCAATCATCCCCTGATTGTACTTACCAGTGAGTATACCAGCCCCTAAGGGTGACCAAGGCGTAATAGCCATCTCAAAAAAATCGGCCATGGGGATCAGTTCACGTTCTACCGTCCTCTGTATCAAGCTGTATTCAATCTGCAAGCCCACAAAGCTATTCCAATTTTTTAGCTCAGCCAGCGTATTGGCTCGGGCAATTAGCCAAGCCGGAGTATCCGAAATACCAATATAATGTACTTTGCCTCGAGTTACCAGATCGTCCAGTCCCCGCATTACCTCTTCGATAGGGGTGGTAAAATCCCAAGCATGCACCCACAATACGTCCAGAAAATCGGTTTGGAGGCGTTTCAGGCTGTTCTCCACCGAGCGGATCATATTCTTACGGTGGTTGCCCATAGCATTGGGATTTTGCGCATCATCGTAAAGTGAATACTTGCTGGCCACCACAAAATAATCCCGGTCTTTTTGAATAAAATCACCTAAGTACCGCTCACTGGTGCCCTCCGTGTATCGGTTGGCGGTATCTATAAAATTCCCTCCGGCCTCCGCAAAAGCATCAAAGACAGCCTGGCTCCCGGCTTTATTGGCTCCTCTTCCCCAATCTTCGCCAAAGGTCATGGCCCCCAAGCATAATTCACTTACCCGCAGTCCGCTTTTCCCAAATAATTTATAACGCATATTTTTTCTCTCCTGATTCTCTCTTGGAAGTTAAGCATATTTTAAAAATTATGGGGCTGCCCCCCGTTATTCCTTAAGTGTTCATAGGCAAGTCCCTGGCCGGGGGTCGGGCTTTCGCTACTCGCCGGCCCACCCACAAACCAGCGGCGGGCTCAAACAAACCGCTCTATCCCTCAGCCAAAACCTGTATGAATTATGTAAGATCTCCCTTTTTAACTGTACATTCAAGCGATTTCTTCCTCTTTTTACTATCTGAGGAGTGCGGAGATCTATTTTCAACTTTTTTTGAAAATATAGAAACCATATGAATATAGATTGCGTTCTCAAAATACATGCAAATTTAACTTTCCATGAAAATAAGACTAAGCTTCCTAAAATTTGATCTTGTTTTGCAATCGCTTCTCTTGGTCACTAATCTAGGTTTTCTTTTTAGTGGTCAGTACTTCATGATTTTTCTATTGCAAATCCTCATTGCGGCTTACCAAGTGCTGGTAAGTGCCTTGGTGAATCTCTTGAGTTACAATTTCATCCCCCTGATCATCCGTTTGCGACGCTTACATTTGGTCTTATCTATGACTTATCTCACGAGCGTATTTATATTGAGCAGGCTTCTCCCTTGGTCTTGGGGTTTACACGTATCCTTGCTATTGGTACTACCCCAATTGATCGCATTAGCCTATTGGGGCCTAACCTGGCTAGATTATCGCTTAAAAATTAGGTACTTAGAACGCAGACCTACAATCTTCTCGTATTAATTCATCATATTTCCCAACTAAAAGTCAAAATTGCAGTTATATTGGTCTAATAGTCGTATTAACAAGAATATTACAGTCTTGATTTAGGTAAAAGTAACATTAATTCGTACATTGAGTTAATTCATTGCTTCAAAGATCAAGAACCATTACGTATACGTTTTTCCTATGGACCCGAAAGAACTCAGGTTATACTTGGGGATTATTGTTCCTAATTTTTTATCCTTGTTCGTTTTGATTTGTCTTGTTTTATGGGATTCTACCTATTGGTTGCGTTCCCCTGAAACCATGGGTTGGGCAATGGCAATTGTATTTGCCTTTGATGCCTTTATGAGCATTGTGTTTTGGTATAAACTCCCAATGAGTTTTTTGGATTATCTTAAATTTTTCAGCTTAAACTTTTTGGTAATATTATTTTGGATGAATTTGCTAATTTTTTAGCTTAGCAGATCCTTTTCGGAAGATAGAGGCAAAAATTAAAGCGATACAAATCAGTTATGAGTCTGGACGAAGCAAAAGAACAGTTTATTCAAACCTGGGGTACTTTAGGATCCAAATGGGGCATTAATCGGACCATGGCCCAAATCCACGCCCTTCTCATGATCTCTCCCGAGGCTTTGAGTACTGAAGACATTATGGATGCCCTTAGTATTTCCAGGGGAAATACCAATATGAATACCCGAGAGCTTATTGCCTGGGGTCTCGTTTACAAGGAATTGAAGTCGGGAGAAAGAAGAGAGTACTTTGTAGCCGAAAAAGATATCTGGGAAGTTGCTAAATGTATTATCCGGGAAAGGAAACGTAGAGAGCTTGAACCCATGTTACGGGCTATTGAAAACCTCAGCAAGGTAGAAGGCGATGAAAAAAGCCCAGAATACCAAAGCTACATAGAAGTGCTTCAAGAAATTCAAGGCCTTACCGGTACAGCCGATAAGGTGCTGAGTAAATTTTCTCAGGCTGAAAAAAATTGGTTTGTCAAGAAATTTTTAAAATTATTTGTTTGATTTCCATTAGGGTTTCTCAGCTTTTTAGTCATCTCCTCATATACATGGAGATACATTTGGGCCTGTACTCGCTGCGCATGCTTACTTTCGGCTCTTTCACGAGCTCTCACTCCCATTTTTCTAGTTTCATCCAGATTTTGAAGGCACAATTGTATCCTTTTGGCCAGGTCCTGTCTATCCCCCCTTTTGGCCAAAAAGCCCGTAATAGAGTCTTCAATCATCTCGGGTATACCCCCGGTTTGAAAACCTACAACGGCTTTTCCACAGGCCATCCCTTCTAATACCACATTGGGCAAATTATCTTCCAAGGAGGGCACTACCACAAAATCACAAGCGGCATAGACTTGAGTGATTTGCTCCAGATCATGAATATAGCCCAATCTATGGATATTGCATGGAGCCGGAATTACTTCTGAGTTGCCCATTACTAGCAGCTCAAGAGAAGGGCTTTGTACCAAAGCAAGTGCCTCAAGCAGGCATTGCATCCCCTTACGCGTCTCATCGGTGTAGTGAGCTACAAAAAGTACCAGTGGCTTATCCAGGGGTAAACCTAAATGCCTACGGGCCTGGGCTTGGTTTTTAGGCCTAAAAATATTTAGATTAATCCCATGCGGGATGGTTGAATGAGGAAACCTACCCAAGATATCCGATTTTTCTGATTCTCTTCGAAGCCAATCAGAAGGGCAAACGATATGCAATTGTTCTGATGTAAGACTACTTAATGCTTTAATTTTGGTGTCTTTTATCTGTTTTTCAAGCGCTTCGTACGCATCCTTTGTTTGCTCAAAGTCTAAGAGATAGTGTACTCCTCCTAAAAATGGATTCATATCGTGTAAAGTCCAGATAATGGGTTTGTTCACATTTTTAAAGAAACTAGGATAATCTAGGAAATTGGCAATCCAATGTAAATGAACCAAATCTGCTTGCTCGAGATGGGGGTCAGCTTGCAAGCGATAAGCAGTTTGAGGAAAATGGTAGCGAAGTTTAGGCTTATTTCTTAATAATTTTTTTTGCACAAACTGAAGCCAATGATATCGAAGCGTTTGTTGTCCCCGAGAGACTAAGGTATGTCCTGGAGTAAACCGATGTATATTTTCGTTTGTCTGCCGGCCGTGAAATAAAACCAGTAAGCTAGAGCTTATATCCTTCCAATCATTCTGCCCTTGCACCAGTCGCCAGGCTGCTTCAAATGCCCCCCCTTGATCCATCGTATTGATATGTAGGATATTCATAGGCTATATACTAAATGTAATCTAAGACCGAATATATTCGGCAATGATGGTCAAGTGAGATAATTGTGGGTATTGAATAAATAGGTCCTGCAAATATCTTTTTTTTCTCACCCGAAATAAGATCCTACCTAAAAACCCGTATCTCTTTTTTAAAAGCTTAAGGTTTTTTTCAATTTCACTTTCGGTGATGTACTTGAAAAAAGACTGATGGTACTCTTGTAATGGCTCCAAATAAATTTGATTCAGTTTTAAAGGCAGCACCTTTTCCAAATTTTTCAAGGATTTCTCATCCCACTTACCCATGTGGTGAGGTGGTAAATTTAAGGTGTTCCACGGGTCTAAGCCTAAAAAAGATGCATTATTAGGCACACTTATAAATAATCGCCCGTTTTTTTTCAAACAAGTGCACGTAGCCTCTAATGCCTGCTTAATATGGGGAATATGTTCCATGACTTGAAAAGAACAAACCACATCATAATATCCTGCGGTTTTCAAGGCATGTTCTTCTACGGTTTCTTGCCATATTATGGATAAAGGATGGGCTTGAGCGATTGCCTTAGGATTTAACTCCAGGCCAATCGCCACTCTGTTTGATTGCCTTAGTTTATCTAAGAAAGAGCCTTGGGCACATCCAATTTCTAAGACCCTATCATCTTCTTTAAGTTGCTCCAAAACAGTTTGGTGCTCCCATTTCCAAGGCATGTAGTACCACTCAAATTTTTGTAAGTGCTCATAAAATGCCTGGTCGCCGGCTAGGCTAAAAGGGTAAAAAAATTGATAGGCCGTCGTATCGCATTCATAGAGATAAACTGTATTTACATTTTTAAAATACGCTTGTACATCCATGTTATACTCATCACGGTATTGATGAATAAGCCTTTGACTATCCATTTCCTTGAGAAGGCTTGCTGTCGAGCTGGGCTTAAGCGGTGAGCGTATCGTGGAAGGGGCAATCATGGCATAACATTTAGATCTTGATTAGCTAACATATGTCCTGCGTATTACAAAGAATAAGCCGAAGCAGTTCGCTAAAAGGACTATTCTTATTTTGATTTCTATATTTTACAATACGCGGCATAAATTTCATCTTAGGCAGTATTTTCTTTGGCTTAGGGATGGAGCGGCATGTTTGAGCTCGTGTTGGCCCTGTGGGCAAAGGCAGCGAGTAGCGAGAGCCCGACCCGCGCGGGCAGATCTGTTATTTAAGCTAGAAACTACCTGGCGCGGGGAAGCCCCGAGTATCCGGGCAACTATTTTGCTTTCTTCATACCAAAAGGAACTTCTATTTTTTATTTCACTAAATTATATTTTTGGAGGAAGGCTTTCCCTTTATTTATAAAAGAGCTTACAAGGCTTCTGTTTTGATCAGTCTTTGCCATTTCCTGAAAATAATGGACCATATGTTTCCTGGTATCGGTCCTCTCAAACAAGGGTAAGGGCTCTACAGATATTTTTTCGGCCAATTTAGGGTGAAAAAAAGGGTTTTGAGAGGGACAGTTTTCTCCGGTGCCATCAAAACCTATATTATTTACCAGGGATTGCCGAGGATGCAAGCACAGGCCTCCCCTCAAAAAAACGGAAGTATGCCATTTTATAGCCCAAGTTTTTAAGCTACCCCGTATATTTTGCTCTAATTGCTGGTAAAAATCGCGACTCCCTTGATAGGTAAAAGCCTTCTCAAGTCCTTTTTGGTCAATTTCGTGCTTTAGAGCCTGGGCATCGGGGTTGAAATGTTGCCAAGCCCTCCGCCAAGTGGCCCAACCCCAACAAGAGGCCACATTATAAAAAAAAGTATCTGTCAAGCTCGGTAAGTTAGCAGGAAACATAAAACCCGAAATGTGCATAACCTCTGGGTTTTTTTCATAGGTCTGGAGGGCCTGGTTCATATACGTCAGAAAAAAAGGCGCGCTGAGGAGGTCATCTTCCAAAACAATAAGCTTTTCAAATTGCTGGAACATTTCGCTGACGCCTTGCGAGATATTATCTGCTAGGCCCCCATTGCTTTCCCGGAGGTGGACTATTTTATTTTTGAAATTTCGTTTTACTTGGATGAGTTCACGGACCTTACGAATATTTTCTAGTTCCTGCTCGCTAGCCCCTTCTTTTGGCCCATCGGCATATATATGGATCTCAGAATGCTCGGCTCCCTGGTTAACTTCTAAGGCATCAAGGGTCTGCTGGGTATGTAAAGGGCGATTGTACACAAAAAGGACGATGGGGGCATACTGCCAGGAACTATGATGGCTCATAAATGCTGTTTATTTCTTCTCGCTAAATAACGATCTAATGCCTTGGGAAACAGTTTGTGTTTCCGAAGCATATTGCCGTAGGATTTATCGGCTGGCACAAAGTTTTGCCACGGAGTCTCTCTTAGGTACTGATAGTATTCCATTTTAAAGGGATGGCGAGACATATAATGCCAGGGTTTACTTTTACCCGTGAAATGAACAATAGCAGGATTGGTTTGAACCTCATAAAATACCTGGTTATCCAGCTTTAAATCGTATAATTCAGGATTAGGATTAAAAAAATGCTCCCCGGCATTCCAGGTATAGGGCAGTCTAAGCCATTGCCCCTCAAATAAAAAATTAAGTACATCTTGATCCCAAAAGACGATCCGGTCTGCATGTTTATTCGTAAAATCAAGGGCCCGTTCGCTTACTTGCTCTTCTCTCCATTTGAGTATATTGACCAATAATACCCCCGCATTGAAATAATCTGAGTCGGCTTGCAGGCCCAAATTCTCTTTGAATTGTCGGTTGAGAGGAGCCGAACAGGCCGCCAAGGGCACATCTTGGATGTCGGTGGCCCAAAGTTGGCCCAAATCGGACCGAACAAGCATATCACAATCCAAAAAGAGAATTTTATGAGTGGATTCAGGAAGAACCTTTGGCAATAAGAGGCGGTAGTAGGTGGCGAGCGTTACGTGGGCCGAAATGGGTACGTGTTTTAATTGCTCTTCGTCAATTTTAATAAATTCAAGCTCGGCCAAATGCTCTCGGCCAAAAGAACACAGTTTGTCAACATTATCCACGCGCAATCCATTATGGACAATAAAGATCTTAAACGAATGGTTTGGATTATTTTTAAAAATAGAGGCTAATAAAACAGCACAATGTTGCGCGTAGTTATCGTCTATGGTACATACTATTTGTATAGGATCCTTCATTTTTTTAACACGCAAATATTAGAAAGGTACAAAGGAGAGTACAGGCCAATGCGTTCTTGAACCCGATGCTTATTTAGCTGATTACTCAGCCATTTTTTAACCCAAGACAACAGACGAAGTTTGATGCGGTCATGCCAAGTAACTCGTTGAGATCGGTAATAGAGTCCTTGTGTTGAATTTAAAATGGTACCCAGTACATCCCATGCATCTCCGGCTTTGATGTTCTCAAGCACTTGGAAGCCGGCTTCTTGGGCAAAATATTCTAAGGCATAGGGAGTAGGTCGCCAATAATCATAAGGCTCCTCGTGTAGTTGATACACTTGAGGGCAAGTAATGAATACACATCCCTCCGTTTTGCATAGACGATAGAAATTTTCAAATGCCTGGCTCCAATTGGGGACATGCTCCATGACTTCGGTACAGAGAATAAAATCAAAAGGGCCAAAATCAGGATATTTTTCTAAAAACTTAGCATCGATAGCCTCCACCAAATCCACGGTTTGGGATTCATTTTGATTATGGTCCAGGGAAAAATAGGCAAGACCCCGGCTTTCTAACCAAGGCCGCAAAGGCTGACGGCCACAGCCCGCATCGAGAATACTAGCCGAGGCAGGGGCCATCTGGACATACGTCTCTACCAATCTCTGCACGTGGGTGGCTAAGATCGGCCGGATAAACATTTCCGGGGGAGCGTGGGCCGTATATATTGACTTAGGGTCCATTCTTAGCGTTTTATAGCAATCCTACCGGTGTAGTCGATACGGTTCAACAAAATAGGAATTTTGTGCTTTTCAAAGTATTCGTCTACGGCTTTACGAGCCCCTTTCCAATGGCCATAATCGTCAATTATAAGTACTCCCCCGGGGACTAAACGAGGGAATAAGTGCTCTAGCTCATGATATGTAGACTCGTACCAATCTGTATCTAAGCGAAGCAAAGCAATCTTTTCAGGAATATGCTCGGGGATGGTATCTTCTACTTTACCGGCAATATAATGGATACGGTCCTTGGGAAATTGAGTCCTTTGCAAGTTCTCCTGAACGTCTTCTAAACTAGCAAAGGCCCAAATTTTATCCTCTTTGGTTTTTTCTCGCACCTCTAGAAGTTCCTCTGCCAGCTCTCCTTTATGGGAGATATCTTCTTTGCCAGGGGCAGGCATCCCCTCGAAGGTGTCATACAGGTATATAGACTTTTCTGCTTGGGGGTTTTCCAATAATGTGTAGGCCATCACCATAGCACTCCCCCCGCGCCATACACCACACTCAACCAGATCCCCTGAAATCTGATTATGACTCAGATAATCCAAGGACCGGATCAGTCCAATTACCCGCTCAGGGCTCGTCATGGTGTAGGGTCGTACTTTTTCCAGGATAGAAATCTCTCTCCTCGTAAAATCAAGTGGATATTGGGGAGAGGATGCATTTGCTTTGTACTTCGTGGCTGAGACGTAGCCTAATTTATTTAAAATACTTGTAATCATAGCTTGAAATTCGAGTAACTTGGATTGAATTAATTTCTAACTCAATTATCTATATCCCACTCAAAATCTTCCAAATAGGTGCAGGTATTCGCTTGCCAAGCGTGTTCACGACTTAGCTCAAATACCTGTACTTTAAAAGGACATATGCCTTCAAGAGTCTCAACAGGCAATTTACCAGAATATTCCCCTAAGTATACTTTCAACGAATACTCTCCTAAGTACAAATGTAATTTGGGAATCCGGCAGGTGAGCACACATGTCCCTTTTTCTTTTAAAAAGGGAGTATGGGTACTAAATAACCAGATATGTGCAATGGGCGCATCAAAGGTATTCATAATTTGAAAGGAAATAGCCGGACTCTTTAGGGCTTCCCGAGTCTCGATACGAAACTGAACGATCAGTTCTTTTCCCATATCGTGCACATTATCAGGGAGGCTAGTCTTGACGTGCACTTGGGTAATCTTAGCCCGGGCACTCCCCAATTCGGCTTCGTACATATTACCCATATCTATTTTATTATGGATGTAGTAAGTGATTGCTTGCGAAGTTTCTCCTAAAAATCCTACAGAACCCTTATTCATGACCAAGGCTTTATGGGTAAGCGTAGCGATGGAGTTCATATTATGGCTTACAAATAATACGGTACGCCCCTCTCCTTGGGCCACATCTTGCATCTTACCAATGGCTTTGCTTTGAAACTCAGCATCTCCGACCGCTAAAACCTCATCGACGATTAAAATTTCCGGCTCCAAATGGGCTGCCACGGCAAATGCCAAACGAACATACATACCCGAAGAATAACGTTTTACGGGTGTATCTACATATCGGGCTACCCCCGAAAAATCAATTATCTCATCCAATTTCGAGCGTATTTCAGCTTTGGTCATGCCCAGGATCGCCCCGTTGAGGAAAATATTTTCTCTCCCCGTAAGCTCTGGATGAAAGCCCGTCCCTACTTCTAAAAGAGAGGCTACCCTTCCCTTTACTTTGACTTGCCCTGTGGTAGGAGCCGTAACTTTTGACAATACTTTGAGAAGTGTAGATTTACCAGCCCCATTTTTCCCGATGACTCCTAGCACCTCACCACGCTTTACTTCAAAATTCACATCTTGAAGGGCCCAAACAAAAGGGCTATCACTGGCAGTGGCTAAGCCATTATGACTCAAGTCTACTTTTTGTGTTGGATCTTCTTTGCCACGCATCCGAGCCAACCACCGTCCCACATCCTCTTTTAAGGAGGCTTGGCCTAAAACCCCAAGGCGATAGCGTTTAGATAAATTTTCTACTTTTAAAACAGTATCTTCCATAGTGCTACGGGATGCTAAATTGCCTACAACTACTCTTTAAACGGTGGCTCTTCAAATTGACTTATCAGTTTACGCAAGGATGGAACATCCAAAAAATCCGGGTTATTCTCCGAGCTGTAATAAAAATTAGAGGCTACCGGTCGGGCTTGATAATGCTTGAGGTACATTTTAAGCTGTTCCACATCATGGTGCTTGGCCGATCGCGGCACCAGAATATAACATTGATCCAATTCTAAGGTCAAAGGAGCATCGGCTGTATGGATCATTTCTTCGTGGATTTTTTCCCCAGGCCTTACCCCTATAGTCTCTATTTTACATTGAGGTGCGATGGCTTCGGCTAAGTCAACAATTCGGAAGGAGGGACTTTTCGGGACAAATAACTCGCCTCCCAAAGAGGAACTTATCGCAAACTTCAAGAGCTCGAAGCTGTCTTCCAATTGAATATTAAACCGGGTCATTTCTGGGTGGGTAATCGGAATCACTCCTTTATCTCGTTTTTTAAGGAAAAAAGGGATCACCGATCCTCGGGAGCCCATCACGTTTCCGTGACGTAACACGGTAAAGCGTAAAGAAGAATGATTATGAAATTGATTAGCGGCAATAAATAACTTATCCGAACAGAGTTTACTCGCCCCATACATACTGATGGGAGCTACGGCCTTATCGGTAGAGAGGGCCAATACTTGAGATACCCCACAACTTCGGGCCGCCTCAATAACATTTTGGGCCCCACCTACATTGGTTTGAATATATTCGCTCGGGTTAAACTCTGCCAAGGGAACGTGTTTTAAAGCGGCCGTATGTATCACATAATCCACTCCCTCAAAAGCTACTTTCAAACGCCCCAAGTCCCGTACATCTCCAATCATAAAGCGCAAGGCCGGATGCTTCCCGTAAGAAGAATACTCGGCCATTTCATACTGCTTTTGCTCGTCCCGGGAATAAATAATCAACTCTCGAATTTGAGGGTATTGAGACAAAATAAGTTCGGTAAATTTTTTGCCAAAAGAGCCGGTCCCCCCGGTAATAAGAATGGATTTATGATTGAACATCTTTATTGCGTAATCGTATTCAGATCCTTGGGTGAAAAGAACTCTACACTATCCCTAGGTTATGGCAAAATTGCATCAAAACCTCTAAGGAAGGGAGTACTATATGGAATCCATAAAGTTTTTTTCTACCCGATTGAAAATAAGTACCCCCCCTAAAAAGATCAAAAATGTGACCAATATGGAATACGCCAGCAAGGTATAGCTAAACACTCCTTTGCCCAAAAATGCATAACGGAAAGCTTCCAATACCGGAGTAAGAGGATTTAAAAATAAGATATTTTGATACCGTTCTGATAAAAATGATACCGGATACAATACGGGTGTAAGATACATACCCAGTTGAATACCAAAGGTCAACAAATAATGTAAATCCCGGTAACGAATCGTTAAGGAAGCGATGATTATCCCCATACCCAAGGCCAAAGCAGCCATAATTAACAAGATAAGGGGAAGTAAGAGGATTGCCTTATTTAAACCTAACTCATACCCATTTATGCTATAAAGGATATAAACTAGCACTAATAAGCCAAACTGGATAACAAAAGAAATTAAACGGGAAATAACGGTAGATACCGGTACCGTCAGTCGGGGGAAATATACCTTACCAAAAATATTTGCATTCTTAATGAAGGTCTCGGCTACGGTCGTCAAACTGCCTGAAAAGTAATTCCATATGGTGATCCCACTGAGGTAAAATAAAAAAGGGGGAATCCCATCACTGGGCAATTGGGCCACTCTGCCAAAAATCACATAAAAGATAAAAGCGGTAATGAGGGGCTGAAGCAGATGCCACAAGGGGCCCAATACCGTCTGTTTATATTGGGCAATAAAATCCCGGCGCACAAATAAGGCAACTAAGTCCCTATATCTCCATAGTTCTTGAAACCTAAAATCCAGCCACTTCCTTTTTGGAATAATGACCTCAGTCCAGGAATCATTCGTATTCTCTAATTGCATTGAGCTGGTTATTTTTTTATCTCCAACGAAGAAATTGTCTACCTGATACAAATAAGTAAAACAAATATGGGGCTGCCCTCCTGGCGTTTCTTAAATCCCCATGGGGTATCCCGATGAACGGCCAGGAGGTCGGGCTATCGCTACTCGCCGGCCAACCCCCATCCCGCGGCGGGCTCAAACAGGCCGCTCTATCCCTCAGCTAAAAAATCTATTCAATAGGGCCATTTATTTGAATGGGCTCAAAAATTGTCTCCATGAGCCCTCCCCCAAACATGTAGACTCCCTGCCCTTTCAAAGGCAAAGTACAAGAGCACTTAGAGCAAAGTTCTACCTGACAAATCAGTAGCACCCTTACCCTAGAACCTCGTCCCAAAAGGGACATGCTCACCGTAGCCAGGGCTCCGGAAGTAGTTAAAAATTGCTTTAGCTACGTATCGCTTTTGGTCTTCCATACAGGCATTGTGAGCAATTAGCAACCATAACCGATTATACTGAGACTGCCCAAGGCTGGAATACCTAGTTCTGTCCGTGATACACTACAAAATAAGGATTGAGTAAGTTCTCCTTATTGTAGAGCATACGAGTTTGCGTGTCATGACGGATCACCCGGCCACCAGCTTCTTCTACCACGATTTGAGCCGCCGCCGTATCCCATTCCATCGTGGGAGCCAAACGGGGGTATACGTGGGCTTTTCCTTCGGCCACCAGCATAAATTTTAAAGAACTCCCCATACTGAGCAACTCAGTCTGAGGGTATTGCTTGATAAAGTTCTGGGTATCTTCATTTAGGTGAGAGCGAGAGGCCACAACTTTTACCACTTCTTTCTGCCCAACATCCTGGCTATTTAGTTCTTGCGTATGGCCTTCGTGTTCCAGAAAAGCTCCTTGGCCTTGGCGGGCATAGTAGAGTTTTTTCAAAACTGGAGAGTAAACCACCCCTAAAATAGGCGCTCCATCGTGTATCAAGGCGATATTTACCGTAAACTCTCCGTTCTTTTTTATAAACTCTTTGGTTCCGTCCAAAGGGTCAACCATCCAAAAGTAAGGCCAGTCTTTTCTTTCCTCATAGGGGATTGCCTTCCCCTCCTCACTTAGGAGGGGAATCTGCAAATGAGCCAAACTTTCTTTTATGGATTCGTGCGCCTTGCGGTCGGCCAAGGTCAAAGGAGAATTATCTGCCTTAGCCTCCACCGAAAAGTCAGCCTCACTGTGGTACACTTCCAAAATCTTCAAGCCAGCTTCCAAGGCTGCTTGCCGGGCTACTTGTAAAGCCTCAGCCAAATCGGGGGTAGATTGCATAGTTTATAGATTAAGCAGGGCTTAGATAATCATTCCCGCAGCTACTGTTTCATTGGTAGACTCATCCACCAAAATGATACTTCCCGTCAAACGGTTGCGTCGGTAGCTATCAAAAAACAAAGGTTTGGTCGTACGAATTTTCACCCGGGCAATATCGTTCATTTTGATATCCAAGTCACTCCCATTCCGATGCAGGGTATTTACATCCATTTTATAATGGATTTCCTTAATCATCGCCCGCGCTTCTTGGGAAGTATGTTGAATAACGTACTTGGCCCGCTCTACCGGTGGTTTCGGGTTCAGCCAGCAAATCATCACTTCTAAGTCCTGCCCAATAGTTGGCTGGTTATTGGTACGAACGATCATATCCCCCCGACTGATATCTATCTCATCTTCCAAAGTCATGGAAACGGACATCGGGGCAAAAGCCTCATCCAGTTGTTTATTGAGGGTATCAATCGTTTTAATCTTGCTGGTAAATCCAGAAGGAAGCACCATCACTTCATCTCCAGGCTTGAAAATACCACTGGCAATGCGTCCTGCATACCCTCGATAATCGTGGTGCTCAGTAGTATGAGGCCGTACTACATACTGTACCGGGAAGCGGCAATCAATATGATTGTAATCACTCCCGATATAGATATTTTCCAACATATATAGCAAAGTAGCACCCCCAAACCATTCTGTATTGGTAGATCGGGTCACCACATTATCCCCCTTCAAAGCACTGATGGGTACAAAGTGGATATCAGGGATTTCTAACTTGGCAGCAAAGTTTTTAAAATCCTGGACGATTTTCTCATAAACCTCTTGGTCATAATCTACCAAGTCCATTTTATTTACACAGATAATCACGTGAGGGATCTTCAAAAGAGAAGCAATTATCGCGTGACGGCAAGTCTGTTCCAAGATTCCCTTGCGGGCGTCAACCAAGATAAGGGCTAAGTTGGCCGTAGAAGCCCCGGTTACCATATTCCGAGTATATTGAATATGTCCCGGAGTATCGGCAATGATAAATTTACGCTTAGGAGTGGCAAAGTAGCGATATGCCACATCAATCGTAATACCTTGCTCCCGTTCGGCTTTAAGTCCGTCGGTTAGCAGCGAAAGGTCTACGTGTTCTAATCCTTTATGCTCACTGGATTTTTTTACGGCTTCCAGTTGGTCCTCAAATATGGTTTTGGAGTCAAACAAAAGACGTCCGATGAGGGTACTCTTTCCATCATCCACACTACCGGCGGTGGTGAATCGGAGCAATTCCATATTTAGATATTCCTGTTGCTTCATGAGGCTTAGGGATTAATGATTCTTTGTGAGGAATAAGTTTTAGGTAGTTTAGAAGTAACCCTGTTTTTTACGATCTTCCATGGCAGTTTCCGATCGTTTGTCATCGGCGCGGCCTCCTCGTTCTGTAGTACGGGTTGCGGCCACTTCATCAATGATTTTTTCTAGGTTATCGGCATCAGAAAGTACCGCTCCGGTACAAGTCATATCCCCGATGGTACGGAAACGAACCTGCATATCTTCCAGCTTTTCATCTTCTCGAAGATTCATAAAATCAGAGTACGCAAGGATCACCCCATCTCTGACAAAGCATGGGCGGGTGTGGCTAAAATATAAATTTGGAATTTTAATTTCTTCCATTAAGATGTATTGCCAAACGTCCATTTCCGTCCAATTGGAGATTGGGAAAACTCGGAAATGCTCGCCCATATGCTTACGTCCATTAAACAGGTTCCAAAGCTCAGGTCTTTGGTTTTTAGGGTCCCACTGGCCAAACTCATCCCGGTGTGAGAAGAAACGCTCTTTGGCCCGGGCTTTTTCCTCGTCCCGACGTCCACCTCCTAAGGCAGCATCAAATTTATGCTCTTCCAAGCTGTCTAGTAAGGTCACGATTTGTAAGCCGTTGCGACTGGCATTAAAGCCAGTTTCCTCTTTGACCCGCCCCTTGTCAATCGACTCTTGAACCGATCCAACAATGAGCTTAGCGCCAATCTCGGCAACCAACTCATCCCGAAACCGAATGGTTTCATCAAAGTTATGCCCGGTATCAACGTGCAATAAAGGAAAAGGAATACGCGCCGGATAAAAGGCCTTGCGGGCCAGGTGCGTCATTACAATTGAATCTTTTCCACCGGAAAACATAAGTACCGGTTTTTCGAACTGGGCTGCTACTTCCCGCATCACGTAGATGGACTCAGACTCCAGTTCTTTTAAGTGATTAATGCTGTAATTGTACATAAGCTATTTAGTCAAGCTGTAATTGGGCACTAATAATATCTAGTATGTGTTGCACGGATTCTTCCAAAGGCTCTTCGTGCGAATGAACGGTTACTTCGGGATGTACAGGTTCTTCAAAGGGAGAGTCTATTCCGGTAAAGTTTTTAATTTCTCCGGCTCTAGCTTTTTTGTACAATCCCTTGACATCCCTTTGTTCGCAAACTTCCAAGGGGCAATTCACAAAAATCTCGAAGAACTCATTCTCCTTCATCAAATTTCTTACCATATCCCGGTCTTCCCGGAAAGGCGAAATAAAGGCAGTTAAGACAATCACGCCGGCATCGACCATTAACTTGGCGACCTCCCCAATCCGACGGATGTTTTCTTTTCTGTCTTCGGCGCTGAAACTTAAGTCTTTACAAAGGCCAGCCCGAACATTATCCCCATCCAATATATAGGTATGATACCCTTTAGCAAAAAGCTTCTGTTCCAGAAGGTTAGCCAAAGTTGACTTCCCCGAACCGGACATCCCGGTAAACCAGACAATACAAGAGGGATGTTGATAAGATTTGTTCCGGGCTTCCTTGTCTATATGATGGTGCTGGGGAACAATATGACGTTTTTCCATGAATTAGGCAGCTAAACTTTGTACAAATATAGAGGAATTTTTACGCAAACTAAATTCACCCCAAACCCAAGATAAAAATTCTATTTTTGTCACAATTCTGTATTGGGTAAATTCAAGCAATCGCATTAAAAACAAGCGCTTATCTCTGAATAATCCAAAATCAAGCGCACCCTGATTATTCTTGGTTTTTGCCTCTATTATGGAAGATAAAGTTTAAAAAGTACAATTATCAAACAAATATCACCCCTCTTTGATTACCCTTAATTCCCATAATTGGGTGATTTGTTTCAAAATGACACGAATTACCCAAGATGTGCCATAAAGGTACACATTAGAGAAATATTCGCTTGCATGGAAACTCCCGAATTATTACATAAGTGCCAAAGCCCCAGAAAGGGCAGCCCCCAAAACCTGGCAAAATTTGCTTAAGGTAGACTTCGCTTAAAAGCCTCATAATTGGATCCTCCTAAGCTCGTATCGCAACCCAAAGACTGGGCCTTGGCCTGAATATCCCGGACCCGGTTGGCCGAACTCGGATGGGTACTCAAAAACTGGGGCGGGGCTTGTGAATTGCCTTGGTCTAGTATTTTTTGAAAAAAACCGGCCGCCCCGTCACATTGGTACTTGGTCCGGGCCAGATACTCTACGGAGTAAGCATCGGCCTCCGACTCACTGGTCCGGCTAAATTTTAAAGCTCCCAATTGCCCAGTGACCGCGCCTAATACCTGGCTTAGTTCGCTAGGATTGCCTCCCAGTAAGAGGCTGAGTACGGTAGAGAAACCATACTGCTTGGTTAAGTTACGAGTAGAATGCCTCCGATCGGCATGGGCTATTTCGTGGCCCATAACCCCGGCCAGTTGGTCCTCATTGTCCAGGTATTTGATCAAGCCGGTATACACATAAATATAGCCTCCCGGAGTCACAAAGGCATTGAGGGTACTGTCATCGCGTATGATAAACAGCTCCCAGGCAAATTGCTCGCGGTATTGTATCACGCCCGTGTTTAAAATCTGGTCGCGCATGGCCTTTAAATATCGATAGGCCTCCGGATAGTCTCGCTCACTCAAAACCGGATAGGTTTGGGGGTCTTTGGCTATCTCATCGCGTAATTGTTTCCCGAGTTGGATATCATCATCTACACTAAACACGTTAAAATTTTTAAACAACTGCCCATAGGAATTGACAGAAAACAAGACCAGAAAGCAAAAGGTAAAAAGAAGTTTATTCATCATACAATTGTTTATGACCTCAGGCTATTTTAACCATTGATTATTTTTTTAAAATTTTTAGGGGCTTCCCCGCGCCTTGTCCTTTCGTTGGCCTGTATACGTTTGTGCCGGCGCGGGTCGGGCTCTCGCTACTCGCTGCCATTCCCCGCCAGGCCTACACGAGCTCAAACAGGCCGCTCCATCCCTAAGCCTTTTGAGAGCAGAGAATAGGGAAGGGGGAAGAAAGAGGAAAAAGGGAGAGTGAATCAAGCACTTGGTCTCTTTTCCCTACTCTCTCTTTTCTACTCTTACTTGGCTTAGGGATAGGCGCCTAAGACTGTCCGAAAAGCCATATACTAATCTTAGAAGCTCAGAACCACCTATTCCTAGCAAAACCTGGCTTAGGGATGGGCGCCTCTTCATTAAAAGGAGTG
>CAWUIO010000049.1:0-46449 GCA_963922455.1 uncultured Microscillaceae bacterium
ATTTAAAAGCATTTACAATTTACTCGAGGGGGTCTTAGCGAGACGCTAAGACCAGGAAGGGGATAAATATATTGGAGTATCAACAGCTTTTTATGATTCAATGTTCAGGAATATAAAGTATCCTAAAGAAGCTATTGAAGATAGCACGTTCGGTATTGTTATAGTATCAATAGTTGTAGATAAAAGGAGGGATTTGTATAACTGGCATTTTTTTAATCCCCCATCTAGTCCAAGCCTATAAAAAAGGTAAACTCCATACTGGGCTTTTTTGCCCTCCTAACTTCAAATTCTAGCTTAGATCCTAGCATCAAGCTTTGAATAAACCCACTCCTCAACTCTGATGCCTGGGGATAGAGCGGCACATTTCTTCGGCTGAGGGATAGAGCGGCCTGTTTGAGCTCGTGTTGGCCAGTGGGGAAAGGCAGCGAGTAGCGAAAGCCCGACCCCGCCCCGCCCAAGATGAGTCATTTGATGCATGCTTTCTGGAGACGGGGGCAGCCCCAATTAGCTTTTTCCCAGACTTATTGGGGCATAGTAATGGCTCGGAAAGCATAATTTAAGGCTTTTCGGCGCACGTGGTCTTTAATGAGCAAGCGGTTATCTACCGAGGGGTGGATGCGGTTGGAGAGGAAGATCAGGATGAGTTCTTCCTGGGGGTCTATCCATACCACACAGCCAGTAAAACCGGAATGGCCAAAGGACTGAGGCGAGCTTAGATTGGGTAAATAGGAGTATTCTTTACCCTCTTCGGGTTTGTCCCAGCCCAGGCCCCGGCGGTTTTTGTTGTTGGGGTATTGCGTCCGGGTAAATTCCTCAATGGTTTTGGCTTCTAAGTAGCGCTGCCCGCCGTATAAGCCTTCTTGAAGGTATAATTGGAAGTATTTGGCCAAATCTTGGGCATTGCTAAACAAGCCCGCATGCCCGGCTATACCACCCAACATGGCTGCTCCCTGGTCGTGAACCGTACCTTGGATGAGCTGGCGACGGAATAATTGATCTCGCTCAGTTGGTACAATTTGGTTCATAGGAAAACGGTCCAAGGGCCGATACCCCGTGTAGTTCATGCCCAAGGGCTTATAAAAGTCTTGGTTTAGGAATGTCTCCCAAGGTTGCTGTAACAGGCTATCGGCGATTCGTTTTAAAAAGTAGAAACTTAGGTCGCTGTATTTGTAAGGGAAGTAGCGTGTACGAGGATCTCTTTGCCCCGTTTGGGATGCTAGGGTCCAGTTCCATAGGGTCTCCTCCATGTTTTTACTAGCGTAAATCCCTCCGGCCACGGGGTGAGGGAAGGCCAAGCTATACTGCTGGCGGTAATAAAGAGAGGAAAGCCCTCCTTGAGGGTTGAGGGTTTTCTCCCAATAGGGAATGTAAGGGGTAAGCCCAGCCTGATGGGTCAATAATTCCCGTACCCGAATGCTTTTTTTGGGGCTAGCCTGTAACGAAGGTAAATACGTGAGGGCAGGGTCGTCCAGCTTGAGGACTCCCTTCTCATACAAGGAAGCGATAACCGGTACGGAAGCGGCTACCTTGGTGATGGATGCAATATCGTATAATGTATTATCGTGAACAGATATGATTTTGTTATACGTTTGGTAGCCGTAGTTTTTAGACCATACAATGCTTCCCTTTCGGGCAATAAGTACTTGGCAACCCGGCATAGCCCGGCGCCGGATGTAGCGATTGATTAAGCTATCTAGTTTACGAAGGGTGTCTGAACGCATGCCCACGGCTTCTGGATAAGAGTAACTCAAGCGGCCTAAAGCGGGACGGCGTATCCCCGTGCCTTCTTTGAACGGGCCGGCACTTACGGGGAGCTTGCCTAGGATGGGGAGGGCCCCAAAAAGGACTTGGGGAGCGACTTTTTGACTTTCCTCAGTGTCTTCGTAAGCGCAAAGGAGGTTTGAGGTGTCTTGGAAGTAACTGAGGCTATACGGAGAGCCGAATACCGTTAAAACTACCTGGGCCTGCGCCTGGAGGTTTTTAATAAACTGTCGGGTTTGGGGGCTAATGCCGAATCCCTCACGGGCCCGCTTGCGCATATCGTGTAAACTGATGATTACCGTATTATACTGGGCGAGCTTTCGGCTGAGTAGTTGGTATTGAAAAGCATTGGTGGTTTTGGGGGTTTGAAAGGAAGTCACCTCTGTATACTTCCCTAAATACCTTTGGAAGGTGTTTGCCTTATTGCCCCCAATGGCCAAGCTGGCAATCTTAAGCGTGTCGAGTCTTTTGAAAGGGATAAGGTCTTGATTATTGCGCACGAGGGTTTGGGCGGAGGCATAGAGCTTCTCTAAAAGTATCTTGGCCTCAACTCCGTGGATATCTTGCGCGAGGCCAGATAGCGGTAGGTCTTGGTATGTGTGTAGCTGGGCAAAATACTTGGCTTTGAGTATGCGTTTAACTCGTTGGTCAAGGGCTTCCATAGAAATGCGGCCTATTTGAAGGGCCCGTTGAATGGAGTTATAGGCTAGAGGAACATTATTAGGAATTAAAAGCACATCATTGCCCGCCAAAAAAGAAAGCACGGCTACTTCACCAGGGGTAGCATTTTTGACGGCTCCTTTCATATCCAGGGCATCGGTAACAATGAGGCCCTCAAAGCCCATGTCATTCCGAAGGAGTTGACTTACTACTTTGGGGGAGAGGGTTGTGGGCCTACCCGGAGTACTGTCTAAGGAAGGGATCTGAAGATGGGCCACCATGGTGCTCATCAAGCCTTTTTCAATGAGTTTGCGAAAGGGGTAGAGTTCAATATTTTCTAGGCGGCTCTTAGAATGCCGGATGATGGGTAGGGTGTAGTGACTGTCTTGGTCGGTATCGCCATGACCGGGAAAGTGCTTGGCATTGGCAATAAGCCCTTCTTTTTGCATACCGAGCATGTAGGCGGTGCCTTTGCGGGCTACATTATCTTTATTTTCCCCAAAAGAGCGGTCCCCGATTACCGGATTATTGGGGTTAATGTTTACATCCACAACCGGAGCAAAATTGATATGGGTTCCGATACGGCGGCACTGTCGTCCTACTTCGCGGCCCATTTCATAGATGAGGCTATCATCCTGGATGGCACCAAGAGTCATTTGATGGGGAAAACTGATGGTACTGTCTAAGCGCATACCCAAACCCCATTCGGCATCCAAAGCAATGAGTAAGGGAATGCGTGACAATTGTTGATATCGATTACTGAGGCGGGTCTGGCGATAGGGGCCTCCTTGGAAAAAGGTAAGGCCCCCTACGTGGTATTGTTGGATAAGTTTTTCAACTTCAAGCAATTGACTGGTACGCCAATTGGAGTGTACACGTATGGAAAAAAGCTGACCAATTTTTTCGCGGGTCGTGAGCGTTTGGAAGACACTGTCTACCCAGGTAATTTGTTTTCTTTGGAAAATTAATTCAGCTCCTTGGGGGGAGTTTAAGTGGGCAGGAGAGGGGCCGGAAGCAATAAACCAAGGGGCAAGAAACAGGACGAGGGCGGGTGCTAGAAAGTACAAGGTACTATAGAATTTGTCAACTTTTTTTGCCATATTTGAAATTTATCTGTAATTTATGGTATAGGATAAATACACAATTGAAAGCTTATGCTATTCGGACGGTTTACAAAGTTACCCAATCATAAACGATTTAACTACGCTCCTCGTCATTTTGACCCGGAAGAGGAAGAACGCCAAGAGCGTTATCGTTTGATTGAGGCCCAAGTGAAATCCGATCGGGGAGAACAAGAGCTGCGTCCCAGCGAGCGGGCCCTGCGAATTTCGCAGGCATTTCGCAAAGAACGGCCAAGCCGTAACTTGTGGAGTGCCCAGGGATCGGCTACTTTTCGTATTCGGCTCTCAATTGTAGCCTTTTTGTTAGGTTTTGGTTACCTATACTGGAATTACGGAGATCGTATAGGGGAAATTGTGATGCGCGACATCTTTAGCCAACGCGGACTGATTTGGTTTGCTATTTTGTTGGTGGTTTATTTCCTAATACGCTCCCGAAGAAAGTAACTCTTCGGCACCAAAATCGATAATCATCCCAAAAGACTATGAATGACATAATTCAGCTTCTTCCGGATGCAATTGCCAACCAAATTGCGGCCGGAGAGGTTGTTCAACGCCCAGCTTCCATTGTCAAAGAATTACTAGAAAATGCCCTAGATGCTCAAAGCCAGTCTATTCAGCTCCTCATTAAGGAGTCTGGTAAGAGTTTGGTACAAGTGATTGATGATGGAATGGGGATGTCGGCCACCGATGCTCGCATGAGTTTTGAGCGTCACGCCACTTCAAAAATACGGAATAGCCAAGATCTTTTTAATATACGTACTATGGGTTTCCGGGGCGAGGCCATGGCCTCGATTGCGGCGGTTGCCCAAGTAGAATTGAAAACCAAGCGGCCGGGCGATGACCTCGGGACTCAAATTTGTATTGAGGGTTCTCAAATCAAAGAGCAAAACGTAATTGCGTGGACGGGAGGGACCTCTGTGGCCGTTAAGAATGTGTTTTTTAATGTGCCCGCCCGAAGAAATTTCCTGAAATCCAATCCGGTAGAAATGCGTCATATACTGGATGAATTTCATCGTGTGGCCCTATCACATCCAGATATAGCCTTTTCTTTGCAGCATAATGACCTGGAAGTATACCGCCTAAATCCAGGAAAGTTGAGCCATCGGATAGTTGCCTTATTCGGCAAAAACTATCAGAAGCAGTTAGCCCCTTGTACCGAAGATACCCCACTTATTCAGATACAGGGCTATGTTGGGACCCCTCAAAATGCTAAAAAAACCAAGGGAGAACAGTTTTTCTTTGTCAACCATCGTTATATCCGGCATCCTTATTTACACCACGCCGTGATGAATGCCTATGAAGGCTTGCTCCCTGAAGATACCTATCCTTTTTATACCCTCTTTTTGGAAATAGATCCGGTTCACGTGGATGTAAATATTCACCCCACCAAGACCGAGGTTAAATTTGATGATGAACGAAGTATTTATGCGATTGTTCAGTCTGCCGTTCGTAAGTCCCTGCAATCGTATAATTTGAGTCCGAGTTTAGATTTTGCGACAGATGTTAATTTTAACCCCTCAGCGCAGATTCAAAAAACCATCCAAGAAAATCCTTTATATCGTGGAAGCGGCAACTTTTCCAAGCCGGGTACGAAGCTGAACCAAGCGCAGATAAAACAATGGGAAAGCTTATATGCCGATTTGGAAAAAAAAGCAGAAGAAACCCCGGGTTTACCTGTAGATGCAGAACAAACAGACTTGCTATCCACTACTTTACAGAGTAATGCTAATTTGATTCAGAACCAGAAGGGACTATTTGATGGGAGCCCACCAGTCCCCAAAGAACGGAACGTTTTTCAGATACATCAGCGTTATGTATTGACTCCGGTAAAGTCGGGGATTTTATTGGTCGATCAACAGGCGGCTAGGGAGCGGATTTTGTTTGATTCTATGGTAAATCTGCCCACTCAAAAAACAATCCCAAGCCAACAATTACTTTTCCCCAAAGAAATTATATTGAACCCTGCCGATCAACAATTGGTTTTGGAAATAGAAGCAGAAATCCTTAATTTGGGTTTTGTATATTCCTTCATTGACGAAAGAACTTTATTACTTAAAGGAGTTCCTGCTGACATTATACAAGATGATGCCCAGGCAATGTTTGAAGGTTTTTTGGAGCAATTTAAACACTTTCAAACGACTTTAAGTTTAGATAATCGAACGATGGCTATTCGTTCATTGGCCCGGAAAGTATCTAGTCAGGTACACTCTAAGCTAAATGCAGAAGAAATGAATGCCCTGATCGATCAGTTGTTTGCTTCCAGTAATCCAAAATATGCTCCGGATGGAAGACCAACATTTATACAATTAAGTCTGGATAGACTGGCAGATTTTTTTAAGGCGCCTAATGAACTATGGGATACCGACTAACTCCGATTGTAAGAAATTTACTACTTATTAACCTGGCCATATTTTTACTGGACGGAGTTACGCATGAATCACTCAATTCGTTGATGGGTTTACGCAATATTGGCGCCAATAATTATGCGCCTTGGCAGTATATTACGTACATGTTTTTGCATGCCGATTTCATGCACTTATTTAGTAATATGCTCTTGCTATTTTTCATTGGACCTTGGTTGGAGCAGGTATTGGGCTCGCGTCGTTTTTTAGTGTTTTATATGATTTGTGGAGTGGGAGCTGGTATTATTAATAACGGAGTTAATTACCTGGAAGACACTATGCAAAAGCAGGCCATTGAAGTATATAAACAAGACCCTAATCCGGATGCTTTTGTAAATTATCTAAATGATTATGAAACCCAGGTGTATTACGAACAACCGGAGCAGTTTAACAACTTTACAGAAAACTTTAACGCTAGAGAATCGGTAAGATTTATAGAGAGCTTTTATTATCAACGGCTCAATGCCCGGATGAGTGTAACTGTAGGTGCTTCCGGGGCAATATTTGGAATTTTGATTGCTTTTGCCCTTATTTTTCCAAATTTAGAATTAATGCTCCTATTTTTCCCGGTACCAATCAAAGCAAAATATTTGGTCGCTTTTATGGTGTTATTTGAGCTTTATTCCGGGATCAATTATTCGGCAGTTAGCAACGTGGCGCATTATGCGCATTTGAGTGGGGCCTTGTTGGGTTTCTTGATGATTTATATTTGGGGAATTAAAAGACTTTATTAGAAATATGAACGGGATTTTAGATGACTTACGTACTGCCTTTAGTCGCTCAGATAATGCGACAATGCAGCTTATTGTCATCAATATTATTGTATTTATGGTGTTGAACACCCTTTTTGTGGTGTTTTTTCTATTTCAAACACCAGAATTGTATACTCCTATTGTTAGGATTTTCACCTTGCCCGCTGAGCCATTACGCTTGATATATCGCCCTTGGACCCTTTTTACCTACTTTTTCTCACATGAAGGTCTATTCCATATATTCTTCAACATGCTGATTTTCTATTACTTTGGCCGTTTGGTTGAGGAGTATTTAGGAAGTCGTCGTTTGATTGGTTTGTATGTTGTTGGTGGTTTAGCGGGTGGTTTTTTATACATGCTTCTATACAATATCTTACCCGTCTATCAAGGAGCGCTCCCTAACGCTGAATTAATTGGGGCTTCAGCAAGTGTTATGGCTGTAGTTGTAGGGGCCGCCACGTTAATGCCTAATTATCAATTTCATTTGCTTCTCTTGGGGCCGGTTAAGATAAAATATATTGCTGCTTTTTGGGTTGTAGTTTCCTTTTTTGGTTTTGCCCAACAAAATGCTGGTGGCGACATTGCTCATATTGGTGGATCTTTAATGGGATACATATTTATCATCCAACTTAAAAAAGGGAGAGATTTGGGCAAATGGGTAAATGATTTCCGAGATGCGGTATCCAGTATGTTCAAAAAGAAATCTAATCTAAAGGTAACTTATTCAAAGCCAAGAAGCAAAAGTAAGGTTACTACCCAAACGGCCTACCGTAATTCTAAGCAAAACAATAACGATGCTATCCCCATGCAAGAAGAGATAGATGCCATCTTGGACAAAATCTCTGAGTCGGGATATGGAAGTTTAACGCGTGAAGAAAAGGAAAAACTCTCGCGAGCCAGTAAAAGTTAGTGATATTTTTTACAACTTTGTAGAAATCATCAACTTATATTCCTATGAACGATAATACTAAAATCTTACTAGGCTTTGTATCTGGCTTACTGGCCGGGGTAGTTACTGGAGTGTTATTAGCCCCCGAAAAAGGCGATGATACACGTAAAATGATTGTAGACAAAGCCCGTTCTCTGGGAAATGAGATGGGTGATCAGCTCAACCCCAGCATCGAGAAGCTTAAAAATGCTTTAGATACTATGAGTGAGTACGCTACCAAAGCGGTCAAAAAAGAAGAAGAAAATAATAAGGCCTAAGCATTTAATAGTATAGGAAGTTATGGATCACGCGTGATTGCGTATGTAATATTCTATAGCTTCCTTTATTTTTTCTTCTGCAACCTGTTGGTCAAAGTTTGCCTTCCCCAGAGCATCCAATAAGCTAAATCGCACTTGACCCATTATATTTTTCTTGTCCTGGAGCATCCTTTGGGTAATATTTTCCCAAGGGACAGAACCCAGGTCTACCGTTTCGTACACTTCCTCAATGAAAGATTCAATTTCTTGAAAATGCTCAGGCAGTAGCTTGTCTAAGGAAAGATGACTCTCCAATATCATACCTAAGGCAATGGCTTCCCCGTGTAAAAGTTTTGCTGCCGGATCCCCAAGGAAGTAACTTTCCAGGGCGTGCCCCAAGGTATGTCCAAAGTTTAAGATTTTTCGCAGACCTTTTTCACTGGGGTCTTGTTCTACTACCTTCGCTTTTACACCTACAGAGTGTGTCACCCAATATTCCCATTGGGCTATATGATCTTGAATGAGGGCTGGTTTGGCAATACACTGCTTAAAGAAACCAATTTCTTGTCGGAGATTTTGCCAAGCATTGGCGTCAGCAATCAAACAATGTTTTATTACTTCAGCC
Source organism: uncultured Microscillaceae bacterium (assembly GCA_963922455.1). GTDB lineage: Bacteria > Bacteroidota > Bacteroidia > Cytophagales > Microscillaceae > CAWUIO01. The sequence continues at coordinate 8,507 of CAWUIO010000049.1, forward strand.
AAGCCTGAACGAAGCTCTCGGCTCGATAAAGTACTGAGAAAATTTACATCGATGATGACCCGTTCGGGCTGTCGGAAAAGTCCTATATGATTTTTTAATTCTTTAAAATCTATCCCCAATTTCCCTCCCACACTGGCATCTACCTGAGCCAATAAAGTTGTGGGAACTTGAATAAAATCAATGCCTCGCTTGTAAGTGGCAGCACAAAACCCTCCCATATCTCCAATGACACCTCCCCCTAAGTTTAGTAATATACTTTTCCTATCTAAGCGGACATCTGTCATCTGAGACCATATTTGGGCGCAGGTGTCCAGGGTTTTATGTTCTTCACCACTTTGAATCTCAATTAAAACATGCTCAGGTAAAAAGGCTTGTATGCGAGGGTAGCAATGCGCCAGGGTATGCTGGTCAACCAAGACTCCCACGTGGGAGTAATTCCTTTGGCTTAGAAAATTGTGGAGGATTTCTCCTGCCGAAGAAGTAAAGAGTACATAGTCAAGTGTCATCCGTCAAATACGACTTTAAATGGGAGCTAGTTTTTGCAAATAGGCTTTAAGCTGGCAAACGTCCCCAGAACTTTCTTTTTTCTGATTGGAATGCTTAGCTTTGAAACTCATTTAAAACACCAGATTTAATTCTGAAGCAATTACCCCAAATATATGAAAATTGCGTATCAGTGGCTCAAAAACTACATTGATCTTCCCGAATCCGTGGAAGAAATAGCCGATATTTTGACGGCTATTGGTTTGGAAACGGAAGGGGTTCACATGTATGAGCAAATTCCAGGAGGTTTGGCAGGTATCGTCATTGGTGAGGTACTCACCTGTGAAAAACACCCCAATGCCGAAAAGCTAAGCCTTAGCAAGGTAGATATAGGTGAAGACGCGCCCGTACCGATTGTTTGTGGGGCCCCTAATGTAGCTGCCGGTCAAAAAGTAGTAGTGGCTACCGTCAACGCCACCCTTTATCCTGGCGAAGGAGAGCCATTTAAGATTAAGAAATCTAAAATAAGAGGAGAAGTATCCCAAGGGATGATATGTGCCGAAGACGAAATTGGCCTAGGTGGCTCCCATGCTGGTATTATGGTCTTGGATACCGAATTACCCAACGGAACCCCAGCCGCCGAATACTTCAAACCTGCCATTGATCAAGTGATAGAAATTGGGCTTACTCCCAACCGGGTTGATGCTGCCTCCCATTTTGGCGTAGCCCGAGACTTGAAAGCTCGTTTACAAAGACCTACCCAATTTCCCAATTTAGAGAGCTTTGAGGTACATAATACCCATCGCCCCATAGAGGTGATTGTAGAAAATGAAGAAGCATGTCCTCGGTATTCTGGGGTAACAATCCAAGGGGTGAAAGTGGAAGCCTCCCCCGATTGGTTGCAAAACCGTTTGAAATCTATCGGTTTAGCGCCAATCAATAATGTGGTAGATGTTACGAACTTTGTTTTGCACGAGTTGGGCCAGCCCTTGCATGCCTTTGATGCTGATAAGATTCAAAATGACCAAATCCGGGTGAAAATGCTCCCTCAAAATACCTCTTTTGTTACCCTGGATGAAAAAGAACGCAAGTTACAAGACTTTGACTTGATGATTTGTGATGGGAAAGACCAGGGAATGTGTATAGCCGGGGTTTTTGGCGGTACGGAATCTGGTGTGACAGAGAATACCCAGGATGTCTTTTTGGAGGCCGCCTACTTTGATCCAGCCCATATCCGAAAAACTTCGCAATACCACGGATTAAAAACCGATGCATCCTTTCGCTTTGAAAGGGGAGTAGACCCCAATGCTACCCTTATAGCCCTCAAAAGGGCAGCTTTATTAATTTTAGAAGTGGCAGGGGGAAAAATTGCATCTGAAGTAGTAGATATCTACCCTAAACCAGTGGCTAATTTTGAGTTTAGAATAAAATACTTCAACATTGATCGATTGATAGGGAAAAAGCTGGACCGGGATTATATCCAGAAGACTTTGGAGCATTTAGATATAGAGCTTAGCGATATAAATGAGGAGGGTTTTGCCGTTTCGGTGCCCCCCTACCGAGTAGATGTCCAAAGGGAAGCGGATATTATTGAAGAAATTGCCCGCCTGTATGGCTTAGACAATATTGAGCTGGATGCTTCCCTGGGAGCCTCTTACTTGGCCAATTTTCCAGAAAAAGATCCTGACCTAATGCAGGAGCAAATAGCCCGATTGCTGGCCGCTCAAGGCTTCCGCGAAATGATGAATAATTCTCTTACGCGTCCTGAGTATGCGGCCACCTTGGAAGGTTTGAAAAGCGAAGAGAGTGTTCGGATGCTTAACCCCCTAAGTGAAGATTTGAGCGTTATGCGGCAAACCTTGCTCTTCTCGGGCTTAGAAGCCATTGCCTATAACCTGAACCGTCGACAAAATGATTTGAAATTATTTGAGTTTGGGAAGGCTTACCGCATAGATTCTGAGTTTACAGGAGAAAATTCGTTTGAAAAATATCAGGAAAAACAAGTCCTTACTTTATTTATGACCGGAAATGCTCAATCGGAGAGCTGGCTCAAGCAAACTTCCCAAACGCAAGAAGTAAGCTTTCACGACTTGGCTACTCCGGTACAGCATATTATGACCCGTCTAAACTTAGGGAAAGTAGATTCTCAGCCGCTTTCGGATGACGTTTTTGCCTATGGCTTGAGTTACGGTCAAAACGGAAAGGAGTTTGCCCGTCTAGGACTCCTCAACTATCCCATGGGTCAAGTCTTAGATATTAATCAAGCGGTTTTTTATGCGGAGTTGGATTGGGACGTTTTGTTTAAGCTTTACAATACCCGTATTTCGTTTGAGGAAATTTCTAAGTTTCCGGAGGTGCGAAGAGACCTATCCTTGGTGATGGACAAAAATGTCCCTTTTGAAGAAATTCGCAAGTTGGTCTTCCAGAAAGAAAAGAAACTCTTGAAAAGCATCAATGTCTTTGATATTTACGAGGGAGAAAATATTGGAGAAGGGAAACGCTCTTATTCGGTTAGTTTAATTTTGGAAGACAAACAACAAACCTTGACGGATAAAGTAATCGACAAAACCATGAAAAAACTGATGCAAGCTCTTGAAAATGACTTGGGAGCACTCATCCGTAAGTAAAATAAGAAAACAAGAATTGCTTTGATAGAGAAGGGGGATACATGAATCAGGAAGAGATAATTGAGAAGTTAAGCGAATTGGAGAAAAAGATTTATGGTCTCACCTTAAAATGCGATACCCTTCAAAAACAATTAGATGCGGCCATTGAAGAAAACTTAGAACAAAAAGAACTGATAAAAAAACAAAAAGAACAAATCTCACACTTTCAAAATCAAGAAAATTTTAATAAAATTGTTAGTGCAATTGTAGCAGAAAGTTCTAATCCTGCGGGATTACGCAAAAAGCTCAATGAATTTATCGCTGATCTGGACCAATGTATCCAATTTTTGGATCAATATTAAAGATCATACTTAGCTGCCTGTACAACAGCAAATACTGAGATTAGAGTTATCTTTTTGTCCCAATTTATATAGCAATGTCTCAAAAACTTTCCATCAAAATAAAAATTGCCGACCGGGAATATCCCATGCAAATTGAGCAAAGTATGGAGAGTCGTTTGAGAAAGGCTGGTAAACTACTGAACGAAAAAATAAAACAATTCCAATCGGAATTTGGCGTTCAGGACCGCCAAGACCTTCTGGGTATGGCCGCTTTTGATTGTATGGTAGAATTACTCTCTACCCGTGATCAGATGAATAAAGCCCACAACTTGATTGTCAATAAGATCACTAACCTAAACGAGCTGGCTTCTTCCAAGCTCTAATACCTCCGTATTTGCTTACATCGGGTAGATGTGAGCTTTTTTCGCTTAGCCTCCAGGTAAAATTTTTGCTTCAGCAGAGTGGATACACCTGCCTTGCACGCTTTATTCATTATTTTACCTAATCATTTTACAATGACATGGAATTTGTAATATATTTTGCTTTTGCTTTGCTCGGAGTGGGCGGAGGAGTGGCGTTGGACCGGTTTTTTTTAAAAAAAGCATTCAAAAAAGAAGAGCTTGAACATCAGGAAAAAGCTAAACTAATTATCCAAGAGGCTGAAATCAAAGCCGACCAGATTGTTCAAAAAGCAGAAAGTACCAAGAAAAATAAGATGCTGGAGGCTAAGGAGAAGTTCCTTAAAATGAAAAGTACCTTTGAGGAAGAAGCCAACCGCCGAAAAAATCAAATTCTCCAAAACGAAGGAAAACTCAAACAGAAAGAACAAAATCTCAATAAGCTCACCGAGCAAACCAAAAAACGGGAAACAGAACTGACGACCATCAAGGATAGCCTGATGGAGCAGACCGAAATCATCGCCCGGAAAAAAGAAGAGGCTGAGCGGATGCGACAATCTCAAGTAGAACAACTCGAGAAAATTGCCAATCTCACCGCCGACGAAGCTCGTGAGCAACTTATTGAAGCCCTCAAAGAAGAAGCTCAAACCCGCGCTTCATCCGACATCAAAGATATTATCGAAGAGGCTAAGCTTTCGGCGGCCAAAGCTGCCAAGAAAGTAGTAATTGAGACAATCCAGCGTACTGCTACGGAGCATGCCATTGAGAATTGTGTTTCGGTATTCCATATTGAGAGTGATGATATCAAAGGAAAGATTATCGGGCGGGAAGGACGCAATATACGAGCTCTCGAGTCTGCAACAGGAGTGGAGATTATCGTAGATGATACCCCCGAAGCCATCATCATCTCCGGGTTTGATCCTGTGCGTCGTGAAGTGGCCCGCCTTTCTTTGCAACGTTTGGTGATGGATGGAAGAATCCACCCAGCCCGTATTGAGGAGATTGTCTCCAAAACCGACAAAAGTATTGAGGAAGAAATTGCCGAACTTGGAGAACGTACTGTAATTGACCTGGGTATCCACGGACTTCACCCTGAATTGATCAAGCTTGTGGGCCGAATGCGCTTCCGTTCTTCCTACGGACAAAACCTCTTGCAACACTCCCGCGAAGTAGCCAAGCTTTGTGCTGCCATGGCCGCCGAGTTAGGGCTCAATGCCAAACTCGCCAAAAGGGCTGGCTTGCTCCACGATATTGGGAAAGTATATCCCGATGAGCCAGAAATGCCCCACGCCATCCTGGGGATGGATCTAGCCAAAAAATTCAAAGAGCACCCCGATGTTTGTAATGCCATTGGGGCCCACCACGACGAGATTGAGATGACTAACTTGATTTCTCCCTTGGTACAGGCCTGTGATGCCATTTCAGGCTCTCGCCCAGGTGCTCGCCGAGAAGTAATGGAATCTTACATCAAGAGGCTCAAAGAGTTGGAGGAATTGGCCGTTTCTTTTGATGGGGTCAATAAGTGCTACGCTATCCAGGCCGGACGGGAGTTGCGGGTAATTGTAGACTCTGAATCGGTTTCGGATGAGCAAGCCAGCGACCTATCGTTTAGCATTTCACAAAAAATTGAGCGCGATATGCAATATCCGGGTCAAGTAAAAATTACGGTGATCCGAGAAAAACGGGCGGTAAGTTACGCTAAGTAATCCATCAAATTTGTATTGTAAGAAGGGCTGGTTTTCAGCCCTTTTTTTTATGCTTTTATCTGGTGGGTAAAATACAATAGGGCACTTCGGACCCCATACTTTGTGATTAAGGTAAGTGCGTGATATAATTACATTAACCTTCTGCTTTTTAATGGCTTAGGGATGGAACGGCCTGTCTGAGCTCGTGTAGGCCCGTGGGGAGAGGCAGCGAGTAGTGACAGCCCGACCCGCGCGGGTAGTTTTTTTTCTATGTAAACTTTAGGAAATAGCACGGGGAAGCCCCTAGAATTCCTTTCTTAGTACAATACATAAGCCTAATCCTGAATTCACCTTAGGATTAGCGAAAACCATATGTGTCTTGCGGCCAAGGGCAAGTAGTTACTTACAAGAGCAACCACTTAATTTTTTCAGATTTCTACGTGGTAGAGCTCAAGGCTTTTCGCTTGGTAAATAAAAAGTACAGTCCAATGAGTATAAAAGGGATACTTAAAATTTGCCCCATATTAATAGGCAGGTAGGCCTCAAAGTCGGATTGATTTTCTTTGACAAACTCGATAAGGTAACGCATGACAAACACCGTAGAAAGGAAAAAGCCAAGGTAGAACCCTTCTTGACGTTTGGGGCCGTAGCGGTCCATGAGCTGCATAATGATGAAGATGATCAGGTAAGAAATGGCTTCGTATAGTTGGCCGGGATGACGGGGTTTATCGTCTACCAACTCAAAAATGAAAGCCCAGGGCACATCGGTGGGCTTTCCGATAATCTCGGAGTTCATCAAATTACCTAAGCGGATAAAGCAACCGGCCAGGGGCACGAGTAAACAAATACGATCGAGTAGCCAGAGATAGGACACTTTGAAACGCTTGGAGTAGAGGTAAAGCGATATGAGTAGCCCAATAGCCCCTCCGTGTGAGGCGAGCCCGCGGTAGCCAATGATCTCAAACTTAGGTTCAAAACGTACCGGCAAGAAGATCTCCAGGGGGTGCTGAGAAAAATATTCAAAGTCGTAAAAGAGGCAGTGCCCCAGACGGGCCCCGATGATGGTGGCCAATACCACGTAAATGAGCAGACTGTCTAATTTGTCTTGATCTAAGCCTGCTTTCTTGAAGTATCCTTGCATCACCCAATAGCCAATAAAGAAGCCGAGGGCAAAAAGAACGGAATACCATTGGATGGAAATAAATCCTAAATCTACCAGGGTGGGGCTTGGGCTCCACTTAATGTATCCTAAAAAGTGCATAATCGGGGTATTTTATGGCTATGTTTGAGGAGTCAAAGGGTTTTACCATGAGCAATGGTCTGGGCCACCCTTTACTTCAAGCCTCAAATCTAGGTTAGCTTGGGGGATTTTCATAGAAACGGGTGGAGAACCCGCCTTAAAAAAATGAGAAAAGCGCCGAAGCGCTTTTCTCGAGGCCAAATTTCAGAGAAATAGTATTAATTACGACCGGCAATAACCCCGCCATCGATGTCCCAAATGGCTCCGGTGACCCAACTACTTTCTTCTCCAAGTAAGAAATCGATGGTTTGGGCCACATCGCTAGGACGTCCGATACGTCCGATGGGGTGGAAGCTGTCGAAACCTTGTAGGGTTTCTTCAACTTTTTCAGGCTCGATGAAAGCTTCATAAATCGGACTGATTACTACGGCTGGAGATACGGCATTAACCCGAATATGGTAGTCGGCTAATTCCATCGCCAGATGTTGCGTTAAGCTGTGTAGGCAGGCTTTGGCCATGGAGTAGGCAGAGGAAGGAGTGGCTTTAATGGCTTGTTTGGCCCACATAGAGCCCACATTTACGATAGATCCTCCTCCTTGATCCTTCATCAATCGGGCAACCGCCTGGGTGATCAAGAAAAAGGCTTTGTTGAAATCGTGATAGATGTCGTAGTCGGCCTCTTCGTGATCTAAGAATGGTTTCGGGTTAAAATATCCAGCTGAGTTGACCAAATATTTTACTCCGGGATATTTCTGAGGAATCTCTTGGGCAAACCTACGGACTGCTTCTAGGTCGGCTAGGTCTAGGGCTTGAGTACGAATTGGACCCAAGGCAGCCAATGCTTTTTCGGCTGCTTTTAGTTTATCGGTATTGCGGCCCAAGATGATGGTCTCAATTCCTTTTTCTACCAATTTTTGGGCCGTGGCTAAACCGATGCCACTACTTCCCCCGATGATCAATGCTTGAGTATTCATACGATTGTATGTTTTCGTTTTCTGTAATGATTACACTACAAAAAACGGGATAAGGTAGGCCGAAACATGGCACTATTGGGAAGAAGGATGGCACATTAGGGAAGGCTCTCCCGAAACTCCTTGGGGCTATGCCCCGTCTGCTTACGGAAGTAGCGACTAAAGTAGGTGGCCTGCTCAAAACCCAGGGCATAGCCAATCTCTTTAATACTTAGGCGGGAATTGGATAAGAGCCTTTTAGCTTCTAGAACTTTACGGTCTTGGATCAGTTTGGCGGGAGTGTGTCCCATAAAACGACGGCTGAGGGCATTGAGTTTTTTGGGATGGATGTGAAGCTGGTCACTATATTCTTGGACCGTGTAAAAGGTGTTTACATGCTTTTCTAGTAGTTCTAAAAAATCCATAAGAACCAGGTAGTCTGGACCCTGATCTACCGGTTCCCGAATTTCTGGGCTGCTTTGATAAAGGAGTACCCGCTCGATACGTAAGAGGAGAGTAGAGAGGAGATGGTAGATCTGCTCTGCGAATAAAAATTTTTGATCGTGTAGCTCGATGGCCAACTCTCCAACAATCCTTTGTAATACTGGGCGCTCCTTGTCGGAAATGATGACAAAAGGGTGTGGTCTATGGAGAAAAACGGGCTTATTCCAAAGATGCTGCCCATCGCGGTCGGAACTCCGCAGGAGGCTGGCATTGAAATGGATCATTTTGCCTTTATTGGGAGATTTTGGGCAGAAATAATGAACTTGCCCCGGTTTAATCAGAAACAAAGCCGAGGCGGGATGTTCCAGGGTGGCAAAATCTACATAGTGGGTTCCTGCAGATTCAAACCATAAGATTTGATAATACGAATGCCGATGAGCTTTGGTGGCCGGTTCCCAGTTTTTGGCTAAATAGGTTTCGGCATCATAGCATTGAAAGTGTATTTGGCTTGGGTTGTGCCGATTGAGATGATATTCTTGAATAGTATTCTGAGACATTCCGCAAATTATACAGAAACTAGAACATGCGCATCAATTGGTGGGCAATGCGGAATGCTTGCTCATCTTCCATAATCACTTCTTCGTATCGAAGGAGATCTAAGCAATAATGCCCTGAGTTTTCTAAATCGGGAGAAATATTCATATTGATGAAGTCCTGGTATTCGGGGCAAGGGCGTATCCAACTGAGCCGATACGTTTCTTCTTCCAACAAGTACTCTACAATTAATTGTTCGGAGGCATTTTCCATAGGGAAGCAGACCAAGTAAAGGGTGCTTCGCATAAAATTATTTTCAAAAAATACCAGGTAACCTACCGAAAATAGAGGGTATAACATGCGTTCGTAGGGGATCTTGAAGTGATCCATTACTTTTTGCATGGCCAGGATTTTTTCCCGAAGTACTTGCACGAGGAGCCTCTCTTCGGCCAAACGATCGATGGGTCGCCAACGGCCTTTCCAGTTGTAGTACTCCATATGGCCGTCATTGAGCTTGAGCTTGTAGTCAAAAACGGAGGGTTTGTCTAAAATATATCCCGGATAGTAGTATTTCATACCTTGCTCCAGGGCATATTTTATCTCAAGGAGCATGGTATAGGTGCCCAAGCTATACTTTTCATAACGTTGATCATACAAGCCCAGGATGCTGGCGATACTCTTCTTGCCCATATCAAAAAAGCCCACTGCAATGAGTTGGTCTCCGTCATATACAGAAACCTCATGGGTATCAAAAACATTGATATCAGTATTGGCAAAGAAAAACTGCTCGAGCGTATCAAAGATAAATCCTTTAAACCGGTGTTTCTGTCCATCATACAAAGCTTGCCTTTCTCGGTTGAGGCGGGCGGGCCCTACTTTATAATGAAATTGCTTATCGTTTCGCCGAAGGATTTTGCGAAGGCTTTTTTTGTAGTCAAACTCCCGAAGTCTAAGCCTTATATTAATGGTAGCAAAGACGTCTTGTTCCAAGCAAATTAGCTGAGAACGGTAGAGCATAGGTGCACTCCGAAACCAGCCATTAGCCAAGAATTTGTCCAAACGGGCCGCTGAGAGCGATTGTGGATAATAGTGTTGAACCAACATGGGGAGTATTAGGCCTTTCAGGAAAAAATTTAGGGAATTTCTACCGTAAATAAAAATTTCTTTTCATCCCTAAAAACGTATCCATCCCGTATTGGTTCATCAAATGCTGCTTAGTTGACGATCTTTTCCTCAATCTCCCGTAATTTTTAATTCTTTTTTAAATTGACTCCACTCGATCCATGTGTTCATCCAACGGATTAAGTAGAAGGTGCCCACCACACTGGCACTGAAACCACCCACATGTCCTAAGAAAATCCATAAACCATACATAAAGGCCGGAGCAGGAACAAAAATCGAGAAGGAAGCCAGGTTCCAGAGGATTGTGCGCTTAAGGTTTTTCCAAAACTCTTTTTTAAGGCGTTTTCCCGTTCGGATGAGGCTTATTTTATCTTGCTCAACTTTTTGCAAGGCTAGACAATCAATAGGGGAGACTACCGTATGAAAGGCTTGGGGAAAGGCTAGCCCGGAATCCATAGCATGTTCTACTTCGCAAGAAATGTGATCAATAAGTTCTTGCTCTAAGGCTTCATCTTCTAGGTCGGCCTGTAAGACCAACTGGCAAATTTGCTCCAATTCTTCAAGGGTTAATCGAGCCATAAGACAAATTAAGGGATGGTTTGGAATCTAAAAATGATTGTAAGGTGTGAATAAACTGTTGGAGTTCTTCCATTTTCTCCTTGGCGATCTCTCCGCCCGAAGGCGTTAAAGTATAATATTTTCGTGCGCGATTATCTACAATGCGGGTTTCGGTGACCAATAAACCATCTGCCTCGAGCTTATGTAAAACTGGGTAAAGCGCCCCGAAAGTAAGCTGAATCTCACCCTGGGTCAGGGCTTTAACCTGCTGGGTGATTTCGTAACCGTACATAGGCTCTCCGCCCGCCAGAAGTTTTAGAATGAGGGTCTTTAAAGTGCCCCGTATCAATTCTTTTGATGCCATAGATTAATGATTTACTCCAATATATATAATTATCTTATATATAACTATATATTAGATGTGTTTTTCTATTAAAATTCCGGGAAAACCCGCTTCTGTGATATTTTTTAGAGAAGCAAGTAATATCTTGTTTAAAATAAAGTATATTGAACCACTTCCCTGCTTTAAACGTCTTAATAAATACGAATATATCCATGATGACTATTAAAGGAAAAGTAATTTATCAGAGCCTGGGTCCCGGTTTTTGGGGGATTGAAGGCCAGGATGGCCAAAATTGGCGCCCTCTCGAAATGCCAGGAGCCTTGCAAAAAGAGGGATTAGAAGTTGAAGTACAAGCCGAAAAAGTAGACAATGCCATGTCTGTATTTATGTGGGGAACGGCCATACAAATTAAAAAAGTAGTAAAACCCTAATATTTATAGCCACACTCATTAGCTAATACCTATGATTGCAAAAATGCTCATGGAGATCTTCCAGGCTATTATTGAAGATCCAACCATCCGCCGACTATTGGGCAATTATGATTCACCACGTTCGGAAAGCGAACTTAATGCTATGATGGACGATTTAGGCCTGAATGCCGAAGAAAGACGCAAATTTCGAGAGGCCTATCAGGACTTCCAAAAAGACCCGCACGCTAGCTACGAAAGCTACAAGTATAAATACGAGCCGAAGTCAAACAATCCCTTTGATAAATTTGACGCCTATTTTCAAAAGTTTGAAGATCAGGCTAAATCCTATGAAGATAAGTATGGCAAAGGCACGGGCAACTGGAGCCACCGCCAATACAAAAAATACCGAGATGCCTATGGCTCCCAAGGGGGACAGGGAAAAGGAAATTTTGGTTCCTCCTCTGGACCTGACCCTATGGAAAAAAAGCACTACGAAGCATTGGACTTAAAGCCCGGAGCTAGCTTCGATGAAATCAAGAGTGCCTACAAAAAGCAAATGAAAAAGTATCATCCAGATCGTTTTGCCAACTCAAGCATGCGAGAAGATGCCGAGAAAATTTCTCGGAAAATAAATGCAGCTTACGATTACTTTAAGAAAAAATTTAACAAGTCTTAGCCTGATTCTTCGTTTTCATGTTAATATTCTGAAAGAAGTTTTGACAATAGACTTGGAAATCCGTATATTCCTATATCAAACGACTCATAATAAAGAATTCAATAAAGATCCCATACCATGTATAATGTCCTATATCCTTACTTCTTTGTAGGCATACTCCTTTCGGTAGTATGGTTGTTTTACCGCATTTACAAAGATAAAAATACCATTCTCCCCAATATTAGCTTTTGGGGGGCATCTATTGCTTATGCCTTTATCATATTTTTGACCGATTTTAGCTTCTATTACAAGCTTTTGTTGATGGTCCCCCGGGATGTCGTCGCCTTTGTCGTGGTGTTCCTTCTGGCCAATAACATGAAAAGTAGCCGAGGTTTCTTCTTCTTGGCCATGGGTGTAGGAGTGGCTGGTTATTTCCTATACTCTAACCTGATCCCCAATCAGGTGGAAAAAATGTGGAATACATACCAACAGCCTAGTGAAATAGTCCAAACCAAAACGCCCCAACTCAACGATGACGGCGAGCTATTGATAGACATCAAACCCGGCCCTCAAAGCTTAGAAGAAATAAAAGAACTATTGGCCAAGTACGATGCTAAAATTCGTCCGGCCTTCCCTAATCTGCAACACGCCGAATACTCCAATCTGGAAGAATACTACCTGGTTGATTTGAGTGAAACGGGCGAAGCTACCGAAGAATTACTTGAAAAACTCTTATACGAGACCAAACAAGTGGATTGGGTTGAGGAAAACGAAATAATCAAATTAGAACAGCCCCGTATCAGCGAAAACTCCCAAAGACCTCCCCGCAAAGAGTACGGCATCAACGATCCTAACCTAGATCAAATGTGGGGCTTTGAGAAAATGGAAGTAGATACGTACTACGAACACCTCCGCAAAAAGAAATTAAAGCCCAAGAAAAAAGCCAAAATTGCCATCCTAGATACCGGAGTTGACGGCGAGCACGAAGACATAAAAGACAATTACGTATCCACCCGTAGCAAATACGATCGTGATGTACAAAGTCACGGAACCCACTGTGCGGGTATTGCCGCTTCTGTTTCTAACAACGGACTAGGAGTAGCTTCCCTTTCCTTAGATGGTTCGTTTGTGGAAGTAACCAGTATTAAAGTCCTAAACGACTTTGGTATGGGTACCCAAGATGATATTTTACGCGGAATAATTGAAGCGGCCGACAATGGAGCCGATGTCATCTCGATGTCCCTAGGTGGGCCGGCCCGAGGCATGGCCCGTCGCGCCTATGATGAAGCCTTCACCTATGCCCAAAAATCAGGGGCCATCGTCGTGGTGGCCGCCGGGAATGATAACCGCAATGCCAAAGACTATATTCCAGCGAGCTGTAAGGGCGTAATTACCGTTACCGCGCTAGGACAAGATATGGGTAAAGCGAAGTTTTCTAATACCATTGAAGGGATCACGATGGGGATTGCTGCCCCAGGAGTAGATATTTTATCTACCATCCCCAAAAATAAATATGCTGCTTACAGTGGCACCTCCATGGCGACTCCTTATGTGGCCGGCCTTTTGGGCGTAATGAAAGCCTTAAAGCCTGATTTGACGCAAAAACAAGCCTATGAGATATTGAAGAATACCGGTAAGGCAACCAGCAATACAAGCCAGACCGGGAAGATGATCCATCCCTTAAAGGCCATCCAGGCCTTAAATTAATGAGGGGTATATTGTGATTAACTGATCGAACCCGGCTCTTTTTGAGTCGGGTTTTTTTTTCCCAGGGGCTGCCCCCGGCGATAGACCAGATTTTCCCGATAGGACATCCCGTGCCGCCGGGGTCGGGCTTTCGCTACTCGCTGCCTTTCCCCACAGGGCCCCCACGAGCTCAAACAGGCCGCTCTATCCCTCAGCCATTTTTCGAGAAAAGAGGAGAGATACACCTTATAAATTGGAAATCCATTGCTTCCTACACGTGTAAAGTCCCCCTCCAGTACTCAGTATTCCAAACCGGAAATTACTGCCTTCCTCTAAAAGCCCAGCTGTCTCCCGTACGACATAATTATCTCCAATTTCCATTTTGCTTTGCCGCAGATTCAATTGTATAACCAAATGCTCACAATCATGCGTCTTTTTAGCTTAGTATTATTCATGGGATTCTTAGGAGCTTGTCAAAACCAAACAAGCCCTCAAGAAGAAAACCCGACCGTTTCGGATCAGCCAGAAGAAAATACCGAGGAGGCTCCAGTAGTAAATACTCCCCAAGAATTGGCTGCCACTTTAGAGGCCTTAGGAGGTTTAGAAGCTTGGGCGAAATTTCGTACTCTAGAGTACGATCTAAAAGGTGGTTTTTTAGGAGATGATCACCAGGTCATTGACTTGCAAGACCGACGGCTTATGGTAAAAGCCGATTCTTTTAACATTGGTTTTGATGGGCAGCAAGTATGGGTCACCCCCAACAAAGAAGCTGTGCCGGATGTACCCGCCCGTTTTTATAGCAGTTTGTACTTTTACTTCTTTTCTGTACCCTTTGTTTTGTCTGATCCTGGGGTTAACCTGGAGAAGATGGAAAACCAAGATTTAGGCGGAGAGACCTATGAAGTGGTACGGGCTACTTTTGGCGAAGGTGTCGGTGATTCTCCCCAAGACGAATTCCGTATTTTAATAAATCCTGATACGAAGAAGCCCGCCTACATGCTCTACACCGTTTCGTATTTCGACCAAAAAGCCAATGAGAAATTTAGTGCCATTCATTTTGAAGAAATGCAAGAGGTAGAAGGACTTACCCTCCCCAAAATCTTCACTTGGTATGAATATAAAGAGGGTAAGCTTGGCGAAAAACAAAGCAGCGTCACATTTGAAAATGTCAGCCTCATGGCAGGCCCCATGGGAGATGAGATGTACGCTATGCCCGAGGGAGCCGATGTCGACGAAATCTAAATCCCTTTTTTAAAGGAATATTCAAGAGCCTTTCGCATTTGCGAAAGGCTTTTTTTAGTAAAAGACAAAACTACACGGCCACTCATGTTTTGCGATCGCGTCTTTCGAGCATTTATCATGCCCACTCTGCCTTTAAATTTGCGAAGGGGCCTGAAAAATCCCCAAAAAAATACAGGCGCATCGTGTGCACCCAAGCACACGATGTAAGCCCTTGATGCCGTGACAAGTGGGAGCAGCCCCTTCAATTACTTATTGAGTAAATCTAGAAAAGCTTGATTGCCCTGCATGTGGGCATGGTCGGCGGCGGTATGGCCCTTACCGTCTTTTAAAGAAATATTGGCTCCTTTCTCAAGAAGCACTCGGGCTGTTTCCAATTGACCAAAGGTAGCTGCATAGATCAAAGCGGTGGCTCCCATTGTATTTTGCCGGTTGATGTCGGCCCCGTGCTGGATGAGCAACTCGGCAATTTCCTTGTAACCCTTGAAAATAACCCCCATCAAGGCCGTATTGCCCACCGAATCGCTAGCATTGACATCCACGCCTTGCTCGATCAAAAAACGGGTGATTTCCATTTGTTCATTATAACTGGCCAAGATGAGAGGAGGGACTCCCTTTTCATCTTTTAGCTCACTCGTAGCCGGATTTTGGGCCACCATGTTTCGTACAGCCGCCAAATCACCTTGACGGATAGGATTATGAAGGGTATCCATATATTTTATCAGTTTAGTATCAAGAATATAATGCTGCTCTTAGCAATATAAACAATTTGCCTAAACTTCTTTCCAAAGTTAAAACACCTTGTTATATTTACAATATTAATTTAAATCAAAATTAAATTGATAAAACCTATGACAATAACGCAATTAGAATATATCGTAGCCGTAGACAATCATCGCAACTTTGGATTAGCTTCCGAAAGCTGTGGGGTGACGCAACCTACGCTTAGCCTCCAAATCCAAAAACTGGAAGATCAATTGGGGGTTAAAGTATTTGACCGCAGTAAAAAGCCGATTGTAGCCACCGACATGGGGCATTTGGTATTGCAACAAGCCCGGGTGATTTTGAGTGAAACCCAAAAAATGAGTGAAATCATCCAAGACCAAAGCACCAAAGTGGAAGGGCACCTGCGCATTGGCATTATCTCTACCTTGGCTCCTTATTTATTGCCCCTTTTCTTACCCAGCTTTGCCGAAAAATACCCTCAGGTAAATACCACAGTGCATGAAATGAACACGGAGGAAATTATTTACCAACTCAAATCCGGACAGATGGACGTGGGCTTACTGGCCACCCCCCTCGAGGAAAATTCCTTAAAAGAAACCCCCTTATTTTATGAGCCATTTGTAGCCTATGTCTCCGATTGTAATAGACTATTTGAGAAACGCTTATTGGATGTGCAAGACATACAAGCTTCAGAAGTTTGGCTCTTAAGCGAAGGACATTGCCTCCGAAATCAAGTGATTAAGCTCTGTCAGCAAGAGCGCCCGGGTATTGCCGGAAATTTAGAGTTTCGAACAGGAAGCTTGGAGGTATTAAAACGAATTGTAGAACAAAAGCGGGGCATCACGTTCTTGCCCGAGCTAGCTATTGCCGATTTTTCATCGGAGCAAATGGAACGGGTCCGCTATTTTCATACCCCAGAACCGGTTCGGGAGATTAGTATCGTCGTGCATCGGCAGGATTTAAAACGTAGACTTATCGAGCGGCTCGAGCAAGAAATTTTGAGTCATGTCCCCCAAAAAATGAAGAAAAAAGGGAATAAGCTACGCGTAGAAGTGGTTTAAAATGGATGGCTCAGTAGAAGCCTTTAAAAAATTAATGCTTACTCTAATGACTTCCCTTCTTTCTAAATCCCGAAGTTCTCCTTAAATTCGAATCCATTCATCAAAAACTCATAAACAAACCCAAAAAACCAAGTATGAAAAGAATAATTACCCTTTGCTTGGGGCTGAGCATGATACTTTTCGGGCAACTGGCCCAAAGTCAAAGCTCCAAAGGCAAAAAAGCTGGAGCCAAAAAAGACCTCCCACTGGAGGCAGAACGCACAATCAAGTTTACTACCCAAGAAGGAACCTGGATGTCTTTGGACGTGAGTCCCGATGGGAAATATATAGTCTTTGATATGTTAGGGGATATCTATCAGATCCCTGCTACGGGGGGGGAAGCGACCCGTATCACCTCGGGTATGGCCTATGATACCCACCCCCGGTACAGTCCAGACGGTAAGAAAATCGTGTATACCTCCGATAAAAGTGGAGCTGACAATATTTGGGTCTTGGATATGGAAAATCAAGACACCATTCAAGTCACGAAGGGCAAAGATCAAAACCAATTTTCTGCCGAGTGGACCCCCGACGGAGAATACTTAATCGTATCCCGGGGCCGACGCAATATTAAATTATGGATGTACCACTGGACTGGCGGGGGCGGGATACAGCTTATCGACAAACCCGCTCGAATCAAGGTCATTGATCCCGCAGTAAGCCCGGATGGTAAATTGGTTTATTTCTCCCAACGAATGGGCGCTTGGAATTACAATGCCCAGCTCCCCCAGTACCAAATCGGAATTTATAATAGGGAAAATGGTAAAATGTCCCGGGTAACTTCTCGATATGGTTCGGCTTTTACCCCTACGCTTTCCTCAGACGGTAAATACTTAGCCTACGGTACCCGTTACGAAGACGAAACGGGTATAATCCTCAGAGATCTTACTACCGGGAAAGAAAAATGGTTGGCTTACCCGGTACAAAGAGATGAACAGGAATCTATTGCTCCCCTCGGTGTACTACCAGCGATGACTTTCACGCCCGATAATAGCGCTTTGTTGGCGGCCTACGATGGGAAAATCAATCGGATTCCGGTAAATGGGGGAGAGGCAAGTGTTATTCCTTTTGAAGTTGACATCGAATTGGAAATGGGGCCTCGCTTGGAGTTTAAATACCCCATAGAAGATCAAAAGGAAGTGCTAGCTACTCAGCTAAGAGATGCCGCGCTTTCACCCAATGGCAAACAATTGGCTTTTACGGTACTCAACCGACTGTATTTGATGGATTTGCCCCAGGGCAAAGCGCGTCGCCTAACTCAAAATAACTTCACCGAAGCCCACCCAACTTGGTCGCCCGACGGCCAAACGATTGCCTTTAGTACTTGGTCTTCAGAGGGAGGGCACCTTTATAAAGTAAACGTCAAAGGTAAAAGCACTCCCCAGAAATTGACCCAAAACCCAGGAGTGTATATGTACCCCGCTTGGGCCCCCAATAACCGAATAGTATTCCACCGAGGTAGTTCCCAAAATTATCAAATGTCTACCGGGCCTTTCGCCTTTGGATCTACCGACGAACTTTGCTGGATATCTGCCAATGGAGGTTCTATACAAGTCATTGACAAAACCTATGGCCGCACCCGTCCCCATTTTGTGGAAGGAAAAGAAAGAATCTATCTCAGCCACGGAAGGGAGGGCTTGGTTTCCATTCGCTGGGATGGTACCGATGAAAAACACCACGTTCAAATCACCGGGATCAAAACCTTCGGCTCCAGCAATATGGACTTTGAGAAAGCCCACGACCACGGAAATTACTGCTTACTCCCGGCCAGTGAAGCCGATGATGCCCGCGAAAATAATACGGCCTCCCGCCCGAGTGTCATTATGATGTCGCCCCAAGGAAAACAAGCCTTGGCCCAAATTAATAATGATATCTATGTGGTGACCGTTCCGATGGCGGGAAAAACCCCCAAAATATCTGTGAGCAACCCCAAAAGCTCCCAGTTTCCTTCCCGTAAACTTACCCAACTGGGAGGGGAATTTCCTTCTTGGTCAAAAGATGGGAATCAAGTACAATGGACGCTCGGAAGCTCCTTCTTTACCTATGATCTAGATGAAGCCAAAGCCTTTGACGACAGTCTAAAGCTGGCCAAACGGGAAGAAGCCCGCCGCAAAGCCGAGGAAGTCAAAAAGAAAAAAGAAGAAGGAGAAGAGGAAAAAGACCCAGATGAAAAAGACGAGGACGAGAAAGAAGACGAAGGCACTGAAGACGAAGATAAAAAGAAAGGCGAAGAGGATGAACCGAAAAAAGAAGATAAAAAGCCTAAAACCTATGAAGCAAAGGAGTTAGAAATTGAGGTAAGCTACCAAAAAGATATCCCTGAGGGCAAAGCTTTACTAAGAGGTGGACGGATTATCACCATGAAAGGTAAGGAGATTATTGAGTCTGGAGATATCCTCATCGAAAACGCGCGCATCAAAGCCCTAGGGCCAAGTGGTAGCCTCAAGGTCCCAGCCGATGCCCAGATAATTGATTTACAGGGCAAAACCGTCATGCCCGGTTTTGTAGATACCCACGCCCATATGTGGCCGGCCTGGAACCTTCACAAAAACCAGGTATGGGTCTACGCTGCCAATTTGGCCTATGGCGTCACCACAACCCGGGACCCTCAAACCGCAACCACCGATGTTTTAACCTACGCCGATATGGTGGAAGCCGGTATGATGTATGGCCCTCGGGTGTATTCTACTGGACCTGGAGTAGGCTTTTGGTCATACAATATCAAAAACCTGGAACACGCCAAAAAGGTATTGAAGCAGTATAGCAAATACTACAATACCAAAACCATCAAAATGTATCTCACCGGTAATCGCCAACAACGTCAGTGGATCATTATGGCAGCCAAAGAGCAGGAATTGATGCCCACCACCGAAGGAGGCCTGGATTTTAAACTCAATATGACCCAACTGGTAGATGGTTATCCCGGCCACGAGCACGCCCTGCCTATTTCCCCCATTTACAAGGATGTCACTCAGACAATTGCCGAGTCTAAAATGGCCGTTACCCCCACGCTTCTCGTGGCGTATGGAGGGCCTTTTGCCGAAAACTATTACTACGCCACCGAAAACCCCTACCAGGATAAGAAGTTAAAGCACTTCACTCCCTATGAAGAGCTGGCAGCCAAGACCCGTCGTCGCTCTTCCTGGTTTATGCCCGAAGAGCACGTGTTTCCGAAGCACGCCCGGTTTATCAAAGACTTGGTAGAAGCTGGGGGGCTTTCTGGAGTAGGTAGCCACGGGCAGTTACAAGGGCTGGGCTACCACTGGGAGCTTTGGGCCATGCAATCGGGCGATATGGGTACCCACGATGCCTTAAGGGTAGCTACCATTATCGGGGCCGAAGCCATCGGTTTAGACAAAGATCTTGGCTCAATCGAAGCGGGTAAGTTAGCCGATTTGGTCATCACCGACAAAAACCCCTTGGAAAACATCCGCCACACCAATACCATACGCTACGTGATGAAAAATGGGCGACTCTACGAAGGGGAAACCTTGGATGAAGTATACCCCAATGTACAAAAGGCCCAACCCTTTGAGTGGAAGCTCAGCGCACCGCAAAACCTGCCGGGCATCCGCCGATAATACCGCCCACTCAAGCTTATTTTTTAAAATGTTTTGAGTTTGCTAGCCCGAGCCGTTGAGGTTCGGGCTTTTTTTGGGGCTGCCCCCGGCGTTTAACATGAGGCTTACCTAGGAAAATCTGTGCCGCCGGGGTCGGGCTTTCGCTACTCGCTGCCTTTCCCCGCCAGGCCCTTACGAGCTCAAACAGGCCGCTCTATCCCTCAGCCTTTTTTAGAGGAGTGTGGAAACTGGAGGAATACATGGCCTACATTTGACTCCCAAACAGAACCAGTTTTCTCAAACTACTTGTTTTTCAAGCTTGTTTACCCAGGTACTGGGTATTCTTCCCATTACCTGCCCCTTAAATTTCATACGAAAGCCCCAATGCCTTGCAAAAGCAGCCGGACCTTGCTATTTTCGGCCCATCTTAGCACAAACTCATGAAAACACACTATTTCCTCCTGGGACTCTTGCTGGCCTGCTTCACCTGCCAATCCCCCCAAAAGCCTGAACCCCCTCAAAAAGAAGAACAAAAGCCTAAACCTGCCCAAGCCCTAAAAGAAGAAAAAGAAAAACCGGCAGAAGCTCCTCAAAAGTACCAGTCGAGCATATCCTGGCCCATTGCTCACGTGTTTATGTACTCCTTAAATTGTAGTTTCCTGAGCCAGTTTAATCATACGGGTTACTTATTTATGGGAAAAGATACCAGTGCATTTGAATTACACCTGCAAGAAAACCGAGAAATACACTGGGCTCAAGACGCTTTAAAAAAAGACCTAAGCTCTATAAGGTCACGGTATAAAGGAAATTATCTCTTTCATGATGAAAAAAATCAGCTAATCTTAGAGATTTTGGAAACTCAGGTAGATACATTTTTCCATACTAAGGTAGGGGCTAAGCCCAAAAGCTCTAAAATATCCCGACGAAGAGTTTATCAAATCGATTTGGATAGCTGTAATTCCAAGTTGAACTTTCAATTACCCGATAAAATTTCCCCGCTTTTCCTAAATGCTTATGCTTCCTGGGTCGAGCTCAGTCCCAGAGGGCAATATGTATCCTACCTGGAAGGGGTACGAGAAGAAATTGACATCACGGAGTCATGGGCTAAGGTAGAAGCCCGTTACTTTTCCCCCAAATTTGAGGAAGGTATTGACTTAGAGGTGCTTTCACACGATGCGTATTTAAAGCAAACTAAAGTTCGCTTTCCCAATCAAGAGGAGCTATATACGTTGCAGTGGTGGAATAACTCTTTATACAGCGGGCAAGGTAGTGAGCCAGTTAGCCCTCAATTTTTCTTAAAAATACGCCATCCGGATATGGATGATCCCAAAAATATCCGCTTAGTATACAATTACATGCAGGATCGAGAGGAAGGCCTAGCCGATTCAGATTTTGAAGGACAAGACATCCAGTTGGCCTTCATGGGCGATTCTAGCGCGCTTTTAAAGAAAATTACCCGGGAAGATTTTGATCAAAATTACCGGATCTCCAGCTATGATGCTGCCCTAGAAAGTTTTTGTCCGGGGAGCTCCAAGCATAATTGGCCAGCTGATTCTTGTTTGCGGTCTGTGGAAAATGAAAAACTGCAGATAAACCCCCAGGTAAAAAGAGATGGCCCATTCCTTTTATTTAATTTACCAGACTCTACTCGCTTAGTACACCGGGATAATGCGGCAATTGGAGAGTTAGTACAAAATTTTTTTTATTTAGGAGATTTATCGAGCGCAGAAGGGCTCGTGCACGTCACCCTTTCGCATCATTGGGAATGGGGCAATTGTTTGTTGATCCACGAAAATAGTGGAGATGAAATATATATCTCGGGGAATCATTTTCCTATTTTATCGCCCAACGGGAAGTATTTTGTAAGCAACCAAAATATTAGTAACTATTTGATGGGCGGGGTCTATGTACAAATTTGGGAAATCACTCCCGCCGGTTTCAAACTCCGGGGGCAAGTCATCCAAATCCACGACATCCCAGACAAGTACTATTGGCTGGATAATCAAACCCTTATCTGGAAGAGCAAAAACTTTAAAAGTGTGAGCGATGATGCCTCCACGCGATACTATCAATTGAGCTGGAAAATACCCCAAGAAACCGATGAGGAGACAGAAGGTAATTTGAGCCAGGTGCCTTAGATGGTTTGATCTGGAGCGAAATGTTTGTCCAAAAATACCCTTTGAGGGCCCTGCAATTCCTAAGCGAATAGACAAGGCTAATGACAGGTTTGATGTTACCCAAGTAACAATCTGTCTCTCGATGTAAAAACGGCCGTACCCGAATTTTTTGTCCCGGTTCTTGAAAATGGCTGAGGGATAGAGCGGCCTGTTTGAGCCCGCCGCTGGACGGTGTGCGGGCCGGCGAGTAGCGAAAGCCCGACCCCGGCGGCACGCGATGAGCTATCGGGAAAATCTGGTCTATCGCTGGGGGCAGCCCCTAGTTCTCTTTGCTTGTTTAGTAGGGAAATTGGCCCAGCTTTGAAAAATATTGCCGACTTTGTAATATTTTCGGAGGGAAGTATACTAATTGGTAAAACATTCAGACAACATGGAAACCCAAGAATTACCCGAAACTTCAAAATCGCCCTCTTTATTATCCATCAGTTTAACCCAAGGTGCCATATTGGGGGTTACGCTTATCATATACTCCCTCATTTTGAATTTTTTAGGCCTTAATGAGCAAAGCTGGTGGAACCTAATCCTCAATATAGTGATTGTCGCCTTGGTGCTCAACTTGGCTATGAAGGAGTTTAAGCGGGACAATCAGGGCTATTTGAGTATGGGTCAGGGGATTAGTCTGGGAAGTTTGGTGAGTTTGTTTGGCGCAATACTTTCGGCGGGTTTTAGTGTGATTTATATTTATTTGATCGATCCGGAGTTTATAGAGCGTACTTTGAGACGGGCCGAGATTCAACTGGTAAGCCAAAACCCGGACATGAGCGATCAGCAGATTGACTATGTCTTGTCTTTTTCGGAATGGTTTTTAAAACCGGTTCCTGTCTTTATGATGGGCTTGATCGTCACATTTATCTTAGGATTTTTGATAAGCATCGTGATGGCCTTTGTAAACAAGAAAGAACCTATCCACCCCTTTTAGAAATTAATGGATTTTTTTTCCTAATACCTGCATGGCAGCCCTAAAGCCCGTTTCTAAGGCTCCGTGTACCGTAGCGGCGTGTCCTTGATTGTGGGTGGCTTCCCCGGCAAAAAATATTTGCTTAGCGATAGGCTCAGCTAGGCCTTCCCGGTAGGCCTCGGCTCCTGGGCCAGGATAGCTAAAAGCGCCTTGAATCCAGCTATCTTGCGACCAATCGTATAGTACTTCTTCTTGAAAGGTTTTACTAGCGATTTTATTGCCAAACAAACGATCTAGTTCTTGTAAAGCATAGGCTAGGGCTCCTCCTGGGAGTTGGGCGAGTTTTCGGGCCGGTTCCCCCATAATGTAGGCGGTAAGGATGGGGGTTTGGTCTTTGGCAGAAGTATAAAACTCAGGTATCCAACCTCGGGTATATATGGAGCCCGTGTCTTCAGGCCAGAAGCGGCTACGGAATCTTAGGATGATTTTGGTGCCTGTGTCTTGGGACAGGTTGTGCAGGGCTATCAGTTTTTTGCTCGGTAAAGTGGGTATCCACGTGATGAAACCCGATTGTAAGGCGGCCAAAGGAACGGTACATATGCAAGCCCTCCCAAAATAGCTTTCCTGCCCTGCCGCCAGTAAGCGTACCCCAGAAGAAGAGTAATCGACCCTATTTACTGCGTTTTTGAAGGATATGGCAGGATATACCGAGGAAAATATTTTATCTACTACCTCTTGGTAGGAGGCTTCGGGCAAGATAAAGTTTTTATGCCCGGATGACCACTTTCGGGCCGCATCTTGGAGAGACTTTAAGTCAATATTGGGCAAGGAGGTGCCATACTCTCCACTCAACCAAGCTTTGACCAAGTGATGTACTCTTTTGGGTAATGGAGAGGCCTTGAGATAATCGAGTACGCTGGGGCCCCAATCTTTTTGGATCTCTCTTCGATCTAAATATTCTACAAATTGTATGGCTTTTAGCAAATCGGGATCGGTGGCAATGGCATCTTCGTCTACCAAGCCATTTTCTAATTCATAAAGTTCTTCAAACTCATCCTCATAGGGCATAAGCGAAAAGCCATGATCTTGCACGAGTTGGTACCACGCGGAGCGGTCACCGTGAATTTCTTCGGCTCCCAACTCGACCGCGTGGGGGTACAGACCGGGATAAGAATAAATCCGCCCACCTACCCGATTACTGGCTTCCAGGATTTGAAATGATTGTCCGTGATTTTGGAGAATTTTGGCTGCAGTTAAACCGGCAATGCCTGCCCCGATGATGTATACCTTATCTTCTGAAACCGAGGCCTGAGTCGGGTTTCGGAAAGCACGGAGTATCTGTTCCGCTTTCATAGCGCAAGAGTTAATTTCTTATTAAAGTAGGCAAAGCCCCTAGCATAATCAACCCTAAGGGCTTGTTTTTTAATAATTTATCGCTTTACTTTCCTCGTCTGTTTGAAGGCAAGCTTACTAGGCTATTTCAAGCACTATACAAAACGTCTGATTATATCGCTTGACATCACATCAAAATTCGCACTTTTCACATAAAAACGATTCTTTCTATGATACGTGACCCTCGTTCTGTCTGTTTATGGCTTACTTTTCTGATTTTTCTTGGCCCGGCTGGGTCGCAAGCCCAGGTGATGGAAGATCTTGATTTAAATTATTATTTGCCTTCCGGATACACATACAATCCCGATATACCCAGTCCTAAATCTTTTTTGGGTTTTGAAATAGGAGAGCAGCACCTGAGTCACGATCAACTGGTTTATTATCTCAAAATGCTTTGTGAGCGTTCCGACCGGATGCAATGGATCGAGTATGCCCGCACTTACGAAAACCGCCCCCTTTTGCTTATCCAAGTATCCTCGCCGACCAATTTAGCCAAGCTGGAGCAAATTCGGGAAGAGCATTTAAAACTGAGCGACCCCAGTCAGTCGGGAAGTTTGACCTTGAATACTATGCCAGCAGTAGTATACCAGGGGTTCAGCATACATGGGAATGAGGCCAGTGGAAGTAATTCGGTTCCGCTCTTGGCTTATTTTTTGGCCGCAGCTCAAGGAAACGAGATTGAAAACCTCTTAAATAATTCAGTCATTCTGGTAGATCCTTGCCTCAATCCAGATGGTTTCCAGCGTTTTTCCACTTGGGTGAATATGCACCGTTCCGAAAATTTGGTAAGTGACCCGAATAGCCGGGAATACAATGAAGCTTACCCCCGGGGACGTACCAACCACTATTGGTTTGACTTGAACCGGGATTGGCTTTTTGTCCAACATCCTGAATCACGGGGCCGCATTCAACAATACCAGCGTTGGCGGCCTAATGTATTGACCGATCATCACGAAATGGGCTCCAATTCAACCTTTTTCTTTCAGCCAGGGATTCCCAGTCGAGTGAATCCTTTAACCATGGCTCGTAACCAGGAGCTAACGGCATCGGTTGCGCAATTTCACGCTCGGGCCCTGGATAGCATTTCTTCTCTTTATTATACCAAGGAAAACTACGATGATTTTTACTATGGAAAGGGTTCCGCTTATCCGGATATTCACGGGGGAATAGGGATCTTATTCGAACAAGCCAGTGCCCGGGGGCATTATCGCCAAACTGTCAACGGAATTTTGAGCTTTCCTTTCGCCGTCCGTAATCAATTTAATACGGCCTTGTCTACTTTGCGGGCAACCCATAGCCTCCGAACTGACTTATTGGGCTGGCAAAGAGATTTTTATGCGGAGTCTAAAAAAGGAAGCGGGGCCCTCGTCTTTGGCTCTCCCGATGATGCTGGGCGTAACTATCATTTTATAGATATCTTAAAACAACACCAGATTGAGGTATACGAATTGGAGGAGACTGTTCGGGCCAATGGCCAAAGCTATCGGCCAGGCTCAGGCTATTATGTCCCTCTCAGACAAGCCCAAAATCGCCTCATCGAGGCGGCATTTCAAGTGATGACCGAGTTTGAAGACAGTCTGTTTTACGATATATCTACCTGGACATTGCCTTATGCCTTTAACCTACCTTTTGCTCGCTTGGATAGGGTGCCCCAAGGGAAAAAGATAGACTCATGGACTTTGAGCCCAGGCAAGGTGCTTGGAGGAAATAGTGATATAGCCTATATCATTCCCTGGGAACCCTACTATACACCGCGGGTATTACATCAATTGCAAAGTAGAGGTTTACGTCTAAAAGTGGCCACAGATATATCCCAGGTGCCAGGTAAAAACGGGACAATCTCGGTTCAAATGGGTAGTTTACTCCTTCCCGTTGCCCAACAGGCCCTTAGCGTTAGTGAGATTAGACAATTGGCCGATCAATTAAGTCAAGAATGGGGAGTAAATTTTTATGCCGTAGCCAGCGGTTTTGCCCAGTCGGGCGTTGATTTGGGGAGTGCATCTTGGGAAAACCTAAGGCCCTTAAAACCTTTGCTATTGGTGGGAAATGGCACGAGCTCCTATGAAATAGGTGAAATATGGCATTTATTAGACCAACGTTACGGAGTAAGCTTACCTATGATCGAGAAATCGCGCTTTTCTTCTCTCAATCTGGATAATTATAATACGATCATCATGGCCAGTGGATCCTATAATGAAATAAGAGGGAATACTTTAGAAAGACTGAAAAGATGGCTCTCGAAGGGGAATACCCTGATTGGGGTAGGTAGTGCCAACTCTTGGCTAAAGCAACAAGGCTTGGCCAATATTGATTTTATTAAATCTCCCAACTCCGATTCGGTAAACCGTTTGCCCTACAAAGACAAGTCACGATTTCGGGGAGCCCAACGTATTGGAGGAGCTATCTTTGAAGTTAAAATAGATGCCAGCCATCCCTTAGCCTTTGGAATTAAAGGGGAGACCATGCCGCTATTTAAACGAAGTAACTTAATGGCCAAGCCTTCTTCTAATGTATACCAAAGTCCTTTTGTTTTTACCCAAGATCCGCTTTTGAGCGGGTACATCTCACCCAGAAATTTGAACTTGTTGAAAGGAGCTTCGGCAGTTTTACTTACTTTTACCGGACGGGGGAAAGTAATCAGCTTTATGGATGATCCTAACTTTCGGGCATTTTGGTTTGGAAGCAACCGGATATTTGCCAATTCCCTATTTTTCTCATCAGTTATCGAGCCCTAGATATCTTTACTATGTTTTCATTTTTCAAGAAAAACCATAATAACAAACCAGAGGAAGGTGCTAAACAGGATCTTCCTCAACTCTTAGACCAAGAAGGCATGCCTCTACACGAAGGCGATGAAGTAGAAGCCCTACGATATGATTTAGGCCGTTGCCGGATCATAAAAAAAGATGGGCATTATTATTATGAATCCATTCAAGACCAAAAGCAAGTCATTTGGCTTAAAATGATTGATGCTCGCACCCAATTTCAAAAAGTAAAAAAAATTTAACCGATCTAAAGGGATAAGTCTAGAATTTAATAGTTTACTTCGCGCATTATGGATTTGCTTATACTTTGTTACAATAAATCACTAAATTTTATGAACGTGCATATTAAAAACTGCTTCCTTGTGGCAGTTTCCATACTCCTACTAGGTGCTTGTGGTGGTGGTGGTAGTTACTCTTTGGAGACAACCGATAGCGGTTTGAAGTTTAACTTTTTCTCTCAAAGTGACACAGGAAGCCAAATTGCTGCGGGAACCTTGATAGATTACCATATTAAAGTAACCAATATTACCACCGACTCGGTATTAGAAAATACATACGAGAAAAATCCTTTCCGAAACTTTCAGTTCCCGCCAGATACTACCAAGGGCGATTTTTCTGAGGCAATGTTGATGATGAGCGAAGGAGATAGTGCGGTGTTTGTTGTTACCTCTGATACGATTCGTAATATCCGCACTAGAGCGTATGACCAAGCCATTGTTCAGTTGAAATCTCGCGCCCAAGCCAGTATGGCCCAAGCGCCCAGTGATTCCGTACGGCAGATGATTCAAACCCAGGTCAATCAGCAGGTTACGAATTATACAATGCAAAAAAATTCCTTCCTTAAAAATTTTCCGGAAGGTCAAGAAATTGAGTACTTAATAAAAGTTTTAAAAGTACGTACCGAAGAAGAAATTCGCCTTGAACAAGAAGAACTCATTGCCAAGGAAGATCAGGAGATAATTAAGTATCTGGATAAGAAGAACTTAGAGGGAGAAAAAACCGAGTCAGGCTTATATATCGTCACCCGAGAAGAAGGGGACGGTCCGAAACCCGAAATGGGTGACCAAGTCTTGGTAGATTATGTTGGGCAATTATTAGACGGCTCTGTATTTGACACCAGTATTAAGCAAGTAGCCATAGATCACCAAAAGTATAATGCCCAAAGAACGTATCAGCCTTTAAACTTCACTTTAGGGAGCCGATCTGTAATTCCGGGTTGGGAAGAAGGAATCTCCTTAATCAATAAAGGTACTAAAGCTACTTTTGTGATCCCATCTCGCTTAGCCTATGGTTCGGTGGCAAATGGTGATCTTATCCCCGCTAACTCTATCCTGGTATTTGATATAGATTTAGTTGATGTGATCAAGAAAAATTAATATAGATCTTAGAATCTATTTTTAGCATTGATGAGGATTCCCCGCCTTGTAAGGTTGGGAGTCCTTTTTTAATTTTCTTTCGCTTGAGCTGGGTGGAGTTTATCCCCCCCTGGGAACTTAGCCATCCCTTCTTCAAGGGGTATGGGCAGTAAATAAGCGGCGATATACCTGCGTTCTGAACGAGGCTTTAGTTTTTTTCAAAGAAAGGATCTTGAGGGGCTTCCCCGCGCTATTTTGTTGGGCATCTCCTTCACACTCCTGCCAGCGCGGGTCGGGCTGTCACTACTCGCTGGCCAACACACAAGCAGCGGCGAGCTCAAACAGGCCGTTCCATCCCTAAGCCATTGAAAAGCATAGGGTTAACGTGTGATTTAATCCAAAACCCACCTTAGGGGTATTTCCCATTGCTAAGCAAGTTTTGTGATTACTATCTAGACTCAAGGAAAAAAGGCGGCTGAGTCAAGAGACGAAGCCGCCTTTTTTATATAATGTAAGTAGATGCTTATTTGTCTTTATCCTTCTTGAAATCCCCGTTTTTGAGTGACTTGAAAAAGTTGGCCCAAGCAAAAGGATTGAGGAATGAGTAAGATGGTAGGGTGGTCTGATTTTCCAAGAAGTAGACATCGCGGTACATTTGGTAGCGATAATTAGACTTGGCATCCATGGGAAGGGCGGAAGCAATACGGGCAATTTGTCGCTCGTCTAAATTTCTACGAAGATTTTGGAGCTTTTCCTCATCGGGTAACTCCAAGGCTAAGAAAGCTTCTTTAAACAATTCTTCGGTAGGATAAGGAAACACTTCTATGACTTCTAGAAGGGTTGTGTCTTGCACCATTTCAATCACTACCGAATAGCTATCGTATTTTTCTTCGGGAATCCTGTAATAATGCTTTTTAAAACCCACAGCACTGAGGATGAGGCTGTCTCCGGGTAAAACTGGCAAGGTAAAAAAGCCATCAAAATTGGTGGCCATACCTCTACCCGCTTTTGGAATATAAATGTGGACTCCAGGGATAGGCTCCGCTTCGTTTTCAGTGGAAGGTCCAACCACAAAACCTGAGAAATAAATAGGTTCTATTTCTCCTTGCGCTCTTAAATCTTCAGAAAAAGATAATAATCCTATTAAGCAGAAGAGGTAAAATCGTATTTTTACATTTCTAATACACAATCTAAGCATCATAAATTTAAAACAAGTGTTTTGTGTAAACGTTTCTAATTATTTGCTTTTAACAAATTTATATATAAAATTCAATACCTCTAGGTAAACTTATGTACAAACATATTTTCTTTGACCTAGATCATACCTTGTGGGACTTCAACCGAAACTCTCAGGAATCGCTTTTAGAGATCCTAGAATCCTTTCGCTTGTTGCAAGACTTCCCTAATTTGGATACCGAAGCATTCGTTCAAACCTTTTATGTAATTACCGAAGAGCTCTGGGAGGCTTACAATCAAACGATGATTGATTCAAAAACCTTGAGGAGCCGTCGCTTTCCACTAATCTTTGAACGTTTGCACATCCCAGCTACTCGGGAATTATGTGATCGTATTGCGCAGCAATATGCCCATATTTGCCCCCGGAAAGGACATTTACTTCCGTATGCCACGGAGGTATTAACTTATTTAAAGCAGGACTATCCTCTGCACATTATTACCAATGGCTTTCCCGATATCCAATCCTTAAAACTGGCAGCCGGTAAAATTGATACGTTTTTTGAGCTGGTGGTAACCTCGGCTTCGGCCAATTGTAAAAAACCTGACCCTCGAATTTTCCAGTTTGCCCTCAACGAATTGGGCATCCAGGCCCAGGAATGCCTTATGATTGGAGACAATTATAAAACGGATATACAAGGAGCACAAAGTGTAGGGATCGATCATATCTATATTAACCCCGAGAAAAAAGCGCATACTTACGAAGTTCAAACGGAAATATACAGTTTGAAAGAATTGATGGCGCTTTTATAAACCACCAATGCACTCGATTATACCAGCGCTTGTAAGCGGTCATCAAGGCAAACTTTTCCTCCTTGTATAACGCGGGCGGTGATCCCGCCATGCCCTCGTACGGCATTATAGCCGCCTGCTCCTAAGTTTTCTTCCATCCGAGAGCAGGGGTGGCAAAGGCCGGTCATTTCTAGTTGGGCTTCGCCCAAACTAAAGCTCAAGCCCTTCAAAGCCAATAAATTGATCCCTCGAATTACGAGGTTACGGCGTAGAAGCGCCGGCGATAGGATTTCTTGCCCCAACATAGAGGCTATGGCATCCAAGTGTTCTCCAGATATCAGGGTAACTTGTCGGTTGCCACTTCTTCCAGCATAATGGTCACCCAGGATACCCTGATCAGGGCTGAGCTCCACACAGGATTTTTGGATGACCTCTCCCCGTTTAACTTCTCGAATACCAATCCACTCTACATACCCGATTTGGGGTAAATTTTTCATTAATCTACCTAAGGGGCTATCTTCTTTTATTCCTTGTTCCATGGTATTCCTTATTGAGAGTTCTAATTTAGTCTTTTTCCTGAATATAAGATTTAATTTCAAAAGAAGGCTTAGGGATGGAACGGCATGTTTGAGCTCGTGTTGGCCCTTGGGGAATGGCAGCGAGTAGTGAGAGCCCGACCTGCGCCGCTAGCCTTTTTTCTGCGGGCAAGTTGCTTTCTAGCGCGGGGAAGCCCCTACTTTTTTGGATTAAATACTTCCTCCCAAAAACTCGAACCCGAGCCCAAGGAGCAATCCCCCAAAAATCAAGAAAGGTAAGGGGATTTTGGTAAACAAAAGCAAGGCAAACGTGGCCGCGATAAATACAAAATTGATAGGTTCGTCACTTAGGGGCTGAATAAGTAAAATGGCGGCGGCTATGACCAAGCCCGAACTCGCCGCGTGTACTCCCTCCAAGGAAGCTTTTACGACCCTAAACTTTTTAAGCTGTTCCCAAAAACGTATGACGAAGAAAATAATGAAGGTTCCCGGTAAAAAGATGCCAGCACTGGCAATAAGCCCGCCAGATATTTGCCCCAGCAAGCCATATTCGCGCATAGCCAAGACCCCAATGAAGGCACAAAAGGAAAACACCGGCCCGGGTACCAACTGGGCCAGGCCCAAGGCTGAGAGAAACTCATCGGCGGTGAGATAGCCTTTAAACTTTACAAACTCGGTGAGCAGTACCGGGATTAACACCTGGCCCCCACCAAAAATAAAACTGCCATTCCGATAAAAATTTTCAAACAGACGGATGGGCAAAAGCCCTGTAAGCCCCCCCAAGATGGCGGCCAAAATCAAAACCCCCCAAAAAAGAATAAAATTGGCCCAGCTGATTTTAAGTTTCTTATCGCTTTCTTTGGGCTGGGCCTTAAACTTCAAAGCCGTGACCAAGCCACCTCCGACTACCACCAGGGGAAATACCCAAGGAGAACGAAAGGCATACGCGGCAATAGCCGAAGCCACCATCAAGGCAAAACCCGTTTTGGTGTGTACCACCATCCGGGTGATCCTAAAGGCTGCGTAGGAAACAATCCCTACGGCCATAGGCTGCACAAAACGCATAAATTCGGTGGAGATGCTTTGTTCCCGAAAGTAAGCAATGCCAATACCTAGAAGGGTCATGATCACAACCGCCGGAAAAGCCCAAACGAGGAGGGTTAGGTAGGCCAGGCTTGGCCCTCCAATCTTAAAGCCAAGGGCTACCACCGTTTGGGTAGACGTCGGGCCGGGTAATACTTGACAGAGGGCATTGAGCTCCAGGAAATCTTTTTCTGAAAGATACCGCCGCTTTACGACAAATAAGTCAATAAACATAGCAATATGGACCTGCGGCCCGCCAAAGGCCGAGATAGCCAACCAAGCTACATCCTTTAAGAAAATAAAATAGCGGATCTTTTTAACTTGCATTCCCTCCGCACAGGTTTGGATTAATGGCCCTAAAATACACCCCTTCTGGCATATGGCCAAAAGGGGAGGCTAAACTAAGGCCAAATGAACTAAAATTTGTCTGATTATCAATTATTTTAAGCCGATTTCCCGGAGCCGCTGATCCAAAAACTCCCCCGCTGTGATATCCGGATATGCTTTGGGGGTATCTCCATCGATGCATCCTTCCAGGCAGCTGAGATCCATTTCGGAGCGAGGATGCATAAAGAAGGGCACCGAATACCGGGACGTATGCATCATATCTACCGGCGGGTTTACCACGCGGTGGATGGTAGAGCGGAGGCGATTATTGCTAAGCCTTTCTAGCATATCCCCAACATTGACGACCAACTCATCCGGCTGGGCGGTCACGGGAACCCACTCCTCATCGCGGGTTAGAATTTGCAAACCTTCGGCACTCGCCCCCATCAGGAGGGTTATTAAATTAATATCTCCGTGGGCAGCGGCCCGGACGGCTCCTTCTTCCACAGAACTAGGGTCTTCTATAGGATAATAATGGATGGCCCGTAAAATACTGTTTCCCTTTTCTACCTGACTTTCAAAATAGGTTTCTTCCAAGCCTAAATGGAGGGCTAGGGCTTGTAAGATATATCGCCCGGTTTCCTCGAGTTTTCGATATATATCCAGACATATCGTTTCCATCTGGGGCAATTCTTGGGGAAATACATTATCGGGGTAGCGTGACTTGAGGCTATCTCCTTCTTCCAGTTCTTGGCCGATATGATAAAACTCTTTTAAATCTCCCTGGCTTCGGCCCTTGGCGTGTTCCTTTCCTTTGGGCGTATACCCCCTTTGCCCGTGGATACCAGGAATTTGGTAGGCTAGTTTTTCTGGGTCGGATAAGTCAAAAAACTGTTTAACAACCTGGTATAATTCTGTGCGTAGCGCTTCACTTAGGGGATGGTTGCGGATGGTCACAAAGCCTACTTCTTGGAAGGCTTTTCCAATGTCGGCGACAAACCTTTGCTTTTCTTGGGGATTGCCCTGGACAAATTGCTTCAAATCTAAACTCGGTACCAGATTAAGGGCATCTTGTTGCATGATGAGATAATAAGGATAAAAAGATGTAGAATTCTATGGAATTAGATGAAGGCAAATTTAATGCTTATTTTTAGGGCCAAGTTTGTTTTATCCGGTAAAGATTTATGATTGCCCTACTTATTTTTCTTCCATTTATAGCCGTATTTGCTCTTTTGGGCGTATACGCTGAGCGAAAACTCTCGGCTTTTATCCAAGACCGGATGGGGCCCATGGAAACGGGGCGATTTGGCACCTTACAGACCTTTGCCGATATCATTAAGCTACTCACCAAGGAAGACATCGTACCGGCTAATGCCGATGCTTTACTTTTTAAGATGGCACCCTTGATCATCTTTGTTTCGGTATTTGCCGGCTTTGCCGTCATACCCCTGTCTCCGAGCTTGATCGGGAGCGATGTTTCTACGGGAGTCTTATACCTGATGGCCATCGTATCCTTGGATGTGATCGGGATCTTGCTAGCCGGTTGGGCTTCTCATAGCAAATACCCGCTTTTTGGGGCCATGCGTTCGGTGGCTCAGATTGTTTCGTACGAGATTCCGATTGGCTTGTGCATTTTGTCGGTGGTTATGATTAGCCAGTCCTTGAATTTACAAGAAATTTCCTACCAGCAAGGGATCTGGATCCAAGAACTGAGTTATGGGCAAAGCGAACCCGAAGTTAACTACCTCTTTGGAATTCGGGCCTGGGGTATCGAAACGACCCACGTGGGAGGTTTTGTGACCTGGAATATATTCCGAATGCCCTTTTTGTTGATAGGCTTTGTGATCTATTTTATCGCTTCCTTGGCCGAGTGCAACCGGGCCCCTTTTGATATCCCCGAATCGGAGTCAGAACTTATCGCCGGGTTCCATACCGAATATTCGGGCTTGCGATGGGCTTTTATCATGCTGGCCGAATATGCGATGATGCTTTTGGTGAGTTTTCTAGGCGTAATTTTGTTCCTGGGAAGTTGGAACACACCCTTCCCCAATATGGGCCCGGTCAACCTGGCCGATTGGACCAGCGGCCAACCCGGAACATTTTTTGGGGCAGCTTGGGCTATTTTTTGGCTTTTTATAAAAACGTTCATCCTGGTGTTTGTCCAGATGTGGATCCGTTGGACTTATCCTCGCTTGCGGGTGGATCAATTGATGTACCTATGCTGGAAGGTCCTTATACCCTTCTCCTTGGGGATTGTCCTTCTTTCGGGCATTTGGCGCCTTTGGATGGTTTCCTAAGGACGATTAAGGCTGGTACAAACGAAAATAACGCAAAATAGCATCCCGGTAGGCATGAGCAAGCTCCCTAAGCCGGGATGGGACCTGGTAATCCTGCCATCGGTCATCCAGGGTGCTTAGCCTAAGAATCTCCTCTTTATTTTCCTGGTACAAGGGTTCGGCATAACACAGGGTACCGTAAACTTTTCGGGCCAGGGTCAAATTACGGGCATAGACTCCCGGGCTAGGCATGGCTTGACAGTAATCTTGTAAAAAACTTTGATTATTGAGGGCCGGAATGGGCAGAATACCCAAATCCTCGGCCAAGGTAGTCAAGACCTCGTGGCAAAATTGTTCGGAGTTTTTCTGGTCTTCTGTGAGCAGGAAGCGCAAGAGATGAAAGCGGGCTTGGGGGGTATCCAGTTCTCCCTTCATAAAACTCCCCCCCACAAAGGCCATGCTATGATTGTGGGGGCTAGGGGCTTTCCATGGAGCATTGGCAGCATCTACATTATAATGTATAATAAGGCAAAGGTCTGCTTGGAAGTTATTTATCTTTTCGGCCCGGGCAATAAACTCGGGTTTTCTAAATTTTTTAAAAAAAGCAAGTGTAGGGCTTAAAGGCTTTTGACCATCGGGCAGGGTATCGCGATAATTTTGGTACCAGTCGGTATAAGAAATATCCAGGGCACTTTGTTGAAGTTCGCGGGTGAGGAGGACTTCGGCTCCCAGTTTTTCTAGTTCATCTGCCAGGATCCGCGCGGTAAACCAAGTCAACCGTGCTTCATAAAATTGCACTTTTTTACCCTTGGCTAGCTTCATGTCAATAAACTTTTGCTCCATTTGGGCTTCTTTCCAATTCATGCCAAAGTGCCCGGGGTCTAGAGCAATCCGTCTTCCATAGAGCGGTTGTTCCAGGGCCGCATCCGGCTTGTCGGTTTTCTCGAGGACAATAGGGGGATCTGGGGCCTTGACTTGATGGAGTGGGATTTTATCAGGATCTTGATAGTGATGCCATAAAAGTTCAGGAGATTGCTGGGCCAATTCTTTAAAGGAGGGCAAGAAGTCCCAAGCTAAACTATACTCCAAGGTATCGGCCTGGGGGGTGTAGAGGTGTATCCCCTCTTGGTTTAAGACCACTTGCTTTTGCAGGGAAGCATCTTTGAGGAGATAGCGCTCCAGCTTGCTTTGATAGACTTGTATAAAAGAATCCACTTGGCTTTTGGTGTAGAGGCTTTGTTCGGGCGCTTGTCCTTGCCCCCCACAAGCCCAAACGAGCATGAGTAGCAAAAGCCCCGACCCACAATTTACTTTAAGGTTTTTCATGGATTTAAAATACACAAAGCGCAGGGATAATGAAAATTTTGGGGCTGCCCCCGGGGATTTCCCCTCTGTTTTACCTATGAACCCATGTACCCCCGGGGTCGGGCTTTCGCTACTCGCTGCCTTTCCCCGCCAGGCCAACACGAGCTCAGACAGGCCGCTCTATCCCTCAGCCGATGGAGAGGAGGGAGGAGAGAAGCGAGAGGAGAGATGGGAGGCTTGTTCTTTTGGTATTCCGGAGGGCATGGGTTTATGTGTCTCCCGGATGGGTTTATCATATTAGGCTTCACACCTACAAAGGGGGAGGGGGGCAAACTCATTGGTTTTTATGCTTTGATTTAGGGATGGGTTTTTAGAACGGCGTAGTGGTGTTTTGTTGCGGTCTTGGGAGATGGCTTAGGAAGCGCAGGTTTTTGGGAATTGATGAAATAGTGTGCTTGGGCGCATGTATAATGCGCCTGTATTTTTTGGGGCATTTGTAATGCCCCTCCGCAAATTTACACGCAGAAAGGGCTTTACAAATGCCCAAAAGATGCGACCGCAAAGCATTTGCGGCCGAGCAGGGGTTCGGGATTTGCTAAGCCGCACTTTATTGGGGGGGATTTGTCATCTGCATGGTGTATGAGGTACTGGGTGGGGGACTATACATCCCCCGCCTCATAGTTTCTATCAGATTATTTAAAAACCAAACATGCCATTTGTGTGGGCTAGGCCCTCGGTGGGAATTGCTTGGATGACATCCCAATGTTCTACCGCTTTTCCATTGTCAAAACGGAACAAATCGTAAAATACATTGTCCGTTTCATTCCACTCCCCTTCGCTTATGGTAAGGACAAAGTTTCCTTCTCCTAATACCTTATGGATTTTGGTATATTTAAACATGTTGTTTTGAGCGCTGAGTTGTGCTACAGCTTCCTGGATACCCGACAACCCGTCTTTTATGCCCGGGTTATGTTGGTCATACTGCTCCGCGCTGATGTAGTCGGTGATCTTATCGGGATTTTTGCCCATCAGGATATCCTCTACCAAGGCTTGGGCCAAGGCTTTGTTTTCTTTGGTTTTGTCTAAATCGGTCGCTTCGCTTGGGCCATCGGTTTGGGATCTTCCGCTAGCCGTACTTTTCACCAACTCTCCCATGCCATCCCAGTGTTCGGCTACCTTGCCCTTGTCATCTACCCGAATGACGTCAAATGCGACCATCTGATCAAAGCCATGGCCAAAGGGTTTAGCATTATGCCAGATGTTGTGCATAAACACATAATTGCCATCTTCAAACATTCGAATATTTTCAGCGTGGGTTCCATTTTCTTGCAAAACGGGAATTAGCCCAATAAATGGCTCTAGGCCCGTAGGAACAAACGGATTGTGCTGGATATAATCAGCATTGGCAAGCTCCCGCATGGTAGCGGTGTCATTTTTCATTACGGCTCCTAAAAAAGTGCCTACGATTTCTTTTTTACTCATTGTTACATTTTTTGATTCATCCTGCTCGCTTGTTGATGTAGTCTGTTTTGGTCCACAGGAAGCGAGTATACCTGAAAACACGAGGGCAATAATTGCAATGCCCGTATTATGGATTATCACTTTCGTTTTGCAATCAAAATTACAAAATTACTTTTAATTTGCAATTAATAATTGCGTTTAATTTTGGGCTCTTAAGGAGGGAGATGCGAGATGCGAGATGCGAGATGCGAGATGCGAGATGCGAGATGAGAGATGAGATATTGGATATGGGATAGTTGATATTAGAGAGTAGAAATTGCAAG
>CAWUIO010000050.1:0-45873 GCA_963922455.1 uncultured Microscillaceae bacterium
GTTTAAAAAGAGTTTAGGAAGATTGATTTCGGAGTATTCGGAGCCCATGCTGGGGTGGCCCTCTGGAATCAAAGACGGCCAGGGTGACAAGGTTCCCCTTTTGACAGCGAGGACACCTCCGGTGTAAGAGAGGGGGCCTTGGTTTTACTTGGGGCAGTTTTCCAATTTGTTTACGGATGATGGCCAGGTTGCTTTTTCGGCAACAAGGGCTAAGGAATCCATAGTGCCGGATTCGGACCAGTCCTTTGGGCAGGATATGGAGCGCAAACCTTCGGATAAACTCCTGATCACTGAGGGTGAGTGAATATTTCTGGCCATTATTTCGGTAGTTTTTGGCCGTAATAGTAATGTTATCTGCTCCTAGTTTGAGAATCCGATGATTGCTCAGGTCGACTTTATGGGAGTACCGCCCGAGGTACCCGACCACGGTCTGAGGCCCGGCAAAAGGTATTTTTGCAATAAACCACCCAGGACTTTTGAAAGAGGGCTTCAAAGAAGTCCTTGGCTTGCTGGATTTGTTTACGGAGCTGCCCGACAAAGCGGGCCTGAAAGACTTTGCTGAGGGCTTTTACCGGGAAGAGGAATTTCCCTTTCTTTTTGGCCTTTTTCCAGCGACCTTTTTTAGTGATCCCACCGGCAGGCACAATACAATGGAGGTGGGGGTGCAAGGTGAGGTTCTGTCCCCAGGTATGCAATAGGGCTATCATCGCAGGTTTTGCCCCCAGCCATTTTGGGTTCTGGCCAAAATCGTGAACGACTTCCCAGGCAGTTTTGAAAAGCAGGTTGTAGATTAACCGGGGCTTTTGCAAACAAAGTGGATGTAGTTCAGAGGGCAGGGTAAAGACCAGATGAAAATAAGGGACGTTGAGCAGGTTGTCTTCCTGCTTTCGGATCCAGGCCTCCCCAAGATGTCCCTGGCATTTGGGACAATGTCGGTTACGGCAACTATTGTCACTGAGGTGTATGCTTCCACACTCGGGATGGTCACATGGGGCGATATGTCCCCCCAGGGCAGCGGTACGGCATTTTCTCAGGGCGTGGAGGGTACGCTGTTGCCAGGCATTGAGCCCCATTTGGGCAAACTGATGATGATTGCGCCCGAGGACCTGAGCGGTTTCAAAACGGGGCCGGTTCATGGCCCGCTTTCATAGAGATGGTCCAGGGGAGAGAAAGGTTTTTGCCGACCAAGCTGGCTGACGTGAAGATAGACCAGGGCCGTCTCAATTTTGCTATGGCCCAGGAGTTCTTTGAGCGGGACGATGTCCAGGCCCATTTCCAAAAGATGGGTGGCGTAACTATGGCGCAGGGTATGGGCGGTAAGATCTTTGGCGATCCGGCTCCGGTCCCGGGCCTGTCGCACCACCCATTGGACACCCCTTTGGGAGAGGGGAGCAATTTTACCCGCAGAACGATTGCCGTTGAAAAGCCACTCAAGGGGCTTTTCGGCCTCAAGATAAGTGCTGATTCCCCGGCAAAGCAGCTTGCCCAGGGGGACATAACGGTCCTTGCGGCCTTTACCCTGACGGACATGGAGCATTTGTCGGTGTAAGTCCACATCCTTGATTTTAAGATTACGCAATTCAAAAGACCGAAGACCACAACCATACAAAAGGGCTAACAAGAGTCGGTGTTTGAGAAGTTTGGGAGTGAGCAGCAAGGTTTTGACCTCCGGTCGGCTGAGGACTACGGGCAGGGTCCTGGGTTTACTCAGGGATGGGAGTTTGACCCTCAGTTCGGTCATGCCCATCATCTGATAGGCATAACGCAAACCATACATGGTGTGTTTAAAGAAACTCTCCGAAGGGGTACGGTGACTGGTTTTGAGCATATATAGATACTCGTGTACCTGTTCTTCATCCAGTTCCAGGGGACTGCATTCAAAGTAAAGAGCCATTCGGGCCAGGCAACGACTATAATTGGTCAGGGTAGACTCACTTTTACCCGAAAGACGGATTTGACGTTTGAGTTTTTGGTAGAGTTGGTTAAATTCAGGAAGCGAAGAACAAGCACTCTCTAATAAAGTGGGGCTTTTTTTTCATAAAAACACAATTTTTAGTTAGAATTCCTTAAAGGTAAAACTTTGTCAAATGCAAAGCTACCTTTAGGTTTAGTTCAACATGCGCTATGAATGAATGGAGTTTCATCAGTCAGAAAATTTTAGTAGGGTTTGGAAAGTCCGCCACAAGTTTTAAATTTAAATCGAGGCGTGGCTATGTGCGAGACGAGAGGTTAGTGCTTTCTAATCCCCACTTAGCTAGACGTTATGCTTCATTATACCCCCCCCCATAATCAGTTCACGCAATGATAATAAATCAATCTTCATTCATATTATTAAATATTTTTCTTCTTATCTCATTGTCCAATACTTACGGTCAACACCTCTCTCAATACCGTAGCGAGGGCTTTGAAAAAAATGGATTGAATGAGTATGTAAGTGTTGTAGGAGGGCATGTAGTCCATTACTGGACAAGTCAAAACCCAAAAAAGATAGAATTGCTAAATAAAGGCAAGCTCGATAATCCACACACTTTACTGGTTAGTTTTCATAATACTAAGAGTAGGTATCGCATAACTGTTGATTACGAAAAGAGGAAATTATTATGCAAACATCCTGATGGAAGAGAACAATGGTTTGAAGAACTCCCTGTGATATATAGAAGTGAAGGGTTTGAAAAACCAGGAATAGTGGAATATATAGAACCTGATGAAACAGGTCGTTATTTTTATTTTACAAATCTGCCTGATAGCAAAAAGATTGAATTAAAATTGTTAAAGAGTGATAGATTTCCACTCGAGGTTAGTTTTCCAGGTGATGATGAAGTATACCTAATTTCATTTGGAGAATTTTCATTAATATGTGTCCATCCTGAAGGAGGTAAACAAATTTTTGATTTTTATGAATGGGACAAAGAATTAAAATAAACAAAGCACAACAATCGCCAACAGCAAGCGGGTATTGAGTACTCACCGGAAATGTTGTGCTCTTAAAGAACCTATGAAAATCAATTAAAATTATTAGCTTGAAAGTGCTCGCCAGCAGTTGGCTGGGCGTTGGGCACAAGCTAAAAGAACCCGAAAAGAAATGACACCTAAACAACAATTAGAATCAATACGAATCTGAAGACGGTGATTCGTATAAGGTTGAATTGTTGGACGGAATGACTGATAGCGAAATAGAAAGTCTAAAAGAGCAACTTCAAATAACAATTTACCGAACGAAATCGAAGAATTACTAAGATTCAGCAAAGGTTTTGAATTCTATGGGCTTGAAGAAGTGCGTTTTGATGCATTCGGTCATTTCGGATTTGAAGAATTGTTCCCAAACTCAATCCAACTAGCAGGAGATGGATTTGGGAATTTTTGGATTTTAGAGATTGACTCAAAAGGAAATTGGAAGTCAGTTTACTATGTCTGTCACGACCCTGCTGTAATAGTAAAACACTCTGAAAATTTAACGGAGTTCATTAAACACGTTGACGAGTTCAGACAAAAGGGTAATCAATCTAACTTGGACATAATTCACGAAAAGACAGTAATGGAAATTTGGGACGAGAAAGTAGGAATAATGGAGAAAAATCAAAAGGACTACAATTTTGAAAACGGACAAGTTGAGTTACCTGAAATGTTTTTAGTTGCGGACTTAACTGACAAACCAATAAAAACAGGATTTCCTTGGGGAAAATCAGGTCCGAATACAAAAATTATAAGACCGACTGACGAACCGATTTGGATTGTTGAGAAACGAGTGAAACAAGGTTTTCTATCAAGACTTTTCGGTGGAAAGAAATAAAAAGCCAGTTCCTAACAAAGCATATAGCTTATGGCGGTTGAACGGCTTCCAGCAAGGTTTTCGTTCCGTATCTGGTTTTGGTTTCGGTGGACAGGAAAGTGCTTCGAAACCGCTACAAGCCATATGCAAACCGTTATCTCCAATAGGATTAAAATAAATGGATTTCGAGAAATTAAATAGACAGCTTCTACTTACGCAGAATTATTGCTCAGCTCAGTTAAAAAATACTGAAAAAAATTACGCATCAATTCTCAGGAGTATTAATCCCACTTTTAACGGAGAGCCTATATTCAAATATGATTTTGTAGAAAAATCGGCAGGTGAAAACTTCTTTGGGCAATATGTTCATTGGACTAAAGATCCATACGAGCAGGAAAATGAAGGGTTGATAGAATCATTATTTGAGACTCAACTAAAAATTAAGGAAGAGAAACCAGACGTATTAAACGAATATGGTTTTGAAGGTGAAATATTTGCATTTCATTTTGATGAGACATTAATAGACGGTGCCGCTTGCGTGTCCTCATTCGGGTTGCTGGATGATTATAATTGTCCACCAATTGATGCATGGTTTTATATCCAAAACCGAACATTATTGACTTGGATACCAAAAGAATTAGTGGGTTATGCTGAAAGCGGAATATCTGTAAATCCAGAAGGATGTATTGAATGGTATAAAGACGTTGAATTTGAAACCTATTCAGAAATATTGAAACAAAACAATTTAACTAAGGTGGTTAATACTAATGGACTTCCTGATTGGCTTAGGAGATAAAAAGGAGATAACATTATGTGTAAAATCATAGCCGCACATGACAAACGCTCAAATCAAAGCTCCGATTCATACATTAACCATTATCTTCAATTTAATGGGAATATTCAGCAGAAATAAGAAAAAAGAAATGAATACAGACTTTGAGGCATTTAAGTCTGAGGTAAGTTGGTTTCTGAATCCTAATTCCAAGATCGAGTTTCAAGAGCAAAAAGAAATACGATTAAGTGAGGAATTCAAGGGTGTTTTCCCAAACCTTTCTGAATTAATTGTTAAGTCAAGACAGACTTACTTGATAATTGATAATATAAATTACATCCTATTCGCTTGGGACACTTTAGATGGACAGATTTGCGGATGGCTAAATCAGCAGGAAACTGAGGAGGAATATAAGTGTGAACTAATCCAAGAACACGAACTTCTAATAAGAAATATCGGAGGAATTCGAGAATCATTTAATCAACCTGAAAACTCATTTTCCAATAATCAAAACTTCATGATGGAATTGAGATTGTTGACCAATTCACCACAAACGATTTCGGAAAAAGAATCAGGAATTTGGCAAACGAAAAAATAAAGAAAATAAAAAAAGCAGGTAACAAAAACTAAATGGCATTAAAACACTGTTTAGCCAGAACGTAGTATGCCAGCACAAAACTCGTAAAATGAAATTCACAATAACAACATTTCTATTAATTCTAGCATTTGGAGCAACAGCTCAAACCAACATATGCGAACGGGATTCGACTAGCTCTTACGGACAACTTCTAACAAAAATTATAGACGAAAGCCAAAGTGGTGTAACAATTAGACATGCAAACTCGAATGAAGGATTCAATGCTAAGCGCATTTGCCAACATTCCTACGAAACGATTGACAGTCTAAACAGCCTACTATCGGACGAACAAGTGGAGAAACTTTTCATTTGTAATAACCCTGTCCTAAAATCTGTTGGTTTTATCATTTACTGCAAGAGTAACGATAAAGCAAAAGTCATTAATAAATTCCGACAATTCCTGAACGAGCGAATTGGCTTTATGACCTCAAGTTGTTCAGACGCAATACAAACGACTTCATTTCAACAGTATTGCTTCGAAATTCTTAATCATCAAAATTTGCTGTACAAACCACAATTTCGATTAACGAAAAAAGAACAGAAGGAATTAACGAACGAACTACTTGCCTATGAAAATGAATTCTGGAAAAACTAGCCGGCATACAACAACTAAGCCTTCCCGTGGCTCCTAGAGCCGAGCGAGAAGCCTAGGTTGACTGAACCTGACTGGGGCTTACTATGGAATTTGCTTGGGAGTAACTGGGTAGTAAGACACGTTTTTTTACGGATTGATCCAGGCAATTGAACCGGAAACAAGAGCGCTTTTCCGGTTTTTTACTTTTTAGAGGCCTATTTTCCCATGATTTGCCCTCTGTTGCCTGGGTTTAGGACATAGGAAACCTGTGAACGGATATAGCCCGTTTAAAAAGAGTTTAGGAAGATTGATTTCGGAGTATTCGGAGCCCATGCTGGGGCGGCCCCCTACTCGGCCGCACATGTTTTGAGGCCGCATCTTTCGGGCATTGGCAATGCCCTGGATGCGTGTAAATCTGTCTTAGGCATTATAAACCTCAGCTGAAGCAAGGCTCTTCACTCCTGAAGTAATACCGTTAGCCTCTGGCCCTTGCTCCGAGATTGGGCTTAATAAAAC
Source organism: uncultured Microscillaceae bacterium (assembly GCA_963922455.1). Classification (GTDB taxonomy): domain Bacteria; phylum Bacteroidota; class Bacteroidia; order Cytophagales; family Microscillaceae; genus CAWUIO01. The sequence continues at coordinate 6,269 of CAWUIO010000050.1, forward strand.
TTGGGCAGAAATACTGGGCAACTTACCATTTCCGCGGCTTTGCTAACCCCACCTACTCAATATAAATAATCAACTGTTTGTAAACATCAAAGCTATTGGGAGGGCTAGCCGAGAACTTTTTTGATCAAAACACCTTTTCTATCCAGAAAAAACCTGGAGCCTTAGGCAGAGATTTGTCTGGAATCCCCCCAAAGACTGCCCTGAACTGGAGGTTTTAGATTTTTTTTCCGATTTGTTCTAAAAAAGACAGGCATGTCGAACTGTTTAAAAGCTCTTTACGGGAAAGATGAAACCTTGTGAGATGCCTGATGTTAAGGTAATAGACTTCCTACAAAATGTCGTTTTAATTTAATTTTTTAAAATCAAGTAGATATGGACCATTTCAAAAAAGCCTATATTGCCGGAGGGTGTTTTTGGGGTATGGAAGATTTATTCCGCACGCGCCCCGGGGTAAAAGATACCGAAGTTGGGTATATCGGAGGGCAAAATGACCACCCCACCTACCAAAATCACCCCGGTCACGCTGAAGGCCTTGAGATCACCTATGACCCTCAGGCAACCTCTTTCAAAGAAATACTAGATTACTTTTACCGTATTCACGACCCGCGCACGATGAACCAACAAGGAAATGATCGCGGAGAAAGTTATCGCTCAGCCATTTTCTTTCAAAATGAAGAAGAAAAACAAGCTGCCGAAGACTTTATCAAATTGGTAGAAGAATCCGGTCGTTGGGAGGGAAAAGTAGTAAGCACCCTAGAACCCTATACCACATTTTGGCCCGCCGAAGACTACCACCAAGACTATTTGGTCAAAAACCCCAATGGCTACACCTGTCATTTTGAACGTTTTGGTACCTTTATCGAGCCTGTAAAAAATTAATCAAGGACGATATCCAATATAAAAACCTTCGTTTTTGATCGGGACATTCCCCCTTTTCAAGCCTTGGCCAAAGAAATGGCCAAGGCTTTTGGATATACGGATGGTTGACCCATGGGTAAAATTATAGTCCAGTATTTCCCCGAAGTAGCAATTGCCAATGCCGTGGCTATTATGATTAACATGCATGTCTGGAAGCGATTAAAATTGGCCTAGAGGCATTACCCTATGTCAAGCCTTCCCACTACTCAATCGGATAATACCTTGTACACTAGCTCCTTTCTTCACATGGCTTAGGGACTGAAGCTAGGGTTGTCCGAAAAGCTAGCAAACTTGGAAAGAGGAAAATGGTATTTTGGTAGGTCTCCCGAGGAAAAATTTTGGGGCTTGCCCGCGCTAAAAAATAGGGCTTCAAACGGGAACATATCTGCCCGCGCGGGCCGGGCTGGGCTGCTGAGCCGGCCCACGCGCAAACCAGCGAGGGTCTCAGCCCACTCCTTTTAATGAAGAGGCGCCCATCCCTAAGCCAAGTATTGCTTCAGATAGGGAGTTCTGAGAGGCTAAGATTACTATATTGGCTTTTCGGACAGTCTTAGGTGGGTATCCCTAAGCCATATGAGAGGAGAGAGGAGGGATTTTAGGGAGGGCAATAGGCTATGAGTCCCTTGTTGGCAGATTGGCCATTCGCTTTACTCTTTCGGGTAGCGCAGATTACAATCTCGCCTAGCAAGATTTTAAAAGAAAAGGGAATTATAGTCTGGAATCCGTTTTAAATAGTTTCTACGTTTTACAAAGAGGTTTTTGAGGATAGAAAGCACAGGGTGAAAAGCCTGGATTTGTCCCCCTGCTGGTACTTGCCAGAAGGGACACCAAAAAGTTTCTTTAACAAGGATGCTATTATATACTCCTAAGGAATGTCAATAGAAAATATTTTCTCTTCTTAGCTCTCTCCTCTCACTTCACTGCTCTCTCTTCTTCTTCGGCTGAGGGATAGAACGGCCTGTTTGAGCTCGTGAGGGCTTCGCGGGGAAAGGCAGCGAGTAGTGAAAGCCCGACCCCGGCGGCAAATGATGGGTATTTGGATACCCTCGTTCACCGCCGGGGGCAGCCCCCCTTATTTGCTTGGCAAAATTTGTACTTCTATATGACTAGGGTACTCCTTTGAGTGGTATACCCGGTGGGTCGCTTTGATAAAATCCTCTTCGTTGGCTTCAAAGATATTGGGGACAAACTTCTGAGGATTGCGGTCAAAGATGGGAAACCAGGTACTCTGCACCTGGACCATCAGGCGATGGCCCTTTTTGAAGGTATGATTGACGTCTTGTAAGCGGAAGGTGATGGGAGTGACTTCATTGGCTACCATGGGTTCGGGCTGGCTGAAATCCTTGCGGTAGCGGCTACGCATAATTTCGCTGCGTACCATCTGCTGATAGCCCCCTAAGCTTACGTGTTTGGGGGTATAAGGCGTGTTGGGCTCATCGCCGGGGTAGACATCGATGAGCTTGACGACCCAGTCGGCATCGGTGCCGGTAGTACTTACGTGGAGATTTACGGTGATCTCACCGGCCAGTTTAAGGTCTTCTTCCAGGACTTCGGTGTCAAAAACGAGTACATCGGGGCGCCGGGCGGCAAAACGTTGGTCTTCCGACATATAATTTCGGGGGGTAATTTTGAAAGAGCCCGGAATATCCATGGTATAGGGTACGGGCTTCATGGGGTCGCTGATATACTCGGAGTAGGCATCGTCGGTACCCGCTTCAAAGGCTAAGCCGCCCTGGGCTTGCAAATACATCTTTTTATTTTGAGCGTTTTGGGGAGGCCAAGCTGGAAATTGCTCCCATTTTTTTATACCGGTATCGTACATATACGCTTCGGGGAGGCCCGTGCTACCATCTCCGGCTTCTTTGAGAAAGTGCTTAAAAAAGCGGGCCTCGATATTTTCTTGGTAGAAGGTGGCAATGCTATCTCCAAAATAAATGTGATGATGCCTGTGATGCCCCCGCTCCCGAGACCAACCGCCGTGACCAAATGGCCCCATAACGATGGTATTATAGGCTTGAGGGTTGTTTTTTTCAATGGTTTTGTAGGTATTGAGGGGGCCGTAGAGGTCTTCGGCATCAAACCAACCACCCACGACGAGGAAGGCGTGCTTCAAGTTCTTTAAGTGGGGGAGGATGCTGCGCTTTTGCCAAAACTCATCGTAATTGGGATGGCTTGCAAGCTCTTTCCAGAAGAAGTTTTCTTCTCCGTAGTATTTTTTAGCATTTTTGAGGGGGCCGAGTTCCATAAAGAAATCATAGCCATCGGGCGTGGGTTGCTTAAAAAAGGAAAACCAAGATCGGTCTGTTGGCTCGTCCTTTTGGATTCCAAAGAGGGGGGTGTTCCAGAAGTACCCTAGGGTGTAGGCTCCATTATGGTGAAAATCGTCAAAGTAAAAGTCGGCAATCGGGGCCTGGGGAGAGGAGGCTTTCAAAGCCGGGTGGGCATCAATAGCACTGGCCGTAGTGTAAAAGCCCGGGTAGGAAATGCCATACTGCCCCACTTTGCCATTGTGGTGGTCTAGGTTTTTGAGGAGCCACTCGATGGTGTCATAGCAGTCGGAGCTTTCGTCGACTTGTTGTTTGTTCTTTTTGTTGGGGATGTGAGGGGTCATGTTCGTCCAAGTCCCCTCACTTTTGTAGCGTCCTCTCACATCTTGTTGGACATAGATGTACTTTTCGCGGTCCATAGCTTGGGAGGGCCCCAAACGACGGGGCATGCTAGTTTCCCCGTAGGGGGCGATGCTATAACAAGTACGTTTTAAAACGATGGGATAAGAATTGTCGGCCGAGGCATCTTTGGGGGTGTAGATGGACGTATACAGTTTTACTCCATCGCGCATGGGGATGTAGACTTCTTTTTTGGTGTAATTAGCTTTTATAAATTCTGGATGGCTAGGCTTGGGGTTGGTTTCTTGGGCCCTAAGCTCGAAGCCAGCCAGATGCGAAATGGCCCACAAAAGCCCTAAGACTGCTAATGGAAGGCGTTTACCGTGTGTGTGAAGTTGCATAAAAAGATTATATTAAAAAGGTATTTCGATAGGAACTTGAATTTATGCAAATTTGCGAGAACGGACAAAATGCTTAACGAAAAGAAAAATTCTTGTAACCGTATAAGCTTGGAATGGTTTCAAAGGATAGGATTAAGCATATAGATTTAAGTATGGAAGTCAAAACATTTCATTCAGAAGAAATTCGGAACTTAGATAAGTTCTATCGACGCAATTTGATTAATTGTTTGAGTGGGTTTAAAAGTATTAACTTGGTTGGGACTCTTTCGGGGCAGGGGCAGAGCAATTTGGCCCCGTTTAGCCAAATTATTCATGTGGGGGCCGACCCAGCTTTGATGGGTATGTTGCTAAGGCCCGATACCGTGCCCCGGCATACTTTGGCCAATATTCGGGAGCAGGAATTTTATACGTTTAACCATTTGTATCCAGAAATGTACCGGAAAGCCCACCAAGCTTCGGCCCGGTATGCGATCTCAGAATTTGAAGCCTGTGGTTTGACTCCCGTTTTCAGTGAAAAGCACCCGGCTCCCTATGTCCAAGAATCACATCTTAGGATTGGCTTACACTTGGCCGAAGAAATACGGATACCACAAAACGGTACGATCTTAGTAATTGGAGAAGTAGTAGAAATCAGGGTACCGCAAGGCTGGCTAGGCGAAGATGGCTTTGTAGATTTAGAAAAAGGGGCAACGGTTACGTGTTCGGGCCTGGACTCCTACCATATAACCCAAAAGTTGGCGCGCTTAAGTTATGCCAAACCCGATCGTCGCTTAGAGGAGATAGGCCCTGGTAAATAAGCATTGTATTTGCAAAAGCCACATAATTTGTGTAAGCTCGTAAGGCAAAGTGCCTGGGAGAAATTAAACTTGCTAAGGATATGTCTGAAAGATCAACCAATTTCCGTAGTTATTTTCAGGTAGGATTAAAGAGTTTTCAAGGGCGGATTACCTTGGGATTCTTGGTGACTATTTTGGTGTTTTGTCTTTTTCTTTTCTTTACCAATTGGTATTGGAGTAGCTATGAGACACGTAAAGACGTTTTATTAACGCAAGCGAAGCCTTTGGCATTAGAATTGGCCGAATTGGACCGCTTACTAACGCAGTCACAAAAAAATTTAGTTTTGTACGCCTACTTAGGAAATGATTCCTTGATGGTCCGTATTAAACAATCTTGGTTGATTAACATCCCGGAGACTAAATCCAAGATTAAGAATGTAGTGAATCAGTTGGATGTGCCCGATCTGGATGTACAATACTCCAATTTAAATGCTTTACTGGGAAGATATAAACAAGAGGAAGAAAAGTTTATCCGGATATTACGTACCACCACCAATCCTCAAATCCGAAAACACGAGTTGAGAAGTGAGTTGTTTTTTATATTTAATGAGGTGAGCCGACAGATTGCCCAATTAGAGCAGTTAGTGACGACTTATGAAAGGGAAATTTACGCTGAGCTGAGCAGTACCCGGATCTTGTATGCCCGGGGGGTGATAATAGGAATTATCTTGGCCTTTTTACTGAGTTACTTTGTCGGGATTAGGCTATTCCAAAAGGTTTTTGAATGGATCCGGGAGATCAGTACAAGACTGGGTAGACTGAGTGATGGCTATTTGGTGGATACCCTAGAGCCGCAAGCCCAAGAATATAGCAGCATTGTAAATTACACAAATAACTTGAATGATAACCTCAAATCGGTACGGGACTTTGCTATCGAGGTAGGGAAAGGAAATTTTGGGCAGCAAAGAAACTTCTTCAGTCAGGATAGTGATTTAGGGAAGGCATTTACCGAAATGGAAATTAGCCTCCAAAGGGTAAATGAAGAAGAAAAAAACCGAAACTGGATTACGCAGGGTTTAGCTGAGTTTTCCGAATTGCTCAGTGCCTATGGCCAGGAAACCGCCCAAGTTGCTCAAAATATCATAGGCCGCTTGATGAAACGATTAGATGCGATACAGGGAGGCTTTTTTGTGTTGCGCCAAAATGCGGATCAACCGGGCTTCGAGCTCATTGCTTCGTATGCGTATGGTAAGGAAAAGTTTCAAGAAAAATGGGTTGGAATAGACGATGGTTTAGTGGGAAGGGTTTTTCACGAAAGAGAATTGGTATATTTGGAAGATATCCCTGAGGGATATATGGAAATTGCTTCAGGGGTAGGCCAAGCCGAGCCTAAAACCTTGATCTTGGTTCCCCTTCTAAATGATGAAACCGAACTGGTAGGGATTATAGAGATGGCTTCTTTATACCCTTTTGAGCCTCATCAAATTGAGTTTTTAACCAAACTCGGAGGCAATATTGCCTATTCTATCAAAATGATGGAAACTGATAGAAAAAATATAAGCTCCTTGGACTCTTCCAATAAAACGAGCTTGTCAAAAGTTTAAAACTAGGCCGAATGCATCCTTGAGAAATGCTAAGCACATATGGCTATTTACAGATTACCGTAGAGATACCCTCATACAGGGGCTTCTTCTAATTGGTCTGTACCTGGGTTTTGGGGGGCAATTACTCCACGGGCAAGATGAAACCCAGATTAATTCCCGTTTCGAGACGGCTAAGTTGGAGATCCTTTGCCGTAGTTTGGATTTTATATTATTGCATACCGAATCCTCTCAGACCTATGTGTCTCTCGATTGTCGTAGTTTGCTTAGTCTTCGTGAGGGTATTCCGGCAGACAATACCCAAGCTACTTACTTCTTTTCATTGTTTGAAGATAAGACCTATGCGAGCTATGGTAAAAATAAATTACGTCAGAGAGTAGATAAATTAATCTCAGATATTGAAGTAGAATTAAAAAAGTTAAAATCGGGATCGGAGTGGCGCGAAGGAGTACAAGTACTGCTTTTAGAATTAAAAAATATGAAAAATCGGCTCTTGGAAGCAAGCCGCCCTCCCAGTACAGAAACAAGCCCCGAAACAGAAACACTTTTTGAAACTGGACCCCCGTCAAACCCATCCTCCTCGGATATAAGTTCCACGCATATGACCATTTTATACACCTTGATTATTCTATTAGCCGGCGGTTTGTTTTATTTATATTGGCAAAATAGACAACTCCAGCAAGAATTATTAGATTATGAAGATGACCTGGATCAAAAATACAGCCGCTTGGATAACCGGATGGATACCAGCACGCCAATTAAAGATTATCAATCATTGGTACTAAAATTTAATTTTTTGAATGATCAGCTCAACGCAGTTATTCAAGAAGTGCAGATTTTAAAAAACCGTAATCAATACAAAATGTCGGCCGAGGAATTATTTGCGCAGCGCACTGAGCATCTGGAAACGTATACCCATAATCCTTCGGTACAAATCTATTACGCTAAACCCCAGGCTAATCAAAATTATTTGGAACCGCAGGCTTTGGCCACCGAACCCAGTTTAGATCATATTTACAAGGTTGAAATTAACCTCGAGGATCCAGACCAAGCCTATTTAAAAATCGTTGATAGACGGGAATATCATCATAAGGCCCTGAAACACCCCGAAGAAATGCTTTCCCATTTTTGTGATTACAGCCACGAACCCTACAACCATACCCGTATCCTAAGTATTGAGCCGGGTTTACTGGAAAAAAAGAACCAAAATTGGATTCTTTTGAAAAAAACCCGGGTTACATTTGAGTAATTCCCACTTTTTGCTTAAGGATTGATTTTTGCGGATATCTTATCATACGATAACCTGGCTCACTTCCCATATATATAAAAAAGCTCGGATACGCTAAGGATAGGATTTTCGTTAAATAAATGTCGGTCCACCTAGTTTTTCTGAGTGGTTTTACCCACGGGCACATTTTTTTTCCAAAAGTGTGGTTACTAATTTAATGTAAATAGAATTCAACTAAAAAGCCCTGCTTTTTTTTAAGATGAGAGATAGCCAGATTTTAAAAAGAATAAAAAGCGGAGATGAGTCAGCCCTTGATTTGATATATAAAAAAAACTATAAGATGATGACCCGTATGGTTATCAACAATAGTGGAAGCGAAGACGAGGCTAAAGATATATACCAAGAAGCGATTCTCATTTTCTGGCAGAAAGTTCGAAAGAAAGACTTTGTTCTAACTTCCAAGATTAGTACGTACATTTACAGTGTCTGTCAAAACCTTTGGAGAAAAGAGTTAGAACGTAAATCCCGCTTATCCCACGAATCCAAGGATAGCGAGGAATATATGGACTTTGATAAACAAGAGCGTGAGGCAATTATCCACGAATGCATTAATAGTTTAGGAGAAACTTGTCAAAAAGTATTGAAGTACTACTATTTTGATAATCTTTCTATGCAAGATATTGCCAAAAAAATGGGGTTTGCCAACGCTGATACGGCCAAGACTAAAAAATATAAGTGCAAAAAAGAACTGGATAAACTTATTAAGATTAAATACAAAGCCACTGACTTCTTAGATTAATCCGATGTTTAAACCATTTGACCAGAATAAAATCGAAGCTTATTTGATGGATAAGCTTAACCCTAACGAAAAAATTGCTTTTGAAGAGCTTTTGGAGCAAGATCCTATTCTCCAAAGTGAGTTTCAATTGCAACAAGAAATCCTTAGGGCTATACAAAGCCAACGTAAACACGAACTAAAAGCCAGACTGGGCCAATTGAGTGTTCCAAGCAGTCCCAAGGCTAGCCTTGGCCGGGCTTTGATTTTGGGTACAATGCTTTTACTGGGAAGTAGTGCGTACTGGGTATACACCCAATGGTACCTCCAAGAACCTAACCCTCAGACGGTCCCTAGCCTTGTACAAACGAGCCCAAGCCATGAACTTATGCCAGAACCGCCTCCAAATTCAGAAACTGCTATTTTAGCAGAACCCCTCATGGAAGAAGCGGTGACTGAAAAAGAGGTAGTGGAAAAAGTGGCCGTCCAGGAGACCCTGCAGGCTCTAAGCCACGAGTACCCTAAATCGGCTAAATCTATAAAATCTAAAAAGCTGGCCGTAAATCCTAAACCGGTCATCATCGAACGTAATATCAACGATCCCGAAAAAGCAGATGCCAAAGCCGGTACCATCCGAACAGCTTTCAAAACCGAGTTAGTGTTGGATGATCCTGAAGAACAAGAGCTGGTTAAAGGTATTTTTGATGGGTCTAATAAACCCAACTTAGAAGATATTGCTCAAAAGAACCAAAACCGCTTACGCTACCAATATTACAACAACGAATTATTTCTTTACAATAGTAATTCGGCCGGCAGAACTTTCCGCATCAAGCAAAATGAGGAAGAGCGTGTGTATTTGTACTATAATGAAAACTATTACTTACTACACGAGCCCCAAATCCAAAGCAAAGATTTAAAACCCATTCAAGATATATCTTTGATTCGTCAATTAGATCAGATCCGCATACAGATCTACGGAAATTAAGCCCGCTGTTCCTTTTTACCTCAGGATTTGTCTTTTTGAAGGTATTTTATGAGCGTATATTTCTTATTTATAGAAATATGCGCTTTTTTCGTAGAAGTCTTCCAATATACCATCTGCATATCCTGTGAGTTCTTTTTTTCCAAGTGATAAATTCAATTTTCAACGATCGGTTCTCTCCTTACAGGTGGGTCTCAGCATAGCTACGGCTTTGTTTGTATTCGGGCTTTCGGGCTTGTTGGTACTCTACGCAAACAAATTGGGGAATACCGTCCGTAAAAACCTGGAAGTTCAAGTGTTTTTAGAACGTTCTCTTACATCAGCCGAACTTCAGCAAGTTGAAGAGGAGATTCTAGGTAAAAACTATGTCCAAACGGGGCAAGGCGCGCTACGATTTATTTCTCGGGAAGAAGCGGCCCAAGAACTGATTGCCCAAACCGGGGAAGATTTTATCAATCTCATCGGGGAAAATCCGCTCCGGGACGCATTTATGATCCGGATCCGTCCGCAACTCCTACAAGCTGATTTTATGCCCCAAGTTAAAAAGGAACTGGAAACCATACCTGGGGTTTTTGAGGTGAGTTATATTGAAAATTTACTGCAAACGATCAACCGGAACGTGAGAAGGCTCATCTTGGTCTTGAGTTTATTTGGGATCTTTATCTTGTTTACGGCTACGGTTATGATAGACAATACCGTACGTATCGCTTTGTTTTCCCAACGTTTTCTCATTCGGAGCATGCAATTGATTGGGGCAACCGATGGCTTCATTCAAAAACCTTATGTATGGCGGGCGGCTCAACAAGGAGTGGGGGGAGGCGTTTTTGCCAGCTTAGGGGTGATCGCTTTTGTTCAGTTTTTATTGAGCCAAATTGAGGAGTTGAGCCTCTTGATCAATTGGACAGAGCTCCTTTTTTTATCTTTAATCCTCATCTTGATGGGCTTATCCATCACACTTATTAGCACCTATCGTTCTGTACAAAAATACCTCAAAAAAGCCGCCCAAGATATTTATTAAGCCCGAAGAAAAGCGATGGGGCTTGCCCGCGCTAGGCAGTTAGTACCTCACTAGGCCCTATGTACCTGCGCGGGCCGGGCTACCCAGCATAGCCCAAGCCGGCTCCCCCGCAGGCCCCTTCGGTCTTGGCCGCAAGCGGTGGGTATCCCTAAGCCAGGAAGCGTGTACTAGGTTTGAAATGTAGTTTTAACTATTACTAAAAACGGCAAAGTAGGCAGGGTATACACCACCTAGAATCTAAAAATGGCTTAGGGATGGAACGGCCTGTTTGAGCCCGCCGCTGGCTGTGGGAAGGTGGCGAGTAGTGACAGCCCGACCCGCGCTAGGGCAGGATTTTCCCCACAGGGCTAGGTACTTTCTTAGCGCGGGTAAGCCCCAAGTGCGGTATGTGAGCCATGAGAAACCCCAGAAATTGCGGCAACATGTACTAAATGAGTTCGTGTTCCTTGGTTTCTACCAAAACTTCTTCCTTTTTCTTGGGAAAAAGCAGGGAAGCCCCAATACTCACCCCTAAGATGGCTAAAATGGCGTAAAGGGAGTGATGCGTTTTAAAACCGAGGTCTGTGAGCCATTCATTGGCTAACATTTTAAGGCCAATAAATATCAACAAAACAGCCAGGCCATACTTTAAAAAGCGGAATAAATGCAAGACATTGCTCAAGAAAAAGAACATAGACCGAAGGCCCAGTATCGCAAAGATATTGGAGAAGAAAACGAGGTAGGGGTCGCGGGTAACGGCAAAAATGGCCGGTACGGAGTCAAAAGCAAAGAGTAAATCGGTAAACTCAATGATTAAAACCACAATAAATAAGGGGGTAAAAAATAATACCCCTTTTTTGATAATAAAAAAGTGATCTTTGACATAGCGGGGAAATACCCTAAAATAACGGGAAGCAAAGCGCACCACCGGATGACTGTTTGTATCTAGGCTTTCTTCTTCTTCTTGGATCAACATTTGAACGCCTGAATAGATCAAAAAGCCCCCAAAGACATACAAAATCCAGTGAATTTCATTAACCAAGGCCGAACCCAAGAAAATAAATAGAAAGCGCATGATGATGGCCCCTAAAATCCCCCATATCAATACCTTGCGGTAATATTCTTCGGGTACCTTGAAGGAAGCAAAAATCAAAATGATGACAAAAATATTATCAATCGATAGGGAGTACTCCAAGAGCCAACCCGTAATAAATTTTACGGCCGAATCTTGTCGGTAACTGGCCAGGCTTTTTTCAAAATCCTGGGGTGAAAAATACGGGAGGCTATTTTGATCGCCTACATAACGATCTACTACATGTTCTAATTTGGCAAAACTATCGATACCATGTAAAGTATGCCCATAGTTAAGCAGAAAAACATAAAATATAAGGGCCAATAAAACCCATATTCCACTCCAGATCCCGGCTTCTAGGAAACCTACTTTATGGCTTTTACGGTTTAAAACCCCCATATCGAGGAGGAGCATAACCAGTATAAAGCCTAAAAATCCGCAGAAGAATAATAATTCATCAATGCTCATAAGCTTGTAGTGCTAGTCGAAACCCTTTCTATATCTTTACAAATCGCCCGTCCTATCAAATTTGACAAGGAGTAGGGGGCATATACCAAATATGAAACTATTATAGATTTATATAAATGGAAGGGTATTCGTTTTAAATTGGTGGATCAAATACTAAATAGAAATCAAAACTAGTAAGGTTTTATCAATCCTCGAGCCATTTTCGGGATATTTAAAGATTTTTTCATAAAATTGCAGCGCTCTATATCAATAGAAACACTACTATACCTTTTCCCGATGGAACTACTCTTCATGACTTTGGGCTTTTTGTTCGCCGCCTATGCTGTTGTAGGTAATGACGCGATTCAAACCCTGGGTACCTTTTTAAGTTCAAACAGCAAGCGGCCCTGGTGGGTTTTATGGATATATATTTCAGGTATCATGGTTCTTGTTGTTTTATACGGAGTCTACATCGAGCAGGATATATCTTATGGCAAATTTAAAGGAACTTTTTTGAGTGAAGAAGGAGTAGACCAATATCCCACAAGTTTTTCTTGGTGGTTTATCATACCTCCCCTGGTCTTATTATTGATCACCAACTTTGGGATTCCGGTTAGTACGACCTTTTTGATTATCAGTGTATTTTCTAGTAAGGCCATCCCCAAGATGTTGATCAAATCACTCAGTGGCTATCTGCTGGCTTTTGGAGTAGGTTTGCTCGTGTACCTGATTGTGGCGCGTATCTTAGAAAAGAAATTTATTCGCACCTATACGGGAGAGTTGCCCAGCACTGGCTGGGTAGTGGCGCAGTGGCTATCCACGGGCTTTTTGTGGGTCACGTGGTTGATGCAGGATATGGTCAATATATTTGTTTACTTCTACAAGCCACTTCAAGCCACCGATGTAGCCCTGAACCAATACATCATTTTAGGTACGCTGGCTCTGGTGATCTTCCAAGGTTTTTTATTTTATATACGCGGGGGGGCTATTCAGAAAATTGTTACCAGTAAAACGAATACATCCGATATACGTTCCGCGACGATCATTGACTTTATTTACGGTTTGATCTTACTTTTTCTGAAAGGGGCTATCCCGATGAGTACCACTTGGGTATATGTAGGTTTGTTGGCCGGGCGTGAATTTGCCTTAAACCATCAATTAAAATTACGAAGTGCTTCGGCTGTTTCCAAAGTCGTATTCACGGATTTCCTTAAAATTATGGCCGGTTTGCTGGTAAGTGTACTTCTTGTGATCCTGCTAAACTTTTTGAGAGCTTAAGAATAGCTAGATTTCTTGGCTAAACCATAAGGCAAGTAAGCCCAAAATAAGTACAAACCATGATCCTACAAGTGGGCCCCTTGTTTTAGGAGAGCCCTCTTCTTTCTTCAAATTTTCCTTTAAAACGGCATTTTGAGTTTTAGCTTTTTGTAATTCCTTCCTCAAAAGGGTAATTTCTTCGGAGAAAGCAGCGGTGTAGGATACTTCTAGTACACAATCTGATCCATCTCCTGGGCAAATACGCTGCATGGCTAGCTGGGAAAGCATAATAGAAGCGGCATGTTTGTCCTTGGAGGCAAAAATCCCCTCATTTTTTACATATATTGCTTTTTGAAGTTTAGGATTATATAGCTTTAAGCGAGTACCAGCTGGGATATGTTGATGCAAGGAAACATATTGGTTGGTAGGTAAATTCGTATATAATTGCGCTATATCTTCCTCGAACACCTCATAACTATTTGTTTGGGGCTCAAATCGTATTTGTTGGGTATTATGAGGAGATTCTATCAAGATTTGCTTGGTTTGTCCCCAAGCCGGGCAAATCCCGCTTAGTAGCCCCAAGAATAGGGATAATGACACCCTAGCGGAAAAAGACTTTGTCATACGTTTGAATTTGTATTGACCAGAAAGACTCAAATGATTAACGTGGGCTTTTCCCTTGAAGTTTAACAAGGAAGGGGCCACCATACATGTAAATATACCTATGAAAGCATTAGTATTACGCGAAGGAAGCCCCTATGAGGCAAAATTGGAGGATTTCCCTCAAGCCCCGATAAGCGCTGGGGAAGTTCTTATCCAAATGAAAGCGGCCGCCTTAAACCATAGAGACCAATGGATGCGGGAAGGCTTGTATCCCCAAATAACATGTCCTTCCATTTTAGGCTCCGATGGCTGTGGCTTAGTAGTTGAACAGTCTCCAGATGTAGCGGAGGATTGGGTAGGTAAAACTGTAGTAATAAATCCGAATGTACATTGGGGAGATAATCCGGCCTATCCCGATTATAATTACACCATCCTAGGAATGCCCAAGCATGGTACCCTATCCGAATATTTGGTAGTACCCGCCGACCGTATCCATCTAAAACCGGAGCACCTTAGTGATGAACAAGCCGCGGCCCTTCCCTTGGCCGGTTTGACCGCTTACCGAGCCCTCTTTACCAAAGGTCAATTGCAATCGGGGCAAAAAGTCTTTATTACGGGGATTGGGGGAGGCGTAGCCCAATTTGCTTTGTTATTTGCTCATAGCGTGGGGGCAGAAGTCTATGTAAACTCGGGAAGCCCCGAAAAAATCCAAAAGGCAGAGTCGATGGGGGCTAAAGCCGGGTTTAATTATAGAAAGGAAAATTGGTATAAAGGACTCAGAAAAGTAGCTCCTTTGGGCTTTGATGTAATTATTGATGGAGCCGGGGGACCCGATTTTTCTCGACTCGCCCAATCCTTAGGTATGGACGGCCGTATGGTGGTTTATGGTACTACCGCAGGAAAGCCTTCTCCTATCCATTTGCCCCGTTTGTTCTTTTCACAGGCTAGCATTATAGGTACAACCATGGGCAACGACGCCGAATTTGAGGCGATGCTCCAACTTGTCAATAAAAATAAAATTATACCCGGAATCAGCTCAGTCAGGCCCTTTGATCAAGTTATCGAGTCATTAGACGAGATGAAATCGGGTACACAAATGGGGAAATTGGTCCTAAAGTTTTAACTCCCTGTAATTTCCATTTCCTCAAGTGTCCATACTATTCGGAGTTCTTGAGAAGTTGGGAGAACTAATACGAGGCGCACCGGATTGGGTATCAGTACCAATTGGGCCTGGGTGAGGCCGGTGCAAGATACGATTACCCCTTGCTTATGGTCAGGAATGCTGTATTCGGAAGTGCCATCTTCATGCTTTCCGGCGATTGTGTATGCCTTGGATAAATAAGCAATGGGGGAAAGTACTACGGTATCGGGGCAATACTTATGGTGTATTTCTTGTAATACCGATTCCATTTCAGAGCCGAAATGGGCAATAAACTCATCTTCTATGTGATGGAGCTCTTCTTCAAGTTCGTCATAGGCCTCATCGGAATATTGTAGCCGTCCTAGTTCCATTCGTCTTTCTACAATCTCGATGAGAATGCTATTCAGTTTGGATGTACGCATATTAAGCTTGGTTAAGGCTATTAATTTTTTCTAATCCTCTAAAAAATAGAAGTGTTATATGTAAAATGCTTAAAAAAAAATTTAATTCAAAATCTGAAACGTAACCATAGCTGGGTACTTATTTTAAAACGTTTTCCAGAAAAAACTATTTAAGTTGCCCAGGAAAAAAATGTTAACGTTTGGGTTTTCCTATATTAAAAAACTAAGAAGCTGATTATGAAGTCAAACACAAGGCCCATGGTGAATACAATGCTGTACGTAATCATCAATACAAACAGTTTAAACAATGTTAGAAAGCGCCCTTGTAGATATACATTCCTGAATGATTTATAAGTATAGAGGAACATTATGATTAACGATAGAAAAACTACCCATCCACTACTGCCAAAAAAATCATACCCAGACAAGATGAGGAAAATCCCCAATATCAAGTAAATAAAGCAATGAAGATGGAGAGCAAATACGAGGTGAGCTACATAGTATGTGCGGAAGTATAAAAATTTCAACAAGAGCGCAAAGACGGGTAGCAAGAAAAACATCAAAATGGGTAAAGTACCCATGAAATTATTAAAAATCTCTCTGGGGGTGGCAGTGGATATTCTCTGGGTTTGTGTCACGACCATTCGATTGAAAAAGCCGTTTGTGATATTCACTGAGTCTATAATGGCATTTACGCTTATATCTTCGTATTCGGATAATCTAATCACCTCGTGTATAGGAATTTCTTCCCCAAAGAAGTTAACATTCGTCTTAGAATACCCTTTCTTAAAACGGGGTACGTAATGAGCCCTTAGGCTATCAGAAAGGGTATCGGGTGGGAGTTGTAACGTAGCCTTGCGTATAGAAAGCCCCTCCTCCAGGAAATCGCTACTGACATTACGCTTCAACTGGGCATTGAGTATAAAAAAGTATATCACACTTACCGTCAGATAGAGGCGAATAGGGCTGATAAAGTACCTTCGTTTCCCTACAATATAAGATTTGCTTAGACGACCCGGACGAAACAAGAAGGGCAGTACACTCCGATAAAGTCGTGTATCTAGTGAAACTACATCCAAAAAAAAGTCCTTGATAAAGAGCCATATCGACTTGATTTTATCGTCGTTCTCTTGTCCGCAGTTAGGACAATAATTGACCTCTTCGTTGAAGAGGTGACCACAATTCAGGCATTTCCGGTGTTTGATACGTTTTTTGGGCATAGTTTGCTTGAAGTAGTAGGTATATACCACTGATGATACTAAAAGATAGAAATATTTTTTTTAAAAGTAAAGTAAGGGCCTTATCGTTCTACCAGAAACCATGTCAAGAGAAAGTTTCTTAGTCAACCCCCGAGACTTTGGTCTGCGATTACAAAGACGGGTCAAATTGTTTTAGCTGTTCACGGATAGATTGTATTTCAGGCTGTAAGCTTAGTTGATCCTCAAAATCTTCCAAACGGGCCAGGGTCTTCCGGAGAAAGCCCACATGTGAAGGAGAACCGGGGTAATTAGGCCGATGCTCTAAAGCTACCAAGAGCTTTAACCATTTTTTATTAAGCTCACGGGTATTTTGATCCATCAAGCTCTGCTGGAAATGTTGCCAGATGTAGTCCTGAGCTAATTCATTGGGATGGATGAGGTCCTTTTCGTAGAAGCGATAATCTCGCAAATCATCCAGCATGATTTCGTAGGAAGGGAAATAAAAGCAATCCTCCAACATTTCACAAAGTTCGTGTTGGGCTAAGCGCAAAGTAGATTTGCTTACTTGATTAATAATTAAGGTATCGCGGGTATGGCGTACCGGGCTTAGGGTCATTAAAACTTTCAAGCCGGGGTTAAAAGTTTTAAGGAGATGCCAAAAGTCCATAAAATTCTTTAGGATTTCTTCCACTTGCAACATACGCTTTTCAAATAGAGCAGCGGCTTGTTTGTGGCAGCTGGCCACCAAACTCCCTTGATCTAGTCGGTGATAAACGCGTGCGGTACCCCAAGTTAATAGAAGTAGGTCAGTATGTTTTAGATACTCCTTTACCCTAAGTGAATCTTGGCGTAGGCGATCTATAAGCAGACTTGGGTCTTCTGCCCAGTAATCCGAATGATAGTCATAATGAAAAAAACGACCTTGATGTTCTAGCAAACCGCTAGCCCAATCTACAGTATCTGCTTCTAAGCAGTTCTTTAATACTTTTTGTAAAGAGATAGGGTTAAATAAGATGCCCAGAGGATTGTTGAGGATCGGAAATTTAAACCGCTCCAGGCTATTACCCATATGTTCAGCAAAGCAAGAACCTATAGCTAATAGCTTATGCTGGTGATTAATCCGGAATGGAAATTCAGATAATTGGATACGGGTACGGAAGGCTTGCATCCTTTTGGGGGACTTGAGGAAAAAAAGAGCACCCCCGAGGAGGTGCTCTTCATATGAATAAACCAATTTATTCGGTAACGACCTTAAACTTAAGCTCGGGTTTTACTTCACGATGCAGGTTAACAATCGCTTGATATTCGCCGAGGGTCTTGATTTCTTTTTGTGCAAAAGAGATCTTACGACGATCAATCTCAATACCTTTATTTTTGAGTAATTCTGCAATCTGGGTATTGGTAATAGACCCAAAAATCTTACCGGTTTCACTGGCTTTGGTTTGTACTTCCAATACTATACCTTTCAGTTGTTCGGCAATATATTCGGCATCTTTGCGCACTTTTTCCGCTTTATGGGCGGCTTGACGGGTATTTTCGGCCAAAATCTTGCGATTGGTCTCCGAGGCGGGGATGGCGTACCCTTGGGGGATAAGATAATTTCTTCCGTATCCGGGTTTGACGTTTACAATATCGTCCTTATCACCCAAGCCGTATACGTCTTCAATCAATATAACTTCCATAAGAATAATTTTGAGGCTTCGGTCTCCGCGGGGCTTATTTTAATGAATCGGCCACATACGGCAACAAAGCCAGGTGACGCGCCCTTTTGATCGCTTTGGAGATTTTTCTTTGAAATTTCAAACTCGTCCCAGTAAGACGACGGGGAAGGATCTTTCCTTGATCGTTAACAAACTTCAACAAGAAGTTGGGATCCTTGTAATCGATATACTTAATGCCAGATTTCTTAAATCGGCAATACTTTTTTTTGGGCTCGTTCCGGTGAACGGGCTCATTCATCAGGGTCATGTTTGACCTACGATTGTTCCTGCTCTTCAAGGTTTTCTTGTTTTGCTTGTTCAGATAATTTATCACGTTTGCGTTGGTTATAAGCCACCGCGTGCTTATCTAAGGAAATGACCAGGTGACGCATCACCCGCTCATCGCGTCGATACTCAACCTCCAGGTTTTGGATCAACTCCGGCTCAGCTCGGAATTCAATCACGGTGTAGAACCCAGTGTTTTTCTTGTTAATAGGATAGGCCAATTTACGAAGGCCCCAATGGTCTTCGTGTACAATTTCAGCCCCTCCATCCAGAATTACTTTCTGGAATTTTTTTACGGTATCCTCCATCTGCTCATTAGATAGAACGGGAGTTAATATGAATACCGTTTCGTAATCTCTCATACTAAAATGATTTATTTTTCCTATAAGGGACTGCAAAGGTAAAGCAATTTTCCCAAGCTTCCAAACTGAGAGATAGCTTCTTAGCGTACCTGGAAGGTTCCCACGCCAATTCGTGTCCCGTCGGCATAAATCTCTACACGGTGAGTACCTGCTTGGTAATTACCGGTTCGGCTAAACTGGAAGGTATACGTTTGGCTAGAGTTGTCAAACAAAATTCGGTCTTTTGACGAATATTGTAAAGATTGACCATTGGCATCAAAGCTACCAGAGGTTTGCGGATTGATGAGCAGCGTTCCGGCTGGTTCTAAAACCCGGATATACACATCTTTATTACCAATTTTGGCCAGATTATTTCGGGCGATATTATAGGTGACATTTAAGCGGTCAATACGCTTAGATTTGTACTGTCCTCCACTTTGTAATTTACCCCGGTCATCTATGATGCTTACATTTAAGTTTTCTGCCCGCAACACGGCCGAATCATCAATCTTCCTTTGCATCCTTTCTACGCGTTTCTGTTCGTCGGTGACTTGCTCAATGAGTACATTTTTCTCATTTTTAAGATCCGTATTTTGCTCCTGCATCACTTCGTTGGCATATTGGAGTTCCTTGATGCGTTCGTCTTTTTTACGAAGCAAGACCTCATAGGCTTGGATTTTTTGCCTTACCTGACTTAATTGGCTAAAAGAATAATTGGTAGTACGTTGTAAGCTGTCCCGGTCTTGTACTACCTCAGCCAGGGTTTGTTCCAAGGAGTCTAGTAAAATCCGGTTGTCCTGATTTTGATCTTCTAGCTGCTTTGTTTCATTAATTTGTTCCCGAAGCCGGGTCTCTAATTTAGTGAGTTCGGTTTTCTGGTTGGTGACTTCTGTTTCCAGATAGGCAATTTCTTGGTTTTTGTTTCTCAAAATCAAGTAGATAAGTACTACATTGATAGCTGCCATGCCCAAGATCACAAGGAGTAGTACACGTCGATTACTTCGTTTGGTTTTATTTGCTTCCATAGGTATTGCTGCCTAAAGCGTTTTTAAATGAAGGTTTAGTTTATTCCCTAGAAAATTCTAAATATTCAAAGCTTTTGCGGGGTTCCCCATGACGGTGGCCCCTTTAGGTACCGATTCCATCACCACCGAGCCGGCCCCGATTCGGGCATTTGCCCCAATACTCAGTCCGGCAATTATGGTCACCCCCGAGCCGATAAAGGCTTCCTCACCAATTTCTACACCGGCATTGATGATACTTCCGGCTCCTACTTGCACATAGTCACTCAGCATGACTTCCTGCTCAATGACCGCTTGACTGTGTAAGAGTACATGACTCCCCACTTTGCAACCGGCCCCAATCCGAACGCCGTGGTTAATTAAGTTCCCGTGGCCCATTTCCAAGGTTTCAGCCAGGCTGGCCTGAGGATGAAGGGCATTTACCGGCACTACCTTGCGTTTCTTTTCCAAAATCTCAATGATAGAACGCCGGTATTCGTTTTCGTCGTGCGCCACAAAAGCGTCACACTTCTTACCAATTAATTTTAAATAGGCTTGATCTTCGGGTTCACCCAAGACTTGAATAAGGTCAATCTCTTTCCCGTGCCACTCCGCATCTTCCTCCAAAAAACCGTAAACAATCACCTCATTTTGGGTAAAAATCTCCAAGGCTACTCGTCCTAATGACTTAGCACCAAAGATAATAACTGGATTAATACGAAACGTACTCATGGCCTATTCTTGATAATGGGCACAAAATTAGCTCTTTTCCAAGCAATTACCGAAGAATCTTCATAATAAATCCGATAATTAGACAAGATACCTTCTGGAGGCCTGACTTTATTTTGCTCCCAAATTATTAAGTCATAGTTGTTTTCTACTTGAAATATTCCAGCATCTACAAAATATTTTTCGGGAAAATCCCTATACATATAGTGTATACTGAGTTGATAGGTATCCTCAGTTACGTAGATTTTCCGAAAACCCTCTTGCCAAATCTCTTGGGCCAATACTTCATACTGAGCCGGCGGGGGGGATAACCAAAACGCTCTATTTAGGTATAGCACCGTAAATGCGCCTAAAAAACAAATGAGCCCCCAAGTGCTGGGTTTAGAAATGAATGGGGGCGCCCCCGAGACGGATCCCCCCGCACCAGCCCACCCGCGCTCCGTCTCGGGTCGGGCTTTCGGCAGTCGCCAGGCCCCCCGCCAGCCATTTCGGGCTCCAACAATGCCTCTATCCCTCCGCCAGGCTAGCTTCTTTACAAGGGCCATACCGGCAATAACTGACACGACAGATTCAAATAACCATATGCGGGGAAAGGGTAAATAAGCTAACACAAACAACAGTATAAAAGGAAAAGTTAAGACGACACTCATGGCTCCGTACATCTTAGTCTCAATTGCCGTTTTTACCTGATTCCTATAAAAAAAAGTAAGCCCCCAGCTTCCTAGTACAATAATCCCATAAGCCCCGGCAGCCCAAAAACCCCAAGCGTCCCAATAAAAATCACCGACTAAGACCATATAGTCGGGAAAACCCTCCCAAACCTGCTTAAAGTCTAATGGCTTTACCCAATCATTGGCTACTAAGGACTTAGTGCCTGAAACAAGTAAAATAGGCCCATAAAAAAACACACTGAGTACTATCGTAATCCCCCCAAAGCCCATAGTACGTAAAATATACGGTCGAGGAAGGGCGATAAGGAGACATAAGCCTAGGCTTGCCCCGGGAAGCACATGGGTTGGTATAGTAAAGATCCCCAGGCTTTGACTAACACTAAATGCCCACCAAGCTCCCCATTTATGAGGTGTGCAGATTATTTTGTACAAGCATATCCCCCCGATCAGAAGAAGAAAAAGTTGCAAACTGTACCCTCTGGCCAAGAAACTGTAAAGAAATAGCGGAGGCATGCTTTCCCAAGCCAAGAGCCCAAGCAGAATCCATCCTATATGAAGTTTGGGAAGAAAAAAGAAAAACAAAATCAGGCAACTTAGCAAATGAATCCCAAGGCTCAACAAACGCATACTTCGCACCGGATCTTGTACTAACAGGTCTACCAGCGGAACCCAAAGCGTAGACAAAAGGCTGAAAAAAACATGATTATTGGGCCCCGGGTAGTACACCAGAGCGGCTCCAAAACCCCTCTTCACCAAATAGAAGTAAGTAAATATCTCATCTACTAAAAGCCCCTGGCTAAATACGGCCCAAACCCGTGGCATAAACAGGGCCATAATAAGCAAAATACTCGTCCTTTTATAAACCCTGGATAAATCTGCCCAGCTTTGGCAAGCCGCCTGAGTTAAGGGATTTAGTTGCCGAATACCTTGCTTAAGATGTATCGTCAATTCTGGGCCCCAAGATTTGAAAAATAGCAACATGCCCCCCTGAAGCAAGACCACAACACATACCATTCCTTGCAAAACGCGGTAATGATAAGGACGAAAATATTCTTCTCGAAACCTCCCCAGAGCATCCAGCATATCCCAAGATTCTACCAGCCTGTGAGTGTATTCCTCATAGGAAGCGCCCATAAGTGAATAGCCCCAATAAAGCGCAAAAAACAAGGAGACTAGCAAGCCTCCTTTCAAAAGCATCTCAACTCGGCCCTTTGAGAATTGCTTGGAGTTGGATGCCATAAGTTATGCTAGCTTTATTAGAGGGAGTCCCGCTTAGGCCTTGAAAACTTTGGGTTCAGGAAGATCCAACTTTTGGGCTACTTGGAGCAAGTCTTGCACCACCCGTGGGTGAAGGGGAATCCCTTTTTCCATCCGAAGCGCTCTAGATTGCCTTTCGGGATCTCCGGGTATAAGCACCTGTTGTCCTTCCACTGCCTTGGCTTCCCGAAAAGTCCGAATCCATTGATCCATGCGGGATTTAAACTCGGCCCCGTCCATAAAGGCATCAATGCGCATGGCTCCAAAAAAGTGGCCAGTGCCTTGACCAACGGGCGGCTGGCGGGCTTGAGTTTTGCCGGATGTGGCAAATGGCGGTACCCATGGGCCAAAATTTGCTCCAGACAAGACCCCTGATAATATATCTACCATAGCCCCGAGACAGTAGCCCTTGTGGCTGCTATGTTCGGGATCACTCCCCAAGGGCGTCAGGGCGCCTCCTTCGGCGGGGGCATACGGATCTGGGCTAGGTTGCCCATGAGCATCTTGAGCCCAACCCAAGGGGATTTGCTCCTCATTCCGCTGACGGATTTGTAATTTACCGTAGGCGACAGTGGTGGTGGCAAAATCGGCTACGAAGGGGGCTTCCTGTCCCGAAGGAACAGCCATGGCAATGGGGTTGGTACCCAATAACATCTCACGAGAAAAAGTCGGGGCCGCCAAACTTGCCGCGTGCGTCATCACAACTCCGATCATATCCTCCTCCAGGGCCAACATCGCGTGATAACCGGCTATGCCAAAGTGGCCGGAGTTACATGCGGCAACCCAGGCGCTACCGGTATCTTTGGCCTTTCGGATGGCCATGTCCATGGCCCAAGGGCTTACAATTAAGCCCAGTCCCTTATCCCCATCAATACGGGCCGTGGAAGGCCTTTCGTGGAGGACCTTGATTTGCGGGTTTGGATTGAGCGATCCGATTTCCCATTGTTTTATGTAGCCAATCATACGAGCGAGACCGTGGGAATCGATTCCTCTAAGATCGGCTTCAATCAAAACATCACTGGCTTGTTGGGCATCTTTTTCCGAACAGCCAATTTTTTGAAAGATCGATTCGGCAAACTGCCGAAGTTCGAGTACAGGGTAAAAGGTTGGAGTATCCATGTTTTGTACTACTTAAGTCGCCAAGGAGCTTCTCGAGGAAGTTATGTACCTATTAGAAGAAAATTATTTAATAAAAAACCTATGTTTTCATGTCAATTATGCGGGGCCTTAAACTAAGAATCGGTGCCTGAGATTGTCTGGATAGCCAATATACGAATCGTAAAAACTCAGGACTCCCTACTTAGAGCAAAACCCGGCTTAGGAATGGGCGCCTCTTCATTAAAAGGAGTGGGGTGAGACCCCTGCTGGCTGTGCGTTGGCCGGCTCACCAGCCCGGCCCTTGCTGGTTCACATCTTCTCGTTTAAAGCCCAATTTTTTTGCCCGGGCAAGCCCCAAACCTTCCTTGGGAGGATTTCAGAATAAGGCAATTTCCACTTTCCCAGCTTTCTAGCTTTTCGGAAGGCCCTGGATAGGTGGCTTTTCCTCAAAAAGAGCAGGGCGAGACCATCACTCTATTCTGGGTTTACCCGCTTCACAGCCAAGTCTGGTTTTTGGTCGTATAATTTTATCCCAGGATATAAAAATAAAATAACTCAAAATCCAGTAGTGCAACCAGCCACCAATACCCATAACCCCATAAATTCCCCAATGAAAAAGGCAGCCTGCGAATAAAAACCCAGCCGCAAAGCGAGGAAACCAAAGGATAGCCACAAAGGATATTTCAAATAAGACCACCAATATACTAATTGTTGTAGATAAGATGGGCTCACGGGCAATCCAAAGCCCCCAGGAGCTGGGATGTTGCCCTAAATAAGCGGCTAAGTTTTGAGGGTAAAACCAAGCAAGCCCACCTACCAATATCTTTTCAACCCCCGCCAAAAAATAACAGGCAGCTACCATACATCTCATCCATAACAAGGGCCAAGCTGGCATGGTAAGGAGTTGATTTGCAGTTGCTTGCCTTGCATAATATAATAAAATGGGAAAGCCAAATATAATGGAATTTAGCGGGGCATAGGTATGATCTAACTTATGAAAACTGAATAGATAGGCTTGTAAAAGGACAAAAATTAGGGCAAAAACGACCAAGTAGGTTTCTGGGTATTCTTGCCAGTAAGATAGCCAAAGGGCACAAAGCATACAGCCGTAAGCCAGTCCTAAAATTTCAGGACTAGGGTAGCCCCAGCCAAGCACTCGAATAATAAAACTAGGATAAAAGAAGCCGGTTAAGGAAGAATAAGCAAAGAGATCCTCAAGCCAATCCCTAGTAATATACAAAACATTTAGCCCTAAAAGGATATGTAATATGCGGGATTGCTTCACCGACATCTTCTGCTCCCAAAATGAAGTCCATCGAGCCCTGAGACTGGGCTTAAATGTACTAAGAAAGATAAAACCAAGGCCAAAAAGGAGGATAAGCCCCAATCGGAAGATGATTTGATCGGCTTTTCGCATAAAGAAATCAAGGGGAAGACGTGCCTTCTCGGTCGTGAAACGCGGATAGATCCAATCGATCAAACTTTGGAACAAGCCGGAGCCTTGGCCAACATAAATACGGGCAATTTCCTCGCGAATCCAGAATTTGTAGATTAAAAACAAAAAGATATAAAATATGAAGATTATGAGCCCAAAGATTAATACTCTTCCAAAACCTGACTTTCGGGTTTCCATAGCACGATGTCTACTGTATCTGAAATTTCTGATGGTATTTCTATAATTTTATAGAGTTTCCATCGTTTGAATTTTTTACTTTTTTTTAAAATTTGATTAAGTTGGCTAAATAGTTGCTGTGATTTATTGTGATAATAATAGTATCGCACCACATACAAAAAATGACCCTCGTCCATACCAATGCTACTTGCTAGGAAGATTTCAGTGATGTCTGATGCATTGGTAGTCTCGATCACAAGCCGCTCTTGTTGGTTTGTTTGATGCAACACCTCGGAAAACATTCCATAGTAAAATAAGGGATACATATTACTTTGCAACAGAAAAGGCACTAGTAATATACAAACCCCAAATATTTGTGTAACTATCTTGCCGTTTTTGTTTAATTTCATGGCTAAGTAGTTATAAGTGAATTAATTTCTTTGGCCGTAATAATTTAATACACAAGGTATTCGCAAAATTGATATAATGAAAGCATTCCTCACAGTAATTAGTTGTCTGCTCGCAAGCTTATGGTTCAGCCATGAGCTTCATGCTCAGCTGCCTACACCCAATATCCCCGAGGAGGGGCTACTGCGGGGAGAAGCAACTTCAGAGGGAGCGCAACAATTGAATGCCTTGTATTCATTAGCAAGTAAATATCAATTGTTACTTCCTGACTCTTCCCTTTTTTATGCAACTTTAGGCCTTAAAGTTTCCCGCCAAGCACAAAATAAAACCGAAGAAGTTCGGTTCTTAACCCTTTTGGGCCTATCCAATCATTATTTAGGTAATACTCAAGTAGCTCGTAACTTACTCAACCAAGCCCGTGAAATAAGTGAGACCCGAGATATCAAAGAAGCCAAGATATACAGTAATAATGCCCTCGCTCAACTTAATTTATTGCAGAACCGAACCCTGAGCGTAACCTTTAATTATATTGGAGATGCCTTACAATTGGCCAAAGACATTAATTATAAGCCCGGTATCGTTCAATCCTTAACGCTCTACGGAGATTATTTTATGTCTCAAGATCCAGGTGAGGCATTAAAAAAATACTTGGAAGCATTGGCGGTTTTAAATGAAGTAGACTTGCCATATGTGCAGGCCCAATTACATTTGAAAGCCGGTATGGCTTACCAAAAGCACGAAAAAGATTTTCGAGGAGCTTGGGACGAATTTCGTAAATCACTCAATTTAAGTGAGGACTTATACCATCTCCCTCTGATTGTAAAAAACTTAAATGAAATAGGCCGGATACATCATAATCTCCGAGAAGACCCCTACGAGGCTTTCAAATATCATCGTGATGCTTTTGCGATAGCTCTTAAAAAAGAGTTTTATCAGCAAGCCCAGTTGCTTACTGAATCCATACAAGAAATTAAGCTATCGCTTAGCGATTTGGCAAAAGTAGAACTGAGAAACGGTAACCAGGCTAAGGCCGATGAGTATGATAAGCTGTACAAATTGTATGATCGTAAATTGTCTTTATTGATGCAATACAATTTTGATATCAACCGTTTTTTGGAATCTGAAAGAAAAACGTATAGCCGGGAAGAGCCCAGTCCCTCAATAAATGATCCTTTTGCTCAAATATTGAAGGAGAGAAATACCATTTTAAGTGATCCCAATATCAATTTAGGCGATGAAGTCCGTAACTCTTCCCGAATTATTGAGGAAATGGACAGTATTGGGGTATCTATCTTCGATAAGGATACCATGCTTTCCCAACAATTTGGCTTGAATTCGGGCATTAATAATCAGGCAGGAACTGACCTCTTGGACCAGTCTAACGCAACGTCACCCTCAAAAAATCCGGCCCGTTCCTGGCTTACAGCTTTGCTATTGGCTACCATGGCCATGATGGTTTGTGGTTTTGTTTTGTATTTATATCAACACAACCGTAATCAATCCCTAAGACAGATAGAGCAGTTTAAGGCCCTTTCTGAAAGAATGAACCGCCAAGAGGTAGTCCTCCGGGAAAAAGATGACCAACTAACCCGTAAAGAAGAAGAATTGGCCCAGTCCTATGCCAATCTGGATGATGCTCTCTTGGAGAATACTTCCCTAACCCATTTATTACGAGAAGACCTAAGTCCTCCTTTGCGTTCCATTCTTACGGAGTTGAATAGTAGTAAACCCAATGAAGACCTGATTAAACAACTTTCCCGACTTACCCTTCTCTCTCTTGAAAATATCCTGAGCGTACAATCTCCCGAAGATACACATCTCAATGTACAGTTGGTAGACGCCCCCGTATTTAAGCTAGCTCAAAATGCTATCCAGCAATTTACAGAGCTCTTCCAGCTTAAAAATATTCACGTAATTAATAATATCCCTCCTTATTATTTTGCCAACGTGGATGCCGAACATATCGAACGTGTTTTTATGTGCCTCCTGGATAATTCTTTCAAATATTTGCCTGATGGGGAACAAATCGTATTAGAAGCTCACACCCAGGCCGACAAAGTGGTTGTTTCTTTGCAAGATACGGGGCCGGTCATCCCTCAACAGTCTCAAAGTTTGGCTTTCCAAAAGTTTGGCCCAGAAGATGCCCGTCCATCGGGTTTAGGGCTAGCATTTGCCAAACTGGCCATAGAAGCCCACCAAGGAGATATTCACATTGATTCACAATACATAAAAGGTACCCGATTTGTATTTTCTTTACCCGAATCTCTAGGCAAATCTTTTGAAAATATAAGACCCACCATCGATTTTAAGCGTTTTCAAACGTCTTTAAATCAGATGAGCCCCGATGACCTTAAAAAATTGAAATTGCTTGGCCAATCTTTGGCGCAGTACCAACTTTTTGAAACCTCTGCCCTGATTGATTCGCTTAATTCTTTTGATTGGACCAACTTCCCCGAAATACACGATTGGAAAAAATCCCTCGAATTTGCCGTTTTTCATTTAGACAGCGATCAGTTTTCTAAGCTAATAGCTCTGGTACAATGAAACGTATTCATATTCTCATACTAGATTCTGACCCCCGCCATTCCCAAGCTCTCTTTCACGTTTTAAATCAAGAATCAGATTTTTCCATCCTGACATCCCACTCTCTTGATATGTTCATTGAGATCGCCAGTGCCCGTACTCTGAACGTGCTCATTATCGATTGGAATGTCTTATTTCCTCAAATCAGCCAATTAAAAACGATTATATACCGGCACCCCAATATCACGAAGCCTCATTGGTTGATTACGGCCAGCCCCAAACAGATTGAAAACCAAAAGGGGACTATGCTTGAATATTCCTCTTCCCTGTTTAAACGGCCAGTAATAGCCCGGGCTTTGATCCATAGCATTCGCCAATTTAGCCAGGTGGGTCCCAGTATCCCAGACAGGGGGCGCGATATTTCAAGAGAACACGACTTAGACTTACTGGCCACCCGGAATGCAATAGATTCTAAGGATCTACAAAATGAGGCAAATCAGTTATTCGAGCAAAGACAAAAACTAAATCAGGTACAAGAAAAGCTAAGAGCTGATTTGCAAAGACTGGCAGGCGAAAAAGAAAAATTGGATGCTGAAAAAAGAGAATTAGTAAGCCAGCAAGAAAGGTTTACCCGAGAAGAAAATCAACTTTTTACTGCGCAGATTAAGCTTAGAGAAGAAAGAGAAAATCTAGAAAAAGAAAAAAAATTACTCGAGCAAGAAAAAAAGTATCTTAAGAATCTGCGAAAGCAAGTGCATATCGAAAAGAATTTGGCCCAATCAGGAAGACCTAGCAACTATGACCCCAACTCAGAACATTAACCCCTTTTTTCTTATCATTAAATAGTAATCCCTAAAGGTACTCTTTCTTCTATTTACATGGCGAGGCTTGCCCCGCGCCATCAAGTTTGTATTCCTTAACAAAAACCGCCTGCGCCTCCTCAGTCTCTCACTACGGGCCAATTTACCGTTTGGCCCTTAAGGGGGCAATCATGCCACTTCATTATTAAGTCTTTGGAAAAGAGATTATTTGGCCGATTAAATCATGCAGGCTAATGATTTAGATTAGCGAGAGCAACTACTTGGCTTACGTAAAAAAGGGAGTAACTCAGGAGAGAAAAAAAACGAATTAGACAATAATAGTAGGAGGCAAAAAAAACGGTGCTTCCTGTTAAGGGAGGCACCGTTGGAAGGCATTCGAATCCGATATTAGAAAGATTGCCTGAAACAAAAATGACACCAAAATTAATAGCAATTATAGTATAGCAACAAAGATGCCAATTCCTCTTTTCGCGTATGATAATGGGAAAAAGCCTCCCAATTCGGTTTTTTATGCCTTTCAAGCAGGCTTTGGAGTTTAATTTTAGCGTTCTACCTTAGCTTGTATGATAATTGCTAAAGTGTGCCCCTTTGTTCCTGGGGTCTTGGCTTAGATCGGATAGCGTAAGGTGGCTCGACGTCTACGCCACAGGTTGATCAATCTGCGTAGGGGGCTTTGGCGAAAACCCTGGGAAAAGTTACGGATCAAGGTAGGCTCTGGAACCAGGTGTTCTGGTAAATCCCAAGGGTGGGGGCTAATACTTTGTTTTTGAGCTAGGCTTTGTAAACTAGGTAAGGTATAATGGGTTCCTGACCCGTCTATTCCTAAGTGTTTTACCTTGGCTTTTACCGGACATAAACAATAGGCTTGATGCACGTAATGGGCATAAGCCCATCGTATGGCCCAAGAGTCAATATAGTCTAAATGATAATTGACCAACATGGGGCTTAAATCAATTCCTCCTTGGTTGAAGGCTAGGCGCGCGTCTTTGTTTCGGACAAAGGCGGCAAAATCAGATACATTCCAGTCTACTTTTTCCCAAGCTTCTTGCCAAGTTGCCCAGCCATAGGAGGAAGGGCGGGGCAATAAGTATACACTTTCCGAATAGGACCTGGGTATTTCAAATGGAAAACGGTAGCCGCTTATTGAGAATATCTCCGGATGGTTTTGATATTTCTCCAATCCTTCATTTAAGAACGTTAGCAAGTCGGCCGAACAGAGCAAGTCATCCTCCACGACAATAGCCCGGCCCTTCGTTTTTAACACCTCACTCACCCCCTGGATTACCGAGCGAGCCAATCCCAGATTGTGTTCTTGATAGACTCGATGAATGCTTTTAAAACTTTTCAGCCCATCCAAATAGGTTCTGACTTCTTTAACCTTGGGCACATCTTGGGGCTTACGGGGCCCATCTGAGAATATGTAGAGCTCACTATACTGCGCCATGGGGTCGCTTAGCAGTGATTCTATCGTAATTTGTAAATGTCTGGGACGATTAAAGGCAAAAACAAGCAAGGGAGCAGGCATAAGACGGGGAATTGACTAATATAATTTTCTTCTTTTAAGAACAAATAAAATACCTCTCAGGCTAATACGAAGGTGATGATAGATATTGGGCAAGTAACCGTAATGCTTACTCAGGATCTGAAAACGGTCCTTCCACGATTTCCAAAGATATTTTTTTGAGAAACCACCCATACGGTATCTCACAAAAATATGAGGATCGGTATGCGTTACTTGCGCTTTTTTAAGGCACTTAATTTCCCAGTCAATATCCCCGCTAAATGGGTGTTGCAAGCTATACAAAGGAGCCAATTCTCGTTTAACTACAAAGGCTTGGTGGCAAACAACCATCCCCATACGCAAAGACCGCCAGCTTAATTTTGTAGGAAGCCGGTGGGGGGTGACCTCGCTCCGTAGCCCAATAGGAGTGCCATCTTCTTTAATCATCATCGTCTCACCGGCATAAACATCGGCTTGGGGGTGGCTCGTGAGTAGATGCGCCACACTATGCGGGTGATCCAGTAAATCGCCCGCATTCAGAAAGAGTAAATAAGTGCCTTTGGCCTGTTGCATACCCTTATTCATCGCGTCGTAAATGCCTTGGTCTGCTTCACTCACCCAATAATGAATGTGTTGTTCATATTGTTTAATAATATCCAATGTGCCATCTTGTGAACCCCCATCAATGACTAAATACTCGATTTGATTATACCAACTTTGATCCATCACAGAATGGATGGTTTCTTCCAATACCTTTTCCGCTTGAAAAGTAACGGTAATAATACTGAGCGTGGGCACACGGTCAACTTGGCTCATGAGCTTGGTAGGTTTGGATGGCTTGCCCATACAAGGCAGCGTAGCGTTTACTTATGATTTCTTCCCCAAATTCTTGAATTACAAAAGCCCGGGCTGCCCGCACAAGCTTTTGATAGGCCTCAAATTCGTGATGGTAGAGATTCCAGACAAAGTAGATCCCTTCGGCCAAATCTTCGGCCGATTTATAACTTGCGAGATAGCCATTTTCTCGATGTTGTATCATTTCAGGGATACCACCCACTTGGTAGGCCACCACGGGTACCTCACATGCCATCGATTCCATAATCATATTGGGCAAGTTTTCTTCCAAAGAGGGCATCACAAAGACCTCTCCTTGATGAAACATATGCCGGACATCCTCATGGGTTTTGAGTAAACCCAAATCTCGGGCCGGATAGGGTAAAAGCGGTCGAATAGCTTCCCCGCCGGTACCAAAGATAAGCACTTCCAAGTTAGATTGGGTTTCCGGATACTTTTCTTTAAGTATTTGTAATGCTTTCACAAAGTATTCAAAACCTTTTCGTTTATCAGTGATCTTGGCTGATCCAAACAGTAAGGTAAAGGGAGTTTTCGTTTCCGAAGCTTCCCGAGGGTAGAAGATTGCCGGGTCCAGCGGATTGGGAATTCGTTGAATGTTAATCCCCTCATTTTTCCCAAACAGAGTACTTTTTTGGGCTTTCCCCGCCAACCAATGGCTACAAGCCACAACTTCTAGTTTTTGATGGGCCAATACGTCCGCTTTCCGTCTATGCCTGCGGTACGATAAATCTTTGGGAGTGGGCCGTTTGAGCAAAAAGCAGTTGCCACAGGTATCTTGAAAGTGCTCACAATCCCTGGAATGATGACAACCTCCCGTAAAAGGCCACATATCATGCAAGGTCCATACGATGGGTTTTTGCAAGCCCAACAATTTGCCCAAACCCTTGAGCGATAAAAAACCAAAATTAACCCAGTGCAAATGCAAGACATCGGCCTGCTGCACTAAGGGGTGCCGGCTGAGGTCAAGCCCCCTAATCGCCGGGGAAAACTTAAAACGCTCATCTTTGGAAACTTCATAAAACCAAAAAAACAAGCGTTCTGCCACAAAATACCGAAAAGCCAAACCTTGTTTTTTATCAGAACTTTGCACTCCCACGATAGAATCCCAATCATGATGCTTTTGAAATACCAGCATTTGCACCTCGTGGGGGGTATATTTTTGCAGCCCTTGCATAATACGCCGGCAAGCAATGGAAGCTCCGGTATTATTATCCATGGTATTGAGCATTAAAATGCGCATAGTAGATTCTGGGTTTTATAAGGCATAAAGCACAAGTACGGGGCTGTCCCCGGCGGTGACGCTAAGTGCCTCCAAGCTAAAATGTAGCGCCGGGGCCGGGCTTTCGCGACTCGCCGGCCCACCCACAATCCAGCGGCGGGCTCAGACAAATCGCTCTATCCCTCAGCCAATCAAGACACATTGAAGTGGCAAAAATAAGTCATTTCCAGACGAAAACCCTCATGCAAAAACCAATAGGGCTTCTCTGGTAGCCGAAGGGCCTTATTCTGCCTACCCCGGTGCTAAAGGCAGTCTCTTGGCTTAGGGATGGAGCGGCCTGTTTGAGCTCGTGCAGGCCTGGCGGGGAAAGGCAGCGAGTAGCGAGAGCCCGGCCCGCGGGGGTACATAAGGGCAGGTGGGCAGGCTCTTTAAGCCGCGGGCAAGCCCCATTTTCCTAAACAATTTGATTTGGAGCCAAGAAATTATAGGGTTTATGCCCCCACCTTTTACATACCTTCCCAGCTAAATTGCTAATTTGTCCTTTTTTATCTAATATAGTTTTATGGAAAAAAAGTTAATACTAGATCACCAATTGGTAGATATCACCATGAGCCGGCTCGCTCAGGAAGTGATCGAGAATCATCAAGATTTTCAGAATTCGGTGATTTTAGGATTACAGCCCCGGGGGGTATTTGTTGCCCAAAGAATTCATTCGCGGCTAGAGGCTTGGACGGGCAAAAAAATACCGATCGGCTCCTTGGATGCCACGTTTTACCGAGATGATTTTCGTCGCCGGGACGGGCCTATCAAACCCAATACCACCGACATTCCCTTCATCATTGAAGATAAGCAAGTCATCCTGATGGACGATGTGCTTTTTACCGGTCGTACGGCCCGAGCGGCCTTGGATGCCATGATTGCTTTTGGCAGGCCGAGTAAAGTAGAACTCTTGGTGCTCATTAACCGTAGATATTGGCGTCACTTCCCCATTGAGCCTAACTATGTGGGCAAAGAATTACACACAATGTCCTTTCAGAGAGTAGAAGTAGAGTGGAAAGAACAAGGATTTGAACACAATCAAGTCTGGGTAGACCGACAAAACGGGACTTCTCCGCTAAATGATTTATAGGTTTGACAAAACGTATTATTTGCCAAAAACTTCCCGTTTGAACAAAAGATTCTTGCTTTTATGTATAAATTGCGTTAAAACGAACCTCAGTGAATTTTAATAATCTAATCTAAAAACAATACGTATGGGAGAATTTTTTCCACTTATCCTGGTGGCCGTAATTATCATCGGTATTTTTGTTTTTCTTTATTTTGTACCGATCAACCTATGGATTACAGCCCTTTTTTCCGGAGTTCGCATCAGTTTGTTTACCTTGGTGTTTATGCGAATCCGGCGTGTACCTCCACGATTGATTGTTGAGTCCTTAATTACATCCAGCAAAGCAGGTCTCAACATTCGTTCGGACGAACTCGAGACCCACTACTTGGCCGGGGGGAATGTCCCGGTGGTCATTAAAGCCCTGATCTCATCCGAAAAAGCCAATATACCCTTAACTTTCAAACAGGCTACGGCCATTGACTTAGCCGGGCGGGATGTATTCCAAGCGGTACAAACCTCGGTAAATCCTCGGGTTATCAATACCCCACCTGTAGCGGCGGTAGCCGATGACGGGATCCAGTTGATTGCCAAAGCCCGGGTAACGGTACGGACCAACATTTCCCAGTTAGTGGGGGGAGCCGGGGAAGAAACGATTATTGCCCGGGTAGGAGAAGGGATTGTAACCTCTATTGGTTCGTCTAAAAGCCACAAAGAAGTACTTGAAAATCCGGATAAAATATCCAAATTAGTGTTAGGTAAGGGTTTAGATGCGGGTACTGCTTTTGAAATCCTGTCCATTGATATCGCCGACGTAGATGTTGGAGAAAATATCGGGGCCAAGCTTTCCATTGAGCAAGCCAATGCCGACTTAAAAGTAGCCGATGCCAAAGCAGAAGAGCGTCGTGCGATGGCGGTTGCCTTGGAGCAGGAGATGCGGGCCAAAGTAATTGAGGCCGAATCGCAAATTCCCATGGCCATTTCGGAGGCTTTCCGCAATGGAAACCTGGGGGTGTTTGATTATTACAAGTTAGAAAATATCAAGGCCGACACCGACATGCGTGATTCTATCGCGGGTGATACGACCGCTAGTACCGCAGGATCTACCAAGGATACCAAGCCACCGAAGCCCACCAATTAAGGGGCAGGCAATGTACATAAATATACCGCTCAGGCCGGGCAGGGAGAAGTATCAGGTTTAGCCTCGTTGCTCTACCCGTCCGGCCTCGGTTTTCAAGATTATACCTAAGAATTTGCAGGATAAGACCCTGTTTTTGCTATGAAAAGAAGCATCTTTTATTTATTAATCTGCCTAAGCGCTCTACTTTTTGTATTTGTACCCCTAAGTTGTTCTAATTCCTCCGAAGCCTTTGTAAAAAAAGCTAGAGAGTTAATGCGTGAAGGGAAATTGGTGGAGGCCAAGGAGTTTTTAGATCGGGCTATAGAAAAAGATGCCAGTAACTACGATGCCTTCAATGCCCGTGGGGTGATTTATTTTGAGCAGCAAGAAACCGCCCAGTCCATTTTAGATTATAACCGGGCTATCGAGATTGATTCTCTGCAATACAAAGCTTTTCTTAACCGGGGCCTCGCCAAACGGGTCCTCGGCAATACCGAAGGGGCTTTGGCCGATTTTCAAATGGCCGTTCGTCTCAATCCAGATTCATCTGACACCTACTATAACCGAGGCATTATTTGGAGTGATTTGGGCAAATTTGCCCTGGCCCAAAAAGATCTGGAACGGGCCCGGGAAATTGATGCGGGAGATGCCAACATTTGGTATAGCCTGGGCAACTTGGCCTATCGTCAAGATAAATGGGAAGAGGCCCGGCGCAATTTCCAGGAAACGGTTCAACGAAACTCTAAATTTGCCCGGGCCTATTATGATATGGCCTTAGCCGAGTTACAACTTGATAAAAAAGAAGCGGCGTGTCGCCACCTCAAACGGGCGGATCAACTTGAGCTATCCGAGGCAGCGGGAGCCTTGGCGCGTTACTGTGCCGAATAATAACTACATCTTGATCAGCGCCGCGTAGGCTCCATCTAAACTGCGTAGCTTTTCGTGGGTGCCCCGCTCAATGATTTTACCATAACGTAAAACGATAATTTCATCGCTGTCGCGTATGGTACTGAGTCGGTGGGCCACCACCAGTACCGAACAGGACCGCCTACGGATATTGTTTTCAATTTCTTTTTCGGTTAAAGGGTCTAAGGCCGAAGTGGCTTCATCCAAAATAAGGATGGAGGGATTTCCTACCAAAGCCCGGGCAATTTCAATGCGTTGGCGTTGGCCCCCACTTAGGTTGCGCCCTCCCTCACTGATGCGGCTATCGTAACCGTTTTTGCGGCTACCAATCACATCGTGAATCTGGGCATCCCGGGCCGCTTGGGTAATCAAATAATCGGGTATGGTATTATCCCAGAGGGTAATGATTTCTTTGGTGGAGCCCTCAAACAAGAAAATATCTTGATCTACCATAGCCAGGGAGTTATTGATTACCTCGCGAGGGATTTGTTGTCGGGGCACCCCGTCTAGGAGTATTTCCCCTTCCCAAGGTTCGTATAATCCCGAAAGTAGCATAGCGATGGTCGATTTACCACTTCCCGAGCCTCCTACCAGGGCCACGCGTTCCCCCGGAGTGATCTGCAAGCTAAAATCTTCAATGAGCGGGGGAGCCAGTCTGCTATACCCAAAAGTGACATTACGAAACTCAATATAGCCTTCTAGTTTGCGGGTGATGATTTCAAAATTAGGGTTTTCTCCAATTTTGAAGGCCGCTCTTTCGGTCTGAGGGTCCCGTTTGGCTTCCAAAATATCATTTAAACGGCTTATGTCTCCCTTCGCTTCTTGTAATCTTCCACCGAGCACTACCAATTCATCCACCGGCTCAGAGAAGCTCATCATCAGGCTTTGAAAGGCTACCAGCATCCCTATGGTCATCTGCCCATTCATAATGAGTAAACTACCCAAAGTAAGTACCACCAAGGTGGTCAAAGCATTGAGCATTTGAGGCATAGTATTTAGGGTGATAGACAGGTAGGCCAAGCGCTGCTCCGCATTGATCATTTTGGTCATATAGGCTGCCCACTTTTTGAAGAAATCATCTTCATCTCCTCGCGACTTGATCGTTTCAATCATTTGCAAGCCGCTCATGGCCACCCCATTCAGCTTCCCTTCTACTTGTTGCAGACGGCTATAACTTTCCTCTCTTTGGCCGGCGATAAAGCGGAGTAGAAAGACATTGAGTAGGGCAAAGGCCAGTCCGATGACAGAAAGGAGCACACTGTACTGCAGCATCACCAAGAAGAAAAAGAAAGCACTAAACAAGTCCAAAAGATTTTTGGCAAATTGATTAGAAACCAAATGGGCCACTTCATCATTGGTATCTACCCGCGCTCCGATATCCCCGGCATAGCGTTGATAAAAGAAATCTACCGGGAGCCTCAAAATATGCCAGAAGAACTGGGAGGCAGTAGCCAGGGACATTTTGGTTTCCAAACGCAGGAGATACCGGTTGCGTAAGCCTTCTAGGGCTCCCCTTAAAACAGCCGTAATCCCCATCCCGATTACGAGCGGGACAAACCAGTCGCGCAGGCCTTCTACCAAGATATTATCTACAAATACCTGGGTAAAGACCGGGATAATAATGCTCGGGATAATGGACAGTAAACTCACCAAAACGATATAAAAGAAATCCCAGCGGTAATTTTTTAAACGGCCCAGTAAAGTAGGAAATAATTTTTCATTACGCCCGCCTTTTTCAAACTCAGCTCCCGGTTTCATGGTGAGGACTACCCCGGTAAAACTATCTTCCAACTGCTCCCAATTTACTTTGACGTGCCCATCGGCGGGGTCATTGATATACGCTTTCTTTTTATGGGGGTCTAAGCCTTCCAAAACCACAAAGTGGTTAAAATTCCAGTGCAGGATGGCCGGGATCTGAATACTTTTAAGTTCCTGGGTTTCTTTCCGAAAACCTTTGGCCTCCATCCCGTAGCTGCGGGCCCCTTTGAGGATATTGCTGGCTTTACTGCCATCGCGGGTCACATCACAATCGTAGCGCAGCTGTTCCAGGGGAACAAAGCGGCCATAATGGCCCAAAATAATTCCCAAACAAGCGGCCCCGCACTCCACGGCTTCCATTTGCAGAAGGGTCGGGGTTTTTTTCCGTAACTTACTCATAGATTGGTGCAGATTGAGTGGAATTATTTCCAGTTAATGGATGGGAAGAGCAGGCTAATAGGCCGTACCCGATCAATGACGATATTGGCTTCGCAAAGGGTGCCGGCATTAATTTCTAAGGCTGGGCCTACCGCCGAGGTCCAGGCAAAGCCACTCACGGTTTGCGCAGTATCCAGGCTTACCACCAAGGCAATGGGCGATTGGTTTTCCGAAAATGTTTTTACCAGATCTTCATTTCCCAAGACGCGGGCCATACCGTAGCGGGTAGAAGGGTATTCGGAAACTTTCTTAACCCGGCCCGTCACATAACCGTGTTCCTCCACCTTAACGGTTGAGGGGGCCAGACGTACGACCATATTTTGCTTAATTTTTTTTCCTTCGTCGGGCGACACGTAGATGATACCCTCTAAGTCTTGCGATATCCGGTTGGCCACTTCAATACTAATCACTGGCGAGCCCACTTCAATTAATTGCCCGTTTTTGGTCATCAACTCGATGACCTTTCCTTCGTATGGGCTTTTGACAAAGGCCGAAAGGGTATAACGCACGGTAATTTCATCAATTTGCTGTCGGAGTTCCCGAATATCGTTTTCTAGGTCTTCAAGCTCTTGTTTTTGGGGAATATTGGCATTGAGCAATTCATTATTGATCCGGCGAAGTTCATTTTCCAACAAAATATCATTGCGTTGGGCCCGGATATAGGCCAATCGTACCGAGTTAAGCTCTTCCCTTCCCTGGCTTTTGTTTTCGTAATACTCTTCCAGGTTGGAGATTTGTTCCTCCAACATTTTCGCTTCCGACTCGGCCGAAGCGATATTATCTTCCAGTTCGTATTTTTTTTCGTATTGCAGACGTATTTGCGGGGAAATAATGCTGTACGCCACTACATTATCGCGCTTATCTTTTAGATAGGATAGTTTTTCTTTGGCATTGGCAATTTGTAATTGCAGTTCAGGCTGGGCCACGATCGCTACGGTATCATTTCTTTGGATAAAATCCCCTTCTTCTACCAGCAGTTGGTTCACAATCCCCGAGCCCAAGAGCGTTACCTCGGCAATCCCCCCCGATTGGATCAAAATCCCTTTTCCTTGGACGGTCTTGGGGAGTTTGCCAAAAATGGCCCAACCCAAAAAGGCAATGACCAGCCCGGTAAGTCCCAAGAGGGCCAGCCAGCTACGGGAGTTGGTTACTTGAATCAGTTCGTGAATATTATCGGGGGAAGACAGTTTTTCCAGTGCCTTTTTCCGGAATAGCGTTTGCGCCATATCGTTTTGATTTTTAATAGCTTAGGGCTAAGCAAGCTCTAGAGTGCGTGGGACGTGCGTGTCCCTTAAATTGTGAAAATTAGAGATTAATCACTCAAAAAGCAAGCCTATTTTATTCACGGCTCAGCAATTCTTAAAATTTGGGGCTGCCCCCGCGCTTATACCAAGCTAGCCCTATTGACAAAAGGGTAGCGCGCGGGGTCGGGCTTTCGCTACTCGCTGCCTCTCCCCGCCGGGCCTACACGAGCTCAAACAGGCCGCTCTATCCCTCAGCCAATCTGAGAGGAGAGAAATGAGAGGAGAGATGCGAGAGGAGAGAAGGGGGGAAAGCAGTGGCTAGGCCTTGTCATCTCGACCGCAGGGAGGGATCTTAGTCCTTGGGAATTAAGGCGTCTCATACAAAAACGGGCGCCGGACAATTATAGCGGGAAAATGCATGTATCACGAAGTCTTAGACGCTAAGACTAGGGAAGGGGGCTTAGAAAGCAGTTGCTAGGCCAGAGATCTTAGTCCTTGGGAATTAAGGCGTCTGATACAAAACGGGCGCCGGAAAATTATAGGGTGAAGATGCTTGCCTCACGAAGTCTTAGCGAGACGCTAAGACTAGGGAAGCTAATTGGAAAGCAG
>CAWUIO010000051.1:0-45337 GCA_963922455.1 uncultured Microscillaceae bacterium
CTAAATTAGACCAGAAACTTAACCTGGAAAACATGGGGTTCGCTGGACGGATACCAGTCCATAGCCACCAAAATCATAGTGGTTTCCACTTCCTGCTATCTCGTCATCTTTTTCGTGACCGTTAAACCCAAAACGCTAGGCAAAGAATACGGACTAACGCTTCAACCAAAATTTGCCTTTCTCCTTCCTGGTCTTAGCGTCTCGCTAAGACCCCCTCGAGTAAATTGTAAATGCTTTTAAATATCTAAGCTAATTCGCCAATATTAACCAAGTGTAAAGTAAATTGAGTGGAAAGAAAATCCCAACCCCTCGCTGGTCTTAAAGTTTCGCTAAGTCCAGCTTGGTTTCAAGTGTAAATACGGTTTGCTTAGTACTCGAGGGTCTTAGCGAGACGCTAAGACCATTATGGGGGTTTCATTTCATCTTTATCAATATTTACGTACTCAAAAGCTAAAAATATCAGGGCCTTCTTCAAAAACCAGACCTGTACACCCAGCCAAAGCAGTTCTTAATTCTTCACTTATTATGAAATCAGATTTGAACAAATAAGTATTATACATCAAATCAAAAAAAACATCAGGAAATTTTTCACTAGAATAGCCTATCTGAGTGATTTTTATTTTTCTAGATATACGTTCTTTAATGGGGACTTTTATTTCATTCTCTATGAACTCTGCGTAGCCTACTTCAAAATTTTGTTGCTCATCAGACCTTTTGTTTGTTCGACAATAATGAATTTTTTCTATAAACATTGATCCGTTTGAATTGAAGTGAATCAACTCATATGGTATGCTAAAATTGTCATTTTCGTTATTATCCCTGAATACATTAAGTGTATCTAATTTATGTTCTTGTAACTTAAAATCACTTAGAATAGTACTTACCTTTCTATTAATCATTACTCCTTCCCACCCCAGGTGACTTACCTTTAGTAAGTCCAAATATTCAGATTCGTCCGTAAGTGAAAACTCTCCTTTTAATAATTCATTAGGCATAAATTCATTCCTATCCCAATTTATATCGAGACTCCTTTCTTTAAATGGATAGTTACCAGCCGTTCTACGAAACTCTAACTCACCCAGAGGTGATTCAAAATTCAGCACTAACCTATAATGTCTTTTTATCATAATCTTGATTTTGCCACTCCTTCCTGGTCTTAGCGTCTCGCTAAGACCCCCTCGAGTAAATTGTAAATGCTTTTAAATATCTAAGCTAATTCGCCAATATTAACCAAGTGTAAAGTAAATTGAGTGGAAAGAAAATCCCAACCCCTCGCTGGTCTTAAAGTTTCGCTAAGTCCAGCTTGGTTTCAAGTGTAAATACGGTTTGCTTAGTACTCGAGGGTCTTAGCGAGACGCTAAGACCATTATGGGGGCCCAGGCTTTGTCGTAAAATACCTTGTCATCGAACGGGGTAAATACCCCTTTTATCTGGCTTCGGGGTTCCCTAGCGGAAAACCCCGAAGAGCTGAAAGAGCTGAAACTTCAGGTAGGCTTTCGGGACATCGTTTCCCGGTTGGCCTGCCGGAGGGTGCGGGTTGGGGAACGGACGGGCAATTTGAACCTGCGCCCCCCTTGCCCACGACCCACACAAAATAGCCCGGACAGGTGCCCGGGCCCTTTTGTACAATATCTTAATGTTAAACGGGATAGATACCCCTTTTATCTGGCTTCGGGGTTCCCTAGCGGAAAACCCCGAAGAGCTGAAATCTATCCACATGCCATCAAAAATCTCCAAAACTCTCAACCTTTTTTATTTCGATATCTAATGGAAATTTGTCTAAAGCTTTAATATAAAGACTGTCAGTTTCATTTAATTTAAGAAACTCTTCTAAAACTAAGTTTAAATATTCTGCCCTTAGTTCATTATTTGAAGTAACAACCATTTCATAGATAGTTTTTAGGAAAGTTGGAGAAGTACCTCTATCATGAAAGATTATGATATTAGAAGCTTCATTCACACTAAAAAAACTTTTCAATGTATCTTTCAAGTCTTCTAACTTGATGCGATCTTCTTCATACAATAATTCATTTTTTTTATTCACGTATAAACTTATTTCATCATCTTGAGCAGAATAAATATTTTCACTCTCATCACCCCCCTTAGATCGTTTATAAGGATAGAAAAATATGTGGTACGGATATATGCTTTCAATCTCATCAAATTCTTCTGCTGTTAAATCTCCTAAGTCCTTTGAAAATTTCAAATAAGAAACATGATTGCGAAGAGTATCCAACACTCTACGATATGCTTGGTGAATAGAATCAAGTTGGTTTTTTATAAGACTTGGTTTACCGTAAGAATTAGAATAAACCAAAACTGTAGCATATTCAGGATTTGATGAATACTCTTTAAGCCTTTTTGGGTTTTTGATGAATTTGTAAAACAACTCGAATAAACTTGAAGAATTGTACAAACTTTTATCAGTATAAATGCACAAGTTACTATCTACATACATAGTCATAGTGTTTTCTTTAAAGACTGGCAGATCGATAACAAATTTTCTTTTGTAATCTAAATCAGAGAATGTTTCCTTGTACTTTAAAATATCGATGCTTCCTTTGAGGCATTTGCATTCAGTTTGTACTAACCTCTCGCTTTTGCAATTAGTTAAAATTATTTGAAAAAGTACCAGTAAATAAAAAGATTTCTTAATCATTCAGTTTTACTTGATTTATTCAAAAACGCTTCCCAATCAACCAATTGAACATTTCCGAATCTACTTTGATCAATCTCATAAGGTGTTAAATCCATTGTGCTCGAAGGTTGGAAAAGTTGCCTTGACGGTGTTAAGTTTTTCGGCAATTTCGCCCCAACACCAAATAAGCTACCTATTTTTATATTCCATAAGCCATTAGAAAAAGAACTTCCTTCTCCAGAATATCTTTGGGTAAATATTTGATGGCTACCATAGTTTACCTGTTCATCTACACTTTCAGAATGGTAACTACCAATAGCACCAATTGTACCACCTTCCATCCTTAACAATTCCCTAGTAGATTTAATATTCATTTTAAATTTACGGAATCCTAATCCTTTTGTATAGGTATATAATCTACCTCTTTGATACGCGACTTTCCCCAAGACTGAAAAGTTAATATCGCTACCAATACCAAAAAAATCTATATCATTTCCTTTTTCATCTTTATAGAAACCTTCATCAAATAATTTTGTATCTATTGG
The DNA here is from genome assembly GCA_963922455.1 of uncultured Microscillaceae bacterium. Lineage (GTDB taxonomy): Bacteria > Bacteroidota > Bacteroidia > Cytophagales > Microscillaceae > CAWUIO01. The sequence continues at coordinate 3,184 of CAWUIO010000051.1, forward strand.
ATAAAACTTGTCCTCAAACAATCCATCAGCCGGAGGGAAATAATATCCCTTTTCATTGAAAATTATGTCTTTATTGTCATTGTATTTAGCCATTATCACCAATACACCTTTGAAGTTTTGGTTTTTATGAACCTCAACTGCACGATTATTTGGCGGTTTTTGATCTTCCATAAATGTTTGTTGGTTTACCCATTTACCATCATCTTTGAAGTTATTATGCAATGCATAATACAACATTGCTCGTTGACTAATAACATCGTTAGAATTTAGATATTCTAGAAACTTGGTGGTTTCATAAGGGCCGTGGATAACTACTAGATATTCTAAACCATCTAGGTCTATCGCATTAATTGGCATATTTCCAGCAAACTGGTAGGGTGTCCACCAAGGAAAATCCTTTGTCAAGGGGTCAACGCTCAAAAACTTCGCGATCCCCGGGTTGTACAATCGAAATCCATAGTCCTGCGTCAGCCCAGCCGTGCCCCATTCCCTGTCGTTTTCCTTCCCGTTGAAGCCAAAACGATAGGCAAAGAATACGGACTAACGCTTCAACCAAAATTTGCCTTTCTCCCAGCGGGCATTGCCGATTTTGTCTCCCACTTTGCCTTGGGAGTTTAGGTGGAAAAGGGTGGCATCCCCTACCCCCTCGGAGAAGCGAAAGAAAAAGAGGTCGCCTTCCAGGGAAAGTTCTTGGTTCATTTGTAAGGAGATCTCCTTACTCACATTTTTCCAATTTCCCTCGCTTAAAGACCAAAATTGGGTTTGGCATTCGGGGCTGAGGCCGGGGCGGCAGGTACTAATGGCCAGAATGGTTCGATAGTGTACCGCATCTTCGAGCAGCACTATTTCTTTTTCCCGATTATCACGCTCTACGGTTTTTAAGTAAGCCCATTGCCTTTTGTCCTGGCTAAATGCTTGCTCTTGGTGATTGGCCAATTGCCCGAGGTCGGGGTTGGGCAAGAAATGATAATACTGGGCCACATCTAGGTCTTTTAAGGCAAGCTCTTGGAAGGTGAGCAGGGTTTGCGGAAATAAGTCCCGGATATCTTCTTTCTCATCTTCGGTCCAGGGGTTTTCTTGCAAGGTGTAGATCTCTAATTGTTTTAAGGGGGGGTATTCTTCAAGGAGTAACCGGGAGACTTGAGGTTGTTTTAAAAAAGAAGGCAGAAGGATATTCAAATTAAAAAGGGGGGCTCCCATGGCAGGCCTAAGGCATTCGCAGGCCTCGATATAGGCTTGGGTTTGGGCCATTGCGGGGGGCAGCTTGTCTATCTTGCCCGGTATGCGTAGGAAATGGGGCTTGGGGTCGAAAAGATTGGCTGGCTTCTGTACTTGGGCCTGAAGGGGCATCGGGCAGGTTAGGATACAGGCAAGTAGCCAGCCTAGAAGATTTTGCCTAAGCGCTTGATACATCGCCAAGAACACGTTGGGGTATGTTTGAGGGAGAGAAGTTATATATTGGCCCAAACGAAGCCGAGAGGGATGGATGTTAGAATTATTTGCCATGAGGAGCTTTATTTCTTCAAAAATACGGAATAAAGCGGCTCCTGCCAGTATCCTCTAAGCTTTTCGTATATTTACTTTTGGAATTATATATATTTTTGGTTTTCGGCATAGGGATAGAGCTATTGTTTGAGCCCGCCGCTGCTTGGCGGGAGGCCGGCGAGTAGCGAAAGCCCGACCCCGGGGCAGTCACGTTTGATCTAAATCTTATACTATCTGCCCGGGGGATGCCCCAAAATTTGCCCAGTGACTCAAGAAGAACTCAAAAAAATATTAAGCAAAATCCGCAATTACGAGATCAATATCCGTAAGGCGGTCAACTCGCAACTGCAGGGGAGCTTTGCCTCGGTTTTTAAGGGTTCCGGTTTGGAGTTTGACGACGTTAGGGCTTACCAATACGGAGACGATGTGCGGAGGATTGACTGGCACGTGAGCGCCAAGGGTGAGGCCACGTATGTGAAAGTATTCCGGGAAGAAAAGGAACAAACGGTCTTTTTTCTCACAGACGTGAGCGAATCGCAGCAGGTGGGTTCGTTTAAATCTAAGAAAATTGACATGGCCCGGGAGGTGACCAGTGTATTGGCGCTGTCGGCAGTAAAAGAGGCCAGTGAGGTGGGGTTGATCTGTTTTAGCGACCAAAAAGAAAAGTACATTAAGCCGGATAAGGGTTTGGCCAAGGCCTATGAGATTATGATTAATTTGTACCGTTTGCAGCCTCAATCCAGCGGTACGGACCTGAACGCTTTTATTCATTTTGCCCTCAACTTGATCAAGCGGCGGAGCATTGTGATTTTGGTTTCTGACTTTATTGACCGGGGGTATGAAGATGCCATACAAGCCTTGGCCAAAAAGCATGATTTAATCTTGATCCATTTGATGGACCCTTGGGAATTGAGTTTGCCCAAAGTGGGGCAAATCCCCTTGATTGATAAGGAGAAACGGGTAATCCATTGGGCCAATACCTCCTCGCCAGCTTTTAGGAAGCGCTATATCCGTTTTTTTGAGGAGACCCGGGATTTATTAGAATCTTTAAGCCATCAGTTTCAGGCCAATTACCTTCCCATGAGCACCCAGGATGCGATTGTGCCCAAAATGGTGAAATTGTTTAAAGTGCGCAACCGAAATAGCAGAAGCCGATGATGCCTCACCCGAAGTATGTATTGGGCCGGATGTTCCTTTTATTGCTCTCTTGGGCCGGCTATTCTGGACCCTTGCTGGCTCAGGAAACGCTCAAACCCCAGGGTAGCTTTGATAGGGATACTTTAGAAATTGGCCTTCCGGTGTATTATTCTTTAAGTGTACGTCACCGCCCGGATACGCGCATTATTTTTCCGGATTCGTCTTATAATTTTGCCCCATTTGAGCTGATAGAACGGATGTACTTTGATACCCGTACGGGTCCGGCAAACAGCTTGGATAGTGTGGTGTATTTATTGACCAGTTTTGAAACCCAGGATAGGCAAACCTTAAGTTTGCCAGTTTATTTAATCACGCCCAAAGACTGTGTGCTTTACCGCGCCCCTCCCGACACCCTGCTTTTTAAATCTAACATCCAAGAGGACCCCCGAAACTATACCCTTCAAACCGATACCCGCCACGTTGATGTGCCCTCTCGTTTCGACATTGCTTTGTTTTTAAGCATAATCCTAGGGATTTTGCTGGTCTTGTTGCTTATTTGGGGTTTGTTTGGTAAAGCCATCCGGCGTTTTGTGGTATTTTACCGCTTAGAAACTGGGCACCAGATCTATGTAAGAGAGTTTCAGCAATTGTCGGAGCGCTCGGTACGGAATGCCTCTATTTTTTCGCTGGAAAGAGCGGTGACCCGTTGGAAAAAGCATATGGAGCAGATTCTAAATCAGCCATTTAGCACGTATACGTCTAAAGAAATAAGAGAATTAATCCCCGACCCAGAGTTGGCCAAGTCTTTAAAAGAAATTGACCGGGCGGTTTATGGTCAAGAATTTAGTGGGGCGCTTTCGGAGGCCTTGGCTGTTTTGTTAGCTTTTTCGGAAGAACAATTTGCCCAAAAGAGGGAAACTTTACGCAATGAAGCTTAATACACTACATACGCATGGCGAGTGGCTGTCTTGGAAATGGTTTAGCCCGGTACAGTGGGTGGCTTTTCATTGGGAAGCGGCCTTTTGGTTATATTTGCTCTTACTGATCCCCATTGCTTTGCTCATACGCCGCTTCATACAGTGGCAATATTCGAGTAAACTAGAAGTAAGTGTACCTATCCGGCTTATTCCTTGGACTCCCTTGATCTTATTACGTTTTCTCCCCGATTTGCTGTTTAGCTTGATGCTGGCTTGTTGGGTGATGGCCTTGGCCCGCCCTCAGTTGAAAAACCTGGAGCTTGAAGAAAGCTCCGAAGGGGTCGATATATTATTGGTCCTGGATGTGTCAGAATCCATGCGCTTACAAGATTTTAACCCTGACCGATTGAGTGCTTCTAAGGAAGTGGCCCGTCGCTTTATCCGGGGGCGCAGGTATGACCGGATTGGAGTGGTGGTTTTTTCGGGTGAAGCCTACTCTTTGGCTCCCTTAACGGGTGATTATGTCATGCTGGAGAATTTGATCCGCGAAATTGATTATCAAATGGTGCCTGAAACCGGGACAGCCATCGGTACAGCTCTAGGAGTAGCCACCAACCGTTTAAGAGAATCGGAGGCCAGTAGCAAAGTGGTGGTCTTGCTAAGTGATGGGGATAATACCGCGGGAAGCCTTGATCCGATTACTGCGGCCCAGCTGGCGGCTTATTATGGGATTAAGATTTATACAATTTTAGTAGGTAAACAAGGAAGAATAGCGGTTCCCCCAGAAAACCCTCAGGAAGAAATGCGCTATCAAGAAAATACAGTCGATGAAGGGACTTTGAAGGAGATAGCCCAAATTGGAGAAGGACTTTTTTTTAAGGCCGAAAATAATCAGGCCTTAGAGACCGTCTTTCAAAAGATTGATGCGTATGAGAAAAGCGAGATCACGGAGACCCGGTTTTTAACAACGCGGGACTACTATGGGGTGTATCTACGTTGGGGCTTTATCTTTTTTCTTCTTTTATTGGCCTTTAAGAGTAGTCCGTGGAGTAATATTCTAGAAGATTGATAGGATTAATTGTATTTTTAAAAGCTCATTAAAATAAAAAAACGGCACGTTCTCACGATCCCAAAAGCTCTTGGTAATTTTGTTGCAGGATACGCAGGTTAAGGTATATGAAAAAGTATAAGTTATTAGGTCACCAAGATACCCGTTCGGGTTTTGGGGCCGGCATTCTCGAAGCAGCCCGGGCTAACCCCAATATCGTGGCCCTATGTGCCGATTTAACGGGCTCTTTAAAGTTAAAAGATTTTCAAAAAGAATTTCCAGAACGGTTTTATCAGGTGGGAATTGCCGAGGCAAATATGATGGGTATTGCGGCCGGTATGACCATCGGGGGAAAAATACCCTTTGCAACTACTTTTGCCAATTTTGCCACGGCCCGGGTATTTGATCAGGTAAGGCAATCTATTGCCTATTCGCATAAAAATGTGAAAATATGTGCTTCTCATGCCGGCCTCAGCTTGGGTGAGGATGGGGCCACCCATCAAATCCTGGAAGATATGGGTATGATGAAGATGCTCCCCAATTTTGTAGTCATTCACCCTTGTGATTATAATCAAACCAAAGCAGCTACTCTTGCCATAGCTCGGCACGAAGGGCCCGTTTATTTACGATTTGGACGCCCCAAGGTGCCTATTTTTACCCCAGAAGACCAGGAATTTGTAATTGGCAAGGCACAGGTACTGCATACCGGAAAGGACATCAGCTTGTTTGCTACGGGCCATATGGTGTGGGAAGCCTTAGAAGCTGCTCAAATACTCAAAGAAAAAGAGATTAGCGCTGAGGTAGTTAATATCCATACCATCAAACCCTTGGATGAAAAGGCCATCATCCGTTCGGTAAAGAAGACTGCGTGCGCCCTAAGTATTGAGGAGCATCAAGTGAATGGCGGCTTAGGAGAAAGCATAGGCCGGGTATTGATAACACAACTCCCGGTACCCATGGAGATGATAGGGGTACAAGATCAATTTGGTGAAAGTGGCAAGCCTCAAGAGTTACTAAAAAAATACGGCTTGTCTAAAGAACACATTGTAGAAACTGCCCTGAAACTTATAAAGCAAAAATAAGCGCTTATAATATATCCAAGCGCTCCATGAATTGGTTCTTATAAGAACGGCCTATGGGGATACCTTTGCTACCAATGACGATATTCTCATCTTTGACGGCCTCTATGTGATCAATGTTGACGATAAAAGAGCGGTGCACCCGGACAAAGTGTTCGTGTTGGGCCAGTTTCTTCTCTATCCCTTTCATAGTGGAGTGAACAACGTATTTTTGATCGGAGTCTGATGTATAGATCAACACATAATCAGACAGAGCCTCAATATACTTTATGTCTTTGGGGATAATTTTGACTATTTTATGATTTACCCGCACAAATAGATTAGAATTTTGCAGGATAGAATCTAAATTTTCCTCTATCTTATCCATGGCCCGGGCAGAAGCTTTCAAAAAACGGGCATAATTTACCGGCTTAACCAAATAGTCAATAACCTGATGCTCAAATGCTTCCACGGCGTACTTTTCACGACTTGTGATAAGGATGATTTGAACATTGGTATCGGGTAACTGCTGGATAAGCTCTAAACCAGACATCTCTGGCATCTCGATATCTAAGTATATAATATGGGGCTTGTTTCCTTGTTGAAGGAAATTATGGGCCTCAACTCCATTCTGGCAAACTTTGACCAGATTTAAATAATCGGTTTGTTTTACGAAGTGACTAATGATGCTACGAGAGATTTCGTCATCATCAACAACCATACAATCCGCCGTACCATGTGCTGACTTCATAGGCTTTATATGGATACTAGTTTCTAAGTTGGTTTATTTTACTTAAATACGTAAAAACGTATTTACCAATTATATCAAACTCAAGGTTTACCGGATCTCCGGCATTTAAGTTTTTAAAATTTGTGTGCTGATAGGTATACGGGATAATAGCTACAGAAAAAGCGTTGTCCCGGGCGTTTACGACTGTTAAGCTAACCCCATTGATACAGATAGATCCTTTCTCAACCACTTGTTGGTCGTGTAGACTTTGGTAGCCGAAATCAAAAACCCAGCTTCCATCTTTCTCTTCTACCGAAAGGCAAGTACCCGTTTGATCTACATGTCCTTGTACGAGGTGGCCGTCTAATCGTTGCTCAAGCGTCATACTTCGTTCAAGATTTACCCAAGAGCCTTCTTGAAGATTGCCCAAATTGGTTTTTTTTAGGGTTTCTTCTACGGCAGTTACCCGATATACTACTTCATGTATTTCGTCTACGGTGAGGCAGACCCCATTGTGAGCTAGGCTCTGGTCAATCTTTAAATGAGGTTTTAAGGGACTTTCCAAGTAAATTTCTAAGTTCGTTCCTACCTGTTTTAATTGCTTCACGAAGCCCATTTCTTCTATAATCCCGGTGAACATGGTACTTTTGCCTTGGTTAAGAGTGCTAATCTAGCGTTTTATCGATAAAATATGCAAGCTTGTATTGCTTAAACGGTATTAGAAGCAAGCATGTTGTTATCAAATATACGATACAATTATTTATTATTTACTTTTGCAGACGGAGCAAGAGAACTAGAAAACAGTCTATTTTATTCAAAATCCTACCTGATACATAGGATAGCCCAGATTAGAACTTTTCGAAGCATTAACTAAAAAATTTGTCATTTTGCTAGCCATAAATCAACTTACTTTCCATTTTGGAGGTCGTACCATATACGAAGAGGCCAGCCTCCACATTAAAGAAAAAGACCGGATCGGATTAATTGGTCCCAACGGAGCCGGAAAGTCTACCCTGCTCCGACTTATTGATGGGGAATATACCCCCGACGGGGGAGAAATATCCCGAGCCAAAGAATGCACTCTGGGGTTTTTAAACCAGGACTTGCTTTCTTATCAGACGGATAAAAGTATTCGCGAAGTTGCCTTAGAAGCTTTCACGGAGCAAAATAAACTGCAAGCTCAAATTGATACTATTTTAAAGCAACTAGAAAGTGACTACTCAGACGATAAAGTTAATAAACTCACCGCGCTCCAGGAAAGGTTTGAAACCTTAGACGGATACACCATCCAGGCCAAAGCCGAAGAAATTCTGGAAGGACTGGGTTTTAAAACGGCCGACCTGTCCCGCCCCCTCAAAGAATTTTCGGGAGGTTGGCGTATGCGGGTGATGTTGGCCAAGCTCCTACTCCAAAAGCCCTCGCTCCTCATGCTGGATGAGCCTACCAACCACTTGGATTTGCCTTCTATCCAGTGGATTGAAAACTATATCCAGACGTATGAGGGGGCTATCATTGCCGTTTCGCACGATCGGGACTTTATAAACAATGTCTCAAACTCCATCGTGGAGGTGAGCGGCCGCCAACTCATCCAGTATTCGGGCAATTATGAATTTTATCTTGAGGAAAGAGAACTCCGCAAAGAAATTCAACAATCGGCTTTCAAAAACCAACAACAAAAAATAAAGCAAACCGAACGCTTCATCGAGCGCTTTCGCTCCAAAGCGACCAAGGCCCGACAAGTGCAGTCTCGGGTAAAAGCCCTGGAAAAGCTCGACCGCGTAGAGGAAGTAATCGATGAGCAGGCAGTCGTAAATTTTAAATTTAACTTCAACAAACCCTCAGGTAAAGAAGTAATCCAACTGAAAGAAGTAGATAAAGCCTACGGCCCCTTGCAAATTTTGCATCATACCACAGCCGATATAATCCGGGGGGATAAGATTGCCCTAATCGGGGCCAATGGTAAAGGGAAGTCTACCCTACTCCGCATCATAGCCGGCACGGAACCTATTCAAGGAGAACGAAAGCTGGGCTACAATGTCAATTTCTCTTTTTATGCCCAGCACCAATTAGAATCCCTGGCGGTCGATAATGAAATGTTGGAAGAACTCAAGCAATCGGGAAGTGGTAAATCCGAAACTGAGCTACGCAATGTATTGGGCTGCTTCTTATTTAGAGACGATGAGGTGTTTAAGAAAATCAAGGTATTATCGGGAGGAGAAAAGTCCCGGGTGGCTTTGGCCAAAGTGTTAATCTCTGAGGCCAATTTCTTACTGCTAGATGAGCCTACCAACCACCTCGATATGCAATCGGTCAACATACTCATCCAGGCCCTGCAACAGTATGAAGGTACCTTTGTGACGGTATCGCACGACCGCTATTTTATTTCTCGGGTGGCCAACAAGATTTGGTATATCGAAAACCAGGAGATCAAAGAATATCCGGGTAATTACGAAGAATATCAATATTGGCAAAGTCAAAGGCTCCAAAACAAAAGCAAGGGCCCCCAAAACAGCCCCAAAAAAGCCGATAAGACTCCCAAAAAGACTTCGCCCAAGAATCCATTAGACAAGGCTACTCAACAAAAACTCAAAAAACTAAAACAAACACTAGAAAAAGTAGAAGATGACATAGAAGAGTTAGAAAATCAAAAAGCCCAATTGGAAGAGCAACTGGCCGACCCAGAACTCTACCAAAAAGCCCAGGAGTTTCAATCGGTACAAAGCAAATTTCAAAAAGTAGAGCAAGCCCTGGATACCGTACAAACCCAATGGGAAGAGCTTGCCCTCGAAATTGACGAACTCGAACCCTAATCTTCATCCCATGAAAGGATTTTTATTATCTAGAGCTTTCTTCTTACTAAGCATTATCGCGTTTAGTGCTTGCCAAAAACCAGATTACAACCCCAAGATGGTCCGTTTTTTTAAACGAGGCAATGAGGCTTTAAAGCAAGAAGACTACCGCAAAGCTATTACCCTGTATCAGCAAGCGGGTCAATATGATAGCTCTCTTGCCGATTTGTACAATAACCTGGGCATTGCTTATTTTTACCTGGATGAGTTTCCAGAGGCCCTGCAAAGCTATGAGAAAGCTTTGATGCTGGATAGCTCCTTTAGCGATGCCTTGCTCAACCGGGCAAATCTCTATGTATCCCAAAATACTTGGAAAAAAGCCTTACCCGATTTAGAGCAATTGATCAGGCAAGAACCTGATACAAGCCGCTACTATTTTTTGCGGGCCCGGGTTTACCTTAACCTGAAAAACTACGAGGCATCCCAAGACGATTTAAACCGCTTGCTGGAGATGGAACCTCAAAATGCCCTGGCCTTGGATAGCCGGGGCTACGTGAACATGCAGCTTGGACAGTGGAAAGCGGCCGAAAAAGATCTGCAGGAAGCTATTCGCTTAGAACCTCAACAAGACTTAGCCTGGGCCAATTTAGGACGTTTGCAAATTCAGTTAAACCAGTTTCCGAAGGCCATGAACTCTTTACACAAGGCCCTTGCCCTCCGGGCAGACGAACCGTACACCCTGAATATCCGAGCTTTTGCCTATTTGTGGCAAGATAGCACGCAGGCTGCGTATGCCGATATACAAAACGTGTTAAAACAAGACCCGGAAAACCCTGAGGGGCTCCGCAATTTAGGCATTTATCATCTAGAACAAGGCTCTACCGAAGAAGCCCTTCCCCCTTTGAAAAAAAGCCTAGCCCTGGCCCCCTCAAGTTGGACCGCGTATTACTTGGGAAAATTATATCAAGCTGATGGCCCATCGCAAAGTCAAGTCTGTGATTATTGGAAGCAAGTATCTCCCCAAGATACCCTCCTATTTGGCCAAGAGTTTTTAAGGTGTGTGGGGAAAGTCAAAGAATTATAAGGGGCTTGCCTGCGCTTTAAACCTCTGCTTGCTAGGTCAAATGTATACCTGCGCAGGCCGGGCTGGCCAGCAAGCCCGAGCCTGCCCCGCTCAAGGCCACTTCGGTCTCGGCCGCAAGCGGTGGCCATCCCTAAGCCGGATATTTTGCTGTTTTTATTCTATTTATGCAATTATGAATTAAATTTGTTATATTTATAAAGGTGATTATATTATTAACCCCATTTAAGATGACTCTATATGCACAATGAAGTCCGGATTATAGAGATACTTAGCAAATCTCTGAAAAAACAAGAAGAGATGGTGGAAAAGCTCATGGCTATAGAAAAACAGCAGGACACGACCAATTTAGAAATTCGGGAAGTCTTGTATACCGTTATGCGTATTGCCGAGCAAGTAGAGAAAATGTCAGATTACGACGATCGTCTTAAAGCGCTGGAAAAAGCAGTTTTTAATGCCTAGCCCTTGAGCAAACTAATAGGGCATTAAGCCATTTCCCTTCCCAATTTCATGGCTTAGGGATGGAGCGGCATGTTTGAGCTCGCCGCTGGATGTGGGTTGGCCAGCGAGTAGTGAGAGCCCGACCCGCGCCGGCACTGTAGGATCAAACCCGATCATATTTTCCTGCGCGGGGAAGCCCCAAGACAAGATACTAAGCTTCCTTTTTTTCCTTATTGATCTAAGCGCGTAGGCAGATAGATAAAAAACTCCGTCCCTTCCCCCAAGACACTTTGCACATCAATACTCCCTTGATGCTTCTCGATAATACTGTGGGTGATCGAAAGTCCTAATCCGGTGCCCTTGCCTACCTCTTTGGTGGTAAAAAAGGGCTCAAAGATGCGCTTCTTCACGTCTTCGGGCATCCCAGCGCCATCATCTTTGATTCCTATCCGGACCCAATCCCGGCTTTTATCCAAATATGCCAAGTGATCGGTAAACTGCTCAGGCTTTGCCATTTCGGTCTTTATCCTAATATTTCCCTTTCCAGAGATTGCCTGCCCGGCATTGGAGAGTATATTCATAAACACTTGATTGAGTTTGCCGGGATAACACTCTATTTGCGGTATTTCCCCATACTCTTTGATCAACTCTACTCGGTTTTTGAGTTGATTTCGTAAAATAGACAGGGTAGCATCTAAGTTTTCGTGTACATCGGCCATTTTGGCGTCGTCTTCATCCAAGCGGGAGAAGGTGCGTAGGCCCTTCACGATCTCGGTGGTCCGTTCGGCCCCCCGCTTGATACTATCGGCCAGCTCGTCCATCTCCTCCAAGACTTCTTCAAACTCAATATCCTCTTTTAAATCTTGGATTTCGGGCAATTTATCGGAGATATTCTCTTGAGAAATAGATTCGTAAGCCTCTAAAACTTCTTTCAAATCATCAATATTGGCCTTCAGAGAGTTGATGCCCGCATATACAAAATTGACCGGGTTATTAATTTCGTGGGCAATGCCGGCAGTTAGTTGCCCTAGGGAAGCCATCTTATCGGCTTGGAGTAGCTGGCCTTGAGTTTCTTTGAGATTGTCGAGAGTTGCTTGGATTTCTTCTTTTTGCTGGTTGATTTGGGCCGTTTGCCTCTGCACCTCATTTTCTAACTCTTCTTTGCGCTGTTGGATCCGGTTTACCCGGTAGCGATAAAATGCGTAAGCGGAAGCCAAAATGGTCAAAACCGCCAGGGTACGAAACCACCAAGTCATCCAGAAAGGCGGTTGAATCACAATAGTCAAAGACCGGACAGGGCCCCATACCCCGTCATTATTGGCTCCTTGCACTTGAAAAGTATAGGTACCGGGATATAAGTTGGTATAGGTAACAAATCTGCGGTCGGCCCCGGTATAATTCCAGGCTTCATTCTTATTAAAACCGCGTAAACGATATTTGTACCGGTTTTTGGAGGAGCGCTTGTAATTCAGGGCAGCAAACTCGATAGAAAAAACCGAGTGGGTATAGTCTAGGTCAATCTGGTTGCTAAGCGTAATATCCTGGTTTAAGACCGAGGTGGAACCAATCTTAAGCGATTCATTAAATATCTGGAAGTCCGTTATAAATGTTTTGGGAGGGGTGTTATTGAATTGGATCCGGTCCGAACGAAAAGCATTCAAGCCCTTGATCCCCCCAAAGTAAATCATTTGGGTTACCTCTCCATAGCCGTAGGCCCCCCCGTTAAATTCATCGTCCTGTAAGCCATCTTCCTTGTCATAATTATGGAAAATACCATTCTGGGCCGGGTCGTTTGAGTTGAGTAAAGAATCGGGATGAAACCGTGATATCCCTTTGTTGGTACTTAGCCAAATATTCCCATCGGGGTCTTCTACCAAGCCGTAAGCCACATCATTGGGTAGCCCATCTTTTTCACTAAACCGTTTAAAAGTCCTGCTTTCTGGGTCAAACAGGTTGATGCCCCCTCCGTAGGTACCTATCCAGATGCGGTTTTTCTGGTCTTCCAAAATACTCATGACGATATTATTGCTGAGGCTGGAAGTGTCAAGATCGTTATGAAGGTATCGGATAAAGGTACCACTCTCCGGCACGAAGCGGTTGAGCCCGCCCCCCCGGGTCCCTACCCATAAAGTGCCCGACTCGTCTTGGGCCAAAGCATAGACAATATCACCGCTTATACTCGTGCTATCTTCTTCATCGTGCCGGTAAAATGTAAATGTTTCGGTTTTGGGATTGAAATAATTCAGTCCGCCTCCATAGGTCCCAATCCAAATTTTACCCTGCTTGTCTTCCAAAATAGTACGGACCTGGTCGCTGTTGACGGTAAAGGGGTCGCGGGAGTTGCTCGGGTTTGGCCTGTACCGCTTAAATTGGATCTGGTCTTTTCTTTCTTGGTTGGAGAAGCGGTTCAAGCCCCCGTTTCGGGTACCCACCCACATAGTGTGCGAACGGTCCTCGTAAATGCGCAAAATATCATTGCTGTTGATTGAATTGGTGTCCTGGGCGTCGTGGGTAAAACTGGTAAATTTACCGGTTTGGGCATTTAGGCGATTTAAGCCCCCCCCATAGGTCCCAATCCATAAATCACCCCGATGGTCTTCAAAGGCCGCCCGGACATTATTACTGGAAAGCGTACTTTCTTTACCCTCTTCTTGGTAATAACGGGCAAATTTTTTGCGGTTTAGGTCCAATTTGTCCACTCCGCCCGTGTAGGTTCCTACCCAAATAGACCCGTCCCGATCACCATATAGGGTATACAGGGTATTCACACTCAAACTCCGAGGATCTTGAGAGTCGGTAATATAATAGGAAAAGGTATTTCCCTGGGGGTTAAAACGATGTAAACCTACTTTTTGAGTGGCTATCCAGTACATACCCCTATCATCTTGAAACAGGGCGTTGATATGGGTATCGGCCAAGCTATCTTCAAAGGCAAACGTCTCGATTAGATCTTTTTCTCTGTTAAAACGGTGGAGGCCATTGTCGGTCCCTATCCATAAATTTCCTCCCTTATCTTCATACAAGACATTCACAGAGGGATCGCGAAGCCCAATATTTTCTTGTATACCGGGTAAAAAGTTTTGAATAGCCCCACTTTGAGGTTCTATGCGGCTCAATCCACCTTCGGTACCTACCCAGACAAATCCCGCCTGATCTTGGATAAGGCAGTTTACTTGACGATTGGCCAGGGTATCGCCAGCGCTATCTTGGGAGGTATAGTGTTTAATTTTACCCGTTAGCGGGTTTAAGACATCCAAACCTTGCTGGCCCCCGATCCAAATCATTTGGGATTGGTCTACCAGGATGGTATTCAGGTTGTCCCCACTAATCGAATTTTCCAGGCGTGGGGTATGTAAGTAATGCCGAAACTCTTGTTTAGCAATATCAAAGGCATTCAGTCCTTTATTGGTAGCCACCCAGATAGTGCCCGAATGGTCCTGTTTGAGATCTTTAACCCAATTATCACTCAAGGTGCTAGAATCTACGGGATCTTTTTTATGTACCAAGACTTCATGACCATCATAGCGGTTGAGCCCATCTTGGGTACCAAACCACATAAAGCCCCGGCGATCTTGCAAAATACAATATACCGAGCTCTGAGATAATCCTTCTTGTAGGCTGAGGTGGTCAAAATCAAGATCCTGTTCTTGGGCTTGGAGTGATAGCCCTAAGCTACATAGTATGCCTATGTAGCAACAAAATAGTGTGTGCTTTACCATGGAATTTGATCAATTCTGAAGTAAATTCTGATTTATAAAATTTTACGAAGGATTCCTAAAAAAAATTTAAGCATTTCCGGCTTAGCCTTCACGGGTATTAATCGCTTGAGCTTGGGAATTGTTAGTCTCCAAATGAAGTTCTATGAACGTATACACTTTTGAAGAATATTTTTTATTACAATCAAGTAAAGCTTATGAAAGCAGTTTGGAATGGGCATGTCATTGCCCAAAGCAATGAGACAGTTGAGCTAGAAGGTAATCATTACTTTCCGCCCAATTCAATCAACCGTGATTTTATTGTGGATAGCGGGAAGCAGACAACCTGCCCTTGGAAAGGGGAAGCTTCTTATTATAGCTTACAGATAGATAATGAAATAAATAAAGATGCGGCTTGGTATTATCCTAGCCCCAAAGATGCGGCTTCTCAGATCAAAGATTACGTTGCCTTTTGGAAAGGCGTTGAAATCCAAAATGATTAATTAAAAACCTAAACAAGCTTCTGTTTCAGTACAGAAGCTTGTATTTTTTTAGCTTAGTATGAAAATAGGAAGGGGCTTCCCGGCGCTATGTAGTCACTGCCCTTATTCCTAAACTGGCTGATGCGCCGGTCGGGCTCTCGCTACTCGCCGGCTCACCCGCAATCCGGCGGCGGGCTCAAACATGCGCTCCATCCCTAAGCCAACTTATCTAAGCAATTACATCCTTAGGAGAAGTAGAAGGCACGGGGGGGCCTGAGAGTTGGGTATCATCTAGGAAGGGATTGGAGAAAACCTCGGCCATTTCTGGTCTTAAAAGACGGTAGCGTTGTTTTTTCCAGAAAGTAACTTTGTCTCCAAACATGCGTTCGGAAAGCCCCGGAAATTTCCAGTCGGCATTTTTGGCCCAGTGCATGGTAAAATCAATCCCCGCATCGAGCAATTTTTGCATCATTTCCCTTAAAAAATCTTGCAGTTTTATCATCTTGGGGTTTACCTCTTCATCCCATTGGAGTCCGTCCATTTCCACAATACAGGTCACCGGGTACTTGGTAAAAGCCAAAGCGGCACTGGAACCTTTTACAAACCGCAAGGCAAATGCACCTGGGACAGGTCCTTTTTCATTGGCCACCTCAATGAGTAAATCCAACACGTTTACAGAGTCCCGATGATCAACCCCAAAAGATATGGCAAAGGCTTTGCCTTGGTATTCGGCATCCCAAAAAATCTCCCCCAGGGTACCTTGGGTATCCTCGCCTTCTGTGGGGAATAACTCACCTTGCAAAAGTTTGATTAATTTAGGGATGTCATAATTATACTCGGCCGCAATTTTCTCAAACCACACTACCAGGCAATGGTGTAATCCTTTACCAATATATTTCATGGGCCGAGGATAGGTGCCTCGCCCCGGATAGGGATGTTTGTACATAAATTCCACCAGGTACTTCTCTCCTTCTTTTCTTTCCTTTCTCAGGTCTTTTTTCGTTTTGTAAGGATTGATAAATACCTTGTAATGATACGGAGTCGGATCATCGCCTGGGAATTCAATATCTAATCCCATACCTGGTAATTTACTGAAATCCAAGGTAGTAGACAAAGCCCTAGCATCTTCGGCCATGATATTCCGAACGTAGCGTTTGATAAGGTAAACCGGTTCTGCTTTGATCACCAGGCCGTGTATAAACCCAAATGCTCCCAAGCCCACCAGGGCAGCGTGAAACAAATCGTCATCCCGGATCACCCGCGCCTTGATTTTTTGGGCAAAAGAATCACTTAAAACGGGCTGAGAACTCCTCTCAATGTACACAATATCTTCGGGGCGGGGGCCCACAATCAAGTTTAAGCCCAACACACTATCGTGTATAGCCCCTGTACGGAGAGCAGACCCGTGAACCCCGGTCGAAATGGCTCCCGCTATAGACTGTTGGTTACTTGCCCCGGAGGTTTGCAAAGACATTCCTCTTTCCTCGAGGTAATTAGTGATTTCTTTGATCATATTCCCGCATTCAAAGAAAAAGAGTTCTTGGTGATCAAGCGTGCTTACCGTATGCATGTCGGCCGGGGTAATACTCATTTTGATGTTAAGGTCATAGTTTCTTTGCATTCTTTGAGGGTGATGGGCTATATGCGATAGAGACCAAATATTCCCCTGAGCCCGGAAGCCTTTCTTCTGGTCAAGACATTCTTGCAAAAGTCTTTGAATTTCCGAAGCTGCGTCCTTGTAAAGATCTAATAAAGGGGCCCCACTACCGTGAAAAGTTTCCAAGATTTCTTCTGAGGGATAGGGACCATTAAAATGGAAGGTATACCACTTGTCTACCAATTTGCTACTGGTTCGGGCTTTTGTATGCATGGTTTTGATTTGTTTATTAGTTGGATGCTCTTTCTTTTTTAATACTTACTACTTTTATATTGGCTTTTTTGACAGCCCCAAAGGTGATGATATTGAGCAAAACCATACCCAAGCTGACCCGGTATTCTACGCTGTAATAGCCATTCCCTCGAGTAGACGCTTGAGCCGTATCTATAATTTCAAAATCATTAAAAACCGCGGGGATTGCTTTTACATTCTTCTTAAATACCCTTACTTTTTTGCCACTATAAAAGTCATTGCTCGTAGAATCTGATTGCTCCGCAACCGCATCAGCATAGCGTATCCGGATGGAGTAACACGATTGTAAACTAGGCAATATAAGAAAGGTGATAAGTATAGCTACCAGGAGAGGACGCACACGATAAAATAATAAATGGGCTTGCATAGACTTCTTATTTACATGATATGTGTTTTGACCCAACACAAAATGTTGAGTTCATTATCTATGATAATTTATGTAAATAAAAATAGCTTCTCTACCATTTTTAAGACTTAAGCCTTGTAAAAGCCGATATTTTACCTTGCGAATACGATTTATGATAATTTATAAGCAGGTGGGAAGATGGCTTTGGCCAAAAAATGTAAACTCATTATTTTTTTATTTCCAAGCGCTCGTATGTTGAGCCCAAACTTAAGGGATCTGTATTTTGTCCTTTGAGGTGTTTATCAAAAAATGCCAATACCAATTCCCGGGTGATGGCAATAGCCTCCTCCGGGTCAATACTACCCGCCTGGTTTAAGGCCCGAACCGGAATCATAAACGGAATATCCATAAAATTACTATGGCCCGACTCCCGAATCAATGCTTTATAAAAAACGGCTTGACTTTTATGGATGTAGGCGTGTTGGTTTAAATTTTCGTGCTCGGGGGGCCAATCAGACGAAATAAAAAGAAAGGGCTGTTGAAAGCTTGTATCTACTATTTGCCCCCATTGTACCCCATCTAGGTTAACGCCTGCCTTTAAACGGGCATCTCGTAGAAGAGCTTCTCCCGCCGCCCCTCCTCCCCGAGAATGTCCTATCACGCCTATTTTGGATAGGTCTAATTTACCTGCCAAAAAGCCCGTTTGCTTGTAATCTTCCAATTTGTCTACTATATCCAGTATGTCCAGGGCCCATCGCTCTATCATATCCCTCACAAAATAGCTTCTGAGGGCCTCACTTACGACTGTATGTCGTTTTTCAAAGCTGAGGTCTTGATTAAATGACTCGATAGCCGCTTGTATTTTTTCCCAAGAACCTGCTTCAATCTTTCGGGCATAGTCCATATCAAAGTACTTAACCGAGCCATCGGGAAAGGTACTGCCTGTACTTTCATAGGTATGATTGATGGCCAGGACTACATAGCCCTGACTGGCCAGCTCTGATAGTAGGGCGTAATAGCCATTGGCTTTACTGTGATACCCATGCGAAAAAATTAAGACCGGGAATTTCTCATCGACAAGGGGCACATCCCGGTATACCTTGGTTTTCACTTTATCCAAATAATTCAGCATAGCTGGGGGGAGGCCATACTTCTGGGCAAACCCTGATCTTCCCCCATAATCTCCGTAGCGATCTTCTACCGGGCCAGTCTCCGGGCTTGGGTACCAGACTTTGATCATAAAATTACGCGTTTCTGAGTTATCCGCAGAGATCACTTCATCTCTATCACTTTTGAGCCATAGGTCTTGTGTCCCTACTTGATAAGGTCCTAGCGTGGGGGGCAATTTAAAAACCGGGAAGAGAAGAGGTAAACAAGCGGAAAGGCCTAGTATAATAAGTGAAGCCAGGTACCCTAATACCTTCAGGAATATAGAAAATCGAGGCTTTCTCTTTCTCAAAATAAGCAGGATCGCTAAGAAAAAAAGCAGATAGGCGGGCAACATCTGCCAGCGATACCCTTCCCATAGCAAGTGTAAGACCAGCAAAAGACTCAATAAGCTCACTCCTACCACAGGATTTCTGTTCTGAGGGAGAACTTGATAAAATAAAACTACACAAGCGGAAATTAGAATAAGGAGTATCTCAAAAAGCTGCATGGCAATTCATACGGGTAAGCTTTAACGTATAAATAAAAAAGAAGCCTTAGAATCATTAAGGCTTCTTTTCTCTAGCAAATTACTAATAATCTCGCCTTGCTCCAATATCAAACCCTAGTCGGTAGGAAAAAAAACTTCCAACATCGATTATATGATACGATAGCTCAAAGTCAAATTTTCCATTTACAAAACCAAACCTTGGGGCAAAGCCAAATTCTGTACGCGATTGCCCATCGACAAAACCTAGTCCTTGATCTTGGTAGTCAAAGTTTGTTCCCTTAATAAGATAAGCGCCGGCACTTGCCCCCAGATAGGGGCTGAATTTTCTATCTAGAAAGATATATTTTCCAAAAGCTGTTACGGGAATCATGGTATAAAAGTCAACCGCCTCTTCTAGAAAATTCGACAAATCGCCAGCGGAAAACCCCATAAGCCCACTATTCAATCCAACAGATATTTTATTAGATATAATGTACTTAGGCTCTATATATAGGCCGGCGCCTAAATCGGCAAATAGGTCAAAATCTCCGGTGGGTATCCCTCCTTGGATACCTAGCCCAATCCCAAACTGAGCAAAAGTTGCTTGGCTACCGGAAACGATAAATAGAAAACAAAGGGTGCTAATTTTAAGAAAGTTGTTCATAGGAATTACATTATGAATAGTTGAAAAATGGTTTTACTAGGTAAACAAGCCCTTAAATGACTTATTTATTTTAACAAAACACTAAAATTAAATTCATAATGTTTTAATTCCAAACGTTCTGGCAAAATCCTCTATACTCTCTGTAACCCTGAGTTTAGCTTAGTTTCTTTTCTAAACTGGGTATACAAGGCAAGCTAGGGGCTTCCCCGCGCCATGATGGAAGGTACCCATGAGAACATCTTACTTCCGCGCGGGTCGGGCTGTCACTACTCGATGCCTCTCCCCGCCAGGCCAACACGAGCTCAAACAGGCCGTTCCATCCCTAAGCCATTTAAAATCAATAGATTAACAAGAAAAACTTAATTTAAGGATAGTCTAGCGTACTAAGAGGTGTGCGATTCTTCAAACATTTCGTTGAAAATACGTTGGAAATGCTCTTTGGGCATAGCTAAGACCTGGGCCATTTCTTGAATAAACGCCATTTCCGACTCATCAAAATTTCCGTCTGAAACGGCTACCGAAATCGCACATTTAATGATCAATTCCTTGCCGTGATCATTCAAGGTGGGGGCCATACCTTTGAGATAGGTTGAGATGTCTTCAGGGTTGCTTTGTACTTGACGAACATAATCTTCTAGTTCGGCCCGGGTAATATCGTGGTGGCTAAACTTATTGACTATGTTTAAAACCGCCACCATTTCATCTTCGTGAATTTCTCCGTCGGCCAGCATAATCAACACCATGCTGTGCTTCATGGCCTTTTCATACTCAGATAAAAAGGCATCGGAGGTTTGGCTTTGCTGGTATTCTAATACCTTGGGGATGAAAGTCCCCTTGCAGGTTTGGCACTCTACATACTCGCCTAACTTACGGATAGGAATAATGGGGATAAAATAAAGGGTAAAAAATAAGCGTACTTTTTTAAACTTGTAAGGCTTAGATACATTACACTGCGGGCAACTAAATTCGCCTTTTTGAATAGTAGATTTTACGCCCCGAGTTCCGAAAATAATCATAATCTTGTGTTGTTTGTTTGGTTTAATTGAGAACCTCTACGATATACTCCATCCTGGGTATTTCATTTCGGGTTTTCAGGTATTTTTTCTGCGTTTTTTTCAAAAATGTGTGATGGGCTTTAAAAATAGATTCTGAGGAGATCTCTTTCTTCTGGACTTGGGCTTTTGGGGTTGATTTTCTGGAGTTTAGTGAGCACTTCTTGGTAGCGGGTATTACTTTTCAATTCCGGTAATTGGGTCTTATCGAATAATTCTTGATAATACTGCATCACTTCAGTACTCATACCTCCATATGACTCAAATAATGTATTGACGGTATGGGTGATAATGGGCTCTTCTAAGTATCGGTAGGTGCTGCCATTTCCGGTAATCAGTGACGCATCGTTACGCATAAAATCACACATTTGGTTAATGGGGGCATAATTACTCACATAATTGTGCAATCGCTCGTGAACTAAGGTTTGCAACAAGCCATCCCGGAGGAAGCGGATATGCGCATCCGCTTTTGCAAGGCTTGGATACATGGGTATACCTCCGGTGTATACCCCTCCATTTCTTAGCGTTTCTTTATGAAAGAAAATTACGTGTACATTCTTATCGGCTAGCCAGCTATTGCTTATCGGGTCTACGTGCTGGGGGCTAAAATAGCTAGTGGTGGCATTGGATGCCTTCTTGGGGTTTTCGTGAATGGAGACTACAAAATAAGGGTTGGCATTGTATACCCCAGGGTTTGACTTATCCTTTACTATCTGAGGGTTTTCTCGCGGATCTAGGGCTGTGTTTAAAAATAGTGCCTCATATATCTCGGGGTATTTGTACTGTAAAATTATGAAAGACCGTATAATACTGTACACGTGCAATTGATCTTCATAGGAGTTATACGTGGTGAGCAGGGTGAGATTGCCGTACTGGAAAATATTGCGGGGGCCGTCGGCATCCGCATACAGATCGGGCTGGGAAGTAAACAGTTCACTGTCTGTAACGATTCCCGTTTTTTTGAAATCAAGGTAGCCATAATAAGCCAGCTTTTTTAAGTTTATAGGAGTCACAATTTCAGCTACAGGTGTACTCTTTTGTTTTTGAATAACCCTCGCAATTTGACGGTCTATTTCTTGTGTACTTAGGTTGGCTTGATCAAAATCCTGGGAAGTTTTGATCCACTTCAGTACCTCTGTATTGGGGAGTAGGGTTTTATTGGTAATTTTTGTCTTTAAATAGGCATTATCTTGGGCATAAGCGCTCAGAGATAGGATAAGGCCCAGAAAAAGGGAGAATAATTGGGGCATGAGATTATGTTTTATAATTTGCCCCTAAAATAAACATATAAAACCTTTAGTTTATCTATGGCCCAGTCTTGCTTGTAAAAAAAGTCTGGCTTAGGGATAGAGCGGCCTGTTTGAGCTCGTGTTGGCCTGGCGGGAAGAGGCAGCGAGTAGCGAAAGCCCGACCCGCGCGGGTACATACTTAGCATTTGGCAATTACTTCTCTGCGCGGGTAAGCCCCTCACCTCCCCTCATCTGTTGCCTTTAAAAAAAGATAAAGGAATAACATCGCTTAAACCCGGCAATCTTTTTCATCAATCGGTAAGTCATTGATGCTGGCAAAGCGTGTTTTCATATAGCCATGCTCGTCAAAGTCCCAGTTTTGATTGCCATAGGCGCGGTACCACTGCCCGTATTTATGGAGCATATATATCAAACAACTCCGTAAAAAAAGCCCCAAATCACCTAGGGTTTGGGGCTCTTATATTGTATAAAAAATTACTCCTGCTCTTCGGGCGAGCTAAACAATTCATCCAGCTCCATTTTTAAATCGCTGATAGGGAATGTTTCCAAGGCCAAGTCGGGATTGGGAGCCTCGGCAACCCGAATATCGCCTAATAGGCTAATCCGGATTTCTTCGCCTACCAAATCGGTGATCACTTGCTCGGCGGCTTCTTGTCGGCCTATTTCATCCAAACAAGTGGGCAAGGAACCGGTATAAAGCCCAATGTCTAGCAAGCCGCTAGGGCCCTCACTCAAACTAACTTTCCAAGGAGAGGCATCCAACTCAAGCAAGTTCATACAATTATCATAAACTTGTACATCTAAGGCATCGTCTTGGGCTGCCTTGGCAAAAGAAAATTCCCAATGGTCCAGATCGGGGGCTTCGGCCACTATTTGCCTACTCAGTTCTAAGAGATCCCGCTTGCCATTGGGGGATATGGTCAATTCGTAGCTTTTTTGCTTTCCATAGCCAATATTCCAGGCGAAAATGCCAAAATCCAGGATCTGGTTATTCAATTTTTCAATCCATTCGGCCTTATCTTCCGCTTCTGCATCCGGCTGTATGGCGACCAAGATTGCGCCTTCACTTTCCATAAACCATTCCCAAAACGTATAAATCTTTTCTTCCAGATTACTGTACTTCATAGTGTATTGGTTTAATGAATAACTCCTAAAGCCCCCTCTTGCCAACCCAAGATTTCAATAAGATCGGTTTTCGTGCAAAAAAACAGGGTTTTCGTTTAGGAAACTTGTTATTTTGGACGAAGTCGTCTTTATTACATCCTTAAATTAGCAAATTTTTGACAAAAACTTGCTAAAACAAATATCTGACATAAATACGTCTTAATATTGTTGAGAATATGCTACAAGCATTACATCATATTGCGGTTATTTGTTCCGATTATGAGCGTTCTAAACGCTTTTACACGGAGCAACTCGGATTGGAAGTGATTCGGGAGGTATATCGGGAGGCGCGTGACTCGTATAAGCTGGACCTGCGTTTGGGGGATAATTATTTAATAGAACTCTTTTCATTTCCCGAGCCTCCTCCCCGCCCCTCTTACCCCGAAGCGTGTGGGCTTCGGCACCTGGCTTTTTTGGTAGAAGACATGGATAAGGCTATGGCCCACTTGAAGGCTCAGGGCATTGAGTTTGCCGAAGAAGTACGAATAGACCCGTTAACGAATAAGAAATTTGTATTTTTTAGTGATCCCGATGGCTTACCGATTGAGCTATACGAAAGCTAACTTGAGAAAATAGAACGGGGTTTGGTTATTTTTATCCCAAAAAAATAAAAAAAGCTTGTTTTGCCCTACTAGAATCTACTTTGCTATCGTTATAGCATCAAATTTAGTACTTTTGAATTTAAAGTATCACATGGGTGCTAAGCAGACCAGTAGAATAAAAAGGGTATGATAAAAGGAAATAACCGAAATACGATAATCTTCTCCATACTATTGCTATTGATGGGGGGGATGATGGGCTTGATAGGGATGAGCCTATTTAGCTTCAAAGGGTGCGATCAATTTGTAAAGGACACGAATGAGCTTTATTCGGGCTTACAAATTCCGTTTGCTGATGAGTGCACCTGTCATTACAGCGAAGAGCAGAAGTTTCGTCTCACACTTTACAACATCAAAATAGACCCCGATGTCTATTTAGTGAAATACAATTTCAATCAAGTACCTTTGCAGAATTTTACCGGTTTGCGGGGTTTTGACCAATTGAAAGAAAAGGAATTTCCTGAAAGCCCTATCCTTTATGAGGCCCAAGGGCGTAAATGGGGCAATACTTGGCGGTATTTGTACGAGAAAAAAACCGGCAGGCTCTGGGTAGAGATTCATTATTAAACTGTACATTGCCTGAATTAGGTTACGCACAATCTGTTCTGGTATGTATTTAAAAATATTCTCTCTGTTTACCCTGTTCTGGGTAAGCACCTCCTCTGTATGGGCCCAAAATGATTATGAACCCTGGACCTTCCAAGAATGCACGCAAGTAGGCTCCCGCTGGCAAAAATGCTACATTTTAACTCCTCAATTTACTGGCCCCAATGCCCTACCCATTCCCCAATCCTATAAAGGGGAAATTTTGGATCATAATGAAATCCAGGTTCAGTTTTCCAACCACAATAGCTCACTAGACAACACCCAGGATATCCGTTTACGGGCTAATATCCCATTAAGTAAGCGAGTAGCAGTACAGGCTTGGGGAGTTGTGTTTGAGCAGTTTCATACCCCAGCCGCCATCATGGATGAGCGGTTTATTGTTCCTTGGAATTACGAGGAGCGTGGTACAGCATCTGGCGACCTTTACCTGGGCACTATCATTCAATTTATCAAAAATAGGAAAAGACAATTCAATATGGCCCTGAGCTTCAACTTGAAAACCGCCTCGGGGAATAATTTGGAAAACATTCGTTTTACAGATACACCGGGCTACTTTATGGATGTATCGGCTGGCAAGACCTATCATGGGGCATCTTCTCAACAGTCCTGGAAGATATACGCTAACCTAGGCTTTATGGCCTGGCAAACCTACTCGGATAACTATAAACAAGACGATGCAATCTGGTTCGGGCTGGGTTTGGACTGGCGCTGGCAAAATTGGGTAATCAATCAAGAGCTAAGTGGCTACCGAGGCTATTTACAGGGGGACAGCCCTACCCGGTATCAGGCGCAAATTAAGCACGAAGGTGAAAAGTACACCTACAGCATAGCTTACTCCCGAATTTTTCAAGACTATACCCGGCACGTTTTTCAAGTGGGGTTTAGCTATAAATTCCCCTCTTTTTTCTAGAAAGGTTTCTCAAATTGATTTATTTGAGCATTTCTTCAGGGAAAAGGGCGTTTTTTACAAAAACTGGCACTTTCTTTTCTTTTAGACTGTATAAACTACTAAAGTAACGCTCTATTTCACTATGGGGAAATCCCCCAATTATACCTTGCTTATGTCAATCAAGACATCTCTAATCAT
The DNA here is from genome assembly GCA_963922455.1 of uncultured Microscillaceae bacterium. Lineage (GTDB taxonomy): Bacteria > Bacteroidota > Bacteroidia > Cytophagales > Microscillaceae > CAWUIO01. Next base: position 28,360 of record CAWUIO010000051.1, read on the forward strand.
CCTAGCGCTCCTTGTCGGAACAAGTTTACAACAAAGGGGAACCGCCCAAGAACTTAGCAAAGAAGAAAAGAAAGCGCTAAAAGCGGAGCTCAAAAAAATGAAGAAAAACCCCGAATTGTACAAGACTCTCAAAGTCGATTTGCAGGAAAATAAATCTACAGCGAGTCAGCTCAATTCAGAACTTCGCGATGTAAATTCATCCATCTCGAGTACTAAGGAAAAACTGGATGATAAAGACACCCAAATCAAAGCTTTAGAAAAAGAAATCTCTCAGTTGAAAGATCAAAAAAACGAGATAAATAACTTCATCCAAAACGAAACTGCAACCCAGGGCTTGGTATACCGAGTGCAGGTGGAAATGGATGAAGGCTCTTTGTACAAAGAAATGGACCGCGAAAGTGGGGTGCCCCGCAAGGTATTCACAGGCGATAATACCCCAGATGGCCGTAAATTTTATACCATTGGAGAATTTACCACCCGCGAAGAAGCGGAAGCTTTTAAACAAGGCTTATCCAAGATGCGTATCCAAGGCGTCTTCGTGGCTGCCTATGAAAATGGGCAAAGAGTCCAGTAGGTTGTTTACATTTATTCTACCCGGGGGTAAGCTCTCACCCAATTTTGTAGGTAGGCTACCTTGCCCGATATATCGCGCACAGGGGTAAACCGGTGGATTACCTTTTCACCCTCCATAGCAGCTATTCTACCCTGGGCATCTTTCTTTACTGAATACACTTGGCTATCCCGGCTTAAACGAAGTTTTCCGCCCTCTTGATATACCACTATCTTAGCTCCTACACTTTGTGCATAGGTGCCCACTATTTTATTTTGTTCGTCTTGCGTAAAAAAACGGAGCTCTTCTTCCTCAAGGCTAGGCTCCTCACAATCCCGGTTAAACATGATTTCGGTCGACTGACTGATCAAACGGCTACGATTCAAGGATGATCCATTGGTAAACACCGCCATGGCAAACTTTTCTTCTGGGACTAGGACAAAATTGGCCCGATAACCCGGTAAGCCCCCAGAATGGGATAGGGAATTGTATCCACAATGCTTCTGGTGAAATAAGCCTAATCCATAGCTCCAATCGGCCCCGGTTTGCTCGGGAGGGGAAATTATTTCCCGCAATTTTTGGCGGAGGTCGGCATTTTCTGTCTTGTCTTCATCGGCTAGCCAAGCTAAAAACTGGATGTAGTCTTGTACATTAGAAATCAACATCCCTGAGGCCCGTTCCTGGGCATTGTCGGGTAGTTTTTCTAGTTTTTGGGTTTGGTCTCCGCTGCCATGGTGCCCCCAAGCTAGTTGGCTAAGATCTGCTCGCTGCGGATCATACGTGCTCTTTTGCATGGCAAAATCTTGGAACACCAAGGTGCTCATGGCCCCTTGGAACTCGAGGCGGGTAAGTCGCTCAATAATGGCCCCTAAAATATTGTACCCTGGGTTGGAATAGCTAAACACCTCACCGGCTGGGGCGAAGATTATGGATTCGTCTAAGCCTTTTAGATAGGGTATGTGTTGGGACTCTCCCTCAGGCCCAAAATCGTTTACCCTGTCTTCCAGACCAGCCGTGTGGGATAATAATTGTTTAAGGTTTATCTTACTAAGTTCCGGCCCGATTTCGGGAAAAAATTTGGAAAGTGGGTCAAGGAGGGAAAGTTCTCCAGATTTTTCCAGTTTGAGTATGGCATAGGCTACTAGCACTTTACTGGTAGAGGCCGTTTTGAATAGCGTAGCCGCGTTTACTGGCTTGTCCTGGCCCGATTCCCGGGTGCCGAAGCCCTGAAAATATTGGATTCCTTTATAGTAGATACACACACTGGCCCCGGGCCCCTCTCCCTGAGCAATTGCCTCTTTAAAAATTTGGGATATACGATGAAACTTGTCGCGAGGACTAGGCTCTTGGGCTCGGCCGGAGCCCATACCTAGGCAGAGAATCAGCAATAAATAGCATAGAGATTTTTGCATAGTCTTTTAAGGGCTAACGTTGAAAAGCAAGCTAGGCATAAATTTTTTTTTCTTTTAAATAATTGCTGTATCAGGTATTCTTTCAGAATGGCCCTATCAGAAAGTAGTAGAAATCAAATCCCTAAAACGGCTACTTTTGGTCAATAAAAATCACTCCGGCTTAGGGATAGAACGGCATGTTTGAGCTCGTGGGGGCCTGGCGGGGAAAGGCAGCGAGTAGTGATAGCCCGGCCCGCGCCAGCAAGAGTTTTCTTTTTATAGTACGAAAGCCCCGAGCGCGGGCAAGCCCCATCTTCTCTTAAATCCAATTTTTTTTGTCTAGCTTGTCACTTTTGGCAACCAAATGGACACTTACTAGCAAAACCCTAGACTAAGAGGCATGAGTCAGAAAAAACAGCAGCAATTTTTGGCCTTATACCAGCCGGTACACGAACGTTTTGAGCGTTTTTGCCGAGCCCGGGCCTATGCAGATATGCCCTATGAAGACCTCATACACGAAAGCCTTTTGATTGCTTACGAAAAATTGGAGAACCTCCGGAATCCTACTGCTTTTCTAAGTTTTTTGATCGGAATCAGTATCCGGGTCTTATCCAATGCGCATAAGAAAAACAAGCGCATGCAGTGGGTAGACCATGAAACGATTCTTAACCAAATTGCTGGGCAGGAAGATCCCATGGAACAACAGAACAATGTGCGCTTTTTACACCAGGTCTTAAAACAATTACCCGAAGCCCAAAGAGAAGCCCTTATCCTGTTTGAGATTACCGGATTTCACATCAAAGAAATTGCCGAAATCCAGCAAAGCAGCGAATCGGCCGTAAAACAACGACTGGCCCGCGGAAGAAAAGCCCTGGCCCGTATAGTAAAAAACGAACTTAGCCTTAAATCTGAAGAAAAGCCATGAAAGAAGATAAACTCTTAGATAATTTATGGGAAGCCGCCCGGGAAGAAAACCCCCAGGCGAGCTACGAGGAGGTGGCCAAGAAGTTTCAGGCCGCCTTACCCATCGCCGCCGGGGCTGGGGGAATGGCTTGGTTTGGCAAATACCTCAGTTTGAATAATATCGTGCTGGTTTCCAGCCTCAGCCTCGTGACCCTGGCCACTTGGTGGAGCTTGAGCTCTCATTCCAATACTTCAAGCAATCGTGTCAACCCCTTACCTGTCAAAAATGAAGAAATAATACCTCCGGTCGCTCTCGATACTGTAGAGCAAAGCAACCCTTTGATTTCATCTGATACCCTTCGCTCCCCAGAAATTCAGGATCAACAGGTACCCGAAATAAAAGAAGCCCTTGTCCCGGCCCAATACCCCGATACACCTAGCCAAGAATTGGTCTTGCTTGAAGAAGAAATCCTGGCAGAGCAGACGCCCCCTAGGCAGGAGTTGAAAATTGATTCGCATGCAGTCCTTGAGCCCGAAAGCGGGGAGCTACCCAAACTACCCAAAGTGGAGCTAGATCACACCCTCCCCAAATGGACGCATTATCAATCTGATTTCACCTTTGTCATCACCAAGAACGATGGCGAAGCCAAAGTCCAAGAACTCTTTAAACAGCTTTGGGACTGGGGATTTCTTTTGCATACCAAATCCAAATACCGCTTCCACAAATCGCAGTTGAGCTACCTTTTTCTTTGGCTAAAACACGAAAACGGACTCGATTTTAAATTGAAAGGAGAAGGTTTTGAGCGTTTGGAATTGCACGTCAGACTCGGTAGCCAAGGGCTTGTAGAAACCTTCTCCTACCGCTTCAATCAGGAAGAATTTACCAAAGACATTCCCCTGAATTGTGTAGGGTATAAGACCTACTCCTACGGGCCAGGCTTCCGGGGTATGAGTGGAAAAACCTCCATCAATATCGAAAACTAATTCTTATATCCATAAAACCCATATCTTATGAAACTTATCTTTTTATTGCTAATCCAGATCTCTCTGCATCCTTTCACGAGTTGGCCCGGGCAAAATCTTGCCCCCCTTACCTATAACGAGCACTATTTTGTCTTAAAACGAGAAGGGGGCTCTCAAGCCGTACAAAATTTCCGCACGTTCATGGAAGAGAATTTACCATTCAAGGGAGATGTTAACCTTACGGCCAATAGCACGGCCCAGGAAGTGAAAAGCATCCGTTTGTCTTTTAAAGATAAAAAGGGCTTAGATATCAAACTGCAATTAACAGGTTTTGAGCGCTTTGAATTGCGTTGGCAATTAGACGAAAAAGGCAAGATAAGTTATTGTACCTATCGGGTCAATGATAAAGAACCCAAGTACCTGGCCATTGATAAAAGTAAAGGAAATCACCATGTCCGGGTAAAGTATTCCGAAACTCATTAAAGTGTTGTCGTTCACCGGGTGCTCTTTGTTTATTTTAATCTTCGTTTGCGAGCCGGCCTTTTTAGGTCGGTTTTTTTCTTGCTCCCAGAAGTCGAGCCAAAATGCTTGGGGCTGCCCCCGGCGTTTGCTATTCCGTTTCTTTAGGAAGTTTCCTGGCGCCGGGGTCGGGCTTTCGCTACTCGCTGCCTTTCCCCGCCAGGCCCCTACGAGCTCAAACAGGCCGCTCTATCCCTCAGCCAAAACCAGGATTCTTTCCCTAGAATTGCCCTGTAGTTCAGAAATATTTAATTTCTTCTTTATATTCGTTTTCACACCGCACAAAATACCTATGAGACGAATATACATTCTTATGCTTCTGCTCGCCCTCAGCAGTCCAAGTTGGGCACAAAACGAGGGAAGTATTCCCGATTCATTATTACCCCAAAACTACTTCAAACCCGTAAAATGGCGCTCTATCGGCCCCTTTCGAGGAGGAAGGTCCGTAGCGGCTTCGGGAGTTGTGGGCGATCCCTTGACCTATTACATGGGCAACACCGGGGGCGGGGTTTGGAAAACCGAAGATGCAGGCCAACATTGGAACAACATCTCAGACGGCTATTTCAAATCAGGCTCCGTTGGGGCCGTGGCCGTATCCGAATCAGATCCTCAGGTCGTTTACGTAGGTATGGGCGAACACGCCGTACGGGGAGTCATGACCAGCCACGGGGATGGGGTTTACAAATCGACCGATGCCGGAAAAACCTGGGTCAAATTAGGCTTAGAAAAAACCCAACATATTTCCCGGATTGTCATCCACCCCAAGAATCCCAATTTGGTTTACGTAGCGGCCCAAGGGGCCTTATATAGCCCGAGTGAAGAACGCGGTATTTACCGCTCCCAAGACGGAGGAAAAAGCTGGGAAAGAATCCTTTTTGTGGATATCAAAACCGGGTGTGCAGAACTGTCTATGGATATGAACAACCCGCAAGTGCTCTATGCCGCTATGTGGGAGCATCAAAGACTTCCTTGGAAAGTAATTAGTGGAGGGCCGGGCAGTGGGCTTTACAAATCGTCCGATGGAGGGGCTAGTTGGAAAAAAATTCATAAGGGCTTGCCCGAAGAAAAAGGCAAAATGGCCATCAACGTATGCCGTTCCAATTCAAATAAAGTATATGCCTTAATTGAGAGTGATTCCAATCAAGAAAAAGGAGGGCTTTTTGTTTCCAACAATGCCGGAGCTAGTTGGTCGCGCATCAGTAAGGATCACCGCTTGGTGCAAAGGGCTTGGTATTATACCGAAGTATTTGCCGACCCTCAAGATGAGCACACGGTTTATGTATTGAGTGCTCCCGCCCTCCGTTCTATCGATGGGGGCAAAACTTGGGAACGCCTCAGGGGCACCCACGGCGATTATCACGACCTCTGGATCAACCCTCAAAACCCTAAAAACTTGTGCATTGCCAATGATGGTGGGGCCGCGATTAGTTTCAACCGAGGCAAAACCTGGTCGACCCAAGCCAATATGCCCACCGCCCAGTTTTACCGGGTCAACGTGGATAATGTTTTCCCTTACCGTATTTATGGAGGGCAGCAAGACAACTCCTCGGTTCGGATAGCCCACCGGGAGCTGAATAGCCGGGGTATAGGTACCCGAAGCTGGACCTACTCAGCTGGTGGAGAAAGTGCTTTCTTGGCTTTTGATCCCGACAATCCCCGCTATGTCTTGGGGGGAAGTTATTTGGGTACCATTGTCGCCCTGGATACCAAGGCCGAAGCAACTACCCGTATTATGGCAGCTCCTATCCAATACATAGGGAGAGATGCCAAGGACATGAAGTACCGCTTCAATTGGAATGCCCCTATCATTTGGTCTCAACACGAGCCTAATACCTTTTATCACGGAGCCCAGTATTTACTCCGCACCCGTGATATGGGTAAAAGCTGGGAGGAGGTATCGCCAGATTTGACCCGAAACGAAAAAGAAAAACAAGGAAAAGGCGGAGGCCCCTATACCAATGAAGCAGTAGGCGCCGAAAATTACGGTACCCTTAGCTATGTGGTGGAGTCGCCTTACGAAAAAGGCGTAATTTGGACAGGGAGCGATGATGGCTTAGTGCACCTAAGCCAAGACGGAGGAGAAAATTGGAAGAATGTAACCCCCAAGGGCCTAAGCGAGTGTTTGATCAATGCCATTGAAGTATCCCCTCATAATAAGGCAAGGGTTTATTTGGCTACTACACGCTATAAATTTAATGACCATACCCCAGGTTTGTATGTCAGCCAAGATTATGGGAATACCTGGACCAACATAAGTGGGAATATTCCTTATGGGTCCTTCACCCGGGTAGTCCGCGAAGACCCTGAGCGGGCCGGCTTGTTATATGCCGGTACGGAGACAGGCATGTTTATTTCGTATGACGCGGGAAAGAACTGGCTGGATTTCCAATTAAACCTGCCGGTTTGCCCGATCACCGATTTAATTATTAAACACGGCGATATGGTAGCCGCCACTTCTGGTCGTTCTTTCTGGATTTTGGATGATATGGAGTTGATCCGTTCTTACGGTAAGTATTCGGCCCAATTCCAATTATTTCCTAGCGAAGCAGCCTACCTGTCTAATCACGGCAGTCCCTTAAATGGGAACAACCCTAATTTTAAAGGAAGCCAAGACTTTGTCGGGGTCAATCCGGCCAATGGAGTGGTGCTCTATTACCAACTACCCAAATTGGACAAAAAGACTCCCCTCACCCTCAAGATCCGGAATGCCCAAGGAAATTTGGTCAGGAAGTTTAGCTCCCAAAAAGATTCCACCTTCAGTCCTTGGGCGGGTGGCCCTCCGGCCGATCCTAGGCTAAGCAAAAAGACGGGACTCAATCGCTTTGTCTGGGATATGCGCTATCCGAATGCAACCGGGGTGCCGGGAGTTTACATTGAGGGAAGTTACCGGGGACATAAAGCTATACCCGGTACATATAGCCTGGTATTGGAGTGTGGGGAGTACAAAAGTCAAGGAACTTGTGAAATACTAAATAACCCCCTATACGGCACTAGCCCAGCCGAGTACCAAGCATTTCATAATTTTATGAGCGAGCGGGAAAAAGAACTTGACCAGATGCACCGCATGGTCAACAAAGTATATCGCCAAAGAAAACAAATCGAGCAATTACTGCAGATGTTACCTGCCGACTCAAGTTATCAAGGCTTAAAAGAAAGTGGCCATACGTTGATAAATGCCATGAAAGCCTGGGATGAAGAGATGGTGCAGCGTAAATCCAAAGCCTATGACGACGTTGAAAACTTCCCGAATAAGTTTACGGCCAATTACATGTTTATGATCAACCAAACAGATAGTGCTCTCCCCCGTTTGAATGAACCTTCTCAAAAACGCTATCAAGAATTGGTTCAGGTTTGGGATAAGTTAAAAAACCAAGGCCGCGAGTTTCTGGATGAAAAGGTACCCACTTTGAATGAACAATTGTGGAAGTCGGGAATTGGTGCGATCTGGATGGACCGAAACAAACCCGTAAATAAATAAAATATAAACCCCTGCATGCTTTCACATGCAGGGGTTTAGAGTAAGTGCTTGTTTCTCTTGAATCACGATTGGGTCAAAAGATTTTCTTTGCCGTATTCCAAACACTTTTCCCAGTCTTCCTTATAAAATTCCTGGATTTTTTTCATCTCTTCTTCCGGAATTAAAGGCTCTTTAGAGAAAAAAGTATTAGGCAAGAGGAGAGCCCCATAAAGTAAAGAATAGCGCATGGGAGCAATGTAGGCGTAATGCCGAAAATACTTTAAGAAGCGGCTTTTGGGGTTTTCTACTTCACCCGAATAGGTGTACTGACTCACCCAACGCATCGCCTTGAGTTGCTTTTCATTATAAGACTTATGGATGGGCTTTAAAGAGATTTTTTGTTCTTCAAATGGCACCTCTAAGTAGGCAATCAATTGCTTTAAAAAAGCTAAGGGAGATTTTTTTAAATCCTGATGGAAGAGGACTAAGGGCTTATGCTGAAAGTTTTGCTCCAAATATTGGATCTTTTGATGAAAATACATGGTTTTTTGCTTCCAGTGCCCGCTATCATCATCAATATTAAAAAAATCCCGGAAAGTATGCGGGCGGGCATTTTTAATAAAGCGGCGGTATTGGGAGGCAATCCAGCTATCCTGCCGCCGCAAAACTATAATGGCTTTAGTTTGCGGGTAAACAGTTGAGAAGTCGTCTACTACTTCTTCTAGCTGTTCATCACACTCATAAGAAAGCAAGTACTTCGAGTAATTCGTGTCGGCAATGTATTCTTTGGCGTGCCTAAATTGAGTACGTTGTATGTAGTGTATGCCCGTCAACTTAGGGAACACCTGGTATTGTAAGTAGGTAGAGGCTGTTTTGCCCAAGCCTACGTGAAAGAAAATTTCTTTTTCCTGCTTCATGTTTATTCTTCACTAGTTCCGGTAGATGGTCGCGGCATTTCTCTTTTGTAGAAGATAAAGCCGTTCTTTTGGCCTACCCGGATAAGGTTCTTTTCATCTTTGTATTTATCTCGGCCAATACGGGTCACAAAATAGGCTGGTTTATCAATATCTCCTCGCATAAGCCACTCGTTCCAAACGGTTCTTTGTAAGCCGTACGTCTCTTTTTCGGGCGTATTTTTACCAAAATAATCTCTAAGATAGGCATTGCGGGTATTGGCTTGCTCTTCAGAAATCGCCCCATAAAATAATGGCGCATAGCTATGGTAGCCCAAGCTAACTTTATAAGCATCCTCTTTTTGAACGGATTCAAAAAAATCTACGGCTGCTCCTTGAGAATAGCGCTCAATTTTGGGGGTCAGTACATAGATACTGGATTGGACAACCACGAGTGTGGCTAGAAATAAAACTACAGCTCCGTGTAAAATACTTTTTTTATGCCCCCAAATCACGGCATATATACTTGATCCCAACATGATTAAGCCTATGAGCACTTCCCAGCCCGACCAATACACTTCGGCCCCTAAGGATGCCACAGCAAAGGGGTCCTTGATGTACGGAATGATTAATTCCTTAATACGATCAATAAATGGGAGTATACATAAGGCCAATGACCAGATAAGCCCAAGAAAAACGAATAGATAATTCATCCACGGGGCATATTTTATCTCCCCCATGCTCACTCGATAAATATAGCTGGCTGCTAAATAGGTCAAAGGGAAATAGCAAAGTGAAGAATAATGAATGATCTTAGCTTTAACTATCGAGAAAATGATTAAGGTTACCCAAAAGAGTAAGTGCATCCACGTACGGAAATTTTTCTGTTCGCTATTTTCGGTGGGTACTTTTCCTAAGCCACCCAAGAAGTAAATACTGGCCGGAAAACAACCGATTAACAAGACGAGCGGATGATACCAAAAAGGTTGTTCGTGGGCCGTGTCTTCGGAGACAGCCGCCAGCCCTACTTGGTACTCAATAAATTCATTTATAAACCAAAAGCCATTTTGTATAGTCTCTGGCAAATACCAAAGCGAGGAAACCACAAAACCAGCCAGGGTATAAACCAACAATTCCCAGATAGAAAACGTCTTCCAGCTCCGGCTCATGACCCAGTAGACTAAACCACATACCCCTACAATCAGTAAAGCAACCGGCCCCTTACTTAAGATGGCCATTCCGATAAAAACCCCTCCCCATAGCGCAGCCAGCATACGGGCTTTTTTATCTTCTCTTGAGGTCCAATTGGCCAGTTGATAAATACTCAGGAAAATAAATAAATTGAATAAGGGATCTATGATTGCCGTTTTGAAATAAAAATGAGGCAAGATTGATCCTACGTAGGCTAAAACCCATAAGAAACCCATGCGCTTATCTTGAGAGTATTTATGGCCTAAGTAAAATAAGATGAGGAGGGTGGCCACCCCTACCAAGGCGTTAGGTAGACGGGCTGCAAACTCATTTATTCCCCAGATATGCATAGCCCCAGCTTGGAGCCAAAAAAAGAGTGGTGGTTTTTGCCAAAAGGGCAAGAAATGCACTTGTACTCGGCTATAATTGCCAGAAACTAACATCTCCCGAGCTATTTCGGCAAAATTAATCTCATCCCAATCAAATAAATGGACGATTCCTAAAAAAGGGACAAATAGTACAAGGGATATACCCAATATCAATAGATAAATGCTTGATCTAGTCACGTATACTGAATCGACTTGAAATGTAATCAAATAGCTAAGTCTTGCTATAATGACCCAGCCTCTTCTTTAAAAGAGTGGCAAATATAAATCAGAATAATGGCATTGCGCTTAATCACCGCTGTTTTGACTAGGCTATACCTTTACTTTGAAGGAAAATGCCTTAATAGTAAAGTTTGGCAAAAAACCTATAAACCTAAAAAAAATAAGTAAGATGGCTGTTATTTACCGATTATTTCTGGCTATTGGTAGTTTTTAGGTAATTTTTGACTAGGGAAATAGCTATAATCCTATGAGAATTAAATCAAAATTTTATAGCTTACGTATCTATTGAAGCGAAGATAGGCCTATCCTATCTGTTTTGTACCAAGAAATAAGTTCTTATAGAAGTACTACTTCTACCGTAAATTCATTTAGTAAAGGATTCTTTTCCTTTAAAAAATATAAATTCATTCTCACACAACACGGCTATACTTAAATGTTAAAAGAAAAAATTAAATCTCTTGAAAAACAAATTTTAGCTGCGGCAGAGGAGAGCGTACAACACTATCACGGGCTTGGCAAAAGCGGGCTCGATTTTACATTGAATAGTGTTTCGGTTATTGAGCAACTCCTGGCTGAACTCCAATCACAAAACGGACAAATGTCTACACAAGATCTGGATGATGCCGTAAATCGCTTGGGCAGTTATGTTTTAGAAATGGGCCGACAAAATTTTGGGGGTCACATTTATTGGTTTGACAGCTTACAGCAGCCTATCCTAATTGTGGGTGAGCCCCAGTTCAGGATATCGTTTATGCCCCTGGATCGCATTCGGGCCCATATAGAAGGCTCTTACAATGAAAACTTTATGGAGTACTATCAAGAGTTTTTGAGCCGCGTACAGCAGGCCAAAGTTCGCTCGGAGATGTACAGTAATTAAGTAATTTATAATTTATAGTAAAAGAGAATTTTCGTACAAAACGAGAATCCTTTTTTTATGGCCTAAAAGCATAATTTTAGGGAGAGTGCATAAAGCCAGCAGGTTTTGGCTTAGGGATAGAGCGGCCTGTTTGAGCTCGTGTAGGCCTGGCGGGAAGAGGCAGCGAGTAGCGAAAGCCCGGCCCGCCGGAGCAGGAACTTTCTTAAGGGCAGGAAGGGACTTTGGCGGGCAAGCCCCATTACACCCAAAAAGCCCTATCTTGTAGAAAAGATAGGGCTAAGAAGCTTAAGGCTAGGCAGATAAATTGCTGCTTAGTTTTGATTTTTTAATAGCCACTCCGCAATGTCTTTCCAGTTGGATTTCAAAACCGATCGGCTCATAAACAAACCGATATGTCCAGCTTTGGCAATCCCTTGTCCAATTTTATCCTTGGGGGTGCCGATATGATTGGCCGCCTCCAAAACCTGAACGGGAAGGGTAATGTCGTCGCGTTCTCCTCCGAGCAGATAGACCGGACAGGTAATGGCTTCGGGTTTTACCAGCTTTCCGAGGGCTTTGAATTTACCTTTGAGGAAATTATTGTTTTTGAAGAGTTCCTCAATCACTTGGCGGTACCAGCGTCCGGGAAGTTTCAAGGTGTTTTCGTACCAGATTTCAAAAGCCATGAAGCGCTCAAGGGCTTCTTTATCATTATGCGGACCTTGCACATACTTGTACAAGTCAATATACTTCTGCCAGTAATGGTCAAAAGGATTCATATTTTTGAAGCCTTGAAGCAATAATTTACCGTCCATGATTCCTTGGCCCATATTGACCAAATTGTCAAAAAAGGTATCCGGGGCATTGGCCACAATATTTTGTAAGTATCCATCTCCGGCTTGGGTATCTATGGGAGCCCCCGCCACCGTTAAGGTTTGCACCTTGTTAGGGAAACGGGCAGCAAAAATAGAAGCATACCAACCGCCCTGGCACAGACCGATCAAATTTGCTTTTCCTCCCAGGTCATCAATCATGATATCTAACTCCATAAGGTAGTTATCGATATCGTAGTATTTCATTTCTTCGGTAGCGCTGTTATAATCCAGGCTGTATACATTTTCTAGCCCATAATCCATAAGATGCTGTACCAAACTTTGGTCTTCGGCATAGTCGGTAATGGTGGAGTAGTGCCCGGCAAAAGGAGGTAAAATCAAGGTAGGTATGGCCGAACTGTCTTTTTTGGAAAATTTCCGCATTTTGAAGCAGTTCAACTCATTCACTATTTCGTTTTCGGTAGCCCATTCGGGCTTATGGTAGCGGGCCACCGAGGCATAATAGACAAATTCTGACCAATCTATCATGCTTTGGGTCCATTGTTGCATCATCCGAAAGGGCAAGCTCATCGGATAGAGCATATTATTCATGGGCTCACTCACTTGTCTTTGGGCAAGCTCTTGCGCCAATTGGGCCTCCTGAGCTTGGGCAGAATCGGCGGCGTTGCCGTTCAAACTTGTATTAGTAGGTTCTGTTTTGGCCGTTCCCATATTCATTTGGTTTGGTTAAAAATTGACAAGGGTCTGTCTACCTCTGTAAAATATGTGTATTTTGAGAGGACAGACATACCCTATTGCCACAAGCGAATATACTCAATCTTGCGTAAATTCGCTGCAAACCCAAGGATTTACTTTTGGGTGCTGGGAAAGGAATAAAAAATGGTTAGTTAGATATGAGGGTTTATCTGCCATTGGGCAGTCTTAGCAAGCCTGTGCTTACTAGTTGGGTACTACCGCGTACTGTTACGCTCTAATAAATCTTGCACAGAAGGCAAGTGCGGGAAGACATTTTGCTTGGTAATAGGAGTTCTTTTGAATACGGAGATCAACTCTTCCAAATAATACTTCAGAGTGAGGTTTTCCTCCCGTAATTCATCATTCTCCTGTTCAAGTTGGTTAAGTAGCTCATCGTTTGGCTTGTCTAGAATTTTCATATGACTTTGCTTGTGTTGAGATGATTGAATTTTCTATTAAATTAATAAGCAGCCAAGTAATTATCTACAAAAATCGGGAAGGTTTTACCTTGTTTTGTTAGTCTTATTTATATTGTTTTGGTAAAGTATACATATAAGCAAATATTACTTAACAATACTTGCCATATGCTTTGACAAACTATTTTTTAAGGAAAATCTCCCCCACGCTTGCATGGGAAATAAGTAAACTTGGGAAGATTTGATTTCTATTTACGGTGATAGCGAAGTAAATAAAAAATCCGCTCCGAAACTCGGAGCGGATTCTCTATTTTATTGCTTCAATCTTAAGACTTGGCTAAGATCTGGCTTTTGTCCAACATGAAGGGTTGTTGGTATTGCCGCTCTCCCGTAGCCCGATATAAGGCATTGGCCAAAGCACCCAAAATCGGGGGAGTAGTCGGTTCTCCCAGACCAGTTGGGTCAATCCCATTATCCACAAAATGTACTTCAATGGCTTTGGGAGCTTCTTTGTGCCGAATCATACGGTATTTATCAAAGTTGCTTTGCTCGGGAGCTCCGTCTTTGAAGGTAACCTGACCGTACAAGCCCATCCCGATTCCATCTACGATGCCCCCTTCTGATAGGTTTTTGGCAGCGATGGGGTTTACTACAATTCCACAATCGATGGCACAGAAAACTTTATCAACGTAAGGGGTGTCTTTTTCCTTTTTCATGTCCAAGACCTGGGCTACGTAAGAATTATGGCAGTAATAGGCCGACACACCTCGGAATGTGTCCCCTTCGTTAGCTCCCTTCCAGGCAGATTTTTCCTTCACCAACTTCAAGACCCCGGCGTAACGGGCGGCATCGTAATCGTTTTCTTCTCCAACCGGATTTTTCTCAGCTTTCTCTAATAGTTCGATGCGAAAATCAATCGGATCTTTGCCCGCTTCCTCAGCCACTTCGTCTAAGAAAGACTGCTCAGCCCCGGCGATGAAATTGGAACGAGGTGCCCGGAAAGCCCCCGTCGTAATATTTGATTCTACTACCCATTTTTCAGCTAAGTAGTTATCCACTGCTCCAGCTGGGAAACGGTTCTCAAAGATAGGGCTTTCAGGCACCCCACCGCCTTTTACGTGGAAAGCAATGAGATTATTCTCTTCATCCAATGCCGCTCGGTAAGTCACTTGATACATCGGACGGTAGGTACCTTGGGTCATATCATCTTCCCGGGTGTAAACCAACTTGATCGGGGCTTTCATTCTTTGTGAAATGGCCGCAGCTTCTACCCCAAAGTGTCCATAAAGACGCCGTCCAAAGCCCCCCCCCATACGGGTCATTTGGATATCTACTTGTTCTAAGGTCATACCCAAGCGGGCCGCGACCGTTTTTTCTAAGAACTCAGGCGTTTGGACGGGCCCCACCAATTCGGCCTTGGTATCCGTTACGTGGGCAAAGAAGTTTTGAGGCTCCATGGGGTTATGGGCCAAATAAGGAGCGGAGTAGGTTCGCTCTATGACTTTGGCTGCCTTACTGAAGGCTTCTTCTGGATTCCCGTCTTTTCGCGATGTCTCGGCAGACTTAGCTGCCAACTCATCCATTTTTTTAAGGTGGTCACTGGTACTTTCCAAACCAGCAGGATACTTCACAGTCTCTTCATCTCCTCGGAACCCTGCGTATTTGAGTTCATAATCACCCGCAGGTTCCCATTCAACCTTGAGAGCTTTTTTGGCCTGCATTACTTCCCAAGTGCTATTGCCAACTACCACAACCATTTCAGGAAAAATGGTTGTCTCAAAGTAAGTCAATTCCTGGCCCTCTTTGAGCGATTCCAGTTTAAAGATATCCTGAATACCGGGCATTTTCTTGGCTTCACTATCGTCCATGGACTTAAATTTCATACCAAAAGCGGGAGGATGTACCACCATGGCAGTTAGCATACCCTCTTGCTTGTAGTCAAGGCCATACAAAGGCTTACCGGTCACAATATTTTTACCATCCACATTTTTGCGAGGGGTACCAATGATGCTGAAGTCCTTAGGATCTTTTAAAGGCAGTTCTTCGGGGACTTCAATATCGACAGATTTGCTAGCCAATTCTCCGTATCCAGCCGATTTATTGGAAGCTTCGTGGTATAAAACACCTTCTTTGCTTGTGATCTCTTCGGCGGGAACTCCCCATTCTTTCGCAGCCGCTTCTTTTAGCATATGGCGGGCGGCGGCCCCGGCCATGCGAAGGCTCTTCCAGCCAAAACGGATTGACTGGCTACCTCCGGCAATTTGTCGTACAAAAATAGCAGTGTTTAATGGTGCTTGTTCTACTACGACATCATCCCAATTTACATCCAATTCCTCGGCCACAATCATCGGCATAGAGGTTTTTACATTTTGGCCAATTTCAGGATTGGGCGACATGATAGTAACCATGCCATTATCGCCAATTTTGATGAATCCATTCATCTCAAACCACTCCTTGGGCATTTGGCGAACTTCCTCTTCGGTTTGGGGTTGGCAAGAGGCCAACCAGTTAAAGCTGATCATCAGGCCACCTCCGGCCAAAGCCGAGGTTTTCATGAATGAGCGACGGCCTACTCGAGTTTTTATGATCGACATATCTCTGTAATTTTTTTGTTCTTGGTTTGGATTAAGCGTTTTGGGCCGCAGTTTTGATGGCCGCTTTGATACGAGTGTAGGTTCCGCAACGGCAGATGTTACCGTTCATGGCAGCGTCAATATCCGCATCACTCGGATTAGGGTTGTTTTTCAACAAGGATGCGGCATTCATAATTTGTCCGGCTTGGCAGTAGCCACACTGAGGTACA
This sequence comes from uncultured Microscillaceae bacterium, assembly GCA_963922455.1. Taxonomy (GTDB): domain Bacteria; phylum Bacteroidota; class Bacteroidia; order Cytophagales; family Microscillaceae; genus CAWUIO01. The sequence continues at coordinate 44,478 of CAWUIO010000051.1, forward strand.
TCGTGTTCTAGCCAAGCTTCTTGTAGCGGGTGGTCTCCCTTTTCGGAAAGGCCTTCAATGGTGGTGATTGCCTTCTCCCCTACTCGAGAAACCGGCAACTGGCAGGATCGCACAGCGTTACCATCTATGTGGATAGTACAAGCTCCGCACTGGGCAATTCCGCAACCAAATTTAGTTCCAACCAAATCCAGGTGGTCTCGAAGTACCCATAGCATAGGGGTAGCCGGATCAACATCCACCTGCTGTTTTGTTCCGTTAATGTTTAATTCGAAGGTTGCCATAAAATAATACCGATAATTGTAATTGAAAATTTAAGCTGTGTGAGCTGCTTGCCTAGGGCCTTGGTCTCCTGATTTGAAAAGTACTTTATAATAAGGCCCAGACTCTTTGCAATATACAATATTTCTGGATAAGACTGGAGGGGCTTGCTAAAGGGCATAGTAATTTGGATTTTATCCAAATTATCTGCTGAACAATCTGTTTAAAATGAAAACCCTGAAGCATTAATTTAAAGGCTCAAAACACATAAACATCTGCTTACCAGATTTTTAGAAGGGTTCAAGTTAAAAAATAATCCCCTTAAAACGATGCAAGATTATGCATATGATGCGGTATTGCCCCTGCAAGTGGGGACGAATTTAATGAATGTAGAGCAAAACATCCACGTAAAACGGATTGAAATACACAAAGCAGCCCAAAGAACGTATACCTATACCCTCATGAAGTTGGACAAGAATCATGCATTTGTCGCCCAAGGTTTGATCGTGGGAACCAAATCTTTGCGAGCGAAAGGTGATACAGATACCTTAGAAACTGTTTAAGTTTATTTTTTGTCGGCGAAAAGGGTCAGTTTGGGGTTC
>CAWUIO010000052.1:0-43859 GCA_963922455.1 uncultured Microscillaceae bacterium
ATTGAAAGTAAGTAGCTTATTATCAGCGCATTGCAGATAATGTCATAGGTAGCCTAGCACTTTTACAGATTCGCCTGGGGCTTGTCCGAAATGAACGCTCTTAGGCACGCACTCTGGGTTATAGTGTACAAAAACGGACATGTTCTTGTGCGTTCATAGCACAGCTTGGTAATTATTTTAAAATTATACTATCTTCAATATATTGATAGTCAGAGGTTTATTTTGAAGATAACGCTTAGGTATGCCCTTTGATCTATCTGGGTTGTATTTGTCCATCAAAACAATGAAACCATGATAGAACTTAAAGGAATAGAGAAATACTATAAAAGTGGTATGCAAAGAGCCTATGTTCTTCGTCATATCGACTTGAAGATAGAAGAAGGGGACTTTGTAACCATAATGGGGCCCAGTGGCGCTGGTAAATCTACTTTATTGAATATTTTGGGGCTTTTGGAAGTGCCCACCGAAGGAGAATATCTCTTCTTAGACCAGCCCGTACACAAGTTTAACGAGCGTAAACGTTCGGACTTTCACAAACACCAAATGGGCTTCGTATTTCAGGCTTACCACTTGATCGATGAACTCACCGTTTATGAAAACATCGAGACTCCTTTGTTGTATCGTAAAGAAATCAAGGCCAAAGAACGTAAAAGTATGGTAGCCGAAATGCTAGACCGTTTCCAAATGGTTGCCAAGAAAGACCTTTTTCCGGAGCAACTCTCAGGTGGGCAGCAGCAATTGGTAGGAATTGCCCGGGCAATTATTGGGAAGCCGCGTTTATTACTGGCCGATGAACCTACCGGAAACCTACATTCTAAGCAAGGCCAAGAAATCATGGAGCTTTTCCGTCAGCTAAATCAAGAAGGGATGACCATAGTTCAAGTGACCCACTCGGAGCGTAATGCCGAATATGGTAACCGACTGGTTCAAATACTAGATGGAAAAATTGTGCAAGACGAACAAACCAAGTCTCAGGTAGCAGCGGTGTAGTTTTGTAGAAAAACGGAAGTATGTAAGGTTTGAAGAAGTGTTCTATTGGTTTAAGATCACATCTTCAAACTCGTCCATATCTAAGCGACGAATGGTTTCTGTACGATTGTAGTAGATTACCCATATGCCCCTAGCCTCAGCGTTGAGAATGACGGGGGAGGTATATAAGATGATCTGGGGATTTTCTAAGACTTTTGCTTGAGGCTCCAAAGGTATTTCCTTGTCTCGATATTTTGCCAGAAGTTCCATGGCTGGAATGGACAGGCTGTCTGCCAAATCCAATTGCGAATCAAAACCTACTCTATATACATCTAGCTTTTGGGCATTGGCTATGGAATCCAAGGCTGGGATGGGCAATTGCCACAAGCTAGCCAATTTAGTTTGAAGGGCTGTACTGTCATCCATTTGTATCCAGGCCCGGTTTAGAGCCTTTTGCCCTAGTCTACTTACCTGATCTCCTTGGTAACGGACCCACTGAGCCAATTGGATATCGGTGACCCGTTTAATCTCCATAGCATTCATAGCCTCTAAAACCTGCTCACGATTTTCTAATTGGCCATAACAAGATACCATCAAGACGAATAAGGAACATAAAAGAGCGCGCATAAACCGGGACTTTTTAAGATTTTAATTGGCTAAGGTCATCAAACAAGAAGAGAAATTTGATTACTTCGCCCGCATCATTACGGATAGGGCCGGCCAAGGCTTTGGTATAGATCCTCTGATTGTTTTTGCCTTTGATATACACAAAGTCCGACCAACGGTCTTCCATTTTCAAGCGGTCTTTGGCCAGTTCGATAATATCATAATTGGCAAATAAATATTCAACGGCCATGTCTTCAAACTCATTGGGGTCGTATTTCAAGATAATGGAAGCGAGATCATTGGCCTTTTGAATGTAAAATTGGAGATCGGTCTCCAAAATCATATTAGAGGAGCTAAAGATTTGTTCACGAGCTCGGATTTCCAATTGAGCTTGCTCAATGTGTTCCTGTGTAGATTGCAGCTCTTCCATATTCATACGCATTTCTTCTTCTTGGCTCTTCATCTGCTCGGTCATCATCGTAGATTCGGATAGGAGCTTTTTGGTTCGCTCATTAATCCGTACGGTAGCCACTGTGGAAGCAATACTTTCGGCAATTTTCTCTACAAACTCTATTTCATAGGGCTCGATATTATTAAAGGAAGCTAATTCAACCACCCCAAAAACTTCCTCATTCAATTTGAGTGGGACAATTAAAATACAATTAGGATTAGCCTCTCCAAGACCCGACGTGATTTGGACGTAGCCATCGGGAACCTCAGTAAGATAAATAGTAGATTGTTCTTGCCAAGCTTGTCCGTTGAGGCCGTCACCTTTGTAAATCTTTTGTTCCAGATATTTTTTCTTATCCCAGGCGTAACAAGAAACGAGGCGCATGTAGGGTTCCTCGCCATTTTGGTTTACGTCGGGATCAGCATTTTCTACAATAAATAAACCCCCTTGATTAGCTTTAAGATAAAGTACCAAGTTGGAAATAATAGAATCGGCCAATTGGTCGATGTCATTATTATTTTCTTTAAGGAGCTCACTAAATTTCACCAATCCTTCAGTAGACCAACTTCTTCTTCGGTCTTCCTCGGCCACGGTGGCTAGGTTGTCCCGCATTTCTAATAAGGCATTACCCAGTACATCTTTTTCACTTAAGGGCTTAAAATCGGCTTGATAATTACCGTCTCCAATATTCTCGGCAAACAGGGATGTTTGTCGGAGGGAATATACCAGTTTATCGGCCGAAGTAGCCATTTCTCCAATTTCATCATCATTGAAGTAAAAATGTTTGTCTTCGGGAAGCTCTCCGGTACCTAACTTTACAAAGACGCTGTTGATATACTTGATAGGTCGAACAATTTGTCTTCGTGTCCACCAGGAAACAAAAAAACCAAACAAGATTAAGACGGAGGCAAGGATGATAATTACTTGGTTGAGATACTCGAATTGTTCTATGATTTGGACTTCGGTAGATTGTCGGTTACGCTTTTTTTGATTAGAAATTTGTTTGAGCTGACCGGATAGTCGGTCGGCAATTGGGAATATACGCATGTATAAAAGCGCATTGGCACTATCTAATAATTGGGCCTCCTGATAATCTCTTTCTTCGGGTAAGAGCTCCATTATGCTCTGTTGATACTTATTAAGCTCCTCAAATTGAGGCAGGATTGTATCTTGGAGCAACTTGACCTGGCTGCGGTCTTCCCAAGAGCGGATCAAGTTTGTGAGGCGATCTTTTACCTCCGGGAAGCTCAGATGAAGCTCTTGCAATGATTTACGATCTTGAGGACGGTAAAAGGAGGAGTCTTTTACCCAGTTGATTGTGTAAGTTTGGGATTGATTCAACATGAGGCGAAGCTCATCAACTTGATCAATGGAAGGGTTCACACTGACGGAAAAGTCGGAAATCTTAGAAACACCGCCTTGAATAATGTAAATATTAAAGGCAGCGGAGATGATGAAAAAAATGTAGATGGAAATAAATCCTAGGATGATTTTCCAGCTTATACTATTAAGGCCTAGCGATCGCCAGATACTGTTTTTTTGCGCCATGGCTCCAATTTGCGATTTAACTTGTGAATGATTAAGCGTAAAAATACAAAATTAATACCACTAGCTACCCATGCCCATAAGCTGAGCAAAAAAGCTTGGCTAGCGTAAACGTTTGTGAGCTAAATTGTCGCAATTTTGACAGAAAGCTGAGAAAACTTTCGGAAAGTAATGCTGGAAAACCTACATTTTTATTGTAGCAGAGCATCGATGGCTTTAGCCAAGGTGTGGTCCCTATCGGTAACCGTATTGCCAGCATCGTGCGTTGTCAACTCAATCTCTACTTTATTGTAGACATTGGCCCACCAAGGGTGATGGTCCATTTTTTCAGCTATGATGGCCACTTGAGTCATAAAGCCAAAGGCTTCGGTAAAATTTTTAAATTCAAAAGTCTTTTTGAGCTTGTTATCCGATTCTTGCCACATAATGCTTTGAGGGTAAAAAAAATCCGGTTATGCTATGTACGTAATAGGATAACCGGATTTGGGCTTTAGAAGTTTTCTTATAAGAAAATCAAGTCATTAATGCACTCTTCTCCAACCGATTGGTTTAGTTTTTCCAGAATTTTGGATTTGGCCATCATTAATTCATTTTTTAAGGCAGCCGATTCTAAGCGGATAAACATTTTACGGTTACGGATGTAGAGCTCTTTGGTACGACGGGCAACGCTTTCGCCTAATAGTTTCATCCAGGCTTCTTTTATTTGCAACTCATTAAACTTTCCTTTCATTCTGTAGAGTTCCAAAAGATCAGAAACGGCGTTTTTAAGACTCTGGGTTTCTGCATTGCGGTGTTTTAAACCTTTCTCGTACTCGTATCGGTATGCATTGGTCATAATTGTTGTGTTTTTATTGCTCTTGCGTGTTTGCTTGCTAAGAGGTTTTACGTGTTGGTTTTACTCCCAAATATGCTATATGCCAGGCTACTAATCCATTAGATTTTTGCCCTTTTTAAAATAGGGAGTTTGATAACATCTGCCTGGATTCTTAAGTTCGACCATATACCATTTCTTTTTGAACTCCGCCTTGGTCAATGACAATCTCCTTCCGGCTTACAGGGAGATTGGCCAAAAACTCTTTACTTCTTTCGGGTCGGGCATCACTCATGAAAATCTGCCCAAACAAGCCTCCGGCCATCAATTCCATGAGTTTTTTTATGCGTCGATCATCCAATTTATCAAAGATATCGTCGAGTAGCAAAATTGGGCGAAGCTTTTTTTTATCGGCCAAATAGCCAAATTGGGTGATTTTTAAGGCAATCAAGAAAGATTTTTGCTGACCTTGGGAGCCAAAGCGCTTCAAAGGATAGCCATTAATTGTAAAGAGGTAATCATCCCGATGGATTCCAAAATGGGTGCGTCCGAAACGCATATCTTTGTCACGGTATTCCCGGAGCGCCCGAAGGGCTTCGGTATTGTGCAATTGTGATCGGTACTCAATCTGGGCGTTTTCTCTTTGTTCACTCACAAATTGGTAATACTCTTGAAAGCTTGCTTGAGTATTTTGTAATAATTCCTGCCGTTTTTGGTACACTTTAAAACCTAACTGACATAAATTTACGTCATAAGTGTCTAATAAATCGATATCTAAGCTGTTTTTTTCCAAATAAAGTTTTAGCAATTGGTTTCTTTGCCGAAGAAAATGGTTGTAAGCCATAAGGTCTCGTAAATATTCTCCGTCTAACTGGGATAGGCAAGCATCCCAAAATTTTCTTCGGACTTCGCTGGCATCGTATATCAAATTCTGATCGTTAGGCGCGATGAGAATGCAAGGAAAACGCCCAATATGCTCACTAAATTTTGGGTATGGGCTTTTATTTAGTTTAAGAATTTTTTTTTGGCCCTTTTGTTGGCCGCAGAATACGCGTACTTCCTCTCCTTCTTCCTCGAAGTTTCCCTCTACTGTATAATACTCCTGCTGGTGCCGGATCGTTTGTTGATCATTGACTCCAAAGGCACTTTTGGTCATGGAAAGGTAATGGATGGCATCGAGTAGATTGGTCTTACCACTGCCATTTTCCCCCAATATCGCATTTATGCCTGGTTCGAGTTCCAGGTGAAGGGCAGGATAATTTTTAAAATTGGCTAATGAAATATGTTTTAGATAAACTTTCTCCTTCGGCATTTCACTCATAAACTGTGGGGGCTGCCCGGGCAAGGGGGGATTCAAATTTTAACGCCTAACCCCGAAATTACAAGGCTTGGGCCAAGATTCCAAATCTGAGGGGAAAGGGAGATATTTTAGCTTGGAAATATTCGCCGAGACAGCTTTTATAAATTGCAGATAATATTCTATTTTAGAGGACTCCTTGCGTAAGATTAATAAGTAAAGGAGCTAAAAACACCGAAAACAATAAAATATGGATAATACGAAAACCAAGAGCAAGGCTAAAAGCGGTACCCAGACCCGCAGCAAAGCCACGGCCAAGAAAAAGCAAGAGTATTCTAAGGAAACGTATATGTTTTGGTACGAAAACATGCTCCTCCAAAGAAGATTTGAAGAGAAAGCCGGGCAGTTGTACTTAAAGCAAAAAATCAGGGGCTTTTGTCACTTGTACATAGGGCAAGAGGCCAGTGCATCTGGTACGGTAACCGCCTTAGAAAAAGAAGATAAGTGGATCACGGCTTACCGTGACCACGGCCAACCTTTGGCCTTAGGAACCTCTCCCAAAGTAATTATGGCCGAGCTCTTTGCCAAAGCCACCGGGATCTCGCGCGGAAAGGGAGGCTCTATGCACCTTTTTGACAAAGAGCGAAACTTTTTAGGAGGACACGGTATTGTTGGGGGGCAGATTCCTCTTGGAGCCGGGATCGCTTTTGCCGAAAAGTACAATAAGACTAAAAATATTTGTATTTGTTTCTTGGGTGATGGCGCTGTTCGTCAAGGCGCTTTTCATGAGGCATTGAATATCGCCATGACTTGGAAACTCCCCGTAGTATTTGTCATTGAAAATAATGGTTACGCCATGGGGACCTCGGTAGCTCGTACATCAAACGTCACCGACCTATACAAATTAGGCATGGCGTATGATATGCCATCCGAACCGGTTGAAGCCATGGAAGTAGAAAACGTTCACGAAGCGGTATCGGCCGCCGCCGAAAGAGCTCGTAAGGGCGAAGGCCCTACGCTCCTTGAGTTTCGTACCTACCGCTACAAAGGTCACTCCATGTCTGACCCAGCGAAGTACCGTACCAAAGAAGAGTTGGAACACTACAAGTCCCTCGACTCCATTGAGCAGGTAAAGCGCACTATCATAGACAAGGGCTTTGCCACCGAAGAAGAATTAAAAGACATCGATAAACACATCAAGGCTCAAGTAGAAGAAGCTGTAACTTTTGCCGAAGAATCTCCCTATCCTAAGCCAGAGGAGGCCTTTGAAGATGTGTATATGCAAAAAGATTATCCGTTTATTCAAGACTAAGGAGGGCTAGCCCCTCCTCTCTCTTAAAAAAACTGACGGATTTCTTCTTTTAAAAATAAGAGCGCATCCTGGCTGGGGTGCCAGTCGTGATCTCGGGCATTCTCGAGAATACGTTTGGCCAACTCGATCCCGGGTGCGTCTTCATCTAAAGACGTGGCGGAGTTATTGATCATGACCACCGTTTCTTCCATCGCTTTTTTGATCCAAAGCCAGGCATCATTGCTCATATACATCTGTTGGGAGAGATTATGAGCAAACTCATTGCGGATCTCTTGAAGCAAAACCTGCTGGAATAGTCCCACACTAAACTCCGGGTTGTTCATTCGAGGGACTAACTGGGCCGGACTTATCCTTTCTAAAAACAAGCACATTCGCTCATAAGCCTGAAAGCGAATGGGAAGCACCTGCTCGCGGTTTTTCAATTGTAATTCTTTATCTTGAATTTCTCTTTCAGCTTCTCTGATTTGCGCCTGGTTCTCAAAAAATGAACGAGCGGTAGTAATTTCTTTCTGGCTGAGAGACCGGATGGTCAAATACATGGCCCACATGACTAAGGCAGCCGGCAATAAGAGTTTGACCAATTCACTGATTAATTCCATAGAATTTTTTAATTAGGTTCCGAAAATAGCTAATAATTCAAATTTTCTAAAAAAGCAGAGAGGAATCGTTAAGCTTTCCTCAATTTCTTATCTTATTTATCAAGTCCATGCGATCAATTGACTTTTATATTGTGGATGTATTTGCCGAAGCGAAATACCAAGGCAATCAGTTGGCGGTATTTTATCCGGCTGATGGTTTAAGCTCCGAGGAAATGCTGCAAATCACTCGCGAAATCAATTTTGCCGAAAGCACCTTCATCCTTTCCGATCAAGCCTCAGAAAAGGGCTATCCCGTACGGATATTCACTCCGGGTTTTGAAGTCCCCTTTGCGGGGCATCCTACTTTAGGTACAGCTTATGTCATTAGCCACTTCTTGAATCAAAACTCGCCACAGGAGCGGCCTTTGATCCGTTTAGACTTGCCTGTGGGCACGGTCCCCGTACAAGCTGAAGCCGACACCAAAGGACTCAATTGGTGGATGACCCAAAACAAGCCCGAGTTTTATGAAATCTTTTCGCCGGAGGAAATTGCCGCTATTTTACAAATTCCTCCCGGAGTTTTGGATGATTCCTTTCCCATTCAACTGGTAAGTACCGGTTTGCCTTTTGTAGTAGTACCCGTAAAAACCAAATCGGCCCTGAATGCCTGTAACTTACACCCCGAATTATATTTTAAGTTTGTGGATAAATATAAATCGGTCTTGCCCAAAACCCAGGGGCATACCTTTGATGCCTTTTTAATCTTTTGCCCGGAAACCGACGAACCCGAAAATGATCTGCAAGCCCGCATGCTGTATCACGAACTCGTTTTTCGGGAGGATTCGGCCACTGGGAGTGCTAATGGCTGCTTACTGGCTTACTTACTCAAACATCGCTATTACCCAGAGGCCTCAATTCAAATCCGCGTTGAGCAAGGGGTATTTATGGGGAGGCCTTCCCTTATATTTCATGCCGGAGAACGGATACATGAAGATGAGTTTATCATTCGGATTGGAGGCAAGGTACAAACCGTAGCCCAGGGCACTTGGCAAGTATAAAATAAAAATACATCTGGCTTTCCTCACTTTCTTTGGCTTAGGGATGGAACGGCCTGTTTGAGCCCGCCGCTGCCAAGTGCGTAAGCCGGCGAGTAGTGACAGCCCGGCCCGCGTGGCTAGGATAGGGCACGTGGCTACTATGGGTAATTACGCGGGCAAGCCCCTAAATTTTTCGAGATTTCAGGTCTAATCCATTTTAACATACTGCCCTTAGCCTAAGGAGTAGAGTTTATTTATTTTCAGAAGGAGGTAGGAGGAGGCTTTGGCCCAGAATCTGGGACCATTGGGAAAGCAATTCGGGTACACTTTGCTCGAGTCGCTTTTGAGCCAAAGACCCCGTTTCGGGCCAATGTTGGAGATCGGCTTTATTTTTATACAGTACCCAATCTAAGGCCCCATTGGCAAACTGTACCACGACCCAAGCCAGTAAATCCAGATCGGCTTCGGGGGCAATTTTACCCTGTTTTTGTTCTTGCTGCAATAAGCGCTTGAAAAACTCCACGCTTTGTTTGCGGCTACGCATAAACAAGTCACCCAACTCTGGGACGAGGCGTTCTTGTGATGTGGCGTACAAAAAACGGCTTTCCAGGGGATGTTGTATGTCATAAGCTATGGCCGCGGTGTACACCCGTTGAAATAGGCCCAAAAACCCGCTGTGTTTTTCTCGGAGCACGGGGGCCAGGGCGGCTTGTTTATCCTGATTGGCCTGCTCCATTAAGTAGAAGAATAAATCTTTTTTACCCTGAAAGTACTGGTAGAAACTACCTTTGGCAATCCCGATTTGCTTCATAAGGTGGTTGATGGAGACACTTTGGTAGCTGTATTCGGTAAATACCTGGTAGGCAATTTCCCGAATACGCGTTTTTTTTTCCGGCTTTAACTTTTGAAAGGTAGCATGAGGCATAGGGCGCTAAGGAAGTTCGGGCTGATTTAATTCTACCAATTTAAAGCCTTTGCCGTGTACGTTAACGATCTGCACGTTTTCGTCGCCTTTAAGGTATTTGCGGAGCTTGGTGATGTACACATCCATACTGCGGGCATTGAAGTAGCTATCGTCGCGCCAGATTTTTTTTAAGGCCAAGGAGCGGTCCATCACCCGGTTTTTATGGGCACAAAGCATACGGAGGAGTTCGGCTTCTTTGGACGTAAGTTTTTGCTCTCCCCCAGCGTGCTCGAGTTTCTGGCGGTCAAAGTCAAAAGAATATTGCCCAATGCTAAACTGGGTTTGGGTAATTCCATCTTCAGGCGTCCCGATGCGCCGTAAAATGGCTTGGATACGAAGCAAAAGCTCTTCCATACGGAAAGGCTTGGTAAGGTAATCATCGGCCCCGATTTTTAGGCCGGTGATGGTATCTTCTTTGAGCGATTTGGCCGTCAAGAATATAAAGGGAATCTCCTGATCTTTGCGACGGATCTTTTCGGCCAGACTGAAGCCATCCATCTTGGGCATCATGACGTCTAGGATGCAAAAATCAAACACATCTTGTTGAAAGGTTTGCCAGGCTTCCAAGCCATCGCGGCATAAGGTGGTATCAAAACCTTTTACTTCCAAATATTCCTGGAGGATCTGACCCAAGTTGGTGTCATCCTCTACCAAAAGTATGCGAACTTTATTCATACGGCTGAGTTCTTTTTTGAAATTGATGGGGAATAAATAGGGTAAACGTACTGCCCTTTCCCAATTCGCTTTTTACCGAAATATGCCCTCCGTGGGTATTAATAATGGTCCTGACATAGCTCAAGCCTAAACCAAAGCCCTTGACATCGTGCACATTCCCGGTAGGCACCCGGTAAAATTTATCAAATATTTTGTTTATCGTTTCTTTACTCATCCCTTGCCCCTGGTCACTAATAGCGAGGTTGATCCCCCCTGGGGCATCTTGGGTCCTCACCTGGATGAGCGGGGGCTCGGGAGAATATTTATTGGCATTGTCCAGCAAGTTAAAGATTACATTACTAATATGCACCTCATCGACTTCTAGTACGGGGTTTTCGGCTTGGAGCAGGGTTTCGATACTGCCTTCCCGGTTTTCTATATGGATCCAAATATTGCGGATGGCCTGCTCGATTACCTCGTGAAGGTTGATAGACTGGATTTTTAGCTTGAAGTCTCCCCGGTCTAAAACGGCAATTTGCAAGACGCGCTCCACTTGGCGGCCCAGACGGTCATTTTCCTCCTTGATGATGCTCATATACCGATCAATTTGTCGGGGAAAGTTCCGCATATCGGGGTCCTGGATGGCCTCACAAGCCAAAGATACCGTGGAGATGGGAGTTTTAAGCTCGTGGGTCATATTATTGATAAAATCCTGGGTGATTTCCGACATCTTTTTCTGCCGGATAATGGTGCGCACGGCTTGGGCAAAGCAATAAATCACCAGGCCCAGCAAAATAAGGGAGGACAAAAAGACCCAGCCCATATTTTTAAGAATCACCTGGAGGGTGTCTGGAAAGTATACATAGAGCCACAGGTCGCTGGCAAAAACTTCGGTGGGGAAGAGCTTGACCTTATAGCCTTGCCCCTTCATTTTTTTGATCAGTTGGTAGTCATTACAAAACAAGATCGTCGCCGGATTTTTACGGTCTTGCCGGTTTTCTACCATAAAGGAATAATCTATGGAGATTCCTCGGTTACTCAGGGATTCCTTGAGGAGACTATCCAGGCGTTTTTGGTTGAGTTTATCCCGAAAATCGGTGCGCCTTCTTTGTAATTCGTCCAACACGAAGGAAATTAGGTCCGATTTGGTGACGATTTTGACTACTTCGGGTTTTTTCTCACGAGATTGTCGCCCTCCTTCTAACAAAGAAAGCATAGGTTTGATATCCTTACGCGACTTGATTTTGGTCCGGGAGGAAGCATCTGAGGGGCTAACTAAGGCCTGGTCTATAGACATTTCTGGCTCCTTGAAAATACTGAGCGATTCGGCCAAGGCCCTCTGATTGAGCTCTCCCTTATCCTCATTCCCTAGGTCGCCCCGGTAAGAAGATAATAATCGCAGGCTTGAACCAGGTTCCCAAACCCATACCGGGTAATAGGGGTACTTATTTCGAATCTGTGACAAATCCCGACGGCTCGGTACTCTCCGGACATTCAATGACAAGCCTTGGCCCTCTCTAGACATATACACCTCTTTGAAGTGCTTATAGCCCACAAGCAACTGCTGCATAGTATCCAGAAGAAAAATAGGAGAGCGGGGAAACCAATTGCGGTTTTGCCGGTAATAATTTCGCACAAACAAGCTCGAGTCCAAAAGATGAAGCAAGGGGAAGGATATACGCGGGACAGTGATCCGGGCCAAATGGCTGATACTGTCTTTAAAAATCTCGAAGGAAGCCAAGGATTTAGCCTCTGGGGTATTAGATTTTATAGAGAAAGCCGTCCCTTCCCGAAGTTCATCAATCGGGGTAGATAAACTGTCGGTTTCCTGCACATTTAAGATTTTGATGAGACTTTCGGAGTCTTTGATTACCCTTTGCGTCAGATAGAGTACCTCTTTTTGCTCTATTTTATGGGCTACCTCATTCATGGAGCTATGCACGGCCGAACGGAAGCGGGCACTGTTGATATCAATGGCCCGGTAAATCCAGTAAAACTGCAAACCTGCCAAGCCAATCGAGGCGAAGGACATTAAAAATATAAATCGGTTTAATTTTTTCTTTTTCACGGTGTAATCTGAGCGCTATCCTGCGTCTTTAGCGAATACGTGTAAATCTGTATACGGGTATCTATGCAAAATTAACTCAATCTAGGCTCCGATAGGTCGCGATTAACATACTTTAACGTAAACGCACTCGCTAGTTAGTTTGATTTTCAGGAAAATACCGAAGAAAATACGACTGGGGCTGCCCCCGGCGAAGGTATTTGGGTATACCTAGGGTAGTGCCTGCCGCCGGGGTCGGGCTTTCGCTACTCGCTGCCTTTTCCCGCAGGGCCCCCACGAGCTCAAACATGCCGCTCTATCCCTCAGCCTATTGAGAACCGAGGGTAGAGAAGCGGGTGGAGAGGTTTATGAGTTAGGGGCGGGGACATTTGTCAAAGAACGGGCATTACAAATGCCCAAAAAGATGCGGGCACAATAAAATTGTGCCCGAGCTTTAGGGTAACAGGGAATGTTCTTGTTGATGTCGCTACGCTAAGACACCTACCCAAAAGGGTAAGGAAAGTCCAGCCCGCATATGCGGGCTTATACTTACTTAAACTTCTTTTTCAACTCCAAGAGCTTTGCGTGAAAATCCGATTCCGGTTCTGGATCGGGGGCTTTCTCCTTGCGGGTCTTGGCCTTGCCCTGGGGTTTGGTGGCTTTTTTCTCAAAGCGGGCCAGGCGAGAGGATGCGGTAGGATCTGGAGTTTTTTCTTTGCGTTTGCTGCCTCCCTTGGCTTTTTGCGGAATTTCTTCCTTCATCGAGAGGGAGATGCGTTTGCGCTCCACGTCTACTTCCATAACCCGCACACTTACCTTCTGCTGTACTTTGACTACATCGTTGGGGTTGCTTACATAGCTGTGGGAAAGCTGACTAATGTGTACTAGCCCGTCTTGGTGCACCCCGATGTCTACAAAAGCCCCAAAATTGGTCACATTGGTAATGACTCCGTTGAGTTGCATACCGGGGCGGAGGTCTTCCATACTGTTGACGCCATCGGCAAATTGCACGGTCTCAAAGGTGTCTCGGGGGTCACGGCCGGGTTTGGACAATTCTTCTACAATATCCTGTAAAGTGGGCAGTCCGACCGTATCGCTTACGTATTTTTTTAAGTCAATTTTTTTACGGAGGTTAGCGTCTTGGATCAAATCGCTAACTTGGCATTGCAGGTCTTGGGCCATCTTTTCCACCACGGCGTAGCTTTCGGGGTGAACGGCACTGGAATCAAGGGGATCTTCTCCTTCCCGTATGCGAAGGAAACCAGCCGATTGCTCAAAGGCCTTATCGCCTAGGCGGGTGACCTGCTTCAAATCTTCCCGACGCTTGAAGGGGCCGAATTGATTGCGGAAGTCTACAATATTTTGGGCCAATTGCGCGCCCAGGCCCGAGACATAGGTAAGCAATTGCTTACTGGCGGTATTGACTTCTACCCCTACTTTATTTACACAACTCATCACGACATCGTCTAGGCTTTTCTTGAGTTGGCTTTGATCCACATCGTGCTGGTACTGGCCTACCCCAATCGATTTCGGGTCAATTTTTACCAGTTCGGCCAAGGGGTCCATCAGGCGGCGCCCAATGGATACGGCGCCTCGGACCGTAATATCATGATCGGGAAATTCTTCCCGGGCCACTGGCGATGCAGAGTAAACGGAGGCCCCACTCTCATTAACCATGACTATTTGTACTTCGGGAGGGAGCCCTAAGCCTCGTACGAAAGTCTCGGTTTCGCGGCTGGCCGTACCGTTACCGATGGCAATGGCTTCAACCGCATATTTCATACAAAGGTGGCGGATGGTTTCGGTGGCGTGGGTTTGACGACGGTCGGGATGAATAACATCGTTATGGAGGAGTTTCCCTTGTTTATCCAAACATACCACTTTACAACCCGTACGGAAAGCGGGGTCAATCCCCATGACGCTTTTTTGGCCTAAGGGGGCAGCTAGTAGAAGTTGGCGTAAGTTATCGGCAAATACCTTGATGGCCTCTTCATCGGCCCGTTTTTTGGAAAGAATTCGTACTTCCGTTTCCATGGAGGACTTAAGCAAACGTTTGTAGGCATCTTTTACGGCCAATTCCATTTGCTCGGTGGTACGGTTATTAGACTTGATAAAGTGAGCCTTCAACTTTTCTAGGGCTTCTTCTTCTTCCGGACTCAAACTTAGGCTAATAAACATTTCTTTTTCGGCCCTACGCATGGCCAAAACCCGATGGGAAGGGGCTTTCTCGATAGGCTCCTCCCAGTCGAAGTAATCCTTGTATTTTTTGGCTTCCTCTTCCTTGCCGGGAATTACTTTGGCTTTGTAGGTGCCTTGCTCTACAAAAAGGTTACGAATGGTGGCGCGGGCAAATTGGTCTTCGTTGACCGTTTCGGCGATGATGTCGCGGGCTCCGGCTAGGGCCTCCTCAATAGACTCCACGCCTTTTTCCGTATCAATATATTTTTGGGCTTCGGCCTCGAGGTCAAATTCAAACTGCTCGTATATCTTATCACTGAGGGGCTCCAGTCCTTTTTCCCGGGCAATGGTGGCTCTCGTGCGGCGCTTGGGCTTATACGGGAGATAAAGATCTTCCAGCTCGGCCATAGTTTGGGCCGCCATTATTTTTTTGCGGAGTTCATCGGTAAGTTTTCCTTGTTCCTCGATGGATTTGAGGATAGCTTCCCGGCGTTTGTCTAATTCCCGTAATTGGGTAAGACGGTCCCGGATTTGGGTGATGAATACTTCGTCTAGGGTTCCGGTGGCCTCTTTCCGGTACCGGGCAATGAAAGGGACAGTTGCTCCGTCATCTAGGAGCAGGGCGGTAGCGGCAACTTGTCTTTCTCCAATTTCCAGTTCGGCCGCTATCTTCGCAAAGTGAGGATTTTCCATTCCAAGAAAAAATTTTATAAGATGGGCAAAGGTAATAAACCCGGGCGTATCTTCATCTCAATTTTGCTCAAAAAAAAGGCTTAAACTAGTATTTAGGGATTTATCCACTGGGATTGCCAAGCTCCTTCTACATAGTTGAACTGAGCCCGGCGGTGTCCTTGTCGGTCTAGATAAAGCCAGTCAATCAAATGAATCTCCGTACGGATCGCGCAGAAGTTGGCTTTGCCGGGGGCTACGTCTTCTCGATGGAGCATTTTATCTTCCAAGGCAGGGGGAATACCGGTTCCAGGTACGGATAGGGGAGCTCCTGGGGGAAAGGCCGTAAGGTAAATTTTTAAACTCCCAGGGCCGGAGGCTTGCCACAATTCTTCACAGATGAGGTCTCCTTGATGAATCGTGGCCCGACCCAGCATACGGTATTGCCATTTCCGCTTATCGTCGTAAAAAAGCCAGCTTACCTGAGGATTGGCTTGAATCTGGGCTACTTTGGGAGACCGGGTGTCGGTATGGATCAGCAGACTTCTTTGGCTTGGGTTCACTTTGCGTAATACGACGGTTCTTTGGCTTATGCCTTCTGAGCTTTGGCTAGCCAATACCCCGGTTTTAAAGGCATTTTTGGATTGGTGGGTAGATTTCTGGAGGCGGGCCCAGATATCTTCTAGGAGTTGCGGCAGGGTATAGCGAACCTGATCTATTAAAATTGTATGAGACATCTTTAAGGACTTTTTTTCTTAACGGCTCGTTAGTCCTAAGGGTTTCTTCCGGGAGTTTTGGGCAATTACGCTGGCATAGGGATAGAGCGGCATGTTTGAGCTCGTGGGGGCCTGGCGGGGAAAGGCAGCGAGTAGCGAAAGCCCGGTCTGGACGGGGGCGGAACCCATTGATCAATTGGCCTCAAATTTTTGCCCCCGGACAGGATGCCCCATTTATTTACTTACCCAATGTTGATATCTTTGTAAGAGGGCTGGGGGAAGAGGTCTGTCTAATTCATAATAGAGACGCACGTGGTCGGCGATAAACTCATCTCCCTTACAGGCATAGACGATGCGCATGGCACTCCGCATTTCCCGGTTGAGAATTTGGTATTCATCGTAGGAAAATTGCAGAAATATGCCGCGATTGTTTACTCCCCACTGGTATTGATAACCTGCATCATAGAGGTAATGCTCTATGCTATGTAGGGCCTTTACGGCAATTTGGTAAGTATCTATGAGGGTTTGATAATACGGGCTTTTGGAGGACTCGAGTAATGAGAATAATTGTTCGTAGCGAAGGGCCTGCTGTTCGTGAACTTGGGTCATCACCAACTCAAGAAATGAAATGGAAGAGTTCATAGTAAAAAAAATATTTTTGAATTAACCTAGCTGGAATAGTTTTGTTTACTCTTTACTCAATTTGAAGAATATTTGTTTGACAATTCTGGATTTCCCTTGTAATACCTAGGGCTATTTGGATGATTTAAAGAAGGAATCGGCTAGAAAACCAGATTCCTCCACATTTACTTTTACTACATAAGAGGGCTGTTTGAAAGCCCTATTTTTGGAAAATACCTGCTAATCATGATGTCGCAAACTGCAAAAACGAGTACTTCCCTTAGCCTTAATTTTGATTCTTTATCCCAAAAACTGCGAGGAGAATTGCATTGGGATGATACGATGCGTACCCTTTACGCGACAGATGCTTCTGCTTACAGAGAAATGCCTGTGGCCGTGGCCATTCCAAAAGACGTGGAAGATTTGAAATCCCTGTTGGCATTTTCGCAAGAGCAGCAAGTACCTTTGATACCCCGGGCGGCGGGGACTTCCCTGGCCGGGCAGGTGGTTGGTCAAGGGATTGTGGTGGATATTTCGGTGCATTTTGGCCAGATTGTAGAGGTCAACCCTGAGGAGTCGTGGGTAAAGGTGCAGCCCGGCGTGATCCGGGATGAGTTAAACCGGTTTTTACAGCCCCAAGGCTTATTTTTTGGCCCGGAAACGTCTACTGCCAACCGGGCCATGGTAGGAGGCATGGTGGGCAATAATTCGTGCGGATCTAATTCGGTGGTGTACGGTAGTACCCGGGACCATTTACTGGAAGTGAAAGCCCTGCTCAGCGATGGTTCGGAGGTGATTTTTGGCCCTTTGAGCCCTGCGGAGTATCTAGCCAAAACCAAACAAGAAGACCTTGAGGGATCTATTTATCGAGAAATGCAAGCCCTTTTGGCCAGGGCGGAAAATCAGGCAGAGATTCTTAAGGAATTTCCTAAACCTAGCATACCACGCCGTAATACAGGCTATGCCTTGGACCTTCTCTTGGACAATGAAGTCTTTGGTAGTTCTCAGGAAGCTTTTAACTTTTGTAAGTTGATTGCCGGTTCGGAAGGTACACTTTGTTTTATTACGGAGGTCAAACTATCGGTAAGTCCCCTGCCCCCGCCAGAAGTTGGGTTGGTCTGTGCTCATTTTGAAACCGTTCGGGATGCTCTTCAGGCAAATTTGATTGCCTTAAAATATAAACCCAGTGCTTGTGAGTTGATGGATCATTTTATTTTGGAGTGTACCAAAAGCAATATAGAGCAGCGCAGAAACCGCTTTTTTGTGGAAGGAGATCCTGGGGCTATCCTGGTAGTAGAACTTAGACGGGAAAGTAGGGAGGAAATTGAAAATTTAGCGTCGGCCATGGAAAAAGAAATGCGGGCTGGGGGCTTGGGTTACCATTTTCCAGTGGTCTGGGGGGAGGATAGCAAAAAAGTTTGGACTTTACGAAAGGCAGGTTTGGGGCTTCTCTCCAACATTCCCGGAGATGCCAAACCTGCTCCTGTGATTGAAGATACGGCCGTTGCTGTAGAGGAGCTACCCGATTATATTGATGCGTTTAACCTAATCTTGCAAAAGCACGAGATGGAGTGTGTGCACTATGCCCACGCCGGTAGCGGGGAGTTGCATTTGCGGCCCATCCTGAACCTAAAAACGGAGGAGGGGAATCAACAATTTCGTCTCATAGCCGAAGAAATTGCCCGTTTGGTCAAAAAATACAAGGGTTCGCTTAGCGGAGAACACGGGGACGGGCGCCTTCGGGGTGAGTTTTTAGAGGAAATGATTGGGGCTAAGAACTATCAATTGGTTAAAAGGGTGAAAGAGATTTTTGATCCGCACCACAGGCTGAATCCCAACAAAATTGTGGATACGCCACCCATGGATACCCACTTGCGCTACACGCCCGGCCAGCCAACTCCCGAACCCAAAACCTGGTTTGACTTTTCTTATTACAAGGGCTACGTTCGGGCCGCCGAAATGTGTAATGGCTCAGGAGATTGCCGGAAAATGGCTTTAAGTGGGGGAACGATGTGCCCCAGTTACATGGCGACCCGTAACGAAAAACATACCACCCGGGCCCGGGCCAATATCATTCGGGAAGTCTTTACCCAAGAAACCAGCCAGGATCCTTTTGAGAGAGAAGAGGTCCTGGAGGTTATGGACTTGTGCTTGTCTTGCAAAGCGTGTAAGTCGGAGTGCCCCTCTAACGTAGATGTCGCCAAACTCAAGGCCGAGTATTTACAGCACATGTACGATAAGCAAGGAGTCCCCCTCCGGACGCGCCTGATTGCCAATTTTTCCAAGTTAAACCGATTAGCCTCGCGCGTGTCGGGCTTGTACAATGCATTTTTCAAAATGCCGGTCTTAGGACCTTTGAGCAAGTCTTGGATGGGATTTGCTCCCGAGCGATCGATGCCCCCGCTTCATAAGCAAACCTTGTCGCAATGGTACAAGCAGTATAAAAGTAGCATGAAAGCCCAAAAATATCCTTTGGGAAAGGTGTATTTGTTTAATGATGAGTTTACCAATTATAATGATACGCCCATCGGGATCAAGGCCGTTCAATTATTGGAGGCCTTGGGCTATGAAGTAATCATCCCCAAACACGAGGAAAGTGGAAGGACCTTCCTCTCCAAAGGTTTGGTACGCCAGGCCCGGGATATTGCCCAGAAAAATGTACAGACGTTTTCCTGTATGGTAAGTGACCAAACTCCTTTAATTGGCTTGGAACCTTCGGCCATCCTAACTTTCCGGGACGAGTATGTAGAATTGCTCCGAGGAGCCGAAAAAAAACAAGCCGAATATACGGCCCAACATACTTACCTGCTGGATGAATTTTTGGCCCGTGAGATTGACCGGGGCAATATTCAAGCCGATCAATTTACCCAAGAGTCCCGCCTGATTAAAATGCATGGCCATTGTTACCAAAAAGCTTTGGCCTCATTGACCCCGAGTAAAAAAATGCTCAGCCTACCTCAAAACTATGAAGTACACCTCATTCCTTCGGGTTGCTGTGGTATGGCGGGCTCCTTTGGCTATGAGAAAGAGCATTTTGATATTTCGATGCAGATTGGGGAACTGGTACTTTTCCCGGCCGTTCGAGACCTGGAGCCGGAGGTATTGGTCGCGGCTGCGGGAACGAGTTGCCGCCATCAAATCAAAGACGGGACGGGTAAAATTGCCCTTCACCCCGTAGAAATATGGTGGGAGGCCTTGCTGGATAAAGCCTAGGATGGATGAGCTTGAATTATCAAATTTACCCTCCACCCCCAGAATTACAAGCCTATGTCCGGGCCTTTTGGGTTTTGGAAGGAAGCCCAGACTACATTCACCGCTCCATGGCCGATGCTTGTGTGACGATTGTCTTTCATTACCGGGGAAAATTTAACCGCCTGGCTCCCTCAGGAGTAAGCAGGGAAGGGATTACCAGTCTCAATGGGCCTTGTCAGCAGTTTACCCGTTACCATACTCAAGAAGGTTTTGGGCTTTTTGGTGTATACCTCTATCCGTATGCCCTCAGGGATATTTTAGGCCTAGCTCCAGAAAGCCTAACAGGGGCTAGCTTTTCTTTACCGGAAGCCTTGGGAGAGGAAGGCCGGGACTTGGAAGATAAAGTTTTGCAGTGCTCCAATAACTCTCAGCGAGTGAATATGCTATGCACTTACTTTCTTAAAAAGTTGGGCAAACGTAGGAGTTCTGTTATCTCGGGGGCTATGTATTACGCCATGCAATTTTGTTTTGCCCGTAAGGGACAAGTAGATATCCGAGAGTTGGCTTCCTTAGCTAATCTATCGCGCAGGCAATTGGAAAGAAAATTCAAACAAGCGACAGGTTTGAGCCCAAAACGCTTTTGCCAATTGTTGCGTTTTCAGGCCGCTTTAAAAGAGTATCCCTCCTCGAAGAAATCTTTGGTAGCAATCGCCTTAGAATATGGCTACTATGATCAGTCTCATTTCATACAAGAGTTTAAGCGCTTTTCTGGATATACCCCCGGGCAATGGTTTTTGGGAGATGCAGAAGGGCAAGCCTACCGCGAATTGAAACACTGATGTCGCAATTTTCCAATATTTCCAGGGAAATGAAGGCTATCTTGCCTGTATCTGAACACCTTTAAACAAATGAATATGGCGACTATTATTCCAACCTTGCGTTATCAAAATGCACCCCAGGCCGTTGAGTGGCTGCAAGAGGCCTTTGGCTTTGAAACCCAATTATTAGTGCCTGGAGAAAACGAAACCATCACCCATGCCCAATTGGTATTAGGAGGAGCTATGATCATGCTGGGTTCTGTGAAACAAGATGACCTGGGTGAAACGCTTAAACAACCCGAAGATATGGGAGGCTATACTACCCAAACGATCTACGTGTATTTAGCAGATGTCAAAGCTCATTATGATCGGGCTCGGGAAAAAGGGGCTGTGATGATTAGAGACTTAGAAACAATGGATTATGGAGGAGAAGCGTATACATGTAAAGATCTTGAAGGGCATATATGGAGCTTTGGCAGCTATGATCCTTGGGCTTAGAGCCCTTGGAAAATAAAAAAAGCCCGTCTATGGTGATTTAGACGGGCTTTCAAAAAGATTTATCTTGGGTTTGTTATGGCTGGTTTGGGTTGGCATTGTTCACTGGGGAGACGGTACCAACGGGAGTTGGACCAGCATTGACCGGGGCCAACTTGGATTCTTTGTAATTCCGGATGGCGTCGTTTTCTACCGATTTTACAAAAAGCTCATATTTGATCGTTTCGTCCAGTATTTTGGAGTAAGTGATCCGGATTAAATTTACGTGCTTTAAGGTCAAATATTTTTTTCCTTTTTCTACAAAATCCAAAGTGTTAAGGAGGTGATCCAGTTGGCTGGCCGTCTCGGTATACTTCGCATATAATTCATCGGCATCAAAATAGCTTTGTAACATCCCAATGATAGAAAGGAAGGCACTAATCGCCAGGGCCAAGGTATTGATATACCAGTCAATTCCCCAATCCCGGAGGGTATCCGTAACGTTGATCCCTAGAAGGACGGTCACAACTGCGGCCAATAGAGAAGATAAGAAACGGAACACGAAAGCCCAATTACCCGATTTGCTTTCGTGATTTTTATATTTTCGGTGGCTTTTCTCAATTTGAGTCCTTAAGACTTTGAGTTTTGCCTCAACAATTTCGGTCTCGTCGGGAGTGGGCAAAGGCCGGGTCTTTTCTGGGTCAAACTGTAACTCCTCGTACAATTGATCATCCAGTTCTTGGATGGGAGAAAGGGCCGGGGGGACCAAATTAGTGGGGCCCTGTACGGGAGGCAGGGGCGTAAATTGAGGGTTAGCATTGCCCCAATTATTATTTTGATTGCCGTAAGGTGTATACGATCCATTATTCCCTTGGGGGTTCCAGTTGGAATTGCCTCCGTAGGGATAGCCGGGCTTAGGCTGATTTACGGGGTAGCCGGGATTAGGATAACTATAGGTACTGCTTTGGCTAAACGTGTTTGTCGTGGGGCCCGTTTCCGAACCGAAGCGGGTCAAGTTTTGCAATTTGTTTACGTTGTCCTGAAAGTTGGAAACAAACTCACGCCCTTTTTTTAACTTCTCTAATAATACATGAAAAGGATCGGGCTCCTCTTCATCGCTGGGCACTAAATCGTGCCCGGTTTGAGAGATGAGACTAGGGTCCGAACCCGGAATGTAGGGAGTTTCCTTTCCTTCCCGTTCAAAGTTTTCGGAAGTAAGCCCTTTTGCCTCATCTTCTTCTTCCAGGCCTAAAAAGTCGGCCGTGAAAACATCAGAGAATTTGCTTGGGTCGTCGCTATTATATGGGGAACTAGGCATAGGCTTAGCACTTTCAGAGGGTACATAATTTGAAGACATAGGTACCGGAGACGATTCCTTTGGATTAGGATCTGGGTCTCCGTGGGGGCCGGGCTTGGATTTACCCGGTTCTTGGGAAGCGTTATGAAGCTGAAAAAAAGGATCTTCTTCTGGGTTCATGACACAAGATAATTTTACTGCCAATTCCAAATATAGTTTATTTCCTAGAAGTCTGCAAATGAATTGCTTAGAAGATATTATGAACTTCCCTGGGGCATATGTAGGGCCTAATGCGGGGGCTGCCCCCGGCGATGGAGTAGGGGAGCAATGCTGAACTGAGGGTGCCGCCGGGGTCGGGCTTTCGCTACTCGCTGGCCCCCCCACCACCCGTAACGAGCTCAAACAGGCCGCTCTATCCCTCAGCCGATTTTGAGAGCCGGGACACAGGACATGGGAACCGGGAGGGGATGTCTGTAGTGCGGCTAGCAACTGCTATGTCCTTAACGCTGAAAAAAAGTCCCGCCTCCCGTTTCCTTCTCTCCTCTCTATTCTCTCCTCTCTCCTCTAAATCTTGGCTTAGGGATAGAGCCCTTGTTTGAGCCCGCCGCTGGTTTGCGCGTGAGCCGGCGAGTGGCGAAAGCCCGGCCCGAGCTGGTATGTAGCGGCAAATTTTTTAGCTACTTCCATAGCGCGGGAAAGCCCCCAATATGTTAAGGCACAAATAGCAAATAGATCAGGCAAAACCTATCCGTGATTGGGTTGGGGAGGCATGTCCAGGGGGGCGGGTTGAGAAGTCAAACTACGGTACACCATCTGGAAGCCGTTTTTTTGGTCCATATACGCTACACCGCGAGAGTGATTTTGGATACTGATTCGGTAAAGGGCCCGCCAATGCTTAAACAAGTAGCGGTAGGCTTTCAGAATCGGCATTTTAGGGTCGTAGATATGGGCCGGCTCCGAATTGGCCCCGTTCAATTCCAGGATTCGGATGTTTTTCCCAGTATACAAGTCTTCCAGTTTGGGCACCTTGATGTCGTAACGGCCAAAGTAAAACCCATCAATTTGGTGACTGATCTGATCGAATACTTCGACCAGTTTGGGTTTGATCAAATGATTGGCATTGAGGAATATCGTACCCCGGGAGTGATTGCCAATTGGCTCAACGATAAACTTTTCACCCGGCTTAGGGATCTTTTTGAGCTGCAAGGGATAGTTTTTCTGTATGTGTTCCAAAAACAAAGAGGAACGCGAATCGGCCCGGATGAGATCTTCCACGGTAGAAGAACCATCTCCAATGACCGACAAAAATTCTTTTTGTACTACGGAGCTGATATGTCCCCGAACCTCATTGGGGGCCCGGTAATACATCACCCCAAACTCCAAAGGATACTCGATAAACTCTTGCAGGATTGTATCTCCAGGCATAGCTTGAAGGTAGGATACTAAGTCTTCGAAGCTCTGCACTTTTCTAACTTTTTTGCCCCGTTCTCCGCGATCGGGTTTGGCAATGATCGGGAAATGTAAGCCGTGCGATTGGATGGTCGTAGCCAAGGAGGCTGGATGCATGGTATGGTCTACCAAAATAGTGCGGGGAAGGAATTGAGGTGGGATATTCTTCAATACGTTGTATTTCGAATAATTGCTAAATCCCCCCAATTCCATCAAGGGATTGGCGGCACTAAAAAAGAAAAAAGAGCGAGCTCTCAGGCTTAAATAAAACCAATAAAAATAAATAGGAATGTAAAACACCCAAAAAGGCCAAAATTCCCATTTCCAAATTCTCAAAAATCTTTTTTTCATACCAATGTATGGACGGAGTCATGATAAAAACCACATGCACTACCCGAATAGTTCGGACGCGTGGCATCCTGTAACTTCATTTGAAAAGCCAATATTTAAATAATTTTTAGAAAATATAGGTTTTCCTCAGGTTTTTTCCGTTTTGCCCTCCTTTTAAAATCTGAAGGAAATGTTAAGATTCGCTTTCAAGACATATATTTCTAGGAATAGTAGGAAGGGTATGTTCAAATATCATATTTAATCTCTAACTTTATGAGGCAAATAAGCTAAACTAATTTATTTGCCATGCACATTGATTCCTCAAAGCTTGTCTACGAAGCACTCACTTATGATGATGTGCTCATGCTTCCTGCCTACTCGGAGGTTTTACCCCAAGATGTTGATACCAAAACTTTTCTTACTAAAAATATTCAAATGAATATTCCCTTGGTAACTGCAGCCATGGATACCGTTACCGAGTACGAAATGGCTATTGCCATCGCTCAGGAGGGAGGGCTCGGCTTCATACACAAAAGTATGAGCATTGAGACCCAATCGGAGCAGGTACGCAAAGTCAAGCGTTCGCAAAGTGGGATGATCCTTGATCCGATCACGTTGGAAGCCGAGGCAAATTTGGCCGAAGCCCAAAGGATCATGAGTGAATTTAAAATTGGCGGTATTCCCGTGATAAACCGGTACAATGAGTTAATTGGCATTATCACCAATCGGGATTTGCGTTTCCAGAAAGACCTAAGCCGTCCTATTTCGGAAATTATGACCAAGGAAAACCTGGTCACGGCCAATGAAGGCATTGATTTGCAAAAAGCCGAAGCCGTCTTACAAGAACATAAAATTGAAAAATTACCGATCGTCAACGGTTCGGGCAAACTGGTCGGGCTGATCACCTACAAGGATATTCTCAAGAAAAAAGATATGCCCAATGCTTGTAAAGATGAATATGGGCGTTTAAGGGCCGGGGCGGCCGTAGGAGTTACTTCCGACTTGATGGAGCGGATCGAGGCCCTTAAAAAAGCCGGAGTAGATGTGATATCCATTGACACGGCACACGGACATTCACGCAATGTGATCAATGCCGTCAAGAAAGTAAAAGAGTATTTTAAAGACCTGGATGTGATAGCGGGCAATGTAGCCACCGGAGAAGGGGCCCGGGTCCTGGCTGAGGCAGGTGCCGACGGGATCAAGGTAGGGATCGGACCGGGAAGTATTTGTACTACCCGGGTGATTGCCGGAGTGGGAGTACCTCAATTCTCGGCCGTTTATGATTGTACCCAAGCCCTCAAAGGAATGCACATTCCGGTAATTGCCGATGGAGGTATTCGGTTTTCGGGAGATATACCCAAAGCCATCGCCGGAGGAGCGAGTGTCGTTATGGCTGGCTCATTATTTGCTGGCACCGAAGAAGCTCCCGGAGAGGTCGTTATTTACGAAGGGCGTAAATTTAAAGCCTACCGCGGGATGGGGTCGGTAGAGGCCATGGAAGATGGGTCCAAAGATCGCTATTTTCAAGATAATGAAGTCGATGTGAAAAAGCTCGTACCCGAAGGAATTGTCGGGAGAGTACCCTATAAAGGCCGGGTAACGGAAGTGATATATCAGCTAATTGGTGGATTACGAGCCGGTATGGGCTATTGTGGAGCCCGTGACATCAAAGAACAACAAGCAGCCAAACTTATTAAAGTTACCTCCGCGGGGGTTCGGGAAAGCCATCCCCATGATA
This sequence comes from uncultured Microscillaceae bacterium, assembly GCA_963922455.1. GTDB lineage: Bacteria > Bacteroidota > Bacteroidia > Cytophagales > Microscillaceae > CAWUIO01. The sequence continues at coordinate 25,751 of CAWUIO010000052.1, forward strand.
TTCAAATTATCAAGGAAGCTCCCAACTATACCCGCTAGACCGGTTTTATCTTCCAGCCCTATTCCCGGACTTTCCAAGTAAGAGAAAGTCCGGGAAAGTTTATTTTTTCCCAATTAATGGAGTAAGTTCATTCAGTATGCTAAAACCCCGTAATGCAGTCGGTATTTTCCTCTACGTCAATATCGTAAGCTGGCTATTGCTCTTAGCCATTAAGCTTATTGCATTCTTTGGTTTTAGTGAGCACGTATCCCACGTAAATTTCTATCTCAAGGGCCTTTTACTCAACCTCTTTTTGCTGTTGGTGTATTTTTATTTCAGCAGTGCCGAAGAACGGTATAAGCAATATTCCTTTGTTGAGTTATTGTCCCGCCTATTTTTAATGGGCTTGGTTTGTAACTCTTTTTCCATCCTCATCCAAATTACTTTGTACTTTTTGGAGGAGCAACCCGCTACTTCTGATACCCTCAAACTGATAATCAATGTAGTCTACCACCTGGATGTTGCCTTGGTGGCCATATTTATCTCCCAGGCCTTTTTCTACTGGAAACAGATGGTCTTGCACGAGCGAAATGAACAACTGGTACGCACCTGGAATACCTTTGAGTTTTTACTGCTCATCAGTCTCTTATTCAACTTTTTTGAATTTGACCTGAGTCACTTGCCATTTAGTATTTCCTTTGGGATTTTAATGATTTTCAGCTTGGTCCTTTCAGTCAATCTGAAATGGGTGGCCTATCTCAATTCTAAGGAAAAGTGGCAGAGTATCTTATTTTTACTCTTTATTAGCCTATTTTCCTATTATTTCTTTTATCGGGTAATCAATCACGCCAATCAGCCTTACCTGCTAACTAACCTGATGCACAGCGTTTACATCCTGTCGATGTTTGCCTTTGTGATTTTTTACAGTATTTTTTCTTTATTGGTGATCCTCTTTAACCTTCCAACCACCTCAGTTTTTGAGAAAAAGATGGAAGAAGTCCTGAGCTTTCGTAGGCTGGCCCAGTCTTTACAAAGTGGCGAAAAAGAAGACCACGTGTATCAAATCTTGATGGACAGTGCCGTACGTTCTTGTGCCGCCGATGCAGGATGGCTTGAAATACGAGACGAGCACGGTAAGCCTATAGATACGCTTTACTATAATGTAGATGCGGCCTTTGCCGAGCGAATAAAGCGAATTCAAAAGCAAAATAAGCGCTATCGGGTACTGCGGGAAACCTTTACCATCAAGCCAGGCCAACCCACCCTGCAAGATGAACTGGCAAAGCAGGATTTTAGCTCTATGTTGAGTGTGCCCTTGGTGATCAATGAGAAGTCGCTGGGAAGTCTAAACCTCTTAAAAAAAGTGGCTGAGGGCTTTACTGAAGAAAACAAGGAATTGTTGCACACCTTTACCCATCAAGCCAGCATCTCCATTGAGAACTATCGTTTGCTTTCCAAAACAATTGAAGCAGAGCGTTACAAAGAAGAGCTAAAAATTGCGCAGCAAATCCAAAAACAGCTTCTGCCCCAGGAGCTAAATAAAAATGAATTCTTAGAAATACAAGCGTATTCGGAGTCGGCTTACGAAGTAGGGGGAGATTATTATGATATACACTTCAGCCCCGAAGGAACGGTTCTGATCGTTGTGGGCGATGTGTCGGGCAAGGGGACTACGGCAGCTTTTCATATGTCGCAAATGAAAGGCGTATTCCAGAGCCTAGCTTCTATGGATTTTAATACCCGTGATTTTCTCCTGCACGCCAACCAGGCGATGATGAATTGCCTAGACCGGAGTTCATTTATCACGCTAACGGTTATGCGCATAGATCCGGCCCAAGGAACCTTGGAGTTTACCCGAGCGGGCCACTGCCCTACGCTGATGTATCAGAAAAAAGACCATCGGAGCATATTTTTTCACGAAAAAGGCATGGGCCTAGGGATTGTCCGCAACCCAGATTACGGATCTTACTTGGAAAGTCAATGTATTCCCTTTGCCCCCGACGATATAGTACTGCTCTACACCGACGGAATTGTAGAAGCCCGAAATGCCCGCAAAGAAGAGTATGGCTACGAGCGTTTAAAGGATCTTCTGGGAGAAAATGCCCACTTAGAAAGCAAGCATATCTTGGATACCATCTTGAGCAAAGTAAAAGATTTTTGTAAGGGCTCAGCCATGGAAGATGACCATACCGCCGTGCTTATCAAATTTAAAGCCCCTCCTACATCATAAGGACTCGAGATACTTGAGCCTTTCTGGTTCGGGGTAAGTAAGCCAGATGGCATACCAATCTAATAAATCATCCCAAGTAGAAAATTCGCATACGGGATAGGTGAGCCGCCCATTTTCTTGGGAAACCACGGCACAATAACTAATGATCGTTTCCAAAAAAGCTTCCGAAAAGTCGCGAAAGTTGGCATTAAGTTCTTCTTGGATAGATTGGAAGAGGATGTGAAATGTGTTTTCACCTTGTAAACATCTAAAAACCACTCGGTCAAGCTCTAGGTCCATCTTGTAGATGGTATATTCGGTTACAACCGCTAGGATTCTTTCGCCGATGAAGGATTGGACCTGAGCACGCGATTTGAGAAAAGAGGCATTTATCATATCACATGGGCGCGTTTATGTCTTGGTTTATAGGAGCATCGGTATTGCATAATCATACTATTTGTCAAGGAAAAAGGGCTTGGGGCTTTCCCGCGCTTAAATTAAGGAAGCCCTAGGTTCATTTTGTCTGGCGCGGGCCGGGCTCTCGCTACTCGCCGGCCTTCCCACATCCAGCGGCGGGCTCAAACATGCCGCTCCATCCCTAAGCCAATTCTTGTCCCGAGGGCAAAGTCTGCCACATGGGGGAATTTACCATATTTTTTGGTAAATAGGTAATGGGTAGGCATGTGCCCTCATAGAAAATAATCCCACTTAGTCTAGTCTCTCAACGTTTAATCACTTTTGAAAGTTTGCCGGTGGCAGCGATTGGTCCCTAGACGGGCAATGGCAGCTTTATGTTCCCGCGTAGGATATCCCCGGTTGGTTTCCCAGCCATAGCCTGGATGTTCTTGGGCAAGCTGGACCATAAGCGCATCCCGGTAGGTTTTGGCGAGAACCGAGGCGGCAGCTATAGCGTAATACTGGTCGTCTCCCCCAATGATACACTCATAGGGTATTGTACTTGTTTTGGCAAAGCTATTCCCATCTACCAAGAGAAGTTTGGGCTTTACTTGTAGTTTTTCCACGGCTCGCTGCATAGCCAGGTGGCTGGCGTGCAGGATATTGATTTGGTCGATTTCTAGGGGAGAGGCTTCGGCTATCCCCCAAGCGAGGGCAGAATCTTTTATCTCGGCTTGTAATTCCATACGGAGCTTATGGCTCATCTTTTTGGAATCTCTCAGGCGTGGGTTCTGATAATCTCGGGGAAGGATCACCGCGGCAGCTACTACAGGGCCAGCAAGACAACCTCTTCCGGCTTCATCTAAGCCGGCTTCGGGCCCCATCGCAGAGAAGCTGGATTTAAGCATGAATTCGTATAATTTAAAGAGGGTAGATTTGATCTAAATTGCAATATACGGATTATTTTAGTTTAATTGGAGGGTCATTAAAGCGAAACCTATTTGACGATGAGCGTAGAAAACCCTTGGCAGATTGTATCCTCCCGAGACATTTATGAAAACCCTTGGATTTCGGTAAAAGAAGACCAAGTAATCAACCCATCCGGCAACCCGGGCATTTATGGCACCGTTCACTTTAAAAACAAAGCCATCGGGATTATTCCCATTGACGATGAGGGCAATACCTATTTAGTAGGCCAGTACCGCTACCCCTTGGATGAATATTCCTGGGAAATTCCCATGGGTGGTGGGGCCATTGAGATTGATATTTTAGATTCGGCCCAGCGAGAATTGAAAGAAGAAACGGGTTTTCTGGCCAAAAAATGGACCAATATCGCCCGGATCCATACTTCCAATTCAGTGACGGATGAAGAGGGTTTTGTCTTTCTAGCCGAGGAACTAATAGAAGGGGAAACGGAGTTTGAAGACACAGAAGACTTACGCATTAAGAAGGTAAGCCTTAAAGAAGCCGTACGGATGGTCATGGACCAGGAAATTACAGACTCGATTAGCGTGGCGGGCATACTGAAAGTAGCCCGTTTAAGGGAAATCTAATTTAATGAATTTATTTGTTGGGGAGCAAACGGGGCATGAAGCAAATTAAAAGTAATATACAAAACTCCAGAGCGTTTCAACGTACCTTTGCCCGACTTCAAAGAACCCGGATATATAGCAGCCGTATACCCTTACTGAAGGTATTAGAGATCTTTTACCTAAAAATAACCGACGAAAATGCCCACCAGCAGGCGAGTGCCATAGCTTTTAGTTTTACCTTATCGCTTTTTCCGGCACTTTTATTTTTATTTTCCCTGCTTCCTTTCATTAGTTCGGCCTTGCCTATTCCTGATCCCACTTCTGAGATTATGAGCCTACTTGAGAGTGCCTTTCCGCGGGGGATTTATATTCACGTAGAAACGACGATCCGGGATTTACTAGACACTCGTCGTTTAGATTTACTCTCCTTTGGTTTTTTATTTGCCATTTATGCGGCCACCAGTGGGGTGGTGGAATTGATGAATTCCTTAAACTCCAATTATGCCTACTCCGAAAAACGGTCTTACATCAAGAAGCGTTTGGTGGCTATTGGCTTGGCTTTCTTGTTTGCCTTTCTTTTGTTGTTTGCCGTATTGGTGAATATTGTCGGGGAGATTGTTTTGATCAGGCTTCAGGATACCCAATATTTTACCAGTTTTATGAAGATGGTCGTGGGGGAATCATCGGTTAATTACTTGGTAGAGCACGAGCTACTTACCCAATTAATGCGCTACGTAGTCTCCTTTGCGGTCTTTTATCTGGGGATATCGCTGGTGTATTATGTGGCTCCGGCGGTGAGTAAAACCTGGCGATTTTTTGCCTTAGGCTCTGCCATTGCCTCGGTGATGGCAATTTTAAGCACCAATTTGTTTTCATATTATCTGAGCAATTTTGCCAATTATAACAAGCTCTACGGCTCCATTGGAACCTTCATTGCTTTATTGATCTGGTTGTACCTCTTGGCCTGGATTTTATTATTGGGTTTCTCCATCAATGCGAGTATTTGGGAGGCAAAATTGGCTCACGAAAAGGAGTTGGAAGACCGGATGGATATGCTAGAAGGAGTAGAAGACGACGATTAATTCCTTATATTTCCCTATTATTTTATAGAAAATTATGATTTTGGCCCTTAATACCTTGGCTTAGGGACGGAAGCCCCTTAGGGGCCGAGACCGCTGCGGGTTTGTGCGTTGGCAGGCTCGGGGCTTTGCCCGACGGCCCGACCCGCGCTGGCACTATATTTTTGTTAGGCCCAGTGTATCATAGCGCGGGGAAGCTCCAAAAATTTTAGCATCTCTCCATGAATAGTCAAACCAGATGAGAATCCTGAGTATATTTGCTTGGTATGAAGTTTTTTTCGCTCAAATTATTGTTGAACTCACTTTGGGAAAGCTATCAACGCTTTCCGGGGGTGAGTATTAGTTCTTGGGTAGCGACTGCTCTGGCCATTTTAATTTTTGAAGGGCAATTACGTTTTAGTGTACTCCATAAGCTCCTGCTTACCATATCTTTGGCGGTACCTATACTTTTGTCACTGAGCCTTTTACAAGAGAAGTATAGACTTTCAGATTACTTGAGCCGGTATTTATATGCCGTTTTGACGGGTTTTTTGGCCATTTATTTTTTTTCTCTTCCGCAACAGGTTTCATATCCAGTCTTACTGAATTTTTTTCTGTTTTTTGCTTGTTTTACCGTTTCTATAAGTTTTGCGCCTCATATTTTTTCCCAGAACCCCCTTATTTTTTGGCATTACAATCAAGTAATTATCCGGCGTTTTTTTATCTCCTTGCTTTATACGGCGGGGGTTAGTCTGGGAGTGGCTATGGGCTTGTTGGCGATACAGCACTTATTTTTCCACATTACCGTGTTACGGTTTCATGAAGAGGTGCTTATTTTCATGTTTGGGGTTTTTCACCTTTCTATCTTTATAGCTGGCATACCCCAGGATATTGATGGCTTGGCTATGCGATTTTATCCTCAGTGGATGCAAATGGTCAGTAAATTGATGCTCTTGCCTTTTGCCAGTCTCTACATCCTCATATTGCTTATTTTTATCATTGACCAGGGAGTGTTTCCCAGGGTATATAATGCTACGATGGTTTACTGGGCCATTGGGGTGGGCCTGTTTAGCCTATTATCGTACATATTTTTATATCCGGTTCTTGATCAGGAAAAAAACAGGAAATTTCGGCACTGGTTACGATTGGGAGGGATCAGCATCTGCATACCGCTTTGTTACTCGGTTCAGTTGTGTTTTTATCAAGTGAGCGAACAAGGACTTACCGAGTATACGTATCTTAATTTGGCCCTTCTGTTTTGGATCATTGGCGTTATGCTGTACTTTTTGGTAAAGCCCAATCCGAATCTGAAGGTCATTCCAGTCAGTTTGAGTTTCATCTTGTTTTTGGCAGCCTTTGGCCCATGGGGAGCGTCTAGCTTGTCTAATTGGAGCCAGACGCAAAGGGTAATTGGTTTATTTGAGCAAAATAAGCTCCTAGAAGAGGATGTTTGGTTAAGGGCCGATACGAGCATACTGCCGATGGAAGACCGGGAAGAAATTTTGGATATTTTGAATTACCTAAGCCTGAGAGAAAAGCTTAATTTGCTGCCCTCCCCCGAAAAGCTGGGGGTTGATTCCTTACGTAGACTGGAGATCTCTCCCGCTTTGATGGTAAGTGGGGTCCTAAATCATCTGGGCAATTTATCCTTGATAGACAGCTACGAATATAGACGAGAGCAAGACCAGAAGCTTTTTGAGGCCAGTAAAACGTTGAACCTGCATAAGGTACAAGGCTACGACTATCAAATACCCTTTTCTTTTTATACCTATCGGCCCGATACGTTAATGTATAAAGCAGATAGCTACCAGTTTCATGTATTTTGGGACCCCTACGACAATCAGTTGGTAATTGCTGAGGGAAAAAATCTTCGGGAGGTACTTCACTTTGATTTCAATATGACCTTAAGCAACTTGATGCAGGCCAATCCGGAAAAGACCCAGGAGATTAGGCGGGCTCGGCTCACCTTACTAGAAGAAAGTAAGTATTACCGGGCAAAACTATATCTACAAGAAGTAAAGGTGATAGAGCTCCGGCCTGGAATGTACCATAGTTCTTTTTTAAAAGGAGAAATCTTAATTCGTCTTTTGTAATTCTGAGGAATTGATAGAAGTAGGGCCTGAAGCTTTCTGGAAAATGACGATAAAACATGCCCCTTGGCCATATTCACTTTCTACTTCAACTGTCCCGTTTTGCAACTCTACATATTTTTTGATGATGGAAAGTCCCAGGCCGGTAGAAGGTTCACCGCCCGTAGGCCGGGCACTTAGTTTTTGGAACTTACGAAAGAGGAGTTTTTTATCTTTTTCGGTAAAGCCAGGGCCTTCATCTTTGAAAAGTACCCGGATGTGCTCTTCTTCCTCTTCTAAGTATATAAAGATTCGCTTACCAGAAGGGGTATATTTTAGGGCATTGGAGAGGATATTTTCAAAAATTTGCCGGGTATAGCTCTCATCTAAATTGGCGTAGAAGTAATTGTTTTCCAAATTGCTGATGATGCTAATATCCTTGGCTTTGGCATTGGGCTGGTAGACCTTAATAATATCTTGAATGATATAGGCCAAATCAAGGGTTTCCAGTTCCGGGTTTCTTTTTTCTTTATCCAAAGTGTTTATGTCCAGGATTCGGTTAATCATGTGGTCCAAACGGACAAGTACCTCATTGGCTAAATCAATGTACTGCTTCTGTTCGGTCACGCCTATTTCCTGGGAGGTCCGTATGATCTCCAACAAGCCACGGACTTGGTTGATGGGAGAACGGAGGTCGTGGGCGACCACTTTTATCAAATCATTCTTTTCATTATCTAATTTGATAAGTTGGTCATTTTTAATCTCTAATTCTTTGAGGGCTTGGCCCAGACTTGTATTTTGAATTTCTATTTTTTCTTTTTGCCGAATGATTTTGTCATTTTGATTAGAAATCTGGGTGTTGCGTTGTTGGAGCAAGTTGTTCATTTTTTGGTAGTGTTTCAAACTTCGATATAAGAAGTAGGAAAGTACCATAACGATTAAAAATCCTCCAACCAGAAAATAGATGGTGCGTCGTCTTCTTTCTTGTTCGTCTAAGAGCTCTCCCAGCTGGGTTTCTTGTTTTTGGTATTCATACAAGATTTCGTGGTTCCTTACGGCCTCAGAGATATTATAATTATTGATAGAGTCTTGTAGCCGAATGTGCAGACGGCTGTACTCAAGAGCAGACTCAAAATTTCTTGCCTTCGCGTGTACGTCAGACAGATGCTTGTAGTACCCTAGGAGCATCTCCCGGTTGGGGTCTTCGCCCATAATTTCCAAGGCCTTTTTACCATAATAGATAGACTGTTGCCATAGCTCCTGCGAAGCGTAAAGTCGGGCCAATTGGTAATAACTAGAGCTTTCTTTTTTCTTCATTTGAAGGGTATTGGCTAGTTCCAGGGATTGTATAAGGGTATTTTCAGATTCCTGAAACTGCTCGAGGCCCGCCAAAACCTCTCCTTTTGTGATTAATAGGTCAATCCTAAGAGTATCGTTGTTGGGGGAGAATTTTTTATGAAGTGCAAGTCCTTTTTTCAAGGAATCGAGAACTTCGGGAGCAGGTTTTATATGATGGGTGGCTAAGGTGTAGGCATTGAGTGCTTTAATAATTCTAGAAGTATCTTGGGTTTGATACGCCAGTAGAATGGCTTCACGCGCGTAGTTTTGAGCTTTTTCGTATTTTTCAATTTGGAATAATACTCGGATAAGTGGAAATAAGGCCCGGAGATTACCCTCATCTTGGCCATAGGAGGCAAATTGCTGGGCTGCTTTGAAATAATAGTAAATACTTTCTTGAAAATTAAATTGAAATTCAAAATTACGGGCAATATCTAAAAAGAGTTCGGGTATCAATTCACGATTGCCTTGATGGCGGTTGCTAATATCGCGCGCTTGGTTAAATACATCTATGGCTTCCTTATGGTTACCTTGATTTTCATAAAATTGCCCCAAAAGGCGAGTGGCGAGAATTTCTCCATTATGATATTGGATCTCGTGTGAGAGATTAATGGCCTGTTTGAGGTGAAATGTCGCTCGGGTAGGTTTATGGCGCATCGCTATAGCGCCCATTTTAATGAGTATATGTACCCGGACACTGTCATTTTCGGCCAAGGGTAAACTCTTCTCAAGGGATTGTATGGATTCGGTGTGTTGGGCGCTTACCCTAGGGCACAAGAAAACGGCTCCTAGAAGTATCACACTTAGGAAAATCCAGGAAAGGTTGAATCCAGTACTTAATTTGACATTGTACATATCTCTTAAATCCCGTGAGTAGCAGCAAGCTCACATCATTTACTTGTACTAAGTACAGGTGTTGAGGGTTGCTTGTAAGCCTTACATAACGATTAAGTTCTTGACTATGTAATGTAGTAGTATTGATAATTCTATATATAATTGGCATCATACCAAAAAGCTTCATACACTCACTTAAAAAACGAGCCTGCCCTTTTCATATTGTAATTAACAGCTTCAGGTAGGTTTACCAAAGCTGGATCCCAAGTACAAGAATATCGTCAGTTTGTGATTTATTTCCTTGCCAATTGTCCAAGGTCTTCTCGAGAGCAATTTTTTGTTCGCTTAAGGGTAGGTGACTGTATAGTAGAATGGTCTCTCGCAATCGTTTGGAACTAAATTTACGATCTTGGGGACCTCCAAATTGGTCTTGAAAACCATCTGAAAACATGTACACCATATCACCTGGCTCATATTCTATGACATGAGAACGAAAACTATTATTTTTCTTTTTTACCCCCCCAATGGAGATTTTATCTGCTTTGTATGGATGCAAGACCCCTTGCCTTACCAAATATAGAGGGTTATGCGCTCCGGCAAACTCTATTTCTCGTTTAGTTTCATCAATAACTACTAGAGCCATATCCATACCATCTCGAGATTTGCTTCCTTCTTCTTGTTTTAAGTACTTTCTAACATTGCGGTCTAGTTGCTCCAAGATACGGTGGGCACGGTTAATCTTTTCTTCAATCACAATGGAGTTGAGTAAATCATTGCCGATCACCGTCATAAATGCTCCGGGTACTCCGTGACCGGTACAGTCTACTGCGGCTACTACGGTTTTGATATCATTAAAACCCTTGAATACCGAAGTACGGCCACCTCCTGTAGATTCTAGGGCAAAGATAGGTTCTGGGGCCGTCTCAGCAATCCAATAAAAATCGCCGCTTACAATGTCTTTTGAACGATAAATAACAAAGTGATTCGGAAAGTGATCGGATAGGTCTTCCGGAGAAGGTAAAATAGCGTTTTGTATTCGACTGGCATATCGGATACTGTCGGAGATTTTCCGATAAGAAGATTCCAATTGCCCATTCTTGGCCTCGAGTTCTCCTAATATACGGGCTTTGGCAAATGCCGACTGGGCGTGTTCTTGAAAACGGTCCAATTTAGCTATCTCATCAGATGCGGGCTCAGGATAATCGCCCATATGATCAAAAAGCAAGATACCTTCAATGGTTTCGTCAATCGTTATCTGCATAGCGACGGATGCATCGGGGCGGTAGCCTTCACATAGATATTTCTGGGTTTCTCTGGGGCGAAGGAAGAAAATATCTTCGGCAAGTTCCTGGCCTTCTTCGCAATATCGGGTAACTGTTTCTGGGCTAAAGCACCGGGTATCAAACATGGTATCCGGATAGTTAGACGAAGAGAATAGATCAAATTCATTTTTAGAGCTATTGTATACTAGAAAAACCCCCTGATCCGATTCAGAAAATAAACTCAGCCCTTGTTCAAGGAGGGCCTTCATCACTTTCTTAAACTCGAGCTCCTGATTAACTACCCGGACAATATTATTGACCGATTGAAGCTCTTCGGCTTGTTGGGTAATTTCCTTGTACTGCTCGCGTATCTTTTGGGTACTTTGTTCAATACCTTTCTCCAAGGCTTCCTTGGTTTTTTGGAGGCTACTTACCCGCCAATAGTAAAATAGGTATACTAATAGCAAAAGGAAAAATACCGAAACTACATAAAACCAATAGGTTTGATAAAAGTAAGGTTTTAGATAGAAGTCAAAGCGGGCTGCTTCCCGTTTCCAAACTCCATCCAGATTGGCGGCTTCTACGGTAAACGTATATTTTCCCGGAGGCAAGTTGGTATAAAAAGCTTTTCTTATGGCCCCTGCTTCTACCCATTCTTCCTGATAAGCCGGACTGTTGAGACGATAGCGGTACCGGATCCGTCCGGGGGCGACATAGCTCAGGGCGGCAAAGCTAAACTCTACCCGGGCATTTCCCGACAAGACTTTGGGGACATCCTGAGGGAGATAATCTTGATTATTAAGACGGATGTTTTGGATCACTACATTAGGCCCTTTTAGGTTCAGCTTCATGTTTTTGGGGTTGAATCTACTAACTCCCTGGATCGTAGGCAACCATAATTGGCTCTGGCTATCCATGAGGATAGAAGGGTGACCCGAAGAGGCACAATCGCTATTACGCATACCATCTGCTTCGTCGTAATGATAAAAATTTGGAGGAAACACTTCCGAATCTTCTCCTCTAAGGGCACGATAGTATTGTTTTAATTGTTCCAGGTTACATTGCCACAAGCCTTGAGGACTGGTAAACCATATGCTCCCTTCCTGATCTACCAATATGCCGTAAATTTGATCGCTAGGTAAGCCATCTGAGCTTCGTATCGTTTCCACGTCTCCTTGATGTATCCAACTAAGTCCATTGGCCGTCCCTACCCAAATAGATCCCTTACTATCTTCGCTTAGGGATAAAATGCGGTCGTCGGCTAGCTGATTACTAGCCTGATAAACGATGATAGAATTGTCTGGCCCCAGGGCATTTAAGCCCCGGTTTTCGGTCCCTAACCAAATAGTCCCTTGAGAATCTTCCAGGATGCAGGTTATATTATTATCAGAAAGGCCCATGGCCCGGGTAATCGAGTTGAAGCGTCCGTTTTTGTATACACTGAGGCCTGTCCGGGTGGCAATTAATATTCTTCCGTCACGGGTTTGGTACAGGGCACGGATAATATCGCCGGCAAGACCGTCTTGCAATCCAATTTTTTCCGAACGGATAACCCGGTTTTGAGCGTCTACTTGTAAACGGCTTATACCGTCATAACATGTCGCCACCCATAAACTCCCCTCCTGGTCCCGTAAAATAGAGCGTACACAATTGCTGGCCAAGCCCTGGCTTTTATCTACAACTCGGATTTCATCTTCGTAGAGGTAAATAGCTCCTCCGCTCAAGGTGCCCGCCCATATTCCAGAAGAATCTTCCTGATACACACAGTTCACCACTTGATCGGGAAGCCCTTCCAGCAATCCAAAATTAGTAAACTTCCCATCTTCCAGCCTGACTAAACCACTCCGGTGAAAGCCCAGCCATAAGCCCCCTTCGGTTCCGGGGAAAAGGGCTAAGATTCCATTGCCTGGTAAACCTTTACCTACTCCCAGCACTTCAAAATGGGGAGGGCTTTTATCTAAATCTGTTTCTTTAATCCGAAACAAACCGTGTATCTGGGTGCTAAACCACAAACTCCCGTAAGAATCGGTGCATAAATCACTGATAGAATATTCAGGAAAAAAAACTTCGTATTGTTCTTCAAATTCATTCCAGCGTACCAAGCCATCCGGTGTCCCAATCCAAGTATTTCCTAAAGTATCCTCGGCTATGCTGCTAATGTATTTATTGATAAATAGGATTTTCTGCCGGCTGTAATCCATAAATTGCTCCTCCTTAAAAAGGGTAAGCCCTCTTTGTGTCCCGATCCAAAGGCCGGTATGCCGACTAAAATACAGGCTAGTAATTTCCTGAGCAGATAGCCCATCCCGGACGCTGAATACCTCTAATTTATTATCCTGAAACTTGGCCAATCCCTTCGTAGTACCAATCCACAAACTACCCGTTTTGTCAAGGACCAGGGCCGTAATGTGGTTTGAGGGTAAGCCCTTTCCGGGGCCCCAGACTTCAAATTTTCCGGCTTCGTGACGTAGGAGCCCGCCTCCTTGAGTGCCAATCCATAAAGCTCCATCGGGGGTGGCTAGCAAACAGGTAATTTCCCGGCTCAATAAGGCAGGAGTATTACTAGGCAGGTACGTGCGAAAATTTTGGCCATCAAACCGTATCAGGCCGTCGGTGCTGCCCAGCCAAATATATCCCAGGGTACTTTGGACAATGGAGTTGATATTATTGGCTTGAAGTCCTTTATTTTTTTGCCAATGTTGTAATTGGTATTGTGTTAAGCTCTTTTGTGGGTTTAACCCGGCCAGCGTATGGGGAGATTGGGCTTTTACTAAGGAGGTAAATCCGAAAAATAGGCCGAATAAAAAAACAAAAAATCTATGAATAAGGCTGAAATTCATACAGAAATAATAAGGCAAGCGTCGTTGCCATTTATTTTTTAACTACGTTTGTCCGGAAAATCCCGGAAATCTAATGAGGTACGCCAAGTAACTTATCAGCTCATACTCTTGCTAAGGAGCCAAGCTTACTATCCATTTTGCCGGAAATCAAGTATAAAAAGAAGATCGTCATCAGGACGGGCCTTCTGTTTGATGGTAAAAAAACCTCCGGGTCAGGGAGGATTGCTATAAGAGGTGTCAACAAGCCGGTCTAAGGCTGTATTAAGTTTGTAAATTAGTATAAATTCTTAAAACATGGAAACCCCCAAACCGCTAATCTGGCATAAGCTTTTTGATAGCCAAGAAGAAGCCAAAAGAGAATTATCCCTCAACCAGCCCTTAGGCTATATAGTTGGGATGACTCGGGTTTGCTTAATTCGCACTTCCAAGCAAATTTTTGCCATAGAAGATGCCTGTCCACACAAAATGATTAAGCTAAGTAAGGGGCACTTAAATGGGCAAGGACAGATTGTATGCTGTTGGCATGCGTATACCTTCGACCTGAAAAGTGGCGCAGAAATGACCGGAAAAACGATCCGTAATGTACAGACCTTCCCCTTAGAAGAGCGGGAGGAAGGCATTTTTGTGGGTGTCATCGAGAAACCCCCATCAGATGACCCCTTTAGTTACTAAAGTAGATTTGGGGCTTGCCCGCGCGAAGAAAAAGTAAACCTAAAAGGAAGCTAGCTACCGGCGCGGGCCGGGCTGTCACTACTCGCCAACCCACCCACCATCCAGCGGCGGGCTCAAACATGCCGTTCCATCCCTAAGCTAATTTTTTTGAGTGCCAGCGATTACAAGCTTGCATACAAGAAAAGGGGGGGGCTCTTGTTTACCCCTTTAGTACAGCCTTTGTGAAGCAGTGGCAGAAGGCCATTCACCGAAACTTGGGAGCTAGGCTCAAGGATTTTTTGGCTATAATTTACCTGGTGCCTGTCCGGGTTTTTGGGGTGAGAAAGCTCTGAAACTTGGCTTAGGGATAGAGCGGCCTGTCTGAGCCCGTTGGGGGCAGTGCGCCAGCCGGCGAGTAGCGAAAGCTCGACCCGCGTGGGCACAAAAGGTCAAGTGAATACAAGTATACATCACGCGGGGAAGCCCCTAGGCCCCTTAATAATACGGAAAGGGATGCTCCTTCAAAGAGGGAGACCGCCGATTGCTTTTGGATACAAACGGATAAAAGATGAGGGCAAATTCGTGTACATTGCCCAAGTCGAAGTTTTCCTGGCTCAGGTTGATCTCATAACTATAGGAAAACTTCCAAGGCCCTTGTTGAATACCTGTCATCCCCTGCCATTTACTGCTTAAAGTACCGGAGGAACTTCCCGGTGTATCTAGCCCAAAGGCCATGCCGCCAGTCCAGCCTTTGTACCGTATTTGTACTCCAGCCTGATAAAAAGTTTGGCTACCTCTGCGGGTGCTAAAAAAACTGGGTAATAATTGCCAATCATCCCGTATCCGGGACAAGTAGAAACGGGCTCCTATTCCCCAAGAGTAAAAAATGGGCAAGCGATCGGGAGCCGTGGAAGTCTCACTAAATGTCTGACGGGGACGGGTGATATTACGGGCACTGGCCGAGAGCCAAAAGTTATGATACTGCCAAAAAATGCCATATGATAAATTAAAAAACCGAAGGGGACTGGCCAAAAACTGCTCCTGCGTAAAAATAGATTGCCGGCCCTCTTCATTAAATTGGTCGCCAAAATCAAAGCGAAAATAATCCAAATTGCGGGTTTCTAATGCCATTTCTACCCCAGTCCGAAAGAAGTGCTCTTCCCCCAAAGAAAGTTGGTAAGCGTACATCCCCCCGATTCCTAAGGCCTGGTAGGAAGCGCCCGAAGACCAGTCATTCAGGAGTCTAAGGCCAAAACTACTATTAACTTCCGGGAGCTGCCCTTCCATCAAAAAATTACCCGTAAGAAACTCCACATCCAAGCTTGGCCATTGATGACGGTAATGCAATGACAGGCGCAAAGTGCCATCCACACCGGTGAGGGCCGGATTGGTATAAGCCCCGGAACTAAATAACTGGCTAAAGCGTACATCTTGAGCTTGGATAGGAAGAATGCCTCCCAAGCCAAAAAGTGCCACCCATAGCCAAAGCTGAGGTTTATACGGGCCCATAGTCAAACCGGATTTCTTTGAAACCATAAAATTGGGGTCCTCGGGAGCTAGACACAAGGATTCTTCCATCATCTTCCAGACATTCTATATACCCCTCAAAGGCTTCCGGATCTTTAAGCTTTACCATCCTTTGATACCCATATAAATGCTGCAGATATTCTTCTTTGAGCTCGCTAAGTTTCCCTGCTTTGAGTTGTAAATAATTTTGCTCCAAATTTAATAAAATACTGTGTAGCAAAGGCTCTTGGGAAAATGTTTGTCCAGATAGGGCATACAGAGAGGCTGCTCTCGGGTCTGGAAACTCATTTTGATTAACATTGAGGCCAATACCCAGGATGCTGGAGGCCAGTATATGGCCCCGGATGTTGTTCTCGATCAAAATCCCGCAGAGTTTATAAGGAGGAAATATGAGGTCGTTGGGCCATTTGATGGCCAGTTGGGAGCCGAGATAAGGAGCAATGGCCTGGTAAATAGCCAGGGAAGTAATAATGTTGAGGTAAAACTGTTTAGCCGGCTGTAAAAACTCAGGGTAAAGGATAATAGAAAAGGTGAGGTTGTTTTGGCCTTGGGTGGCCCAAGTGTTGCCCCTTTGCCCCCGGCCCTGAGTTTGCTCTCGGCACCAGATCAGGGCCCCTTCTCGGGGACTCGGTTTGTTTGCTTGGATCATGCGAGCCGCCACCAAATTGGAAGACTGACAAGATGACATAATAAATTGCTCTCGACCCAGAAATAATGTCGCCAACTCGCTATTATGCAAAATTTTAATTAATTTTACTTTTTATAAGTATTTAGGATGAACTTAAATAAACCAACCTTAGATTCCAAAAAACTCAGTGAATTAATTGCTCATGGGATGCTTGAGAAGAAGGCTGAAGATGTTTTGATGCTAGATTTACGAGGCATTCATCAGTCTGTTGCCGATTTTTTTGTCATAAGTTCTGGAAACTCGGCAAATCAACTCCAGGCCATTTCCGATTCAGTAGAAGAAATGGTCTTTAAACAAATAGAAGAGCACCCCTGGCGTAAAGAAGGAAGGGAGAATAGGGAATGGATTTTGTTGGATTACGTCAACGTGGTGGCCCACATATTTAGAAAAGATCGTAGAGCCTTTTATGCCCTGGAAGATCTGTGGGGAGATGCCGCGGTTACCCGCCTGGATGACTGAAGCAGATTAGCTGGGAAACAAACGCTTGAGCTTTGGTGTTTCACTCAAGAATCCAGGCACCTATACTAATGAATTTTTTACCCATTTCATAAAATGAGCGATAAACCAAATAACAAAAAGAAAAACATCTTGCCCAATAAGCCTCCCCAAAGAACCGGTTATCAATTCTGGCTGATCATTACCCTTGTCATTCTGATTATTGGGGTGACCTATGTTACCCGAATGAACTCTGCCGTAAATATTTCCCGAAAGACGTTCAAGGAGTTATTACAAGACCAGGATATTTCTAAGGTTATATTGTACGATAATAAACTGGTAGAAATTACCTTGACCAAAAAGGCTTTAACTAAGAAGAAATACATTAATAAACTGCGGCAGCACCGCTCCTTACTCTCGATGGAGCAGGGGCCCCATTTTAAGCTTAGGATTAGCTCCCCCGAAACCTTTGAAAGTTACTTCAACGAGGCGCAGAAAAGTATCCCCGAAGATGAACGGCTTTATTATGAAAATGAAACCCGTCAGGATTATACTAGCTTTATCCTCAATTGGGGGATACTCTTTTTAATGCTCTTTGGTCTCTGGTTTTTGATGCGCCGGATGACTGGCGGTGGAGGACCAGGCGGGCAGATATTTAATATTGGCAAGTCGAGAGCGGCTTTGTTTGATGCTGAAAACAAAGTGAAAATCACCTTCAACGATGTTGCAGGCCTGGATGAAGCCAAAGAAGAGATAATAGAAATTGTTGAGTTTTTGAAAAACCCTTCTAAGTATACAAACTTAGGGGGTAAAATACCCAAAGGAGCACTACTAGTGGGCCCTCCCGGAACGGGTAAGACTTTATTGGCCAAAGCTGTGGCGGGTGAGGCTGCTGTTCCCTTCTTTTCCCTTTCGGGATCTGACTTTGTGGAAATGTTTGTCGGGGTTGGGGCCGCTCGGGTCCGTGACCTATTCAAACAAGCCAAAGAAAAAGCCCCTTGCATCGTGTTTATTGATGAAATTGATGCCATTGGCCGCTCCCGAGGTCGGGGCCAAATGCCCGGGTCTAATGATGAACGAGAAAACACCCTTAACTCCCTCTTGGTAGAAATGGATGGTTTTTCTACCGACTCGGGGGTCATCATCTTAGCCGCTACCAACCGTCCCGATGTACTAGACTCTGCTTTGATGCGCCCGGGACGTTTTGACCGTCAAATCAGTATTGACAAGCCTGATATCGTAGGCCGGGAAGCCATCTTCCGTGTACACCTTACTCCCTTGAAGCAGGATA
>CAWUIO010000053.1:0-43555 GCA_963922455.1 uncultured Microscillaceae bacterium
TGAAAGTAAGTAGCTTATTATCAGCGCATTGCAGATAATGTCATAGGTAGCCAAAGAAATCTAAGCCGGTTTTTACAGGAAGATCTTAGTTAGCATTTGCAAAAGCATAAATCCTAGTTTAAATTCCCTAAATACAAATTTGCATATCCCAAACTCCTATTAATATGAATCCTTATCTCTCTAAAATCGCTTGTTTACTTTTTGGCCTGCTCGCCTGGGGCTGCCAAAGTCCCCAAGCCCCTAACGCTGGTGATACAAATTCGGCCTGGAGCCAGCCCGAGCAAAGTGAACTCATCTGGGATGAGTGGGGAGTACCCCATATCTACGCCCGAAGTGAAGCCGAGCTATTTTATCTCCACGGGTGGGCGCAAATGCAAAGCCACGCCAATCTCATTTTGGAGCTATATGCCAAATCACGAGGAGCCGCCGCTTCTTATTGGGGAGAAGAATACCTCTATAATGATGTTCTGATCCACACCCTTGGCTTCCCCAAATTGGCCCAAACGTGGCACGAAACCCAAAATCCTGAATTCAAACAGCTCAGTGAAGAATTTGTCAAAGGAATGAATGCCTATGCCCAGGCTCACCCCGAGGCCATCGACTCAGACCGAAAAGCCGTATTGCCCATAGTCCCTAGCGATATTACCGCTCACTTTTTATTTGTAATCTACACTCGTTTTGTGGGTGGGGAAGAACTGGGCCGGGTCTCCAATTGGAAAGAAATTGGATCCAATACCTATGCCATAGGCCCCAAACGTTCGGCTAGTGGGAACGCTATGTTGGTCCAAAATCCCCACTTGCCCTGGTGGGGCGAGTTTTTATTTTATGAGTCTCAACTCGTAAGTGCCGACATCAACTCCTATGGGGTCACATTGCTTGGCTTCCCCGTACACGGCATAGCTTTCAACGAAAAACTGGGCTGGAGCCATACCAATAATACCATAGACAACGCCGATATCTACGAACTTAGCCTTCAGGGTGAGGGGTATGTACTCGATGGAGAGGAAAAAGCCTTTGAAGTCACCCAAAAAACCTTACAAGTAAAATCTCCGGAAGGAGAAATGGAAGAACGTACCATTGACTTATATCGCTCCGAGCACGGCCCAATACTCAAAAAAGGCGATAAAAAAGCCCTCGCCTTTCGGATACCCGGTCTAGACCAACCCAACCCAGCCTATCAATGGTACAGTATGGCCAAGGCCCAAAATTTTGAGCAATTTGAGAACGCTCT
The DNA here is from genome assembly GCA_963922455.1 of uncultured Microscillaceae bacterium. GTDB lineage: Bacteria > Bacteroidota > Bacteroidia > Cytophagales > Microscillaceae > CAWUIO01. The sequence continues at coordinate 1,232 of CAWUIO010000053.1, forward strand.
CCAACTCTTACAAATCCCGTTTTTTAATGTCATGTATGCCGACCAAGAAGGAAATATCTTTTACATGTTCAACGGTATCATCCCCAAGCGAAACAGTGGCGACTGGTCTTTTTGGAACAACATCGTCCCCGGTAATACCTCAGAATATATTTGGCAAGAAACCCACCCGTACGAAGACTTGCCCAAGTTTAAAAATCCTGAACAAGCCTGGATTCAAAACGCCAATGACCCACCCTGGACCAGTACCTTCCCTCAAGCCATCAAAGCCGAAGACTTCCCTCCCTACATAGCTCCACAATCTATGTATTTTCGCCCCCAAAGATCGGCCCGCATGCTGGCCGAAGACGAGTCCATTACCTTTGAAGAGCTACAAGATTACAAGCTCTCTACCCGCATGGAGCTCGCCGACCGAATCTTAGATGATCTCAATACAGCCGTAGAAGAACACGGTTCGGAGGAAAGCAAAGCCGCCATGGATGTCTTAAATGCTTGGGACCGGCAAGCCAATGCAGATAGTAAAGGAGCCGCCTTATTTTATATGTGGGCCAATAAAATAAACCCCTATGGCATGGGCAGCTTTGCGACTCCCTGGGATGCCAAAAAACCCCGTAGCACCCCTGATGGTTTGTCAGACCCCAAGGCAGCCGTCGAAAAATTAAACCAAGCAGCTCAAGAAGTACAGGATACATACGGCTCATTGGATGTAGCTTGGGGAGAAGTTTGCCGCATTCGTTACGCCGGAAAAGATTTACCAGGCAATGGTGCCGATGGTTCGGTAGGTATATTCCGGGTAGCTTGGGGGGGACCCGGAAAAGATGGTAAATTAGAAATCAGTGGCGGAGATACTTGGGTAGGCGTTATCGAATTTGGTGAAAAGGTGCAAGCCAAAATTCTTCTAAGCTACGGCAACTCTACTCAAGATGGCTCTCCCCACCATGGCGATCAATTGGAGTTGTTTTCTAAAAAAGAATTCCGAGATGCTTGGTATTATCGGGAAGCGCTAGATCAACACATTAAAAGTAAATACTTACTTAAAGACGGTACATTAACGGAGGCTACTCAGGATTAATCTTTTTTTAGTCAAACCATGCCCTTAACCTACCAACAAGAAGAGCACTTGGATGTCTCGGAATTCCGAGACATCCTTGTTCGTAGCACTTTGGGCCAAAGACGCCCCATAGACGAACCCGATAGACTGGAGGCCATGTGTACCCACGCCAACCTCATCATTACGGCCCGTCTAGACCATCAGCTGGTGGGTATCGCCCGTAGTTTGACCGATTTTCGTTATTGTGCTTACCTTTCCGACTTAGCAGTTGATCAGGATCATCAAGGACGCGGAATTGGTAAACAGTTGATCATTGAAACCAAACTCAGAGTACCCGAAGCCACCTTACTCTTGCTGGCTGCCCCGGCAGCTCGACTGTATTATCCCAAAATTGGGATGAAAGCCTTCCCCGATTGCTTTCTTGTAAAAAATATTGAAGACCTTTCCTAAGGCTTATACCAAAGATTATACACGTATGAAAAGACTGCTTTTATTTTTATTGCTTTGTCTATTTAGCTGGTCAGGTCAGGCACAAGCCACCAAATTGGTGATTCGGGCCAAAGCCAAAGACGCAAAATTCATAGGCAGCTCCATGGGAGGAGCCTTGGTAATCGTCAGGGACCACCAAAATGATCGTATCCTGGCCCAAGGACTCACCGAAGGTAGTACGGGAAATACCCAGCTTATCATGAAAACACCCCACAAACGGTATCAAGACCTAAGTGATGAAAAAACTGCCAAGTTTGAAGTAGTACTTGATTTACAGGAGCCCACCTTGCTTGATATTGAAGTACTTGCCCCGGCCCATCACGCCTCCGGGAGAATAAAGGCAAGCACCCAAGCCTGGCTAATACCTGGAAAACATATAGATGGAGAAGGGATTGTCTTAGAAATTCCCGGTTTTGCGCTAACAGTCTTAAGCCCCCAAACCCATCGCTCTGTATCGCTCAATCAAGTAAAAGCTGGCGAGGTAAACATTCGCGCCAATATCGTGATGATGTGTGGGTGTACAATTTCCAAAGGGGGTTTATGGGATTCTGAAGCTATTGAGGTAAATGCCCTTATCAAAAAGCAAGGCAAAGTGATCAAAACCATCCCCTTGAAAATTACCGAACAAGTCAACACTTTTGAGAGCTTATTTCAAGTAGATGAGCCAGGACTCTACGAAGTTATGGTGTACGCCTATCACGCAAAAAGTAAAAATACAGGGCTTGACCGGGTCAATTTTATTGTCCGTAATTAATCGGGTTTGGCTTGATTTTTAATGTTATTTATCATCATTCGTTTAATGAATTACTTTTTCTGACATCAAAGCATATACAAGGAAATTATAGTATCCCAAGCAAGCATGTCTCGTTTATTGCTTTGCATTCTTATTTCCTCCTTCTAAAGGCTATGATTGATTGCCAACGGTTTCTTATTTTACTTTTTTTGTGGGGGAGTGTATTATTGCCCATCTTTGTTTTTGGTCAATCCTACACGCTTTTCCAGTACCAAACCGATCAAGGACTCCCTACTAACCTGACCAAAGCGAGTGTAAAAGATTCGATTGGTTTTATTTGGGTGGCTACCGATGAAGGCATATGCCGTTTTGATGGGCAGGTTTTTACCCAATATAAAGATTTACTTCCCTCCAACTATACCAAGTCCTTATATACTAGCAAAAGTTACGGTTTGCTGGTCATCAATGATTTGGGGATCCTGCAAGTAAAGCCGCAACTGGATACCGTTCACTTTGAAATTCTACTAGAAGGAGAAGGCGATGTAGAAACGCCCGATAAGGTCATTTATCCCAAGGAAGTATTTGAGGATAAACAAGGAAACTTATGGATCAGCGAACCCCAATCTTTATTGCGCTGGCAAAACGGCCAAACCAAACGTTATACCTTTCCGGAGAAGATGCGTACCACGGTCTATTTGAGATCTTTCCATATGGCCGAAATGCCCAATGGCGCTCTCTTTACCAGTGCTTTTCCCGGATTTTTGATGCGTTATTCCCCTCAAAAAGATGAATTCCAAACCCTAGACCTGGGCAATACAAACCTCAGTGACATTAGTTTTTTACACCCATACAATGATACCACGCTTTGGATTGGTGCCCGGGAGGGCTTGTTTGCCCTCACAATAGATTCTCTGGCCAATATTCGGGACATCCAAGAGATTTTAAAGTTACGCTCCCTTTCCTCGTACTGTCGTCAAAGAAATGGGAATTACATCCTAGGAACTTGGAAATCTGGTATTTATCAATACAATCCACTTGTAAACCCCGAAAGCGCGCAAAATATACCCGAAAGCGGCTCCTCGGTAATTAATCATGTACAAATCGATGAAGAAAATAATATATGGGCTAGCACAGATGAGGGCTTAGAACTTCTTCAACAAAACCTGTTTGAAAGTGTACCATTGCAAAACGATCGCACCTACATCGAGGCCCTTTGGTACTCAGCCCGGTTTGGCCTCCTATTGAGTAACGGCACCGATGTATATAAAATCTCCGAAGTTTTACCCCAAACCAAAATTGATAAAATCTTTAACTACCAAAAAAGTAATATCCTGTCCTTATGCTCCTTCGAGGACAAAATATTTTTTGGTACGGGTGATAATCGTCTTTTGGAGTTCTCAGAAGGTAGTCTGCAAAATGATCGAAACTTAAGTGCCTTTGGTAAATCCATCTTTTCCGTGTTGGCCGATCGCAGGGGGAATATATGGATCTGTCAGTACGGTAATGAACTTGGGGTTTTAAAAATGAATGCAGACCGTGAACTTAAGGAATACGAAGAAGGAGATGGCATCCAAAGTATGATTAGTGTGGTACGCGAATCGCCGGGAGGAAACTTGTATGCCGGGGGGCACGGAACAAACAGCTATCTCTACCGGTACAACCCCGCGGTAGACCGCTTTATCAACATTAGCCGGGCATTGCCTATCGATAATACATTAGACTTGGTTATCAACGATCTGTACCCAGACAATCAAGGGCAGATTTGGCTTGCCAGTAATCAAGGTCTTTGGAAAATGGGTGGCAAAAAGCAAATACAAAAACTAAATCTTGGCCCCAAGTATACCCATCTGAATATGAAATCGGTATATCTTGACCCAAAGGGCTTTCTTTGGATTGGTACCGACCTCGGAATCATCAAATACAAGGATAAACAATTTGTCTTTTTTGATAAATCGGATGGTTTGAGTAACGTCACTAGTACGCTTCGGGGAATAGCTTTGGCATACCCCCGGACTTTATTTTTTGGTTCGGCCCAAGGCGTACATTATTTGATTGATCCCGGAAACACTATACAGAAGACCCCAAGCCCTAGCCTGATTAGTTTTAGGGCCAATGGTATAAAACAAGATTTTAATACCCGCTTTCATGTAGAATATCAGTCTAATCTAGATATTCGTTTTTTAAGTTTTACCTATCCTTATAATAACATTCGATATCAGTACCGCATTTTGGGTCTGGATAGTGCTTGGTCTGGCCATAGCCAGGGCAACCGAATCATAGAGCAAAGGATACCCTATGGCAACTATATCTTGGAGATCCGGGCCAATCGGTTTGGCAATTATACCTGGAGCCCCCCACCAGTATACCCTTCATAGTGGATAGACCTTGGTATATGAGTTGGTGGGGGCGCACGGCTATCGTCGCTAGCATCTTGTTGGGTCTTTGGACGGCATTTAAGCTCTACTCCTTCCGAGTTGAGCAACAAAAGGCAAAACTGGCTTCTTTGATTTCCCAACGTACTGAAGAACTACAAAAACAATCCCACCAATTACAGGTAGCCAATCAAGAAATGCAGGTAAAAAATACGGAGATCATGGCCCAAAAGGAGGAGATTGAAAAGCAAAAAGATACCATCGAAGAGTCTTTAGTGCTCATCAAAAGAAATACCCAGAAAATCACCTCCAGCCTCAACTACGCCCAAAAGATGCAAGGCGCCTTCTTACCAAGCCCTCATAAGATGGAAAGCATCTTACAAGAATATTTTCTCATTTTCAAACCTAAGGATATCGTCTCGGGCGACTTTTATTGGGTAAACCAGCATAAGAAAAAAATATTTATTGTGGTAGCCGATTGTACCGGTCATGGAGTGCCTGGTGCTTTTATGTCTATTTTAGGCACCAACCTGCTCACGCGTATTATCGAGACCCAAGAAATCTCCGACCCTCCCCTTATCCTGCAAACGCTCCACGAAGAAGTGTACGAGGCTTTACAACAAGATCATAACAGCAATAAGGATGGTATGGACCTGGGCATTTGCCTTCTCGAGAAAGATTATGGAGGGCCAGGCGTGCGTATGACGTACAGTGGGGCTAAATCTTCCATGTGCTATATCCATCAGGATCAGCTTATTGTGCTAAGGGGCAACCGCAAATCGATTGGGGGTTGGCAAAATGAGGAAAAGATCTTTACGGCCCAGGAAGTAATGCTGCGTCCGGGAGATTTGGTGTATATGTTTACCGACGGTCTCATGGACCAGGCCAATGCCCAAAGAAAAAAACTGGGCGAAAAGCAGTTTTTCCGCACCCTTGAGCAATTTGCCGATCAAGAATTTCATTACCAGCAAAAAGCCGTAGAAAAAATTTTGGAAATCCACCAAGGTAACACGGAGCAAAGAGACGACATAACCGTATTGGGCTTCCGGGTGTAAGGCTACTTCTCTTCTTTGGGGCTTCCCCGCGCAGTGATACTAAGGCTGTTGATTGAAAACTCCGGGCCGCGCGGGTCGGGCTGTCACTACTCGCTGCCTTTCCCCGCAAGGGCCAACACGAGCTCAAACAGGCCGTTCCATCCCTAAGCCTTTTAGAGTAGAAAGCCGAAGAGGGAGATAAGCGACCTCGGCATATTTGCCTGGGTTTACGCGGTTTTTCAAATCACTTTTCTTTCTGGCTTAGGGATAGAGCCTCTGTTTGAGCCCGCCGCTGGTTTGCGGGCAGGCCGGCGAGTGGCGAAAGCCCGGCCCGCGCCAGCACCGGATGTTCTTCCAGGTAGCATCATACTTTGCGCGGGCAAGCCCCTATTTATTTTTCGTAGCGAATGCGAATGGCCCCACTTCGGCCTATTTGAGAATTGATCGTGGTGACCTGTACTTCGGGGTTCATGGGGTCATGAATCTCAATTGTGAGCGTATTGGGCGGGATTTTCCCCAAGTTCCAGGCTTTGGAAACCAAGAAATGGTCCTGATTGGGCTTTACCCGGAGTTTGATGCTCTTATTTTTCTTGGCATTGCGCCGTTTGTTTTCCAATTGATGTTTTTCCAGCACCCATTCATCATCAAACTTGAGAGAAATAATATCCCCGTCTTGGTCTTCGTGGTCATAGAGGTAGACCGTAATGTATTCGTTTTTCACGTAAATTGTCTCTTGAAAATTTACCGGCTTCGTCTGAGGACTTGGCTTAGGGCGGGGCATAGGATCGGGTGATTGAGTTTGGGGAGCCGGGGCCTTCACCACCGGGCGAGGCGTACGCTTTACCGGGGCAGGGGCCTTGGTGACGGGGGCATTTACAGGTGGAAGGCCACAGGGGTTGCTACGGGGGTTCTGAGTGGACTCATCCTGAAAAATATGCTGGATTTCTGAGTAACTCAAAGGGCGGTTGTACAATCGGATATCATCTAGTACTCCGGCAAAGTATTCTAAATTACCCGGCACATCTCGACCAATTTCTAAGGGCAAGCTATTGGGGGTAAGGGCTCTTTGGTAGCGGTAAGACCAAATTTCCCGGGCATTGAGAAATAAACGGACATCGTAGAGGTCGTAGGTCAAGGTATAAAAGTACCAACGGTCAAACTCGATGGGGTTTTGAAAGTTTTCGGTAAAATCAGTATTGATCGATACGGTTACATTGGTAGACTGAAAGCGATACTGAGGACTTTGATCACTCTCCACTGGTAAATCAGATTTACAAAGTACGCTTACCCATTGTAAATCGGAGTAGGGAGAACCTTCACTAATCTTAAACCAAGCAGAAACACTGAAGCCTTCGGTTGGCGATTCTAGACTGGGTGAACTGGGTACTTGAATATATCCGTCTCTTCCGTTAAAATACAGGGCGCTGCACGGGTTGCCAAAGCGGTCTTCGGTAAAGTTGATCCCGCCCCGCATTTGGCCGTGGTTGCCCTTACCGCTGCGGTCTTGGGTATCACCAGAAAACGCATAGTAGGCAATCAAACCCTTTTGGGGCACTTGGGAGGTTTGGGCATTCAGTTGAAGGCCCCAGAGGAGCATCCCCCATATCCCCCAAAGGAGGCTTGGGGCAGTAATTTTTAGCTTTTTCATAATTTTATCATTTGGTTATGCATGGTTTGGAATGGATTCTAACTCATTACTTGTAAATGCCTATGATGGGTCCAAAATCCCCGCCTAGGTCATAGCGGCCCATTTCGGGTAAAAACATTTTAGAAATAGCACCGTCTAGGTATAAGGCATTTTTACACTGAAAATAATCTCGGAACAAACGGGCAAAGTCATAGAAATTGACCGGCTTTCGGGAGATAATAAATACAATCTGATGGGGTCCGATTACCCCAACCCCACTCCGGATGTAGCGGTTTTGGGAGCCGGGCGTAAAATAATCGTGAATTTTTCCTCCTGTCAGGAGCATAGGGCCCGATTGGGTGGCATACACTACGCTATCGGCCATTTTATGAAAGGCATCGGTCACTTGGACCCGGGCGCGTCCTGTGTGATCGATGGAAAACACGCCATTAGGCTGCATATAAAAATTTCCGTAGCCTTTTTTCTCCAAAATCAAGGGGCGTAGTAAACGTCCGTTTTCTATGTAGAGTCCTTGCGGGGCATTTTTGTTGGTAAACATACCCGCATTGGTAGCAAATATTAAGGTTTTATTATCCTTGCTTAAATCGTGTTGTACCCGTTTAAAAGTGCGGTAGGTTTGTCCCCCTGGGTTTTTCCAAAAAAGCTGGAGTTGGCTTTTTTTCAAGTTGACAATGTAGCAATCAAAAACATTTTGAAAGACCCTTAACTCCTTGGTGTAATTAAACGGGCTGGCATAAGAGCTCTGGACCATGCTGTTTAATACCCGAAGGGAGTCTTTTAAGGTCTCGATTTCCCGGATTTGACGGTTTTCTAGGCTCTTAAAGTAATCTCGGTCTTTACTCAGCTTTTTTACTTGTTCATTTTTTTGACTAAGTGACTGGTTCAAAACTTGGTTTTCTTGCCACAAGCGGTAGGGAGCCAGGGTATCTTGACCCAATGCTAGGAGTACCTCTCGTAGAGAACCCAAACTATCCTGGTACATGCTAATGAGCGCTTCGTACTCTCTATTCTGCTCTCGGAATCGCATGGCTGCTTTTTGGAGCAAATCATTGTCTTCTTGTTCGCTCCACAAGGCTTCTCGGACACGGCTCAGGGTATCGCTATATTCTGAGCGCATATATTCCACTTCTTTGCGGGGAATACAGCTTAAGATCCAGAGGGCAGAAAGTAGGCAAAGAATTTTTTTCATGGTTTTATTGCGTGATACCGATTATTACCCCAAAATCACCCTCCAAATCGTACCTGCCTAAGGCCGGAATATACATACGGGAAATGGCTCCGTCTAAGTACAAAGCATCCCGGCAGCCAAAGTAATCTTGAAAGATGCGGGCAAATTCATAAAAACAGACGGGCTCATTGGAAATGATAAAGACTATTTGTTGGGAGTTGATCACTCCTACCCCATTGCGTATGTAGCGGTTGGGGGAGCCTGGCTTAAATACCGGGTTGATCCGGGAATGCGTAATCAGCATTGGGCCCGATTGGGTGGCCGCTTGAACGACATGCTTGACCCTTGAGTACATGGGAGTGGGGACCACATTGGCCGTACCGTATCGGGTCAAAAAGAAGACCCCATTGGGAGCTAAATAAAAATTTCCCCTGCCTTTCTTTTCATTGAGGGGAAATAGCTCTTTACCAGATTCCACGTACAAGCCCCGCGGGGTAAAACCGGGAGCAAAAATCCCCCCATTGGTAGCAAACACCAGGTTTTTAGACTTATGGCCTAGGGCTTTTTTGAGTCCCCAAAAGCTACGGTAGCGATTTCCTTGGCCATTATGTAAGAAGAAATCCAGTTTGGTCTCGGCCACATCTACCAAGAGCACGTCATAGGTATTTTGGGCAATTACCACCCGCCGGGCCAATCCTACCCCTGAAATATCGGCGGTTTTTAATACCTGAATGGGCTTTAATACCGGGAAGTCCTCTCGTAAGGCCGGCTTGGGTAGCCAAAACTGATACGTTGGGCTAAGCGAATCCTCTACTTCCTCATCTAGTTGGGCCATAGGCGGAGCTGTCATATCTTGGGGCTTCGCATTAAGTCGCTCCAGGGCCCACCAGGTTGTAAGAGCCAAGATCAGGTAAAGTAAAAGATATCGCAGAATTCGGATCATGTTCTTGCCGGATTTTATCCTACTCTTTTTTGTGAAAAATTGAGTTTTATTCGTAATAGTATACCAGCAAATTGGTAGGGTCCTTATCAGGATTTCGTTTTAGGACTAGCTCTCGGTTTTGGTCGTAAAGCTTGAACATATTGTACCAACCGGTATCCAGGTTGAGCATGGCTACCACTTCTACCGATTTGGATTTTAAATACGTAAGTAATCTTTGGGAAATATCCCCCAGATAGACACCGTCCCGAACATCAAAGATGATATGGTAAATAGATCTGCCCGAATCCCGGGCCAAGACCAAGATACGGCGCTCTCGGTTTTTTTTGCGGGCTTTGTGGACTTCCAAGCGTAAGTCATTTTTGTAGGCTAAGAGCTGGGTTTGAAAAATGGTGGCCTCTTCTTCTTCGGCCCACTTGATGAGCTCGTATTTGTCCCAGGTCTCCCGGATATCTACGCGTTTGCCGATACTTTTGAGGTATAGATTGCCCTCATCTTTATCAGACACGGCAATACCTCCGGTGCCGTACACAAGTACTAAGCCGTCCATCTCTTCATGAATATGCTTGTTTACTACCAAGCCATTGTCAATGGTAAGGCCCACAGGAAGAGGATTTCCAAAGTCGTTGGTGGTGAAAGCTCCGCTACACGTTAGTACGATGTTTCGTCCTGACTTCCACTCATTAAACCGCTTGTTTACTTCGCCACAGGCAAAATATTTGGCTCTTACTTTCCCTCCGGAGCGCTTGAGCCAAACGGAATACCCTATGTCGTCCCCGCCTTCTTCTAAGCGGAATACTTTTACGTTACCACTGTACAGATTGCGGTAGTTTTCCTCGGAGATACTTCCCAGGGGCCGATACGCTTCGACCTCTCGTATCTCACCAGACTTGCGTAAAACGGATGCTTGTTGTTGTTTTTGGCTCCATGAATCCCCTTGTGGAATAAACCTGGTAGCCAGATAAGCTAGTAATAGTAAACTAAAACCATAGCCCAAATACTGGGTTCCTGAAGTATTCATATCCAATCGTATTAATTTGTATTAGTTGCAATTATTTGGTAGTGAGCCTCTTAAAACGGGCTACTAGGTGTTCTCGGTACCGTATCAGGAGGGCAATGAAGATGACTAGGCCCCACAAAATTAGGTCATAGTATTGCCAAGCTTCTTTTAGGGCGCGGTCGAAGATGTAGCCCCAATTCCCTTCTGAGGCATGAAATTGTAGTTTTTCCCAATTACTTTGAGGGAGATTGAGTAGGTATTGTTGCTCTTCTAAATACAGAATAAGGGCTTGGCTATCGGCTCCGTGTTCGGAGATATCCCCTTTTTTGATCTGACTTTCTAACTCAAAGGCTATTTGTTCTAAGAGGTCTTGGCCTAGCAATTCAAAGATCATCCCGTCGGGAATCTTGTTAGCATGGGTCAAAAATTGGTCGGCAAGGTTCTTTTGATTGAGTAGATCTACTAAACTGCTACCCAGCGTACGGCGATAGTGTTTTCCTAGTTCGTAGAGAAATTTATCACCGGGCCTGTCCAAGGAGTTAAGATAATTTCTCAGGTCTTCCAAATCTTTGATTTGTTCGGCTTTAAAATCCTGTAAGAAGATCTCATAAGGAAAGGCTTCTAAAAACTCCGCATTAGAGTAGTGATTGGTTTCTTCGTAGTAGGATTTGAGGTCTAAGGCGAATCCCGAAAAAACATTCTGCCCCCCCAAGAGGAGGAGCAAAATGAGTAATTTTCGGAAATTTTGGGACTTTCCAAAATTTCTGAATTTTAGAAAGCAATGATACGCACCTATTTTCATAGTAGTAAACATTAGGTTTTCCTACCCTTAAGTAGGAGTTTTCATGGTTATAGGAAGCAGTTTGCTTTCCGGTTACCCTGTGGCCCAAACTACACCTTAGGTTTATTGGGGAAACTGGGATAAGCTCCTCTGCTTATTTATGGTTCTGTTGGAAAGACATAGCTTTTGGAGGAGGGTTGCACTTAGCTATTCCATTTTTTAGAAAAACTATGTATAATGGTCCTTCTGATACAGAAATATCTAAGAAAAGCCTATGGAACGGTATATTATTTTAGACTTGGAGGCTACGTGTTGGGAAAACCGTAGCGCAAAGCATTCCGAAATTATCGAGATTGGGGCGGTCTGTGTCGATCAGGAAACCACTATACAAGGGGAGTTTCAAACATTTATCCGGCCAAAACTGCACCCTACCTTATCTGATTTTTGTGTGGAGCTGACCCATATTGAGCAAGAGATGATAGACCAGGCTCCTATGTTTCCCGAAGGATTGGCCCAGTTTCAAGCTTGGATCCAGGGTTTTGACGCGCCATACTGGCTGGCTTCTTGGGGTTTTTATGACCGTAAACAGCTTACAAAAGATTGCCAACTACACCAATTGGATATCCAATGGATGAACCGCCATATTAGTTTAAAGCACCAATACGCCCAATTTAAACGGATGAAGCGGGCACCTGGGATGAAGATGGCCCTTTATCAAGAAGGATTAGAGCTGGAAGGGACGCATCATAGGGGGATTGATGATGCCCGCAATATTGCCCGCATTTTTATCAAGTGCTTTGATAAATGGGCTTTTGAGGAATAGGGTACAAACTTCTCCTTGTACTTCAAGTTTGGCTTAGGGATGGAACGGCATGTTTGAGCTCGTGTTGGCTTGTGGGGAAAGGCAGCGAGTAGTGAGAGCCCGGCCCGCGCTGGTAGCTCATGTAATCTTTGGCCCCAAGTTTCTAGCGCGGGCAAGCCCCAACATACCTGGTTTAGCTTTGATTTAGAAAGAATTTTTTAAGATGGTAAACTCGACTCTGCGGTTTTTCTGTCGGCCTTCTTCACTATCATTGGAGGCAATGGGTTTTAACTCACCGTAGCCCTTGGCATTTAAACGGCTTTGCGAAATGCCTTTTTTCATAAGGTACTGAACCACCGAACCGGCCCGTCTTTGGGATAAATCTTGGTTTTTATCTTCGTAACCAATATCATCGGTATGTCCGGCCACTTCTATGATCAAGCCGGGATTTTGACTGAGTATTTCTACCAAACGGTCTAGCTCAAAACTGGACTCGGCGCGTAAATCATCCCGGTTGTATTCAAAAAAGACATTGTTTAAACGGATGGTAGCCCCCACTTTAATGGGATTGAGGTATAAGTCTTTCTCAATTTCGATATACTCCCCTACCTGGCTCACATCTATGTTTTCGCTGATTGAGTAGTAGTTTTTCTTTTCCCCCAAGAAGCTGTACTGTTTCCCATAAGGCAATATGATTTGATAGCTGCCGTCCTGGGGGTTGGAAATGGCCTCGCCTAACTCCTGGTTGTTTACCAAGTCAAAATAGCGGATATCGGCACTTAGGAATTGTTTGGTTTCCTGATCATAGACTTTGCCATAGATCAAGACCACCGGGTCGGGACGGGCCCCTTCAGAAAGTTTGATTCGGAAAATATCTTCCCGCCCCATCCCTTCGTGACTGGATACCATATAGGCATAATCGCCCGAAGCGGGGACCGTGTAGTACGCATCAAAGCCATCTCCGTTTATTTCTGGGCCTAAGTTTTCGGGCTCAGACCAATGGGTCCAGCTATCATCCAAGCGCCGGGTGAGGTAGACATCGGCCTCTCCGTAGCCATTGCGTCCCCGTGAACTGTAATACATGGTCCGATTATCAGCGGCAATAAATGGGGCAAAATCTGAGGCAAAGCTATTGACTTTTGGCCCTAGATTTTTGGGTAGGCTCCAGGTATTATCTTTTTTACGAAAACTCACATACAAATCTTCAGCCCCTTGGGTATCGTCTTGCTCGATAGACATCACTAATACTTGACCATTGGGAGCCAGGCAAAAATTGGAAAATTTGCTACGATTCCGGAAGCCATCGATGTCTAATGCTTGGGGAATTTCCCAGCCTGTATTGGAGAGTTTAGAAAGGGATACGCCTCCCCCTCTTAGGCTACCGTCGGGATTGTAGGTGTTCATAACCAAGAGGCTGTTATTATCGGCCGATACGGAGATCAAAGCATTATGGCCCAGGTTATTTAGGGGCTTACCCAGGTTTTTGGACTTTGACCAAACGCCTTGCTCATTTTTTTGGGAAAACCAAATATCATCATTGATTTCTTTACCGTCCTGATGCATATTTCCCGGGTCCCATTTCCGGGTGAAGTACAGGGTTTTGCCATCGGGACTAATAACGGGGGCGATATCTGCATAGGGAGAATTTACATTAGCCCCCAAATTTTCTTTTTGATAGCCTTGAGTGGCGTTTTCAACCAGATTGATGGGCTGTTCTTGTCGAATATGCAAATAATCGATCTCTAATTTTATTTTGTCTTCTAAGACAAAGCCTTGCATAGAGCCTCGAAAAGACAAGGCTGGTACTTGTATCACCCTTTGATCATTTACACTGATACTTAGTACTTTATTTTGCTGGCGAATTAAGACTTTATTAAATGAATTGGGCTTATCGGTCAGGGGTATTTCCTGCCATTCTTTTAAAAAGCGGGATTTGCCTTGTTTCCAACTCTCAAGCGCCCCTACTCCTTGGGGGGAAATCACAAAGGTGTAGCGATTGCCATTATCCCGAGAGCCCCATGTAATGCCTACGAAGGCCTGAGGAGTACTTTCCAGAATTCGAATTTGCGTTTCAATTTCAAATTCTTTATTCGGGTTTATGTAGATATCTTTCCAAAAATTATAGGCTTTGCCGCTAGAGAGCAAGTTGAGGGAATACTTACCGTTTTGGATTTGGGCATCATAGAAACTACGTTTTCCTAGGGGCCACTTAAATGCGTTATTTTCAAAGTCTTCCTGGAGTACAAAGGAATCCTGGGCCTGGGTTCCGCAAAAAAATGAAACTAAAAAAACGAGGCTTAGCAATACTTGCTTCATCTGAGGTACCATGGGTGTCTGGATTTGGGTTCATCTTATAAGTATACGTAAAAATAGGTAGATACAGTATTCGCTTCTACGCTTACTTATAAATTACGCCAACAAACCTAGCCCTGTTGCCTGCTTAAGAGGGTTTTTGGGCAATCATACGAATTACTTCCGCCATTCCTTGGTGAAAGGGGCCCTCGTCTAAAAGGGTCTGGGTATGCATCAACTCAGAAAACTCGAAACCTGAAAACTCAGTTTTTAGGCTTTGCTCATCCAGCAGCATTTCTATTATTTTTGGCCCCCCAGAGGGTTTTCCTAATTGGGAAGTATGAAAAGCTTCTAAGATAATTAAGCCGCCTGGCTTGACACAAGGCAAAAGCTTATGGTGAAATTTGGGGCGGATATCTGGTGGAAAATGCGCATAAAACAAACCCACTACATCAAAATAGCTTGTTTTAAGGGCATACGTCAAGGCATCCGAAGCGGAGTATTGGATGCGCAAACCCAGCTTATCGGCCTGGGCAAGGGTCTTATCCCGGGCAACATCGCTTTGATCAAATGCCCAGACTTCCCAGCCTTGGGCCGCGGCATATAAAGCGTTACGGCCTTCTCCTTCGGCTGGTAAAAGTATACGGCCTGGACTTAATGTACTTAGCTGCTCCCTAAAGTACGCATTGGGCGCCTGTCCATAAACCGTCTCGTGTTTCTGGTATCGTTCGTTCCAAAATTCTTTTTTCATATGAAAACCGGTGTCTAGTGACTGCTTCTTTTCAACAAAAGCAAGCAAAAAAATAATCCACCCCTCAAAGAAAGGATGGATTAATGTCGCAGTTTGTTATGCTACATACGTATAAGCAATTTCCCTGTATAATATTAAAATGAAATAATATTTATATCTTTTAATATTATGGATTAAATATATGAACTGAGTGTATAAAGCCCAAATTATCTTCCTATTTTTTTATTTAGTCTATTATTTATCCGAATACGGCTGTTTTTGCTTCTCAATTCAAAACCCTTGCTAATTTCTACGTATAAATAAAGGTAATTTCTGCAATCGAGATATTCATGAAAAGAGCTTTACTCTACCTCCTATGCTGGGTAGGCACCCTACACACAAGCCAGGGACAGGCTTTGAATGCCCCCACCCAAAAAAAACTGAATCAGCAAATTCAGTTTATCGATTACGGTGTCGAGTTTGTCGTACCCTTACTCAAATGTCTTCATTCCTATCACGAAGATGTGGAGCGCTATCGCCATAAACAAGCAAACCTACGATATTACCCTCGTTATCAATGTTCCCGCATTTTAGATCCACAAACTTACGAAACGGCCCAAGCATCGGTTCCCAGTCATATTAGGAGTTCCATTGATGGGTATTGGGCCCAACTTCAAAAAATAGACAAACAAGCCAAAGAGCTGGAAGTTTACATCCGCTTAGAAGACTACAAACAGGATGGCTTTAAAAAGTCTGACGAAATTCTGCAAAGCCTCTCCCAACTATACTCGGATCTTCAACTAAAAAAACGGACCTTAGAAAGCGAAATTTTCCAGCACGCCAATCAACAAGACATACACGGGCAAGCTAATTTTGTGCGGTCCCAAGAGACCATGCGCCAGGCCTTTGCCCAACAGCGCCAACTTTTTGATTCTTGGGAATACAACTTAAATGAAACAAGCCCCGTAACTTGGGACCCTACATACTTTGAGGAAAGCATCCGCCAGGATCAGGTATTCCTCAGCCAGATGACAAAGTCTACCCTCCCCTACCCGGTCAACCAGATGTATAAACAATTTCAAAGTAATCTCAAAGATTTACAGAAAAGCAAATCTTACTTTTTGGATAATTATAATTTTCAGGCCCGTCAGAGTGATAAAGATCCCAATGAATTCTATCTGAACCGCTTTTTAAATTACTATAATGACGTACTCTGCAGCTTCCACGATAAGTTTGTAGAATATGCTCAGCAGAAGGGCGTATATTTGTTAAAGCACCCCAAATTATCCCCTCGTTTCATCCTCAATAAAGAGGCAGTACACGAAGAAGTGGTCGTCAAAAAATTTGAAGAAAGAGACATAGCCCCTTTAAACATCCAGGCCAACTCTGAGTTTGGCCCCATCCCTCCCCCGATACTTGCCTCCCTTAACTTACACATTGAGTATATCAATGAGACCATCCGAATCAATGATCAATTGTGTCGTATACTGGAAAACTACCAGTCTTCTAGTCACCGCCTCATCCAGGCCGAAGATCTCAGCCGAAGGGCTAAGCCTTATTTTCCAGCGGAGCGATTCAAACTACTCAAATCGGAGTATGAAATAGCCAAGTTAGAAAATCAGAAATTACCCGAAGGCAGCCGAGATATTCTGTTGGAACAGATAGAAGTGCTCTTTGATATCACCCGGGAAATGGAGGAGCTGGCCGTACAACTTCAGCTGTATAATGAGAAAAAGGGATACGAACAAGATCGCTTCGCCCTATCCGAAAAGTCATTACAGCGCTTTGCCTACCTCTACGATCAATATGATGAGAGAAAAGAGCGTTTTTACAGCGACCTCCGCAAAATCTACGATGCCTACCCCCAAAGATCGCCCAGTTCTTCCTGGCAAAAGTCGGGCAATGCCCTGCTACAGCAAGTGGAAGCCGACCGCCAGGTTATCTTTACGCTTAAAAGATACTTCAAAGGCGATAGTAGCTCCCTCCCCGATGCGTCCGAGATGGATGCCATCACCCAGTTTCGCCGGGCTTTGATACAAAATCAATACGAGAATATGGCCGGCATTAAGCGAATCGGGCGAAACCACGGGCGCTGCCCTTATAATCCTTACGAAGATATTGCTACCTATTCAGGACAATTCCGTACCAAAGTTGAAAAGCTCCCTGAGACTATACAACGCAATCATAACAGTCCCCAAAGGTCCTATGACCATTACATCCGCACCTATAAGCAGATCGTGGAACAATATAACCGCTTTAATAATCTCTCTGAAATAGAGCGCTTAAATCAAATTTACCAACCTCTTCTATTCTTCTACTTGCCTCCCCAGCCCAAACCCAAGTCCATTACCACTTCACGCCCCAGTCCGGGCAAAAATGATACCCTGCCCCAAGATTTTTACCAAAGTATGGAAGGATATGCCCTCAATCACCTCGTCTTCTTGCTGGATGTGTCTTCTTCTATGAATAGCCCCGAGAAGCTACCCTTACTCAAAAAGGCCATGTTTCAGCTCTTGGGCATTATGCGGCCCGATGACCGCATTTCTATGGTGGTGTATTCGGGCAATGCCCGCAGTGTACTCAATGACATTTCGGCCCAAGATACAAGTCTAATCCGCCGCTCGGTCGAAGAATTGAGTTCGGGAGGCAACACCAATGCCGAGGAGGGTATCAAACTGGCCTATAAATTGGCCAAGCGTAATTTTATTCCCGCGGGAAATAACCGCATCTTGATGGCTACCGATGGGGCTTTTCCTCTAAAAGAGGACACCTTCGAGCTTATCCAAAAACAGGCCGCCAAAGATATACAGTTTAGTGTTTTAGAATTTGGGGAGGGCTCCAAACACAAAAAACTGGTTCGCCTGGCCCAAGAAGGGGAGGGTCAGTACCATCACTTAGAAGAAGACAATGCCGCCTATTACCTCATCAAAGAAGCCAAAGCCAAACGAAATTTCAAACGCTATTAATGGGAGGGGCTGCCCCCGGCGAGGCTAGTAAGATTCCCTAAGATCATTGAGTGCCGCCGGGGTCGGGCTTTCGCTACTCGCTGCCTTTCCCCGCCAGGCCCCCACGAGCTCAAACAGGCCGCTCTATCCCTCAGCCATTTCGAGAGGAGAGATTTTTGGTGCGTGCCTGAAATAGGTAGTCTGGTAAGGGTTACCTTCGCTATGAGTCTTAGTAAAACTTGTGATAAGCCCAATGGTAATATGTTCGCAACTCTTGGGGTATTTGTAAAGCCCGTTTCTTGACAATTTTCCCCTGAGATGATAGCATTGATTCTCTGGCTAAGACCACCACAGCCTTAGCTCGCATGCCCAGGGTCATACGCTTTTTCGCACTATCATACAGAATCATACACCCTAGTAAGTTCTGTATACGCCAAATATTGTTTGAACAGGTTTATCCTTACGGTTCACGTCCTTCTAGGCAAGGGTACAAAGCCGTTAAATCTCTCCTGTTTTCTGGCTTAGGGATACCCACCGCTCCGCGGCGGAGACCGCTGTGGGTTTGGGCGAGGGCCGGCTCCGGCTTTGCTGGGTAGCCCGACCGGCGGCACACAATGTCCCTAGGAACAAGCTTTTGGCACCGCCGGGAAGCCCCAAGAATTAGTATTTAAAGACCCGTTTACGGCCCACCCCCCGCTCGGTACGTAGCTCGAGGACATATATGCCTTTGGCAAAATCACTGATGTCGATTTCTGTATGGAGCAGGTTACCCTCCAGACCGCTTTCTAAGCGATACCGCTTGCCATGGACATCTATCAAGTCTAAGCTGTAGGCCCCTACCCGATCGCTCGATAGTTGTACGAAGATCTTATCGCGTACGGGGTTGGGACTCACCTGGATATATTGGGAGAGATCCTCGCCTTCGCTAGCCGTGAGCAGATCGGGGAAAGGGAGGGAATTGGAGGTTGCCGAACATGCACCGGCCCCCTCTCCAAAGGTAGCCGTGACATAATACACCCCTGTCAAGGCTGGTTCGTAAAAATAGGTATTGGCACCTGGGACAGCTTCCCCGTTGCGGTACCATTGGTAGACACTGGCATCCCGGATGGAAGCCTGTAAGAAATCATCTTGGTAGCGGATGCTCATATTGGGAGGGTCTCCCTGGACGATCACCAAAATGGAGTTTAGCGTGGTATCTATACAGGAGCTATCGGTACCTACGGAGACTACACAGTCATAGACCCCAGTTTCGGTGGCCAAATAGGTGTCAAATATGGCCCCTTGGATGGGTAAGGCATTGAGCCGCCACTGGTATTCGGCATCATTGATCTTGCGGGCCAAGGTTAAGGAAGCCGATTTGCCATTACAAATCACTTCATTATCTCCTCCGGGATCATCCCGAACCGCCACTAATACCTGCGATAAGTTACAAATAGCAAAAGCACTATCTATGGAGCTGGGATTCGAGTCCCCCCCCTCATTGGTCGCATAGATTCGGTAGTAATATAAACGCCCTGCCCGGAGTTCCCTATCGTCTCGGAACTCTTTGGTATTGCTAAAAGCATTATTCAATAATATGCCCACGGTGTCAATATCTTCGGGCCGGGCACCGATGAAATTGGTAACCTGGGTACGCTGAATTACAAAACGGGTGAGGGTATCTTCGGTGTACTGCCAACGCAAATCAATTTGTGACTCCGAAACGGACAAGGCCTCCAAGGACCGGGGAGCTGGGGGCCGGGGCAGGTTGTCATTGGCTGGGATTTCAATAAGGGCTACATTGCTATAAGCTGAGTTACCAAATTGGTTGATGGCCCGTACCCGGTAGCGGTAAACTAAGTTGGCTTGTAAACCAGAATTAACTGTGGCCGTGATATTGGGCCCGAGTGAGGCAATTTCCACAAAGTTATTGCCGGTAAGCAAACTAGCCCTTTCCAAACGATAACCCGATTCATTATCGGCATTGTCTATCCAAGAAAGTAGCACCTCATTGCCTTGAAGCGTGGCATTAAGTTCAGAGGGGCGAGCGGGTACCGCTAAGGTAGTCGCCACGCTGGGGTTGCTAAATGCCGTGGTATCTCCGTCTACAAAAGCCCGGATTCGGTAAAAGTAAGAAGTATTGGGCGACAAGTTAACATCTTCAAATTCGCTCAGATCAGCATCCAAGTTAAACTCGGCCACGACTGGGTTAAAATCGGCATTCAAAGCCCTTTGGACTTGGTAGCCCGTTTCGGCCTGGCTTTCGTCTAGCCAGTTGAGGAGTAAAGAAGACTGGCTTAAAGTACTGACTACCAAATTAAGTGGGGCCCGAAGAAGCACCCTTACTCCCAAGGTATCTCGGGCAAAAAGCCCATTCGATTCGGCTTGTATAATAATCTCGGCCCTACCAACCTGCCCCGGAGGGTAATTGATTAGTAAGAAATCGCCTTCTATTTGAGCCTGAACCAGACTTGGATTTGAGTTGGAGAAAACACTCAAATTCACCTCATCGTCTTCATTGTCTATATCTTCAAATACATTGCGCAAGCTAATCTGGTTACTAGGAGATAATTCCAAAACCTGAATATCGGGGATACGGAATACCCGAATGGGAGCATCGTCTTGGGCCACCACCGATACTAAAAAGCTTTGTTGGGCAGGCTGGCCTTCTTGATCTACGGCGTTGAGGGTAATCCGGACCGTACCATTCTGGTTGGGAGCGGGTACCAATCTTAAGTTTCGGTTGGCACCCAAGCCAGAGAGTATCATGTTTTGATCGGGTAATAGCTGGGTGTTGGAAGATAGAACCCTTACGTTAACTGTATTTGGATTTTCGTCTATGATTTCAATAGGCAAGTCCAGGATGTTATCTTCCAAAACAGTCTGGTCACTTAGGGTGGTAATACGAGGGGGCTGGTTGATAATGCTCGTCCGCACATCAAAATTGACCGTAGCACTTGTTTGGGCAAAGGCTTGACCATCGGAGGCCGTCCAAGTAAAACTATCAGCACCTACATAATCGGGATTGGGGACATAGGTTAATTCACCTAATGCTTCTCGCGCCAGGGTGTCGGGAAAGTTAAGCAAAGGGTTTCCATTGCGATTGATCCTGCCTTGGCTGGGGCCAGTAAGGAAAACAAGGGAGTCAATAGGGTCTCCATCGGCATCAAGGAAACCCGGTCCGAAGGAATTGGCACTGAAGAAAAACTCACTGTTGACTAAAATCTCAAAATTCAGATCGGACAATTCAGGAATATCATTAACCGGATTCACCTGAATGATAATTTGCGCCCCATTGCTAGCATATTGGTTGCCGTTGGAGGCATTCCAATCAATCTGGTCTACTCCAAAGAAACTAGAGTTGGGAATGTACTGTAAAGCGTCAAGGTCGGCCCGGAGGATTTCGTCTCCGTTATTGATCAGGTTTCCATTTACCCGCAAGACCCCTTGGGCTGGTACTTTGTCTATCCGTATCCTATCTAGGGGGGTAGCGCTTTGATATACGGATGTAAAGTCATTGAGACTAAATACTAAGGTATCTTCCTCATTGATGCTCAAGCCCGTGATGTCCTGAATGGTGGGTGGGAGGCTGGCTACACCCATCACTACTCTTTGGGCTTGGCTAGCAAAATCACTTCCATCGGAGGCATTCCAAGTAAATTCGTCTGTACCGACAAAGGCATTATCGGGTCGGTACACCAGAGAGCTGATGTCTTGCAATACGATATTGTCATTCACATTGACCGCATTCCCATTGAGCAATAGATTACCAAACTGTGGTAAGGTCTGGATACGAATCCGGTCTAAGGCATTCCCTTCCAAATCACTGTAAGCATTGAGGAAATCCGTATTTTGGAAATTGTAATCGGTATTGATATTGGTGTTCAGGCTCACTTCCTGAATCACTGGAGGATCATTCACGGGGTTAATGATCAAATTAAAGTTCCGCTCGGAGCTGGCTAGCTGACCATCTTGGGCTCTTATGGTAATAGTAACTGCCCCTGATAGATTGGCCCGGGGCCGTATTCTTAAAGTTCTCAGGGCGCCCGTTCCACTGAGCCCTAAGCTATCATCCGGAACAATGGAGGCATTACTCGAGCTTGCACTCAAGTTAACTAGGTTTACATCCTGATCGTCACTTAGGTTGATTTGTACATCCAAGGTACCATCCTCATCCATCACTTGATCGTTCACCACTCCAATGACCGGGGCTTGATTGCCAGAGGAAATAATATTAATAAATACTTGGGCACTGGGAGAGGCATTGATATCTCCATCCGAAGCCGTCCATTGTAAGGAATCTAGGGAATTGCCGGCTCCCGCATTGGGTACATAATTCAACCCAGATAGGTTGGCAAAAGAAATCACTTGATTGGGCGTGACTGGAGTAGCTCCCAGGGACAAAGTACCCAGTTGAGGCAGTCGTAAAATCGTAACACTTTCGGGACTATCGGAGAAATCAGGATCTTGGATATTGGCCCCAAAGTTGGCCGATTGGAAATTCAAGGTATTTCCAACATCTACTTGTAGCGTGAAATTTTGGACTTGAGGTGGATCGTTTACCGGATTGACATTGATAAGAAAATTAGCCGGGCTGTTGGCAAATGCGCTAGCATCCCGGGCCGTCCAAAGGAAGCTGTCACTTTGTTCAAAATCAGGATTGGGTTGATACACCAATTGTCCTAAATCACTAAGAAGGATATCAAAAGGAACCGTAATCGGGTTGCCACTAAATAAGAGTTGCCCGCTACTGGCCGAAGGGAGGTTTACTATGCGTACCAGTTCCAATTGATCTCCAGGATCCACATCGCTAAAACTATTTAAGAAGTCTTGTTGCGTAAATGTCAAGGTTTGATCTTCATCCACAGATAGAGTCGCATTTGTCAATACCGGGGGATTGTTCCCTGAGACAACGGGTGATATCTGAATGAGGACTTGGGCAAAATTGTCAGAGTTGGAACGCCCATCTGAGGCAAGCCAAAGAAACACATCATTTGTTTGGACGATGACGTCATTGGGTACGTACATCAGCTGATCAATATTGGCAGCCTGTACCTCCAATGGCGTAGTAATCGCTGTATTATTGAAGAATAAGGTTCCATTGGCCGGGGCATCTGTGATGGTTATGGATTCCAACTGATCTCCATTATCCAAATCGGTAAAATTCCCGGAGAAGTCAGAGGTTTGAAAGAAAATGGAGTCGGTTTCGGATATAGAAACACTAAAATTACTTACAAAGGGCGGGTTATTGCTGGCAATGACATTGATTCTGACCCGGGCAGACTGGTTTGAAAAAGCTTGTCCGTCAAAGCCACGCCAGAAAAAGACGTCATTCCCGACAAATTGGGCATTCGGTCTATACACTAAATTAGTAGCCTGGTTTAGTGAAAATGGGAAATTATTGGACGTAATGGGTTGGGTACCTAAAAACAAAACGCCATTGGTAGGGGGTGAGCTAATGAGAATACTCTCCAAGGCATCATTATCCACATCTTGATATTGGCCAAGAAAATCACTGGCCGAGAAGGTGTATTCTTGTCCGCGCTCCACACTTACATCGATTTGGTTTACCAGGGGTGGGTCATTGATTGGGTTGACAGTAATGTTGACGATTCCTTCATTAGCACTAAAAAACTCTCCATCAAAAGCCCTCCAGTTAAAAGAATCATTTCCAAAGAAGTCTTGATTGGGTAAATAGGTCAGGATATCTAAATCGTCGGAGTCTACACGATCATTGAGGCTCAAGGTAGCCTGGCCAAGAAGCAAGATTCCATTACTGGGTAACTGGCTAATTTGGACACTATCCAAGGGGTCCAGGTCTTCATCGGTATAATTGGTAAAAAAACTATTCTGAAAGAAAGTGACTGGGTTGTCTTCATTGGTAGCTAGGTTGAAATTACCGGCTTGGGGTACATCATTTACCGAGATGATGTTGATTTCTACATTGGCCACCTCATTAGAAAAGTCGAGCCCGTCAAAAGCCTCCCAGGCAAATATATCGGTTCCCGAAAAGCTGGTATTGGGTTGATAAACCAAGTTGACCAGATCGGCTTGATTGACCACATCCCCATCAAGTAGCACCGTAGCGTTTAATAACAAACTCCCATTAAGCGGGCTAATGCTTATTCTAATTTGATTTAGTGGATCTTGGTCCAAATCCGAATAATTGTCTACGAAATCATTCAAAGTAAAGCTAAGCGGGGCGTCTTCTTGGGTTGCTTTTCCAAATGTGCTTACCACTGGTGGATTATTGATATTTAATACGGATATATTCACCAGGGCGGGGTTGGGGGCTAAGAGTTGCCCATCGGAGGCGGTCCATTCAAAACTGTCTCCACCCAAGAAGTTCTGGATGGGTTCATAGGTGAGGGAACCCACTTGACTTGCTAAAAAGGGAGGATCTCCGGCCTGTACCAAATTACCCCCTAGGAACAAGGCCCCGCTACTAGGAAGGGAAACGATGCGAAGGGTAGCTGGGGGATCTGCATCATTGTCTACAAAAGCATTTCTAAACTCCGATTCGGAGAAAAACAAGGTATTGTTTTTATTAACGTTCAGGTTGATGTCTTGAAGGCTTGGGGCATCATTCACCGGATTAATAAGAATCTGTACGGTAGAACCGGTGGCCGAAAAAAGCTCACCATCGCGGGCATTCCACTCAAAGGCATCATTTCCATTGTAATTAGGATTAGGCTCATAGCGAAGATTGGCTACTTGGTTCCGGTCCAGGGTTAAGGATTGGGTTAGGGCTACATTATTAAAAAACAGGGTTCCATTTTGGGGAAGGCTCTCGATACGGAGACTGTCTAATTGGTCACCCGGATCATTATCAATAAATTGATCTTCAAAAAGGACCAAGGTGAAATCAAAGGGGGTATCCTCAGGTATATTGACCGAAATTTGGCTTAACTGAGGAGGGTTATTGACAATTCCTAGTCGAATATTTTCAAACCAAGTCACTTCATCATCCACGCTCAGGGAAGAAACCACATCGGCATCGCCATCCCCATCTACATCGGCGATAAAGATATCATTGACCCCACTGGCTGAGTTACTGATGGCTTGTTCGGCAAAGTTTTGGGAAGCGTCATTGATAAACCAGGTGATTTGATTATTACTTTCAGAAGCAGCCAGGATATCCACATCAGCGTCTCCATCAAAATCCAAGGCTATGGCATCTTGGGCCCGGCCTTTATCGCTGGCCAAAATGTATTTTCGGAAAGCCAGGTTTACGGTATCTAAGTTTTCAAGCCAGATGACTTGATCATCAAAGAAGGAGGTAGTAACAATATCATTATCTCCGTCTTTATCTATATCGGCGGCAAAGACACTGCTTGGCCCATTGATGGAGTCACTTACTAAGACATTGACAAAGGCTGGGGTAGCGTTTCCATCATTGATCCCGACGCGTATTTCGTCATTGACTACGGAGGTAAAGATGATATCTAAGAAGCCATCCTTATTGATTTCAGAAATGTACAAATCACGAATCTCAAGGGCAGTAAGACTATTCCTTGCATTAAAATTGACAAAGCCTTGGTTATTTAGGGTTTGTAAATTGTAATAGACATACACTGCATTATTTACTTCGGCGGCTACGATAATATCTAACCAGCCATCGGAGTTCATGTCGGCCACTTGAACATCACGGGCCCCGTTGAGGAAGGAATTATTAGCTAAGACGGTTTCTGTGAAGTTTTCATTGCCATCATTATAATACATATACACATTATCCAGTCGGAAGGAAGTCGCCAATAAGTCCATATCACCATCGCGATCGATATCGCCTGCGGTAATACTAAAGTTTTGGTCTATGTCAATAGTATTGATGACATTTTCGGTAAAGCCCTGACTTCCATCATTCTCGTGCCAGGTCACTTTCCCATCGTTTAAGGATACCGAGATGGCATCTAAGTCGCCATCACCATCTATATCGACCATCATACTTTCTTGTGGGTTATCCACAGTTACAGTAATTTGCCGGGGGCTGAAGCTGGTTACTCCATTTTGGGCGCTAAATGCGGTTCTAAATTCCAAGTTGTAAGGACCTCGGATTAGGCCCCCGGCCTGGGCGGGCAGGTCCCTTGAGATATAAACTCTTACTAATTCCCCCGCCTTAAAATCTTGATCGGGATCAAAGCGGACTAAAGTATCGGCAGTCACACTAAATGTCCCAGAATAGTAGCCACTCAACTCCCCATATACTTGGATATACTCACTCAAAGGGTTGGTAACATCAATTGCTTCATCAAAAAAGAGCTCAATATTACTGTTTTGGCTGACGCCTTGGGCATTGGCTGGGGGGTTACTGTCTTGCAAATCCAGGATTTGGGAATTGACATACCAGGCAAGAGACCCAAAATCCAAAACATCCAAGTCTGAATCATTATCCACATCGGCGGGGAAGATTCCATTGCCCGCTATTGCTATAAACCTTTCTTTAAAACTGAGTCCGCCTAGGTTTTCGTACCAACCTAAGCCGGTACCGCTAGGAAATAAC
Source organism: uncultured Microscillaceae bacterium (assembly GCA_963922455.1). Taxonomy (GTDB): domain Bacteria; phylum Bacteroidota; class Bacteroidia; order Cytophagales; family Microscillaceae; genus CAWUIO01. Next base: position 27,693 of record CAWUIO010000053.1, read on the forward strand.
TGAAAATTACCCCGAGAGAGAATATCGGGGTCTCCATCTCCATCCACATCTCGTACAAAGGTTTCCAAACTGCGGGTTGTACTTAGTCTTTTAGAAGTGAAGTTTAAGCGACCATCGTTTTCTAATAAAAAGATACCAAGCCCTGGGTTAGAATTAGTACTTGTAGCCAAAATAATATCGGCATCTCCATCTAAGTCTAAGTCATTGATTTCCAAATGGCCACTAATACCCGTTGCTAACATACGGGACTCAAAGTTTTGCTTACCATCATTTTCATAAAGCCGTAATTCACCAAAACGTGTCGAAATCATATCCAAATCCCCATCCAAATCAATATCTCCCAACTCAAAGAAATCATTGCGATCGATGGTGATAGTTCTCAGCGTATAGTCTTGGCTCCCGTCATTTTCAAGCCAGTATGACCCAACAAAGCCCGCGGCAAAAAAATCAAAGTCGCCATCCCCGTCTATATCTACAACCCGAATTTCGGAAACACTAGAAGGCAGAAAAAATTCGGACTCATCAATTTGGATGAAGTTTTCATTCCCATCGTTTTCGTACCAAGCCAGTTTATTAGACTCGCCAGCTAGGAAGTCTAGGTCCCCATCTTGGTCAATATCGGCTGGGAATATGGGGCCGGAAACGTTGGCGGCGATATCATTTTGTGTATAAACTCCATTATCATTTTCAAACCAATTAATTGGTTTCCTTCCCCCAGTAAGGATATCTAAGTCGCCATCTTGGTCAATATCCACGGCTTGGGCATAACTGAAGTTTGTATTGGTAATGGTTTGCTCTTCCCAGTAGGCTGGATTGTCTTCTGGGGGATCACTTTGCACTGTAAAGGTGTATTCAAACGATCGGGGGAGCCTGTTATTTCCTTGGGCACTGACAATACCGTTACGTAAGATCACCCGAATTCTTTCACCCGCTTTGAGGGGCATTTGCGGCTGGGCAATGGCTACCGTGTCATTCACCGAATACGTACAGGCAATCGGGCCACTGATATCCCCCATCACTTCAAAGTTGTTTACGTTTACCGAGTTAGGGTCGATATTTTGTTCGAAGATTACTTGAATAGAGGCATCTCTAAGAGCTTGGGCCGTAAAGGGCGCCGGGTTAAAATTGGTAATGGTCAGGCTGTTATCATTGATGTACCAAACAAATTTCCCCGAATCAAACTCAGAGCTTAACACATCCAGGTCGCCATCACCATCCATATCCACCGTATGCACCCCAAAAGATCCTTGGGAGTTTCCATCTAAGGTACGCTCAACAAAATTTAAGTTGCCGAAGTTTTCTAACCAAACCAGTTTGTTTTGGGCAGCTGAGGTGGCTAAGATATCTAAATCACCATCTCCGTCAATATCTGCCAAATGGATCTGGCCTCCACGGTCATTATTAAAATTTGACGAAAGTAATACCGTTTCAAAACCTAAGCTGTCTTGGTTGAGGAATACTTCCAAGGAGGTTGAATTGAGCAACACTACGTCATTGTCTCCATCTTTATCAATATCCCCAATGCTAAAGTCGTGGACTCCATTGGTATTGACATTATTCGTCAAGCTCGGAAACCCAATGGGTATATAATTCCCTAGTTTGTCCCGGATAAGTCTACCTGAGCTGTATACCAATTCTAAAACGCCATCTCCATCTAAATCGCCAAGCCGCGCTTGGGTACGGGCACTAATTTCATCACGGGTCGTAAAGTTTTCATTTCCATCGTTGATAAAAAGCGTTAACCTATCCCCTCCTGCAAGCACATCCATATCGCCATCTCCATCTATATCGGAGACTTCCACCGTTCGGGGAGATAATACATTACCTACTGTGCGGGAATTTGCAGAGAAATTTTGGGTACCGTCATTTTCAAACCAACTTACTCTACCTAATAGCTCAGAAACAGAAATTATATCCAGGTCCCCGTCTTGATCAATATCGGCTGCGATAGCTTCTCTAGCTCGGTCAGCATTATTTGTAATGGTAAACTTGGTAAACTGCTGATTTCCGTCGTTTTCAAACCATGCAATCTCATCGTCGGTCACATTGGTTCGCTTGGTGCTTACCAAATCTATATCGCCGTCTCCGTCTAAGTCGGCCGGAAATAAACGGCTGGCTCCCAGGCTGAGTGAATCAATCACTTGTTTTACAAACTGAGGAGGACTTTCGGGAGAAGGGGCGCTTGCTACGCGGTATACATAATTTTGACCATTAAACAAGGTATCAGGACTTGTATTGGATTGTAGGCCATTGGCTAAGGTCAACTCAATCTCTTCACCGGGGAGAAAGTCTTCATCTGGAACGATGGTGATGGTATTGCTATTCCCTCCAGTAAAGGTCCACGTGAGTTCTCCTCTTCTTTCGGAGCGGAGTTGAATATTCTGTGAATTGATAGAAGTAGCTTGTACCGCTTGATCAAATACAATTTGAAAGTTTGAATTTCGGGCAATGTTCACTTCATTGGGCCTGGGGTTTACTGAAGTAACATGTAAAGAAGAGATTTGGGTAAAGCTTAGAATAGAGGGTAGATTATTTCGTGAGAACAATACATCTAAGCGCCCATCGCCTGATATATCGATGGTCTCGATGTGGTTTACCCGGGCTTCAGTTTCATATATTATTTCTTCCTCAAAATAGCTTGGACTTTCTTGTATCATCCACGATACCCGATACGCTTGGCCAATATTGGTATTGATCAAAACATCCAAGTCCCCGTCCCCATCGGCATCGTTTACCCGAAAGTCATAGAGTAAGCCTTGAAATATGACATTTTCGTTGACAAAACTTAAATTATCGTTTTCTATCCAAATGATATTATCATTGGCCGAACCAGATGGGTTACGATGGTAAATAATATCCAAGTCTTGGTCGCCATCCATATCTCGGAGTTGTATGGTCCGGTTTCCTAATAATTCTTGGGAGTAAATAATGGTTTCAGAAAACGTTTGGTTGGCATCATTACGAAACCAGGAAATCTTTCCATCGGAAGACGATGAAGTGACAATATCCGGGAAGCCGTCCTGGTTAAGGTCTCCAATATCAAAACCAAAAACAGTTTGTACATTAATCGTAATCTGATTTTCGGTAAAATTTTGGCTCCCATCATTTTCCAGCCAAGCTATTCGGTTCTGGTTTTGTTGCCTAGTAACGATGTCTAGGTCACCATCCGCATCTAAGTCTACTGTTAAAACATCTGTTATGCCACTTAATACATTGGGTAATAACTGGATTTGTCTTAACTGCCCGCCCCCTTCATTTCGGTACCAAAACAAAACTGAGTTTCGCCAGGCGATGAAGTCCATATTGTCGTCTTGATCAAGGTCTACAAATCTAAACCCATCTAAGAACGCATTGACTGGGTTGTCTGTATCATTCAAATATTGAAGACGAGTAGGTTCGCCCAGGTTTCCATTTCCCAGGCCTTCCACATAATAAGCAGAAAAAGATGTTCTGAAGATATAATCCAGGTCACCATCCCCGTCAAAGTCGGCCGCTTGATGGTAAGTAAAATTGCTTATAGTAGAATCTGTCTTTCCCAAAGCAAACTCAGGCGGGTTTTCGTAACTAGGCTCAACCCGCGAGTAAAACCGGAAGGTCTGAGGAGCCGCTACCGGAGTGCCATCCACCCCCTGTAAACCACTCGCCAAACTCACTTCTACCGTCTCTCCCGGAATAAAGTCCCGATCCGGATTGAAGGTCAGGGTATTCGCATTTACCGTAATTAGCCCCCCGTAAGTACCAAATAGGCTACCTCTTACCAAGATATTGTCCTCTACCGTCCCAGAATTAATATCCCGGTCGAAGTTTAGAACAATATTCGAGTTGAGGGGCACCTGTAAAGCCTCTCTTTGAGGAATGCTAGAGGTGATACGCAACTGAGCAAAGGAATTTTGTAAAGGCAGGAAGAAGGAAATAAGGAGTATATACCAAAGCTTGTGTACACTGTTTCTCATAGCTTATAAAATATGGGCGTTTACTTGGATCAGCATGATATACGCGAATTTACAAGAATTTAACTTTTGTTGAAAGCTATCCTTCCTTTTTTGGATAAATATTACGTAATTTTGAGAGAGTAAACCCGGCAATTCCTAAAAACCTCAACAGATGAACCAGGATAGAACTATATACTTCCTTCGCTGGATTATTATGGCTGGCTTTTTCTTATTAGCCTCTTGCTTAAAGATTGAAGAAATTGATTTTATTAGCTTTCAAGCTGACTTTCAGGCACCTAGCCTTGTGCGGGTGGGCCAAAGAGTCGACTTTCTGGCGGGTAGCAGCACCGCTGGCGCCTCGGCTTTCGAATGGCGTTTTGGAGATCCTCTTGCCTCTGAAAGCTCAATAGAGAACCCAAAATTTGTTTATGACTCCATAGGAACTTACGATGTAAGTTTGAAAGTGCAAATCCAGAGGACGAATGGTGTGCTAACTGATTCAACCCAAAAGTCAATCCAGGTGATCCCTCCCACCGAAAACCTCCCAAATACGTTGACATTTGGCTCCTCTGAAAGTGATGAGGTGACCGCCGATATAATTTGCCTTCCCAGCCAATCGGGCTACATAGTGTTAGCAAAACAAGATGTCCAAACCCTCTATCTCCAAAAGCTAGATATAAACTTCAATACCCTTTGGGTTAGAGAATTTTCCAATATTAGTGATGATCCTGTTTTTCCTCAAGATATCCAATTACTTGCCGACGGGGGCTTTTTGCTAAGTGGGATTATCCAAGCCAGCCCTTCCAACCGGGATGCCTTTCTTATGCGATTGGATTCTGAAGGGCAGTTTGGAACCCAAGGGTGGCTCCAATTGCTCAATTCGCTCAAAGACGAAACCTACTTGAATTGTTTTGAGATCACAGACGGTATCACAAGTAATTTTATGGCAGTAGGCAATGTCATTCAAAATGACCGCTCTACGCTATTGATAGATCGCTACGATGCCCAAGGAACCCGTATATCTACCCAAAATTTTCAAGAAGATTGCCGAAACTGTAAAGCCGGCAAAGGCCTTTTACTGAGCGAAAATAACTCCTCTCGAATATTACTGGCGGGAACAGACTTGGTAAACCCTTCAGTATTTTCTTTTTCGGTCGATCTCCAAAACGTCAACCTAGATTTTAAAAATATCATCTCTACTATTGAAGGGGAAGCTCAAAATATATCTCGTCTAAAGAATGGGCAAGTAATTCTTACCGGCCTGACCCGTACTACCCAGCAAGACAGCAATAACTTATTTGTTGCCAAACTAGAACAGGTTGTCCCCAACTCTGTACCAGCTTGGACAAAAATACTAAGCCTCTATCAAGAAGTAGGCTTGGATATTAGCGAAACGGATGCAGGCAACATTTTGGTTTTGGGCCAACACTATAACCCCCAAACTCAAGATGATCTTATTCTGGCAGTCTTGAACCCTTTCTCTGGGGCATTGCTTCAAGTTGAACTCTACGGAGATGCCAACCCAGATAAAGCGGCTTTGTTATTCCAAGATGCCGACGGAAATCATTATATAGCCGGAAGCCGGGTCAATAACTTCTTGCTCGATATCCGGGATATCAGTATCAGTCCACTAGGCTTTTAGGGGAATAGCTTAAGCTTCTACATTTGTCATTTCCGGACGGCTGATCGTTACTAGGTAAGCATTGAGATCTAAAAAAGTAAATTCCAAGTTTCCACAAGCCGAATGGTTCAAAGGGATTAGGATTTCTATTTCTGACTGAATGGCGTGGTAGATAGTCTCTACTTGCTCCAAGATGAAGCATAAGATTATACGTAGGGCTGTCCGAAAAGCTAGCAAGCCTGGAAAGAGGAAAATGCTATATTGGTAAGCCTCCCAAAGAAAAATGTTGGGGCTTGCCCGTGCTAAAAAATAGGGCTTTAAACGAGAAAATGTCTACCAGCGCGGGCCGGGCTGGGCTGGTGAGCCGGCCCGCGCGCAGCCAGCGAGGGTCTCACCCCACTCCTTTTAATGAAGAGGCGCCCATCCCTAAGCCAGGTTTTGCTAGGAATAGGGAGTTCTGAGCTTCTAAGATCAGTATATGGGCTTTTCGGACAGCCTTAGATTATGCTCCCTCCAGGCTGTAGGTCTTTTAGAACTGGAAATTCGGCTTTTAAACGGGTTTCTGACTTAAAACTTAGGCTGTAGCCACCCATTTGAATTTGCGTCCAGTGCCAAGTGCCCTCTTCTGGTTTGTGAGCCACTAATTCACTGGGTAAAAATGTTTGGTAAAGACGTACTGTGTCCCGTACATCTTTTACCATAATCTCTGGTACTATCTCTGGCTTGAACATAGGATGCTTTATTTTCTTGATCCACACTGATTAAACAATTTATTACCGGTTTTTGCCCACTACCTGTACAATTTAACTCTAAGTAGTACAAACTTTGGCTTAGGGATGCCACCCGGAGGGCGGAGACCGCCGCTGGTAGTGGGGGGCCGGCTCCGGCTTTGCTGGCAAGCCCGGCCTGCGCTGGTCAATAAGGTCAACTCTGCCGTGATTTCTTTGCGCAGGCAAGCCCCAAGCCTGGGTTTTATGACTCTTTCTCATCTCCCCGCAAGTTTTTTAAGCAGCACACGTCTAAGTTTTAAAATCAAAAACACGATGCATTTAGGGACCCATTTAATGTATCTTTTAGGGCTGGACGTTTACATGCACCTGATAAATCTTGTCTAATGTAAAAACGGGGGCTTGCCTGCGCTAGAATTTAGCGAACAGCATTATACCTATCTGCCAGCGCAGGCCGGGCTAGGCTGCCGAGCCGTCTCCCGCTCAACCAGCAGTATCGACCCACTCCTTTTCATGAAGAGGCGCCTATCCCTAAGCCAAAGAGCCCGTGCCGTGGGTCATGCACATTCCTGCTTAAGTTAGCTTAGGGTAAGTAGGCTATTACGCGTTACATGAACAGCTAGGAACGCACTCAGCGAGGGCAAGCTAGCTTAGTTTTTAGAAATGATTGAATAAAAGCTCAAATAGGTCTTCACGCTTTGAAAACCCGAGTATACCCGATTTGAGCCATAGAAGAATAATTTCCTGTTTCTTACACCTTGATTTTTTAAAAAACCGGAGCTAATAGCTTCGTTTTTTTTGTTCTTCCCATATTAGCGAAACGTATTAATATGAATTTAGAACAAAGCTTCCAAACATTTGCCCAACTCCTTGAGCAAGGCAAGACCCTTGAGGCTATCGAGCAATTTTATGCCGAAGATGCCACTCAGTATGAAAATCACAAGCTCTTACTGCAAGGTAAAAGTGCTTTACACGCTCACGAAAGTCAAAACCTAGGGAAAGTAAAAGACCTGACCATCACTTTAAGCCATGTCGTACTGGATGCCGAGAAAGCCAAGGTATGGGGTGAAATGCAAAATGACTTCATTAGTATAAAGCAAGGGAGATTGCGGCTTCGGGAAGCTTTTTTTCAACAATGGAAGTCAGGAAAAATCAAGGAACAAAGATTTTATTATGCAGGTATCGAGAAAATTGAGGATTGAAATGGACTTAGCTCATTCATTTTTACCCTCAATATGGATATTTTATTATGTTTTTGGATATTACTTAAATTAGATTAAGAAAACCTTAGGAACCTTGGCATACATTTGAGCATCATCTTATGTAGGCACATAAGCAAACAAGGCTCAAAGCCCTCTAGTATTAGTGAGGTCTTTATTCCTTAACTATGAAAAACCTCCTCATAAGGGCTGCTCACCAGGCAGCTCTTTTTTTATCTAACGAGTTAATTGCTTTTGCATAACAGGTAAATACCTCCCCGGTATGGAACTTTCTTTTTGATCAATTGTGGTATAGCCATATTTTTTATAAAAGGTCTCCGCCTGGGGTTCGGAAACCAAGCGTATATTGGTTTCTCCCCCAGCTTTTAGCCTTGCTTCAAAATCGTTTAACAAAAGCTTGCCCCATCCTTTGCCTATTGCTCGGGGATGTACAAATAAGTTATCTAATAAAATATGTGAGACTTCTTGTTTATAAGCGTAATATCCTTGCATAATTTCTTGATCCCAAAGTACAAATACCTCATGTTGTTGTATGTAATCAGGATATACGCTAAGCACCTCTGTCCATAAACGCATTTGCTCCCTCGAATATCCCCAGTAGGCTTTGGAGGCTATTGTCAGTTGGGTTAAAGCCCATGCATCAGAAGTCTGGGCAATTTTTATTTTCCAAGTCATCTATCTAAGATACGTAATTGGAAGCAAGCTGTACGCTCTTGGGCACATTTGTATCAGCATCGAACAATATGCGTATGCTATGCCGGATTGACCTCTGGGTAGAGCGCTGACTATCAAACACTTGCCAACTTGGCGTAGAGCTTGTAGAGAGCTTAAAAGAACCTCCAAAACCGTCAAAACCATGTTTTTACATTATTTAAAAATTGCCACTCGTAACATCAAGCGATATAAAGTCTATTCCTTCCTCAATATCAGTGGGCTTGCCTTAGGTACCACGGTTTGTTTTCTCATCTTACTATTTGTCAGCTACGAATGGAGCTTCGACTCGCAGATCCAAGATGCCCATCGGGTATATCGCCTATATCAAAAAGCTAACTTAGGAGAGGATACTAAACTTCAAGCCCTTATGATGTATCCACTAGCGCCTACGGTTCAAGCTGAGTTTCCTGAAGTAGAAAGTTATTGCCGATTCGTACCCGATGATCATTTATTGGTCAAAAGCGGAGACAAGTTGCACTACCTTGATCGAAATTACCGGGTAGACAGCACGGCTTTGGAAATTTTTAATTTTCCTATGCGCTACGGTAATCCTCAAGAAGCTTTTCGTCAAAATAATGCTGTAGTGCTCAGTGCTCCCCAAGCCCAAAAGATCTTTGGAGATATTAACCCACTTGGCAAAACACTTCGCATATCTCAAGAGGGTGAAGAAGATGAGGTGTTTCAAGTAAGTGGTGTGCTGCAAGAGCTCCCCGAAAATAGTCACCTTCAATTTGATGCCCTCTTCTCCATTCATTCGCTTGAGCTTTCAGAAATCGGCACGAGTTGGGCTTATATTAATAACTGGCTATTTACCTACCTCAAACTCAAAGAAAATACGGAGCCCGCATCGTTGGAGGCAAAACTGCCAGCCATGTTGGATGCCTACAACCAAGGCGAGAATTATAAACTTAGTGAAATGATGGAATTGCGCCTTCAGCCCCTTTCTGAGGTTCATTTACATTCGGCGGCAATCACTTTAGATACGATCAATTTTAAGAAGTTTGACCAACAGTATCTCTATATATTCCTGGGCTTGGCAGCCTTGGTATTAATCCTGGCGGTAATCAATTTTATCAACCTCAGCACGGCCCGCTCCGTCATTCGGGCTAAAGAGATCGGGATTCGCAAAAGTATTGGCGCTAGAAGAAATCAATTGGTTTTTCAGTTGGGAGGAGAAGCTATACTTTATAGTTTGCTTGCCATGTTTTTGGCGGTTTTGCTCATCAACTTATGCCTTCCATACCTGAGTCAGCTTACGCAACGGAATCTTGAGTTTAATCCAATCCAACATCCGGCGCAATTAGTAGCTTTACTGAGTATGGGGGTGGGCGTAGGTGCTTTGGCTGGTTTATATCCTGCCTTGTATATTTCTTCTTACCAACCGGTCAAAGTCTTAAAGGGAAGGTTTTATAGAAAGAAATCCAAGTTACCGATCCGAAATGTCTTGGTAGTTAGTCAATTTACCATTGCCGTAAGCCTGATTATCCTTACCCTCTTGGTTGTGGAGCAACTCCATTATCTCCGAAATAAAGATTTAGGTTTCACTACGGAACAAGTCGTATTGCTACCTTTTGAAAGCTTAGATACGGATACGTATTTTACCTTCAAGGAGTCCTTAAAACGTAATCCGGAGATATTGCAGGTTACTGCGGCCAACCAGCGATTGGGTCAGGAAGTGAGCCGCTTAAGTTTTGCCTTTAAAGTAGATAGTGTGTTACAAGGCCATGCATCGTATGTGATTAACGTAGACGCCGATTATCTAGACTTTTATGGAGTAGAATTAGTTCGGGGAGAAGGATTGCCAGTTTCTCAAGTAGAGGGAGCCCCATTAAAGTATCTTATCAACGAAGCTATGGCTAAAAACCTGAGCCCCGATGTTTCTGCATTACCTGGGCGAGGCTTTGGCTTTAGCTGGCTGGACAGCCTGGGACAAATTTCTGGAGTCATCCAAGATTTTCATCATAATAGTTTGCACGTAGCCGTTGAACCCTTAGTTTTAGTTGCCGATCAAAATTGGGGGTATTCCGAAATTTCGGTTCGCCTAGCGCCTTCTCAACTGAGTAAGGGATTGGCCCGACTAGAAGAAGAATGGAATACCTTCTTCCCAGGGGTTCCCTTTCGGTATAGCTTTTTAGACCAGCACTTTGATCAAGTATATCAAAGCGAGCAAAGGCTTAGTAAGGTAGTGGGTATCTTTACCTTCCTATCCATTTTGGTAGCTTGTTTAGGTTTATTTGGCCTTGCCGCTTTCTCTACCGAACAAAGAAGTAAAGAAATTGGCATACGAAAGGTGTTAGGAGCCAGTATCTTTGGCATTTTAAGCTTAATGCTAAAAGATTTTCTTCGTCTGGTGTTACTCTCCTTTGTACTTGCCTGTCCAATTGCCTATTTGCTGGCTCGTAACTGGCTCCAAGATTATGCCTTCCGGATAAATATTGGCCCTGAGGTATTCCTGGGAGCAGGCTTTGGGGCCTTGGCTATCGCAAGCCTCACCGTTATCTACCATGCTTTGCTAAGTGCCCGCAGCAATCCCGTAAACGTATTAAGAAGTGAGTAAACCCTACCGGCATGTACTTAAAGGGCCCTTGTTTTAGAAAAACAAGGGCTTTTTTGGCTCCTTCCTCCTCCATTTCCCTTCCTATCAAATCATACACACTTAGAAATTGTTTACAATGAATCTCCTCCTCTTGGGTGGCCAAGAGCCCTTGTAAAATGGAAATCCGGGAAATTGATTTCACCGGAACCCCAAACGGCCCCTTTTTGCCCACAAAACCCAGACTTACACAGTTTCTTGATTATATTCGTAGCCAACGCACTTTTTTAAATCCAAGCCTCTAAATACAAATATGAAACTAATAGTATTACCCCTCTTATGCTTACTTGCCCAGTTTACTTTGATGGGCCAGGATAAATCTGAAGCCATCCCTGAAGGAGAAGTATCTACCACGCAACAAAGTGCTCGAATCAAAGGAAATACCATCAACCTCAATGCCCAGGCCGGTACCATGCAATTGCGGGATGAAAATAATGAGCCGATCGCACTCTTTGGTTTTACTGCCTATACCCAAAGCAACGGTAACAGCAAGCGGCCCATCGTATTTGCCTTCAATGGAGGACCGGGCTCCTCTTCCTTTTGGCTGCATATGGGGGTGCTTGGTCCCAAGCGTATCGTGGTAAATGATCCGGATTTTACCCCAGCGGCCCCCTACAACCTTGTCAATAATGAGTACTCCCTACTCGATGTAGCCGATTTAGTGATGATAGACCCCGTAGGTACAGGTTTGAGTGTACCCGTGGGAAAAGCCAAATTTGAAGATTTCTGGGGGGTAGATGGGGATATACGTTCTATTGGCTTGTTTATCACCCAGTATTTAATTGAAAACGATCGCATGAACTCCCCCAAATACTTACTCGGCGAAAGCTATGGTACCTTTCGTAATGCTGGCCTTATGGATTATCTCCTAGGGAATGGAATTGCCCTAAACGGGGTGATTATGGTTTCTGCCGTGTTTGATTTACGTACTTTACTTTTTCCACCCAATGACGATATTCCATACCTCTCTCACTTTCCTACCTATGCTGCTACGGCTTGGTACCACGATAAAGTGCCCAACAAACCGGCGAGTTTGGAAGATTTTATGAAAGAAGTACGCCTCTTTACGCGTGACGAGTATGCCTCTGCCCTATTTAAGGGGGATCAACTAAGCAGCCGTGATAAAAATGCCATAGCCCAAAAACTAGCCCGATATAGTGGGCTTAGCCAAGATTATTGGCTCAAAGCCAACCTAAGAGTGAAAAACACTGAGTATTTTCAGGAACTGATGCGGGATGAAGGAAAAACTGTAGGCCGTTTAGACTCCCGCTTTGTGGGGCTAAATCAAGACTTATTGAGTCAAGAAGCCGAGTATGACCCCCAAAGTCTAGCAATTTCCCCGGCTTATATTGCTAGTTTCTTGGATTATTTTCATAATGAACTGAAAGTCAACAAAAAACTTACTTATTCTATCACTGCTGGGAGAAGAGAAGGCTTTTCCTGGAACTGGAACCATAAGGGAAATACGGCCTGGAATGCCCAAGTAGCCGTCAATACTGGCATGGATATGGCCCGGGCCATGACCCGGGACCCTAACATGAAAGTGCTCATCTTAAATGGCTACTACGACCTAGCCACGGTTTTCTACGGGGTTGAGTACACCCTTGACCATTTAGGATTGGCCCCCGAGATCAAGAAAAATATCCAAATGGAATATTATGAAGCAGGTCACATGATGTATACGCATCAACCTTCTATTCAAAAGTTTAAAGATGATGTGGCGGGCTTCATCCAGAGCACTTCGGCAAACCCGAGATAAACGGGTATACTTTATATTTTAAGCGCCCCTTTTTTTCAGATTTTGAAAATAGGGGTGCTTTCTTGTAATAAGTTCCCAAAGCGGGGGTAAACTAAAATAATCCATCAATCATTTACCCATGCTAAAAAGTAAAAAGTTTTATATCCTTATAGTGGGCCTTGCCCTTTTGCAAGCCTGTGGAGCAGATTCCGAACTGGCCCAAGAAGCCTGGCAATCCGGCCCCGAGGAAACTGTGGCAGATGCTCCTCCACCAGCCAAATCTACAGAAGGAGTAGATTTGGCAGCCCATATGAATCTAGACCAGCCCGGAAGAAAGTTTTTAAAAACCAGTCAGATTCAATTCCAAGTGGAAAATACACGCCAAGCTACCCGTAGGATTGAAGATATCTGTGCCCAGTATGATGGTTTTATTACCCACACCAACCTCCGCAGTGAGGTCTCCCGCACCCAACAAGCCAAAATAAGCCAGGATAGCTCCTTAGTGAAGGAATATTACACCGTGCAAAACGAAATGACCCTTAGGGTCCCCCAGCAAAATTTAGACAGTGTTATCCGGGCCTTCAGCCCCTTGGTTTCATTCCTGCATTACCGAATCCTCAGCGCCGAGGATGTGCAACTCAAGCTTCTCGCCGAGGAAATGCAAAAAAAACGTGACCAAAGCTTAGATAAGCGACTAGAAGACGCCATCCAAAAGAGTGAGGATGCCCCATTGGATGAGGTTCGGGATACCGAAGTAGCCCGTCATCAACAACAAACCCATTCGGACCTCGCTACCCTGGAAAGAATGAAACTAGAAGATAAGATTGCTTACAGTGAGTTATCTATCTATTTTTATCAACCGGAAGTGTACCGTACGTATCAAATTGCCCACGTAAATCCAATCGCCGTACCCTTTTCCCAGCAAATGGCCCTGGCCTTTCAGCGATCCCTGCACTTTATGCAGGCCTTGGTTTTGGTATTTATTGAGGTCTGGTACCTTCTCTTTATCGGAGGCCTCCTACTCTATGGCTACTACCACTTTATAGTCCGGGCGAGTGATTCCCGGGCCAAGGCCTAGGAAATCGGTATAAAATTTCCTAGATTAGGGAGATTCATAACATTATGGGATATCTCCAAGCAGACATAGCCAAGGACTCGAGGTATAAGCCAAACCAAGCTTATACCCCAAGTCCTTTGCCCCAGCATAAGGTATCTCACAATCCTTTCCAAGCGGCTTTTCAAAACATTCAAACGAAAACCCATTCTTTTCCTCGTTTATCAAGCTTGGCTGAACGCGAACTTGAAGCAAAGCAGGGCCAAAAGCCGCTGACGCTTTCGGGCCAAGGAAAGGGAATGGGAGGTAATTCTCTGATTATTCAAAGAGACCTAGCTACCCCCCAACCCGAAAACACGCCTGAAGAACAGCCAGAATTAAGCCCGCCCCAGATCCAAGATGCCCTGCGGTTTAACCGCATGCGCTACGATGCAGATAATACCCGCATTATACAAGATATAGTAGGAACAGAACCCACAGGCACTTGGACCGAAGATGATATCCTAGCCATTTCTCATATACAAGAAACGTATGGGCTTCAAAAAGACGGAAAAGTAGGTCCGGGCACCTTCGCTTTTATCCAGCACGAGCAAGAACTGGAAGGCGTACCAAGCTCCAATGAAGAATGCCTTACTATGTTTCGGGTGGTCAGGCACCCTACCCAGGTAGCCTCTACGGCCGGTCCGGGAGGGGTTACCCGGATACGAGGGCATCACTACGTAGAAGCCCGTTTTTCTCCCCGCTGTAATTGTGGGGAGTTTGAGTACCGACAGTTTATCGCTGGGGTGGCCATGGGGTGGCGGGGGCCTAATTCACAAGATTTGTCCGGCTTATTTAACCTACTTCCCGGAGGCCAGCTTCCTATCACCATGCAAGAAGATGGCAATACCACCTGCCCGGGCATTTTTTATGGACACCGAAGCCAAGCCGGGCAAAATAGCACCACGAGCCAATGCGGAGAAAATCAGTACCGGGATGATCAAGGAAACCCCGATCAAGCCCAGGGCTGCTTTTACCGAGGCGAAGATTTCCCGCAAATTCGGGTAAATGGCCTCCAAACCGGTGATTTAGTTGATTTACAAGTGCAGTTCCGGGGAGAAATAAGGCGCAATGGGGCCGTCGTGCAAACCAAAAACTGGACGACCGTAGATGAACAAGTCACCACTCCTTGATTGGCTTTGTTACCTAGGTAATTTGTCCCATCCCTGACATAAGATCACATTAGGCGCCTATCCTGGCACTAAGCGCTTCCAATCCTGGTTAGCCATTCAGACTATCAAAACATCTTGTTTAAAATTAAGATCCTATGAAACTGAAAGCAAAATTCTTTATTTTCTTCCTAGCCTTGATGAGCTTGCCTCTCTTAGCCTCGGCCCAAAATTACAAGTATTATTATACTACATTCGGGGGTGCTTTAGGAGGATATGATGCCGTAGAGTACTTCAATCTGGCCAAAAATGCCGATGCCGTGAAGGGAAAATCTGAGTTTTCCTTTAAGTATCGCGAACTCACTTGGTATTTCAAAAGCCAGGAAAATTTGAATAAATTTAAGGCCAACCCCGAAAAATACGCCCCGGTATTTGGGGGATACTGTGCCTATGCCATCGCCGCCAAAAGCAAACTGGTAAGTCCCGATGCCAATGCCTGGGATATCGTAGACGGAAAACTCTACTTAAATTATAGCGATAAAACCTTATCCAAATGGCGAGCTGACCAAAGTAACTTCATTACCCAAGGAAATGCCAATTGGAAAAAGAAAGGCTATACCAACCCTTAATAGCTTATTTTTTAAAAACATAATCAGGGGCTTCCCCGCGCTAGTTCGTGAGGAAGCCCTGAGTGTATTTGGTGCCGCGCGGGTCGGGCTCTCGCTACTCGCCTGCCCCCCACTCGGCCATTTCGGGCTCAAACATGCGCTCCATCCCTAAGCTTTAAAAGAGAGTTGAGACATCAGGATATACCATATTCATTTTTTCCCGCTCCATGCCGTTTTATGGATCTTTCTTTGGCTTAGGGACACCCACCCGAAGGGACAAGACCGCAATGGCTTGTGCGCTGGCCGGCTTGGGCTTTGCTGGGTGGCCCGACCGAGCCGGGCAGGTAATTCCAAGATCAGAACATACGTCTTGGCTCGGGAAGCCCCATCGTATCTTTTTTCATTACATCAAGCAGGTTGAAAAATCAATTTTAGAAACTGTTTAAGTTTATTTTTTGTCGGCGAAAAGGGTCAGTTTGGGGTTCTGATGAAATCAACAAGGAGCGC